>NZ_BAKJ01000027.1 GCF_000614125.1 Bacteroides rodentium JCM 16496
TAACTGTCTATCGCCTGACATTCAGTAATCCATTGCCATTCTTCACTGGATTCCATCCATCAAGCCCTTCAAGCACATCCTCCATCTTATACCCCTCCATCCCCTCAGTTGGTGAGAGAAAGAGGCACGTACACGGGGATTGGCCCCCTCACCACGGCTCTCGTACTCGGCATAGAAAGCCGTCTTCTCATTCGCCTTGTTGCCCCAATTGTTCCACCCGGCAGGCAAGATGTGCCTACCCAATTCACAATGGATGAAAACGGCTTGCGCATAAGGACGCCAAGGGCGGGAAAGATATACATTGTCCACACCGGAATCTGCCGTCAACTTGCAGTCATAAAAAACATACCCGTACTTCTGCCCTTTATCCGTGGAAGGGGCCGTTACATAACCATTGCCCTTGCTATGGATGTGGCAACGATTGAATACCGCAACAGACCATCCGAAAATAAAATCGACCGTACCCTCTATATAGCAATCTTCAAAATACTGCCGGACACCCTTACCGTAAGTATAAAGCGTATCCTGATAACCAAAGAAGCGGCAATTCTTGAAGTACACACGGTCGGCACTGACAAAACATGCCACAGCCTGCCCTACCGGACCGGAACTGTTTTCAAAAGTAATGTTCTCCGCATAGAAATCGGGAGCATAGATATAGCAGGATGAAGAGCCGGAAGTCCCCTTGTTCTCCCCAAAGCGGTTGGGCTTATCGGCATAGTCGTCATAAGAAAGGACAGTACCCTCCTGTCCCAACAACGAGACGTTGATTTTGCTTTCGGGAACTACGAGCTTTTCCTTATAGATTCCTTTTCGCACCAAAATGGTAGTACGTACCCCCTTACGGAAGTCGTACTGCATCGATAGCCTCCTGCACAGTAAAGAAATCGCCGCTTCCGTCCTGGGCTACCACAAAATCGTAGTGACGGACATATTGTGCCAACTCCGGTACAGCCCCGGCAATGGCATCCACCGTCAGCCCGGCTATAACGCGAGCACCGTATACATTGAGATGAGTATTGTCTTCACGACCTTTAGGCATAGCAGGAACCGCGTTGGGAGCTATCCACATAAAGAGTTTCTTCGACTTCTCAGGTCCCAATCCCTCTACCAGGTCGTGGGTAATTTTATTCATATCTACAAACGGCACATTCAGTTCCTTAGCCACATTGCGTGGAGACTCCAGATAAGCCCCATGAGTATCAATCAGCGTATTGCCCTCTTTGGGATGTACGGCAGCAGAAGCATCCCGTTTGGCATCCGGATTGGCATCATTGCGGAAATCATCCTGATTAACGGCATCTTTCACCGTCTGCGCATCGGCAGTTAAACCAAATTTACGCCTTACAATGGAATTGAACAATACCGGGATTCCGCCTTTGGCACGTGTCTCGTCAACAAATTTACGCAAGTTCGCATCAAAGGTACTTCCCGGGGCTGTGTGACGGGCTGCTTCCGGTTTCTCATCGTTATGCCCAAATTGTATAAAGACGTAGTCTCCTTTCTTAATTAAAGAAAGCACCTTGTCCCAACGTCCCTCATCAATAAAGCTCTTGGAACTACGGCCATTCACAGCATGGTTATCCACCAATATGTCTTCAGAAAAATAACCGGGCAACATTTGTCCCCAGCCTCTTTCAGGATTACCTCCCGTCAAATTTTTGTCGGCCATTGTAGAATCACCAATCATAAAGATGGTGACAACCGGTCTATCGGACTTAAAAGCCGAGAACAGAAAGAACAAGCCTAAGAACAGAATCAATTTATGTTTCATGATGATATTAATAAGATATGGTTATATTTCCGGATTCCAGTCTCCGCATAGTCTGAAAATGAACTTTATATCATTGTACTTTTCTGCTTCTTCCTGAGACAATTGCCTGGCCCACCGCACGCGTCCTTCAGCAACTCCACCTTCCCCCGTACTTCCATATTCGGCATAACGGGCAGTTTTCTCATTCGCCGGATTGCGCCAATTGTCCCAGCCAGCCGGACAAACGTGCTTGCCCAGTTCGCAATCGATGAACACTGTGGCTGCATAAGGACGCCACGGGCGACCCAGATAAACCTTGTCCACACCGGGAGCAGCCGTCAGCTTACAGTTTTTGAATACATACCCCACCTCAACATCTGCCGGAGTGGATGCTGCCGTAATATACGAATTCATCTTGCTATGAACGGTACATCCCTCGAACAAGGCAGTGGAAGGACCGAAGATAAAATCCGTAGTGCCTTCTATATAACAATTCAAAAAGAAGAGACGGGTACCGCCCGCTCCAGTATAAACGGTGTCCTGATTTCCCAGGAAACGGCAATCTGCAAATATCAGGCGATCGCCTTCCGTATGAAGAGCCACTGCCTGCCCCAGGCGGGGGGCATTATTCTCTATCGTAAGATTCCTGAAAGTAATGCCACTCCCCTCTACCTTCAGGGTATAGGTACGGAAAGTTCCCATTTTATTGATATTGGCATGGTCGTCATACGTAATGACAGTATTCTCCACACTCTCACCCACAAACTCCACATTTTCAATCCAAGACGGAACAATCACCTTTTCCCTGTATATGCCGTCTTTGATGAATACCGTCACCTTATAGTCCATAAAAGCGCGAATACCCTCCATGGCTTCCGTCAAGGTACGGTAGTCTCCTGCCCCATCACACGCTACCACGATATGACGTTTCCAATCCGTTTGTGCGGACAACGGCATTGCCAAGCAAAGCAATGCTGCCATGAATGTACACTGTAGCAACCTTTTCATTTCCGGTTAACGGTTTCCTTAACCTCTTGAAGACGTTCCCACTCCAATGAACCCAGAATAAACGGGCCGACTGCTTTGGGGTCATTATTGCGGATTGTCTCGTTGATATAATAATCATAGTCTCCCGAACGGTAGTTCTTCCCCCCCAATCCAGCTACGGCACATGCCCGGGTAATGGAAACGACACCATTCTTATCCACTTCGATAAAGTGGTCGAGAATACCTTGATACCCTTTGACAGCCACGTCCAGATAGGATTTGTCGAGATACCCTTTACGCACTCCCTTGAACAGAGAATAGACAAACATGGCAGAACAAGAAGACTCCAGATAGTTGCCCGGCTCACCGCTTTTGTCCAACACCTGGTACCACAGCCCGGTCTTGTCATCTTGCAGACGTTTCACCATATCGGCCAGATGATTGAATATCACCAACATTGAATCCCTTCCCGCCTCATGCGGCGGAATAAAATCAAGTGCATCGACAAATGCCATGGCATACCAGCCCATTGCGCGTCCCCAGCTATGGAGAGACTGTCCCGTTTCCTTGTCCGACCAGCGTTCCTTCCGACTTACATCACAAGCATGGCGATACAAGTCTGTTTCAGGGTCGTAAGTATGACGGGCTGCCATTAGGAACTGGTTGATTACGTCCGCATAATCTTCCACCCGATTATTGCGGTAGGCATATTCAGCATAGAAAGGCGCCCCCATGTAGATACCGTCCAACCACACCTGATGCGGATAAATCTTCTTGTGCCAAAACCCACCGTCCTCATTACGCGGATGGTCGTCAAGCTGGCTGCGCATCAGTGCCAATGCCTTCTTGTATTTTTCGTCTTTTGTCTGCTCGTAAATACGGAAGATAAACTTACCGGAGTTGATGCGGTCAAGGCTGAACTCTTCACGCTTGTACATTTTGATACTCCCATCAGCATTCACCATCGTATCAGCATATGCCAAAGCATAATCATAAATTTTCTCATCTCCATAGCGGTCATACACATCCAACATAGATTGCAATTCCAGCCCGTGGCAATAATCCCATTTCAGTCTCGGTTGAAAATCGAGCTGCCATGATTCCGGACATCGAATCATTTCCGACTCTACCATACGCACAGACCAAGGCTGTTCACTACTTACACGTTGCGCCCACATCCCCAACGGGAAAGCCAACAGTATTGCAGATACAATAAATTTACAAATTGAATTATTCTTCATGCAGTCATTCATTTTTTTGTATTAGACCAGTTTTATTTCTAAGAACAAAAGTAATGCTTTCTTTCCAAACGAATGTGTACTTTTCAACACAGAGGGTGTATTATTTGGTTTTCGTGTGCGGAAACGAGCAATTTTGTGCACGATAACGACCAATTTCGTCCAAAATCGTCCCATTTACTAATAATTATGCTTTTCAAGTTTGATTAATTGAGAAAAGGTCTTATTTTTGACCCGGTTTTTAATTCATACTATTGCAAAAACAAACTCAATTACCTAATTAAATCACAAGAGAATGGAACAAGTTTTTGGTTATATCATCGGCTTAGGAGCAGCAGTGATGATGCCTATAATCTTTACAATTTTGGGTGTATGCATCGGCATTAAGTTCAGTAAGGCACTAAAGAGCGGTCTGCTGGTAGGTGTCGGTTTCGTAGGTCTGTCGGTCGTCACTGCGTTGTTGACCAGCAGCCTCGGTCCTGCCTTGAGCCAAGTCGTTGAAATTTACGGCCTTCAGTTGAAGGTATTCGACATGGGATGGCCCGCAGCTGCGGCTGTAGCCTATAACACATCGGTAGGTGCATTCATCATTCCGGTATGTTTGGGAGTAAATCTTCTGATGTTATTAACGAAAACAACCCGTACGGTCAATATCGACCTTTGGAACTACTGGCATTTCGCATTTATCGGCGCAGTCGTTTATTTTGCCAGCGACAATATCTGGTGGGGCTTCTTCGCCGCTATCATCTGCTACATCATTACCCTGATTATGGCCGACTATACCGCCGACAAATTCCAGAGATTTTACGACAAGATGGAGGGTATCTCCATTCCACAGCCTTTCTGCGCAGGTTTCGTACCATTTGCCGTAGTCATCAATAAAGCATTGGACAAAATCCCCGGTTTTGACAAATTGAACATCGATGCGGAAGGCATGAAGAAGAAATTCGGCTTGCTGGGTGAGCCTTTGTTCCTGGGTATTCTGGTCGGTTGCGGTATCGGTACCTTGTCTTGCAAGAACGGTCAGGAACTGGTAGACAAGATACCTTATATATTAGGCTTGGGTATCAAGATGGGCGCCGTAATGGAGCTGATTCCGCGTATCACTGCTTTGTTCATCGAAGGCTTGAAGCCTATTTCCGATGCTACCCGCGAGCTGATTGCCAAGAAATTCAAAGGTGCTGTCGGCCTGAACATCGGCATGAGTCCTGCATTGGTTATCGGCCATCCTGCAACGCTGGTGGTTTCCCTGCTGCTGATTCCCGTAACCATATTGCTGGCTGTCATCCTGCCGGGTAACCAGTTCCTGCCTCTGGCATCATTGGCCGGAATGTTCTACCTTTTCCCGCTGGTACTGCCCATCACGAAAGGAAATGTAGTAAAGACGTTCATCATCGGACTCGTTGTACTGACCATCGGTCTTTATTTCGTAACAGACCTCGCCCCCTATTTCACACAAGCAGCCCACGATGTATACGAGAAGACACAAGATGCTGCCGTGAATATCCCCGCCGGCTTTGAAGGCGGCGCACTGGATTTTGCATCCAGCCCCTTCGCTTGGGTCATTTTCCACCTGACCTACTCGTTGAAATGGATAGGCTCCGGTATCCTTGTATTATGCACATTGTTCCTGATGATTATGAACCGTCGTGCCATCATCAAATACCAGAAATCAATCAAAAATTAAAAGTTAAAAATTAAATAGTAACGGATTATGAAAAAGTTAGTACTTGCATTTATGATGGGAGCAGCTGCCATGGCAGCCAATGCCCAAGTGAATTACAAAGTGCAGACCGCCTGCCATCCGCAGGATGTGAAGCATTATGACACGGAACTTCTGCGCAGCAGATTCATGATGGACAAAGTCATGGCTCCGGACGAAATCAACGTAACCTACACCCTCTACGACCGATTGATTTACGGTGGCGCCATGCCGGTGAACAAGACATTGAAGTTGGAAGTGTTCCGTGAACTGGGTCCGGAAATCACTTACTTCCTCGAACGCCGCGAACTGGGTGTCATCAATACCGGTGGTGACGGAGTGGTCACTGTAGACGGTAAGGAATACCCCATGAAGTATAAGGAAGCCCTTTACGTAGCTGCGGAAATAAGGAAGTAACCTTCAAAAGCAACGACGCTACCAATCCTGCCAAGTTCTACATCAACTCGGCTCCGGCCTACAAGCCTATGTTACCCAGCTGATTACTACCGATGCCAAGCTTCAGAAAGCCAACCCCAAGAAATATGCACTGGGCATCTCCGACCATTATGGAAAAATGGAGGACAGCAACGACCGTATCGTAAACCAGCTGATTGTGAAAGATGTACTGGAAAGAGTGAAAGACGGTGGTACCAACCAGTTGCAGATGGGACTCACTGAACTGGCTCCCGGTTCTGTATGGAATACCATGCCTGCCCACACACACACTCGCCGCATGGAAGCTTACTATTACTTCAACCTGAAACCCGGCAACGCTATCTGTCACTTGATGGGCGAACCGCAGGAAGAACGTCTGATATGGCTGCACAACGAACAAGCTATCACTTCTCCCGAATGGTCCATCCACGCTGCTGCCGGAACCAGCAACTATACTTTCATCTGGGGTATGGGCGGTGAAAACCTGAAATACAGCGATAAAGACGAAATCAAATACATCGATATGAAATAAAGTTGCCCTGCAACGTCCGATAGGCATGGACATAAATAATCCATGCCTATTTTTGTCATTTTCTACATCCTTTTTACCAAATATTACACCTCAAACAACACACAAACCCCTACATTTGCATCAAAATATAAATCTATTATCATGAGTACATTTCAAAACACCACGGGGCGGATGACCAATTACCGTTGGATTATCTGCGCCATGCTATTCTTCGCGACAACCGTCAACTACCTCGACCGCCAGGTTCTTTCATTGACCTGGAAAGATTTCATCTCCCCCGAATTCCACTGGACCGATACACACTACGGCTACATCACAGCTATCTTTTCCATCGTCTATGCCTTAGGCAATCTGTTTGCCGGACGTTTCATCGACTGGATGGGAACGAAAAAAGGGTATTTATGGGCCATTGCCGTATGGTCTATCGGCGCTTGTATGCACGCCCTCTGCGGACTTGCCACAGAAATGACCCTCGGCATTGAAAATGCCGCCAACATGATTAGCGCTACCGGTGCATTGGCCTCTACCATAGCCATCACCAGCGTTTACTACTTCATTGCCGCCCGTATCATACTGGGCATCGGTGAAGCAGGAAACTTTCCTGCCGCCATCAAGGTGACGGCCGAATATTTCCCCAAGAAAGACCGTGCCTTCTCTACTTCCATCTTCAATGCCGGCTCTACCATCGGAGCACTGATAGCCCCATTATGTATCCCTACCTGGCCCGCTACTTCCAACGCATGGGCGTGGGCAACGGCTGGGAAATGGCTTTTATCGTTATCGGCGGATTGGGCTTCATCTGGATGGGACTGTGGATGTTCATGTACAAGAAACCTGATGAAAATCCACACGTAAACGCAGCTGAGCTGGCATATATAGAACAAGACAAAGACAACGAGGAGAGTAAAAAGGCGACTGCTCCGGCAAGCAAAGACGAAAAGAGCATTTCTTTCCTGCAATGTTTCAAATATCCGCAGACCTGGGCTGTATTTTTCGGCAAGTTCATGACTGACGGCGTATGGTGGTTCTTCCTCTTCTGGGCACCTGCATACATCTCGGACGTTTACGGATTCTCCTCAGATACTCCCACAGCACAGATGCTTATCTTTGTGCTCTATGCCATCACGATGTTGTCCATCTATGGCGGGAAATTACCCACCATCATTATCAACAAAACCGGTAAGAATCCCTACGCCGCACGCATGCAAGCCATGTTCATCTTCGCACTGTTCCCGCTATTGGCATTGTTTGCACAGCCATTGGGCAACAAGGAAGTATTTGGCGAACAAGCCTATTGGTTCCCGATTATCATCATAGGTATTGCAGGCGCTGCCCATCAGTCCTGGTCGGCCAATATCTATTCTGTGGTAGGTGATATGTTTCCCAAAAGCACCATTGCCACCATTGTGGGAATCGGAGGTATGGCGGGCGGTATCGGCTCATTCCTCATCAACATGAGTTCCGGTTTGCTGTTTGACCATGCTGACAAGACACAAATGGTATTTCTTGGATTCCAGGGCAAGCCTGCCGGATACTTCATCATCTTCTGTGTATGTGCAGTGTCCTACTTGATAGGCTGGTGCATCATGAAGGCACTGGTTCCGAAGTACAAACCGATTATAGTGGACTAAATTCAAAAAGCCTTTTCTCACGAAAAGGCTTTTTTCGTTCAATTACAGTCAAAAACAAAAAACTGTAAATGGAACACAATTTAAGATGAAAAAAAGGGAAGTCTCACGACTTCCACAATTCTTCTAACCTTAAATCTAAATCTCTATGAAAAAAACGTGATGCAAAGATAATGGTTTATCTCACACAGCGTTATTAATAAACTCTATAAAGAAGCAGAAAATATTTAAGATTTACTAAATAAGACGGTTACGAATGGCAAACTACAGACAAGAGCTCGGCATAAATAGGATTAAGTTTCAATAGTTGCGGCACTCCTGTCATAAACATCTGCTTGCGGGCACGAGTAAGGGCAACATTCAATTTCCGGTCAATCCGAGTACCGTTTTCCTCCGTCATATTTGCCAGAAACTTCAACTGATAAGCCCGGTTCACACAGAAAGAGTAGATAATGACATCCCGTTCGCTACCTTGGAAGCGTTCCACAGTGTCTACCAATATATCCTCCAAAGGAGCAATACCCAAAGCGGCAATCTCTTTTTTAATCAAGGCTATCTGACTACGATAAGGAGTGATGACACCTAAAGTGACAGCCGGGTTGAAACCGGAAACAGCTGCATACTGCCGATAGACAGCCGATGCCAACCGTGCCACAATCCGCGCCTCCGAATGGTTCATCTTGGCCGACTGTGCCTGCGGTTCGACTGCGGCAGGCAGAAAAGCGACACGACGAGTCAGCAAGCCGGCAAACTCACAATCACACAGCTCAGGAGCAAGAGTCAGCTCGCCCTGCTGGTGCGGCAGACCAACCGGTTCCAGCAGACCACCGTAAAAAGCCCGGTTAGGAAACAAGGCTACCTCGATATTCATACGACCCTGACGACAGAGCATGTCGTAGGAGGGATGAGGGATAAGGAATGAAGAATGAGAGGTTAATGCCTGGCGATTGGCACTTTCCTTGGAGAGATTCCTATAAAGGCGTTCAAAAAGGGAATCTTTCAAATTATACAATCCGATGGCCTGCAAAGCTTCGTCACACACTTCCGACTGCTCGGACGACTGCAAGACCACTGCGGGCAGCTGCTTATGGTCACCTATCAAAATAAATTTGCCGATGGCATCCGCGCCTGCGGGATTGCGGGTACAGAGCAACCCCAGCAGTTGTGGTTCCAAAATTTGGGTAGCCTCATCCACAATCGCTACATCGAAAGTCTTCAACCGGAAAAGCTCGGTCTTGGAAGAAAGCGTGGCAACCGTACCGACAAAAACACGGCAACGGGCAATGCGCTCCTGCACCTGCCGCCGAGTGGCACAAGGTTCCAACACATTCTCAATCAGATACGGGCGGAATGACTCATCGCAAGACAACTCACTGCCCAGACGGATAAAGTCTATTTCAGGCTCAATGGAAGCCAGTGCCTTACTGATTTCATCTACGGCACGATTGGTATACGAAAGAAGCAGAATCTGTTTCCCCTCCCGGTAAAAGGCTTCTACCATGCCCCGCAGCGCGCGGGAGGTCTTGCCGGTACCCGGCGGACCGATTAAAAGGAAATAGTCGCGGGCAGCCTGCGCTTTCAGAGTAATCCGCGAAAAATCATCCGAAGCGGTCGCAATAGCGGCATCCAAAGAAGCATCGAACTCGGGAGGGCGCTGCCCCAACAACAAATCACGCCGTCTTTGAGTGGCAGAAAGGAAAGCGGAAAGTCCCAGATACATGCTACGAAAGGAGGTGTCCATATAGTCGTGCTCTATGGCATAGAGGCTGGCAGCAGGCAACACACCCGCATTCTGCTGAGTGGCACGAAGACGGATACAGACCTCGTCATCGGATATGCGCTCTATATTACCTTTAAACACCATCTTGTTGGTAACGTTGTCGGTATCCGTATTCCGTTCGTAAAGAACCACCGCATCACCCTGGCGGAAATTGGGCAGAACCCGCTCCTGCCGGGAAGCAACCATTTGCTTCGTTCTGAGTGACAAATACGGTTTATGCGCATCTGCCGCATGATTCTCGCAAATAACCAAATCGTACAAAATTTCACCTGCCTCACATTTCTCAGCCAGTGTGGAAAGCCAGAGGGCGGCAGCGCCGGTACGCCCTTCATAATCCACATCACCGGATTTGGAGGTATAGAGTTCCTTGGTTATAAAATTATAAAGCGTATAAAAATAGCTTTGTTCCAACAACGAAAGCGAACGGATGCGTTGCGCTACGGCATCAATGGAGGGGTAAAGGAAGCGTTTCCACAAGGTATTGTCCAAACCGCGCTCGTTCAAGGTGTCCGGATGGATGTCTTTCAGGCGCTCTGCCGTATACTGCGGGCTGTTCCGTAACTGGATGCCATATTCATTGGCTACAATCCGGTTACGCACATCCATCACACGGCGCACCATTGCCCACGAAGGGCGTGCCGGATAAAGCAACGGATAACGGGTATAGAACAGGTAGGCCTTTACACGTCGATGGTCCATTCCCATAGAATACTCCAACACAGCCTGATAGAGCAACATCTGCACCTTATTGTTTTCTTTAGGCTCCACCTTACCACGGATGGAATACTCGTCCGCCTTACCGGACTTCATTTCAATGAACGAGGTCATATCCCGCTGCATGTAGTCCAAACGCCCTTGCAAGCCCAATGCTTCACAGATGTAAGAGGGTTCCAGCACGGCATCAGTCCTATCGAGCTCATAGCCGGATGCACGGAATGTTTCTGTCACCGTCCGGTGGATATTATCGAAATGGCGCTTGCAATCGGAAAAGAATTCAGCTTCCTTCTCCCGGTCGCGCAGGTCGGCACATGCTGCCAGCTCGATGGGATAAGAACGGAAGGCCTTCTTCATGCATGCCAAATAATCGGGTGCCTCCTTGGCATGAATCCATTCGTCCAGAAAGAGGTTGGCAATATTACCCAACAGTAACGGACGGGTATTGTCCGGCGACTGGAGCCGTGCCAGGATATAGTTGGCAGGATGATGCCCGTAATCCTTGAAGCATTCGGCAAGCGAACTGATGTCTATCAAGTAATCGGGCTCAAGTATAATAAAGGAAGGGGTGAGTATGCCGACTTCGTCCACCGTAACATCCAGCAGATTGACCTGGGCATGCCGCCACAGAATCCGGCAGGTTTCTGCAAACTCTTCATTAATCTGAGGTACATTATAACGGACACGCAACGGCTCATCGGCCACAGTGTCTACGGGCAGTACATATAAATAAGTATCATCGGCATACTGAAAACAGACACGCATGCGCTTTATCCGTTCTTTGGCAGGCGGTGCCACTATATAGGTGGCATCCGCACGGGGTAGCAGGCGATAAAGTTCGGCAGGTATCTCCTCCCCCGTCAAGCGCTTGATAAAGAATGACAGTGTTTTGGCATCACGCAACAACTGTTCACGTTGCGGTTCCGCCTGGCGGTTCAGAATAGCATTGGAGGTCAGCCGGAAGGTATGCAGACGGTTCTGTTCCACGGTGGAAAGTCCGGCCTTCGAAGCCACGAAACTGATACGTGCAGAAAGGTCCGTCATCTGCAAGCTGCCGTCGGGCATCTGTGTACGGCACAAACGCTCCAGCAACTCGCGCAATTGCCGGTAGGCCACGTCCAAGGAGATTTCCTCAACGTGGCAGGCTTCCAGCAATATACTAAAATATTCCTTTACTTCACAATCCATCATTCCTCTGTCTCCACTTCTTCCGCTTCATCATCAGTCTTTTTATCCTTTATCATCAGGATACTCAACTCATAGAGCAGATAAAGCGGTACCGCCACTACTGTCAAGGTAAACGGGTCACCGGTCGGAGTAATGATGGCCGAGGCAATAACAATGATGACAACAGCATGACGGCGGTATTTCCGCAAAAAGGTCTTGTGCACCAGTCCCAGCAGGGAAAGCAGCCATGTCACCAGCGGCAGTTCGAATGCCAGTCCCATGCAAAGCACCAGCATCATGAAATTGTCGATGTACGAGTTCAGGGAAATTTGATTCTCGATGGCTGCGCTCAATTGATAAGTGGAAAGGAAACGCAATGTCAGCGGATAGACCATAAAATACCCCAGCAACACACCGATGAAGAACATCACTGTACCTATACCCAGCGCTTTCCTCACCCCTTTACGCTCGTTTGGATAGAGGGCAGGGCTTACAAAGCGCCAGATTTCATAGAAAATATAAGGAGCAGCCGTTACCACCGACATCCAGAAAGCGGTAGACATGTGGACAAAGAACGGTGCGGCAAGATTGATATTGACGAGCTTCACATGAAACTCCTGGGTAAAGAATTCATCCTGCAAGTCCAGTCTCTGCCCTATCCAGCGCAACAAGTCATAGAAAATGAAGTCGTTATGGCAAGGAGCCAATATCACATTGTCAAACAGATAAGGCATGGCGATAAAATAACCGATAGCCAATACAAACCACACACCGAGTACACGGAACAACACCCGGCGCAACTCGTCCAAGTGGTCCCAAAAGGTTAGTTCTTTTTCCGACATAAAGGGATTTACTATTTGACAATTTACTATTTACTATTTGGGCTGCGCTGTGGGGATTTACTATTTGACAATTTACTATTTACTATTTGGGCTGCGCTGTGGAAAAGGCAACAAGCCTACCCATACTCCTGAACTTCTCAGAGTATCAAATAGTAAATAGTAAATCGTCAAATAGTAAATACCCTCGTTCCTTTATTTCTTTTCAGCCGGTTTATCCAGTTCTTCCTGAGCCTTGTTTATCTCTTCTTTGGCTTCATTCACACCATCCTTGAAGCTCTTCACTCCTTTGCCCAAACCACGCATCAATTCGGGAATTTTCTTACCGCCAAACAACAGTAAGATGACCAATGCAATAATTATCCATTCGGAACCGCTGGGCAGAAAGCCTAATAAAAGTAAGTTTGTCATAGTTATATCTGATTAATTATAGTGCAAAGATAGGAAAATTAAGGATTAGGGATTAAGGATTAAGGATTAATTTTATCGCAATCCCTAATCCCTAATCCCTGACCCCTATCTTCAGTCTTGATAATAAATACGTTTTACCCGCGTAGAAACGCTTGTCAACACCTCATAAGGAATAGTTTCGAGTACATCGGAAAGAACGGTTATAGGCAGATGGTCACCAAAAATTTCCACACTGTCACCCTCCTTGCAATCGATGTCCGTTACGTCAATCATACAGACATCCATGCAGATATTCCCTACATAGGCTGCCCGTTGGCCGTTTACAAGACAATAGGCATGTCCGTTTCCAAGATGGCGGTTCAGGCCGTCGGCGTAACCGATGGGAAGAGCCGCTATACGCGACGGACGGGTGAGATGCCCTTTCCGGCTATAGCCCACCGTATCCTCTTCGGGAACATCACGTATCTGGAGGATGGTAGTCTTCAACGTGCTCACATTGTTCATAATGGAATTGTCTATGGGATTGACACCATAGAGGCCGATACCCAGGCGCACCATATCGAATTGCGCCCCCGGGAAACGCTCGATACCTGCGGAATTGCAGATATGGCGAAGTATCTTATGCGGAAAAGCCTCCTGCAATTCCATGGACGCTTTCTCGAACATTTCTATCTGCCGGCGTGTAAAACTGTCGAATTGTTGCGAATCGCTCCCTACCAAATGCGAGAAGACAGAACGGGCAATCACGGCATTCTGTCCCTTCAGCCGTTCTATCAGCCGGGGCATATCCTCCGGAGCAAACCCCAGGCGGTGCATACCGGTATCCAGCTTTATGTGGATGGGGAAGTTTGTGATACCTTCCTTTTCCGCTTCTTTAATCAGGGCGTCCAGCAGATGGAAGCTATATACTTCGGGCTCCAGCTTGTAATCGAACATGGTCTTGAAAGCAGTCATCTCAGGATTCATGATAATGATGCTTGCAGTGATGCCCGCTTTGCGGAGTTCGGAGCCTTCGTCGGCAACCGCCACGGCAAGATAATCGACATGATGTTCCTGCAAAGTTTTGGCTATTTCATAAGAACCTGCACCGTAAGCGGAGGCTTTCACCATGCAGACCATCTTTGTTTCCGGCTTCAGCTTGCCACGATAATAGTTCAGATTGGCAATCATCGCTCCAAGGTTAACCTCCAGGATGGTTTCGTGCACCTTCTTCTCCAATACTTCCGTCAAGGAGTCAAAACCGAACTTACGTGCACCCTTAATCAGAATAATTTCGTTTTCAAGGCGAAGTTCCCCACGCTGGATGGCACGTATCAAGGCCTCTGTATCCGGATAAAAGGTCTTCTCTATATTAAAACGTGCAGCGCAGGAAGATATTTCATTTCCTACACCTATGATGCGTTCAATGCCGCGGCTGTTTACCAGCTGTGCCACTTGTCGGTAAAGTGTCGGCGTATTCTGACCGGTCTCCAATATATCCGAAAGGACCAAAGTCCGCCTCAATCCCTTACTTTGCGAACGGCGGTAAAGAAAATCGAGTGCAATATCCAATGAGCCAAGGTCAGAATTATAACTGTCGTTAATCAACAGACAGTTATTTTTTCCCTCCTTGACTTCCAGCCGCATGGCGATGGGTTCCAGCCTTGCCATACGTTCTGTAATCTGTTCGGCAGGAAGCATCAGATAGAGGCATGCGGCCAGGCAGTTCAGCGAATTCTCGATGGAAGCATCATCTATGAACGGTAGAGTAAACGTATTGTCCATATCCAGATAGCGGTAGGAAATGACAGTACAGTCATCCCGTTTCTCCACCTTACTTATATATAGAGGACGTTCCATATCTTTCCGGCTCCACGCAATCTCACGTGCAGACAGCATGGACTTCGCCACACAGTTGCTGACGAACTCATCGTCACCATTATAAATCACTACATCACAATTCTTGAAAAGCGTCAGCTTCTCCATGCATTTCTCCTGCAACGAGAAGAAATTTTCCTGGTGAGCCCCTCCTATATTGGTCAGGATACCTATGGTAGGCTTGATGATGTTCTGCAAAGCACGCATTTCCCCCGGCTCGGAAATACCGGCTTCAAAAATAGCAAGTTCGGACTGTTCGTTCATCTGCCACACAGACAAAGGCACTCCAATCTGGGAGTTATAACTGCGGGGAGAACGGATAATGGCACGTTCCGGACTGAGCAACTGGTGCAGCCATTCCTTCACAACGGTCTTACCGTTGCTTCCCGTAATACCGATGACCGGTATCTGGAACCGGTTCCGATGCTGTTCCGCCAGTTTCTGCAAGGCTTTCAGCGGGTTGGGAACGATGAGATAATTGACAATTGACGATTGACAATTGACAATTGCCTGCACATCATCACGCTGCATAGCATTGTCAATTGTCAATTGTCCATTGTCAATTAATCTAAAGTTTTCTTCGCTAAGCACAAAATTACGTACTCCACGGGCATATAAATCTGCAATATAGCGCGCACCGTCATTCCTCTTGGTGGTCAAGGCAAAGAATAATGTTTCCTCAGGAAAATTCAGGGAACGGCTGTCAGTGAGCAGCCAGTCTATGGTAGCCGGCGCGTTTCCCATACGCCGTGCGCCAATACTTTCGGTTATGCTTTCAATCGAATACGACATATTTCTCTCTCTTTTTGGAAATCTAAGTACGGGTATTTTCCGTTAAGTTGGTCTATTTTTAACACAATTTGTCCTAAAAAACGCTTATACTCTTCTGAAGCGGGATAAAATGGCTTATGTGACAACATCTTACGGATATTTTCACTTTCTTCCATAATCCGTAACGCATCGGCAGAGATGCACGACCGGGTAAACCGTTCCCAAACATAGCGAATGGCTGTTTCGGAAGGATGCACCATGTCTTCTGCATAGAAGCGATAGTCACGAAGCTCGTCGAGCAGCAGCTCATAAGCCGGAAAATAGAAAACATGTTCCGGGAAAGCGGCTTGCAACTGGTTCACGGCAAGTAGCAAGGTAGCTTTACTGAGCTGGTTGGCATGCATTCCGTCGCGCACGTGGCGGATGGGGCTGACCGTGAACAATACTTTCAGCCGGGGAATCCGCGCCAGCAAGCCGGAAAGCAAAGAGGTGTAATCAGATACTATTTCACTGACAGAAAGCATACGGCGGGTAAAGCAGGACTCAGGTTGCTTATGACAATTGGCAACTACAGTTCCCGTCTTTTTATTTTCATAAACCCAGGCAGAGCCGAAAGTCAGCAGCAGACAATCCAACCGGTCCAGTCTTTCATGGGCACTGTTCAAACGTCCGTTAATGCCTGCCAATGTTTCCTCTGCAGAGACTGAGGAAAAACTACCATGATGCATGGCACTGTGCCAAAGTTCATGAAAGAGAAAAATATCGTTTTCATTGTAGCATCTGCCCGCAATGATTTCACGCAATGCCGCAGAAATGGAAAACGGATTATAAAGCACACCGTAAGGATTGACGTCACAACGGAACTTGGCATCCGCCAGCCTTTGCCCCATCTCGGACGCAAAACAAGAACCCATCAGCAACAGATTATTCTCTTGCGAAAGAAGGGGCATACTGGAAACTACTTCTACAGGCGTATAAAGATTCATAAGCTCGGAATAAATAAACCATTCACTTTCGGGAAAAAAGGATGTACCAACTGCTTGCTACGCCACAAAGATACGAAAATTCAATTTGTAAAGCTGTATTTTTCAACAGACATCAAGTTTAGGGTCTGTTTAAATTTTCCTTTTAGTAATGATTAAAAAATAACTTAGGACATTTTCTTGTTTGCCTCCATTAGACTTCCAGCCCTTTCAAGACCTTTACAAGTAAATAATCCAAGTTTTGTTTGGCTATTCATTCTACGAACCTGTCGGCAGGATTAAATCATGCGCAAAACCTGATAAATGAGACATCTTACCACCCGCTCCGTACCTGGTCCGTATATGCTCCGTATATGGTCCGTACATATAGATACGGAGAAAGCCCGGAGCAGACAAGGAGCGGATAAGGAGCGGACTGAAAAACAGGACAAGCTAAAACCGGTGCGTGCATTTGCCCAGGCAGTTGTAGCAGAACAAGATTGGTTTGCAAAAAACGTGAAGTAACTTAACTCTCCTCCTCCGGGGAGGAGAGTTAAGTTACTCTCTATTTCACCTCTTTTCTTCGCAAGTCATTTCTATTTGACTATAATTCCGCCAACGGGTTTATCCTAAGTCATTTTTTAATCATTGCTTAGAGCCTGTTTAAAATTTCCTGAAATAATTTCTTATGAGCATTTTCCAAGAAAATTTAAACAAGCTCTTAATAAAAACAAAACAGTTTCTGGAACAAGCTCTAAAAACAGAAGTGAACAAAAGAGGCTTTTTTTCCTTCTAAAACTTCCCGTCATCCGTTTTCTTTTGCTACTTTTGCATTTTGTAATCTTCAGATTAGAAATGAGAACAGAACCAACAACATATAACTTGCTTAACACCATTACATTTCCCGGGGATTTACGCCAACTCAGCGTAGAAGAGCTTCCTGAAGTCTGTAAAGAATTGAGGCAAGACATTATAAAGGAGGTTTCGTGTAACCCCGGACATTTCGCAGCCAGTCTGGGCACGGTAGAGCTGACCGTTGCCTTGCACTACGTATTCAATACTCCGTACGACCGCATAGTCTGGGATGTAGGCCATCAGGCGTACGGGCACAAGATACTGACCGGACGCCGTGAAGCATTCTCCACCAACCGCAAGTTCAAGGGCATCCGTCCTTTTCCCTCGCCGGAGGAGAGCGACTATGACACGTTCGCCTGCGGACATGCGTCCAATTCAATCTCCGCAGCCCTGGGCATGGCCGTTGCCGCTGCCGAAAAGGGGGAGAAAGACCGACACGTGGTCGCCATCATCGGCGACGGAAGCATGAGCGGCGGCCTGGCTTTCGAAGGACTGAACAACGCTTCGTCTACTCCTAACAACCTTCTTATCATTCTCAACGACAATGACATGTCGATAGACAGAAGTGTAGGCGGCATGAAGCAGTACCTTTTCAACCTGACTACCAGCAACCGCTATAACCAGCTGCGCTTCAAGACATCCAGACTGCTGTTCAAAATGGGACTTCTGAACGAGGACCGCCGTAAAGCGCTGATTCGCTTCGCCAACAGTCTGAAATCAATGGCCGCCCAGCAGCAGAATATCTTTGAAGGGATGAACATCCGCTACTTCGGCCCTATCAACGGACACGATGTGAAAAACATAGCCCGTGTCCTGCGGGACATCAAAGATATGCAGGGACCGAAAATACTGCATCTGCACACTGTAAAAGGAAAAGGATTCGAACCTGCCGAGAAGAATCCCGATATCTGGCATGCACCGGGCAAGTTCGATCCGGAAACCGGAGAACGCCTCAAAGCGGACACCAGCAATTTGCCTCCGCTTTTCCAGGACGTGTTCGGGGAAACGCTGGTAGAACTGGCTAAGGAAAATCCGAAAATCGTCGGAGTAACCCCCGCCATGCCCACCGGATGCTCCATGAACAAGCTGATGGACACCATGCCCGACCGTGCCTTCGATGTGGGTATTGCCGAAGGGCATGCAGCCACTTTCTCGGGCGGTATGGCTAA
The DNA here is from genome assembly GCF_000614125.1 of Bacteroides rodentium JCM 16496. Lineage (GTDB taxonomy): Bacteria > Bacteroidota > Bacteroidia > Bacteroidales > Bacteroidaceae > Bacteroides > Bacteroides rodentium. The sequence goes on from NZ_BAKJ01000027.1 coordinate 18,801, forward strand.
AGAAGGAATGCAGCCTTTCTGCAACATCTACTCCTCCTTCATGCAGCGGGCATACGATAATGTCATCCATGACATCGCCCTGCTCCGCCTCCCCGTCGTACTTTGCCTGGACCGCGCCGGACTGGTAGGAGAAGACGGACCGACACACCACGGAGTTTTCGACCTGGCCTATTTCCGTCCGGTTCCCAACCTTACCATATCTTCACCGATGGACGAACATGAATTGCGCCGCCTGATGTACACGGCACAGTTGCCGGACCAAGGTCCGTTCGTCATCCGCTATCCCCGCGGACGCGGCGTATTGCTGGAGTGGAAATGTCCGCTGGAAGAAATCCCCGTAGGCAAAGGGCGCAGACTGAAGGAAGGCAAAGACCTGGCAGTCATCACCCTCGGTCCCATAGGCAACGTAGCCGCACGTGCCATAGAGCGTGCGGAGAAGGACAAAGGAATCTCCATCGCCCACTACGACCTGCGTTTTCTCAAGCCGATAGACGAAGCGCTGCTGCACGAGGTGGGACTCAACTTCCAGCATGTCGTCACCATAGAAGACGGTGTCAAAAAAGGAGGAATGGGCAGTGCCGTACTGGAGTTCATGGCGGACAATGACTATATTCCCCATATCAGACGTATCGGTGTACCCGATGCCTTCATAGAACACGGCACCATACAAGAGTTGTATCATCTTTGCGATATGGACGAAGAAGGAATTTATAATCAATTGACAATTGACGATTGACAATTACAAGAGAAGTGAAAATAATTATTGCAGGTGCCGGCGCAGTAGGCACACACTTGGCTAAATTGCTGTCCCGCGAGAAGCAGGACATCATTCTGATGGACGACAACGAAGAAAAGTTGAGTACACTGAACTCCAACTTTGACTTGATGACGGCTACGGCCTCCCCCACCTCCATAAAAGGCTTGAAAGAAGTGGGAGTGGGAGAGGCTGACTTGTTCATAGCCGTCACCCCCGATGAAAGCCGGAACATGACCGCATGCATGCTGGCAAACAATCTGGGAGCACAAAAGACCGTAGCCCGCATTGACAACTACGAATACCTGCTGCCCAAAAACAAGGAATTTTTCCAGAAGCTGGGTGTCGATTCACTCATCTACCCGGAAATGCTTGCCGCCAAAGAAATCGTGTCCTCCATCCGCATGAGCTGGGTACGCCAATGGTGGGAGTTCTGCGGAGGAGCCTTGATACTGATAGGCACCAAGATGCGCGAAAAAGCCGAGATACTGAACATCCCCCTCCACGAACTGGGCGGACCGGAGCTGCCCTATCACGTGGTAGCCATCAAACGGGGAAGCGAGACACTGATTCCCCGTGGTGACGATACCATCAAGCTACATGACATCGTATACTTTACCACCACACGAAAATACGTCCCCTACATCCGCAAAATAGCCGGCAAGGAAGATTATGCCGACGTGCGCAACGTGATGATTATGGGTGGAAGCCGGATTGCCGTACGCACCGCCCAATATGTCCCGGACTACATGCAGGTGAAAATCGTGGACAACGACCTGAACCGCTGCAACCGCCTGACCGAGCTGCTCGACGACCGCACCATGATTATCAATGGCGACGGGCGGGATATGGACCTGCTTGTGGAAGAGGGACTGAAGAATACGGAAGCCTTCGTTGCCTTGACCGGCAACTCGGAGACTAATATCCTGGCCTGCCTTGCCGCCAAACGCATGGGAGTCAGCAAAACCGTAGCCGAAGTGGAGAACATCGACTACATAGGCATGGCCGAAAGCCTTGACATCGGCACCGTCATCAACAAAAAGATGATTGCTGCCAGCCACATCTACCAGATGATGCTGGATGCGGACGTCAGCAACGTGAAATGCCTGACCTTTGCCAATGCCGATGTAGCGGAATTTACCGTCAAGGCCGGCTCGAAGATTACCAAACATCCGGTAAAAGACCTCGGCCTCCCGAAAGGAGCCACCATCGGCGGACTTATCCGCCAGGGGGAAGGCGTCGTGGTTATGGGTAACACCCTGATACAACCGGGTGACCATGTAGTGGTATTCTGCCTGAACATGATGATTAAGAAAATCGAAAAATACTTTAACTAATAGAGAATGAGTAGTTGGTAAATGATTAACTTCAAGACAATCATACGGATTATCGGTATTCTGCTATTGCTGGAAACAGTCATGTTTCTGGTCTGTTCGGGCGTGTCTTTCTACTACAGAGAAAGCGATATGTTCGATTTATGGAAAGCAGGAGGCATCACAGCAGGGATAGGCTTATTGCTGGCGGCTCTCGGCAAGGGAGGTGAACGGCAACTGACGCGCCGTGACGGATATGTGCTGGTCAGCTTTGCCTGGGTGGCATTTTCTCTTTTCGGAATGCTGCCTTTCTATATAGGCGGATACATACCCGACATCACCAATGCGTTCTTCGAGACCATGTCCGGTTTCAGCAGTACGGGTGCCACTATCCTGAACGACATCGAATCACTTCCTCATGGAATACTGTTCTGGCGCAGTATGACACAGTGGATTGGCGGCTTGGGAATCATCATGTTCACCATTGCAGTGCTTCCCATCTTCGGAGTCAGTGGCCTGCAGGTGTTCGCCGCCGAGGCAAGCGGCCCTACACATGACAAGGTTCATCCTCGTATCGGTATCACCGCCAAATGGATTTGGAGTATCTATGCCGGCATAACCGCTCTACTTGTCGGCCTGCTGATGCTTGGAGGTATGGACTGGTTCGACAGTATCTGCCATGCATTTGCCACTACCGGTACCGGTGGCTTCTCCACCAAGCAGGCCAGCGTTGCCTACTACAATTCTCCTTATATAGAATATGTCATCTCCATTTTCATGTTTATCTCCGGCATCAACTTCACCTTGCTATTATTGTTCGCCAACCGGAAATTCAAGAAATTCATCAGCAATGCCGAGCTGAAATTCTATTTCGGTTCAGTTGTGCTCTTCACTGCCGTCATAGCCATCGTACTTTACTATACCAGTCCCATGGGGATGGAAGAATCCTTCCGCAAATCCTTGTTCCAAGTAATTTCCCTCCATACATCCACCGGTTTTGCGACAGATGACTACATGCAATGGACACCCGTCCTGTGGGGGCTGCTTACCATCATCATGCTGATGGGGGCGTGTGCAGGCAGTACCACCGGAGGCTTGAAGTGTATACGTATGGTAATTCTTACCAAAGTCTCACGAAACGAGTTCAAACACATCCTACACCCCAATGCCATACTTCCGGTACGGATAAACAAGCAGGTAATCTCTCCCTCCATTGTCTCCACCGTACTGGCTTTTTGTTTTATTTATATCGCCATTATAGTCATCAGCACACTGCTCATGATGGCTATGGGTGTCGGGGCTGAAGAATCAATGGGCTGCGTCATTTCCAGCATCGGTAATATGGGACCCGGATTGGGTGAAACCGGACCTGCCTATTCGTGGAATGCCCTGCCCGATGCAGCTAAATGGCTGTTATCCTTTTTAATGCTTCTGGGTCGTCTTGAGTTATTTACCGTACTGCTGCTTTTCACACCGGATTTCTGGAAACGGAATTGATTTAGGATAAAAAGTGTAAAAATAATCATTTTTTGTTATGCGGAGATAGCAAATTGAACAATACTTATTATATCTTTGCGCCCTTGAAAGAGAGAATTGTGGTATGAAGCAATGCATTAAATACTGTTTAATCATAATCTTTGCAGTCCTATTGCACGACAATGCAACCGGAGTTGCAGACGTTTCGTGCGTTCCTGCCACCCGACAAGCAGAATGCTGCACGCTGTCACAAGCTCCTACCACCACCCAACAGGCAGTCCAGAAGTTCTACGACTTGTTTTCACCAAACTCCCTCTGCATAGAGCATGTGGACCATACGCAAGTACCAACCAACAAAAACGTACTCCTGCGCATGTACATCTACAAGATGCAGCAGCATGCCTATGCACCGGAATGCGACCGTTTGTTGAATCTGTCTCCTCATCCCGTACCCGACGCGAACTATTACATATTCGGGCTAAGAAAGATTATCATTTAGAAGGCCTGCAAGCGCAGACGCTTGCCCCTTGACCTCGCCGGACAACAATTCAGAGGTTTTGTCCTCCGGTGCGATGTATCTATTATTATATATCTAAAATCTTATCAGGTTTATGAACTTTACTTTGTTAGTGGTCGTCTTATTGACGGCAATCGCTTTCGTGGGTATCGTCATCGCGCTCTCCAATGCGATAGCACCCCGTTCGTACAATGCACAGAAGATGGAGCCGTACGAGTGTGGTATCCCTACCCGCGGTAAATCGTGGATGCAATTCCGGGTAGGTTACTATCTGTTTGCCATCCTGTTCCTGATGTTCGAAGTGGAAACGGTATTTCTGTTCCCTTGGGCAGTCATCACCCGCGAACTTGGCGTAGCAGGACTTTTCAGTGTTTTATTTTTCCTGATTATATTGATTCTGGGCCTTGCTTATGCCTGGAGGAAAGGAGCTTTGGAATGGAAGTGACAAAGAAGCCGAAAATCAAATCTATCCCTTATGAGGAGTTTACGGACAACGAAACGTTGGAGAAACTGGTTCGGGAACTTAATGCCGGAGGCGCCAATGTCGCCCTTGGTGTACTGGACGATTTCGTCAACTGGGGACGCAGCAACTCACTGTGGCCTCTTACGTTTGCAACCAGCTGTTGCGGTATCGAATTCATGGCCCTCGGCGCAGCCGCTACGATATGGCGCGCTTCGGGTTCGAGGTAGCCCGTGCCAGTCCGCGCCAGGCAGACATGATTATGGTTTGCGGAACAATCACCAACAAGATGGCTCCCGTTCTGAAACGTCTTTACGACCAGATGGCCGATCCGAAATATGTAGTAGCCGTAGGCGGCTGTGCCGTCAGCGGAGGCCCGTTCAAGAAATCCTATCACGTGGTGAACGGTGTGGACAAGATTCTGCCGGTAGATGTCTACATTCCCGGTTGCCCTCCGCGTCCGGAAGCATTCTACTACGGCATGATGCAATTACAGCGTAAAGTGAAAATAGAGAAATACTTCGGTGGAGTAAACAGACAGGAGCCTCACCCCCAACCCCTCTCCGAAGGCGAGGGGAGCAAGGAAGAAAGCTAATCGAAAACTCTACGGAAATCAGAAAGTTCTACAGTAGAACAGAAATGATTTGCGAAAAGAAAAGCGAATAGAGAGATTATCTTACTTCCCCTCCTCCGGGGAGGAGAGGTAAGTTACTCCGTATTTTTTCGCAAACCAATTCTGTTCGACTATAAAAGACAATAGCTTGCCTTGAGAACCTTGCGAGCTTTACTTGAAATATAAACTTTAAATATGGAAATACAATATATTACCCCCTCAGCCCTGCACGACGAAATGCTGCGTCTGCGGAAAGAGAAACAGATGGACTTCCTGGAATGCCTCAGCGGTATGGATTGGGGAATACCCGACGAGAAAGACACACCGGACACCCCCCGCGGACTCGGCGTGGTCTATCTGTTGGAATCTACTGTTACCGGCGAACGGATAGCGGTACGCACCGCCACCCTGAACCGCGAACGTCCCGAACTTCCTTCCGTCAGCGATATCTGGAAAGCTGCGGATTTCAACGAGCGCGAAGTCTACGACTTTTACGGCATCGTTTTCATCGGTCACCCGGATATGCGCCGACTCTATCTGCGCAACGACTGGGTAGGCTATCCCATGCGCAAAGACAATGAACCGGAAAAAGATAATCCGTTGCGTATGGACAACGAAGAAACGGTGGACACTACCATGGAATTGGAGCTGAATCCCGACGGTAGTGTCAAGAATAAGGAGATGCAACTTTTCGGTGATGAGGAATATGTGGTGAACATCGGTCCCCAACATCCGGCCACCCACGGCGTAATGCGCTTCCGTGTATCATTGGAGGGTGAAATCATCGACAAGATTGATGCCAACTGCGGCTACATCCACCGGGGTATCGAGAAGATGTGCGAAAGCCTGACCTATCCGCAGACCTTGGCTCTGACCGACCGTCTGGACTACCTGGGCGCACACCAGAACCGCCATGCCTTGTGCATGTGCATCGAAAAGGCAATGGGCGTGGAAGTAAGCGAACGCGTGCAGTACATACGTACCATCATGGACGAGTTGCAGCGAATAGACTCTCACCTGCTGTTCTACTCTTGTCTTGCTATGGACCTGGGTGCACTGACGGCCTTCTTCTACGGTTTCCGCGACCGCGAAAAGATTCTCGACATCTTTGAGGAAACTTGCGGCGGACGCCTCATCATGAACTACAACACCATCGGTGGCGTGCAGGCGGACATTGCTCCCGGCTTCGTAAAGAAAGTGAAGGAGTTCATCCCCTACCTCCGCGGTATCCTACACGAATATCACGACGTATTCACCGGGAACATCATTGCCCAGCAACGTCTGAAAGGTGTGGGTATACTCTCACGGGAAGATGCCATCGCCTTTGGAGCTACCGGGGGCACCGGACGCGCCAGCGGATGGGCCTGCGACGTGCGCAAGCGTATGCCGTATGCCGTATATGACAAGGTGGACTTTAAAGAAATCATCCGCACCGAAGGCGATTCGTGGGCACGCTACCTTATCCGTATGGATGAGATTCTGGAGAGCCTGAAGATTATCGAGCAACTGATAGACAACATCCCGGAAGGAGCCTACCAGGAAAAGATGAAACCGATTATCCGCGTACCGGAAGGCACTTATTATGCAGCCGTAGAAGGTAGCCGCGGTGAGTTCGGCGTCTTCCTCGAAAGCCACGGCGACAAGATGCCTTACCGCCTGCATTTCCGCAGTACGGGCTTGCCATTGGTATCGACCGTAAACACGATTTGCCGCGGAGCTAAAATCGCCGACCTTATTGCCATTGGCGGAACATTGGATTATGTAGTACCAGATATTGACAGATAAAAGGATTTACGATTTGACTATTTACTATTTACAATTTGCCATGCGGAATTACAGCGCAACCAAATAGTAAATTGTAAATAGTCAAATAGTAAATCAAAAAAGCGCCTCGTAAATTGTAAATAGTAAATTGTAAATAGTAAATGAACAACGTATTTGACTTTAGTATAGCAACCAACTGGATACACCAGATGCTGACTTCCCTGATGCCGGAAGGTCTGGCAATATTCCTCGAATGCGTGGTGATTGGCGTATGCATCATCTTGATGTATGCCGTGCTTGCCATCATCCTGATTTACATGGAGCGTAAGATATGCGCCTTCTTCCAATGCCGCCTCGGTCCGATGCGCGTGGGGAAATGGGGATTGCTCCAAGTGCCCTGCGACGTCATCAAGATGTTGACAAAGGAAATCATTGATTTGAAATTCTCTGACCGGTTCCTCTACAATCTGGCACCGTTCATGGTAATCATCGCTTCTTTCCTGACATTTGCCTGCCTGCCCATCAACAAGGGATTGGAGGTATTGGACTTCAATGTAGGAGTGTTCTTCCTGCTGGCTGCATCGAGTATCGGCGTAGTGGGTATCCTGCTGGCAGGCTGGAGTTCCAACAATAAATTCTCGCTGATTGGAGCCATGCGAAGCGGTGCGCAGATTATCAGCTACGAGTTGTCCTGCGGATTGAGCATACTGACAATGGTAGTGTTGATGGGAACCATGCAGTTCTCCGAAATAGTAGAAGGGCAAGCTGACGGCTGGTTCATCTTCAAGGGGCATATCCCTGCATTGATAGCCTTCATCATCTACCTCATTGCCGGAAATGCGGAAACCAACCGCGGTCCCTTCGACTTGCCCGAAGCCGAAAGCGAGTTGACTGCCGGATACCATACGGAATACAGCGGTATGGGCTTCGGATTCTTCTATCTGGCGGAATATTTGAATCTGTTTATCGTAGCCTCCGTGGCAGCCACCATCTTCCTGGGAGCTGGATGCCGCTACACATCGTAGGCCTGGACGGCTTCAACGCAGCGATGGATTACATTCCGGGATTTGTATGGTTCTTCGGAAAGGCCTTCTTCGTAGTCTTCCTGCTGATGTGGATAAAGTGGACCTTTCCCCGCCTGCGTATCGACCAGATTCTGCATCTGGAGTGGAAGTACCTGGTGCCCATCTCTATGGTGAACTTGATTTTGATGGTATTAATTGTAGTATTCGATTGGCACTTTTAGAGCCCCTCCCCCCTAAGGAGGTGTGTCAAAATGCAGGATGGAACACAAATTACGCAAATTACACAAATTAATGCAAATCGCATATATTGATAATCAGCGGATTGGTTAAAACGATATTTGTGTAATTTGCGTTCCATTGCCGATTTTGACACACCCTCAGAAGATAGTATTGAAATATGAAAACAGAAAAGAATATATGAAAACAGATGATAGATATATAGATAAAGGTAACTCGTCTCCCCTCTACGGGGGAGGGGTCGGGGGGAGAGGCTTTTACTTCGTCAAGCTTTTCCGCGGCATCACCTCTCTGCTGACGGGTATGAAAACAACCATGACCGTATTCTGCCGACGAAAGACCACCGAACAATATCCGGAAAACCGCGCGACGCTGAAACTCTCCGACCGTTTCCGTGGCACGCTGACCATGCCCCATAATGACCGGAATGAACATCGGTGCGTGGCTTGCGGCTTGTGCCAGATGGCTTGTCCCAACGACACCATCAAGGTGACCGGCGAGATGGTTGAAACGGAAGACGGAAAGAAAAAGAAGATATTGGCTAAGTACGAGTACGACCTCGGTTCGTGCATGTTCTGCCAACTCTGTGTGAATGCCTGCCCTCACAACGCCATCACGTTCGACCAGAACTTCGAACATGCGGTGTTCGACCGCACGAAACTGGTCCTGACGCTGAACCGTCCGGGCAGCCATGTAGAAGAAAAAAAGAAACCCGCCGCTCCCAAAGAAGAGGCAACAAAGTAATTCGTAAATAGTAACTTGTAATTAAACAACATGGAAATAACTCTTGAAACAGTAGTATTCTACTTCCTTGCGGCCTTTATCACCGTATTTTCCATCTTGACGGTAACGACCCACCGCATGGTGCGCTCGGCCACCTACCTGCTGTTCGTGCTTTTCGGTACGGCAGGCATCTACTTTCTGCTGGGTTACACCTTCCTCGGTTCCGTGCAGATTATGGTCTATGCCGGCGGTATCGTGGTGCTCTACGTCTTCTCCATACTGCTTACCAGTGGCGAAGGCGATGTCATCGAGAAGCTGAAGCGCAGCAGGTTCCTTGCCGGACTGGGTGCCACCGTGGGCGGTGCCATCATCGTAGTATTCATCACTTTGAAGCATAAGTTCATCGCCACCACCGACGTAGAGCCTTTGGAGGTCAACATCAAGACCATCGGCCACCACATGCTGAGCGGTGACAAGTATGGTTATCTGCTTCCCTTCGAAGCTGTCAGCATCTTGTTATTGGCATGTATCGTAGGCGGATTATTAATAGCACGTAAAAGATAAGGATTATGATACACATGGAATATTATCTGATAGTTTCGGCTATCATGTTCTTCGCAGGCATCTATGGGTTCTTCACCCGCCGCAACACACTGGCAATACTTATCAGCATCGAGCTGATTCTGAATGCCACGGACATCAACTTTGCGGTGTTCAACCGTTTCCTGTTCCCCGGAGGACTGGAAGGATATTTCTTCTCTTTATTCTCCATCGCCATCTCGGCGGCCGAAACGGCTGTAGCCATTGCCATTATGATTAACATCTACCGTAACATCCGCAGTATTCAGGTGAACAGACTGGATGAGATGAAATATTAAACAGTTTTCACCTTTCAATTATCAATTAAATTATGGAATATACAATATTAATCCTTCTACTCCCTTTCCTCTCTTTCCTCGCTCTGGGACTTGGAGGCAAGTGGATGTCACACCGCACTGCCGGCCTTATCGGAACTGCGGCACTGGGTGTGGTCGCAGTGCTTTCCTATCTCACCGCAGGAATGTACTTCAGCGCTCCCCGCCTTGCCGATGGTACGTACGAGGCGCTGATGCCCTATAACTTCAAATGGCTGCCCTTCACAGAAAGCCTCAGTATCGACATGGGCATCCTGCTCGACCCGATTTCGGTTATGATGCTCGTGGTCATCAGCACCGTTTCGCTGCTGGTACACATATACTCTTTCGGCTACATGAAGGGCGAACGCGGTTTCCAGCGTTACTACGCCTTCCTGTCGCTCTTCACCATGTCCATGCTCGGACTGGTAGTAGCAACGAATATCTTCCAGATGTATCTGTTCTGGGAGTTGGTGGGCGTGTCCTCCTATCTGCTGATTGGTTTCTATTATACGAAGCCAGCGGCTATTGCCGCTTCGAAGAAGGCGTTTATCGTGACCCGTTTTGCTGACCTGGGATTCCTTATAGGTATCCTCGTCTATGGGTATTATGCCGGTACATACACCTTCAGCCTAATGAGATGGCGCTGGCAAAGGGCGGTGCGGCCATGATTCCGCTGGCCTTGGGACTGATGTTCATCGGTGGTGCCGGAAAGAGTGCCATGTTCCCGTTGCACATCTGGCTGCCCGATGCCATGGAAGGTCCTACGCCGGTCAGTGCACTGATTCATGCCGCCACGATGGTGGTTGCAGGTGTCTATCTGGTGGCACGCATGTTCCCGTTGTTCATAGAATATGCTCCCGACGTGCTGCACATCGTGGCATACGTAGGAGCCTTCACGGCATTCTATGCTGCCAGTGTGGCATGTGTGCAGAGTGACATCAAGCGTGTACTGGCATTCTCCACCATCTCCCAAATCGGTTTCATGATGGTGGCGCTGGGTGTATGCACATCGACCGACCCGCACGAAGGGGGACTGGGCTACATGGCAGGCATGTTCCACCTCTTCACACACGCCATGTTCAAGGCATTGCTGTTCCTCGGAGCGGGTAGCATCATCCATGCCGTACACAGCAACGAGATGTCTGCCATGGGCGGACTGCGGAAGTATATGCCCATTACGCATATCACGTTCCTCATCGCCTGCCTTGCCATTGCAGGTATTCCTCCGTTCTCCGGATTCTTCTCCAAAGATGAAATCCTGACGGCATGCTTCCGGTTCAGCCCCACTATGGGATGGATTATGACAGTGATTGCAGGTATGACAGCATTCTATATGTTCCGCCTCTATTATGGTATCTTCTGGGGGGGCGTAGCGCCCAGGCAAGAGTCGGCAAGCAATGGGGGCGACAGGCACATGTCTCACCTCCATGAGAGTCCGCTGGCGATGACCCTGCCCTGATGCTCCTGGCTGCGGTTACGACAGTTGCCGGATTCATTCCTTTCGGGCACTTCATCAGTTCCAACGGTGAAGCATATAACATCCATCTGGATTGGAGTGTGGCAGGTACAAGCATCGCCGTAGCGGTGGTTTCCATCGCGATGGCAACTTATATCTATGCAGGTAGCCGGCAGCCCGTTGCCGATACATTGGCACACCGTTTCAAAGGCTTGTGGACAGCAGCTTACCACCGCTTCTATCTGGACGAGGTCTACCAGTTCATCACCCACCGCATCATCTTCGGCTGCATCTGCCGCCCCATCGCCTGGTGGGACCGCCATGTGGTGGACGGCTTCTTCAACTTCCTTGCCTGGAGTGCCGAGGCTACCAGTGACGAGATACGCGGTCTGCAGAGCGGACGCATCCAGCAATATACATTTGTATTCCTGCTGGGCACGCTGGCACTGATACTGTTGCTATTGCTATAACCCGAGATTTTTCAATCGTAAATCGTAAATCGTTAAATCGTAAATATAAAGATGAACTTTTTATCATTATTCGTACTCATCCCCTTGCTGATGTTGCTGGGTCTTTGGCTCAGCCGCAACATCGCACAAATACGCGCGGTGATGGTGACCGGTGCATCGGCTCTGCTGGTTCTTTCTGCAGCATTGACCGTGATGTACCTCCATGCACGCCACGCCGGTGCCACGGATGAAATGCTGTTCCGTGCCGACATGGTCTGGTATCCAGCACTCAACATCCACTATTCGGTAGGAGTAGACGGTATTTCGGTAGCCATGCTGCTGCTTTCGGCCATCATTGTCTTTACCGGAACATTCGCCTCCTGGAGGCTGCAACCGCTGACTAAAGAATATTTCCTTTGGTTCACCTTCCTTTCCATCGGTGTGTTCGGGTTCTTCATCTCGATAGACTTGTTCACCATGTTCATGTTCTACGAGGTTGCCCTCATTCCCATGTATCTGCTTATCGGCGTATGGGGGTCGGGACGCAAGGAGTACTCCGCCATGAAGCTGACACTGATGCTGATGGGCGGCTCCGCCTTCCTGCTTATCGGTATTCTGGGTATCTACTACGGTGCCGGAGCCACTTCTATGAACCTATTGGAAATAGCACAGATGCACAATATTCCCATCGAACAGCAACGTATCTGGTTCCCGCTCACCTTCCTCGGTTTCGGTGTGCTGGGCGCTCTGTTCCCGTTCCACACGTGGAGCCCCGACGGTCACGCCTCCGCACCGACTGCCGTATCCATGCTCCATGCCGGTGTATTGATGAAGCTGGGAGGTTACGGATGTTTCCGCATAGCCATGTACCTGATGCCCGAAGCTGCACAAGAACTGGGATGGATATTCCTGATTCTTACCGGAATCTCCGTGGTATACGGCGCATTCTCCGCTTGTGTACAAACCGACTTGAAGTATATCAATGCTTACTCTTCCGTCAGCCATTGCGGCCTGGTGCTGTTCGCCATCCTGATGATGAACCGGACGGCTTGCACGGGTGCCGTTCTGCAGATGCTCTCTCACGGACTGATGACAGCCTTGTTCTTCGCCCTTATCGGTATGATATACGGACGTACCCATACGCGTGACGTCCGCGAACTCTCCGGTCTGATGAAAATTATGCCTTTCCTGGCTGTCTGCTATGTAATCGCCGGTCTTGCCAATCTGGGACTGCCCGGACTCAGCGGTTTCATTGCCGAAATGACCATCTTCACCGGTTCGTTCCAGCATCCCGATACGTTCCACCGCGTGTGGACAGTCATTGCATGCAGTTCCATCGTGATTACGGCAGTCTATATCCTGCGATTGGTTGGAAAGATTCTCTACGGAACCTGCACCAACAAGCATCACCTCACCTTGAGCGACGCAACCTGGGATGAACGCACGGCGGTCATCATCCTCATAGCCTGCGTTGCCGCCCTGGGTATGGCTCCGTGGTGGATTAGCGGCATGATTGGAGACAGCGTATTGCCGATAGTCAATGCACTGTAAATTGTAAATAGAAAATTATAAAACAGTAAATACATAGTCATGGATTATTCTCAATTCCTCCTGCTCAAAGAAGAGCTTTCGCTGATATTGGTCATCGTCATCCTTTTTGTCGCCGACCTCTTCATGAGTCCGGATGCACACAAGAATGACGGCAAACCGGTGCTGAACACCATGCTGCCCGTCGTCCTGCTGACCATACATACACTTATCACCATCGTCCCCGGTCCTGTGGCCGATGCCTTTGGCGGCATGTATCACAACCAACCGATACAGAGCATCGTGAAATCCATTCTCAGTATAGGTACACTGATTGTATTCCTGATGGCACACGAATGGATGCGCCGTCCGGACACTGCCATCAAACAAGGTGAGTTCTACATTCTGACACTTTCCACCCTGCTGGGTATGTACTTCATGATTTCCGCCGGCCACTTCCTGATGTTCTTTATCGGCCTGGAGACGGCAAGCATCCCGATGGCAGCGCTGGTTGCCTTCGATAAATACCGCCACCACTCTGCCGAGGCGGGCGCGAAGTACATCCTCACGGCACTGTTCTCCAGCGGATTGCTGCTGTACGGATTGTCCTTGATTTACGGCACGGTAGGCACCCTCTACTTTGCCGACATCCCGGCACACCTCACCGGCGAACCGGTACAGATTATGGCCTTCGTCTTCTTCTTTGCCGGCATGGGATTCAAGATTTCACTGGTTCCTTTCCACCTTTGGACGGCAGACGTTTACGAAGGTGCTCCAAGCACGGTGACAGCTATCTGAGTGTCATCTCCAAAGGCTCTGCCGCCTTCGTGCTGATGACTATCCTCATCAAAGTATTCGCTCCGATGGTGGAGCAATGGCAGGAAGTGCTTTACTGGGTTATCATCGCCTCCATCACGCTTGCCAACCTCTTCGCCCTGCGCCAGCAGAACCTGAAGCGGCTGATGGCTTTCTCCAGCATCTCGCAAGCGGGTTACATCATGCTGGGTGTCATCAGCGGAAGCGCACAAGGTATGACGTCGCTGGTTTATTACATACTGATTTATATGTTTGCCAATCTCAGCGTGTTCACAGCCATCACGATTGTGGCGCTACGCGCCCACAAATTCACACTTGAAGACTATAACGGGCTGTACACTACTAATCCGAAGTTGGCGTTTCTGATGACACTGGCACTGTTCTCTCTGGCAGGCATCCCACCGTTTGCGGGTTTCTTCTCGAAGTTCTTCATCTTTGCGGCAGCTTTCGAAGGCGGTTTCCATCTGCTGGTATTCATTGCCCTTATCAATACAATCATCTCGCTTTATTACTATCTGAAGATTGTAAAGGCAATGTACATCAACAAGAGCGACGAGCCGATTGCAGCATTCCGCAGCGACAACTATACACGTGCCAGCCTGGCCATTTGCACGCTGGGTATTGTGGTACTGAGTATTGCAAGTGTGGTATATCAATCCATCGCTAAGTTCTCGTTCGGATTATAACCGGAGGGTATCATCACTCACCACAGATTGCGCAGATTGGCACAACTCAAAGTTCTTGATTATCAGAACTTCTAAAAATAATTTGTGTTAATCTGCATAATCTGTGGTGAGTGTGTATTTGGGCACATTTCCATACTATACAATCGGCAGCACAAACCAAAAGCATGAACCTTTCCCCGGTTCACTGTCCACACCGATTGTGCCACCCAACTGTTCTATAATGCTCTTGCTGATAGAAAGCCCCAGACCGGTGCCATGCACAAACGTATTCAGCTTTATAAAACGGTCGAATATTCGGACCTGCATTTCCGGCTCGATGCCAAGGCCCGTATCGGCCACATAAAAACGCAAATGAGTTTCATCCACCTTATCATATCCTACACGGATACTTCCCGCAGTGGTGAACTTGATGGCATTGTTGACAAAGTTGGCTATGACCTGATTCAAACGGTTACGGTCACTGACAATCCGGCATTCCGGCAGATGACGGTCGAAGAGAACTTCCACACCCGGTTTGGCTTTCATCTTCATGAAGCGCACAATGTCCTCACACAGTACGTTCACGTCCAGCTCTTTTTTCACAAAGTCAAATGTCCCGGCCTCTATCTTGGACAAATCCAGTATGTCGGAAATCAGTTGCAACAGCAGGTCATTGTTTTCTTCGATAATCGCCATATACAGCCTTTTTTCCTCCATGTCCTCGGTCTCTCCCATCAGACTGGAGAAACCGACAATCGCATTCAGAGGCGTACGTATCTCATGACTCATATTGGCTAGGAAGGCACTCTTCAGGCGGTCGGCGGTTTCTGCCTTCTCCTTGGCTTCAATCAGCATAGCCTCCGTCTCCTTCAATTCCGTAATGTCATAGTTGACGCCTATCAGTTCTATTTGTCCGTTCTCCGGTTCGAACAGATTGACGACCACATTGGTACGTACCCAGTTCCATTTCCCCTTCTCTCCCGGACGTTCAATGCGCATCTCTCCCTGGAAATGTTTGGCTTCGCCCACACGGGCCTTACAGAAAAAATCGAGCATCCGCCTGCGGTCGCTGGGGTACATCTTGCTGTATATTCCCACGACATCTGCCAACTGGGTATTCTCGTCCTCTCCCATATTCTTGTACCATTGCTTAATGGCATAGCCTTTCCGGTCGAGCAGGTTCAGCTTGGCATAACCTACCTTCGCATAATCCGATATAAGCAGGAAGAAATTCTCGAAATCACAGATACGGCTCATGGCATCAATCCGTTCCGTGTTGTCGATATTAATCATGGCATAGCCGGTAAAGTTACCTTTACTGTCATACACCTTGCTCACTTTCGTATAAAGATGCATCACATCCTTCGGCTGTTTGGAAGTGGAGTAATACCCTTCAGTCCGGTCGAAAGCATAATTCAGGCGGAAGTCGACCATATCCTCGGTCTGTATACGTTCGGCCAATTGGGCGGACACATTCGGGTTCTCGAATAAGTTCACTCCAATGACATCTTGTTTGTCACGGACCCCGAATATCTCCATATCCTTATTGTTGATGTCCACCAGGAATCCGTCTTTGTCATAGATTTCCACTCCCGCTGGTATATTGGCAAAGATATTCTTGAACAGTTTCTCGCTATGGTCCAAAGCCTGGTGAGTCTGTACCGAGTCTGTAGTATCAAGGAATAGGGCCACCACTTCATTCTTTTCCGGAGAGTATATCACCACGTGGCAGTGCTTGTTGGTGAGTTCAAAACACATGTCCATTTCCTTATGTGTCCCGGTGTTCACTATATCCAGCAGATACTCCAGCTTGGGAGCCGCCTCTCCTGAAAAAGACGAGGCAGTCTTGCCTATAAACGCCGATACGGGTTTTCCCAATAAATCGGCAAAGATAGAATTCGCATCTGTCACATAATACCCGTAGGGATTGTCCTTTTCATCACAGACAATGGACATCCGCACATACCCCAAAGGCATATAGCGGAACAGATTGCTGAGGAAAGTCCGTTCACGCACGGCCTCATCCTTCGTTTTGCGCAACTCTATACAAATGCTGATGACATTTGCCAACGAACTAAACCATTGGTAATCCTCGTTGGTCCACATTCGGGTACGGTCCACCAAATCAATGCCCATATATCCCCATACCTGGTCATTGGCAACCAGCGGAGTTACCATCAAGGACTTTATATTCTGTTTCGCCAGAATTTCATATTCGGCATAAGCGTGCTCCGGCAGTTGCCTCAGCGTTTCCAGCAGAACGGGCTTTTGTGCCATAATCTGTGACGTCCACCACGGCAGGCTTTCTGTATAGACCCCCTGAAGCATTTCTTTCTCAGGAGCCACTCCCGGAGCCACCACCTCGTATGTGCAGCTCTGGTACTGGCACTTCTCATCGTATTGGAATATATATACACGCCCGCCACGAAAGAAATCGAGAATATCTTTCAGTATGTCGTAAATGCCCGCACTTATATCCTCGTCTTTCAGGAAGCGGAATAGGGAATGGGAGATTGAGGTCTGCCGATAAAGTAAATCGTTCACTCTTTGCAAAGCCTGCTTCGCAGCCTCCTCCTTCGGCATCTCTACACGCTGCAACACTCCGAAAGCTTTCAACGTACCATCCGGCAGATGCTCCTTATACCCCACGCGCGAATAGACCCAGACCACTCCTTCGGTAGAATAGATGGGAAACGTCTGTTCATAGACCTCCATATTCTGAATGGCAAGGAACTCCCGGCTGATACGCGCCCGATAATCTTCGCGTATCATTTGACCGAAATCCTCAAAGCTCAGGTATTCCCCTTCCAAGCCTAACAACTTACAGACATATTCGGAACAGAGATACTGCCTTGAAGAAAATCAGCCTCCCACCAACCTATCCGGCCAAGGGTGGAAAGACGCCGGAAACGTTCACTATCGTCACGATGAACAGCCATATAGTTATCAATATTGGTTTGAGATACAAAAATAGCTATAAAACTCCAATAAGCAACCATTAGAAACCTTTTTCGTCCCAAGCAGCCTATATATGGTAGAACAGAATTGGTTTGCGAAAAGAAAAGCGAATCATTTCCGTTCTACTATAAATCCGTGAAATTCCGCGTAGTTCCGCGCCTAAAAGAAAGCGCTAAGAGGTTTTAGACACGCCCTCACGTGTTTATTTTAGACTACTTCTTTTTCAGCTCCTTCTTCAATTCCTGCACCTGGAAGCTGAACAAGTCCAAATGACGGTAGATGCGCTGCATAAAACTGCCTGCCGCCTTAAAGCAGATGCGCGAGATACGGACTTTGTCTGCCGTGCACTCCTCTATCCGCTCCACCGGTTCGCTGGTGATGGCAGGATAGAAATTTCCAAGCCCCTTGATGTTCACCGTGCGTCCGCTCGCCAGATAGTCTGCTATGATATCCGGCAGTTGCACCAGCACGGACTGGGCGTCGCCCACTTGCAAGGAACTGACAAAAGCCAGCCTCTGGGCCAGTTCGTCATTGCTCACCGGTTCCGGCTGAAGCACTTTTGATGCCGCGTAGTAGCGCACCACTTCCTTGTCTCCACTCTTGTCCACCTTCTTGCGGACCACATAATTCATTGACATACCATTCTTTCTTTATAATTAGGTTAGTAAAAAACGAAAGATATTCCTGCCCGACGCGAGGCACACCTACAGCCAGTATACACAAAGCCTATACCTTGCAGCAGAGACTCCGTGACCGAGTACCTTTCACTATACGACTGAGTACCTAAAACACCCGGATGTATTGCCCCAAAACATGGGGATGTTTTCACCCAAAACACCCGGATGTAATACCCCAAAACATGGGGATGTTTTGGGAGAAAAGATGGGGATGTTCTGACCTTTCAGTATACGACTCAAAGGTACTAACTCCCTATGAGAAATGCAATAGGTATAGGACTTTTGAAACATCTCCTCCCAAAATTTCTTTTGAAGAAAGAACACACTACCGAAAACTTCCCTATTTTTGTACCCATGAAAGCAAACAAGCAATCGGTAATCACACTTCTCATCCTGCTTTGCCTCTGCGCATGCAGGCAAACGCCCTATCCCACTGTTCTGAGTACAGCCGACAGCCTTGCCAACATCGTGCCCGACAGTGCCATCCGTCTTCTGGAGAGCATCAAGACCGAAATAGCCACCGCTCCCGAAGCCACACAGATGTACTACCGCCTGCTCTGCATCAAGGCCAAAGACAAGGCATACATCCTCAACACCACAGACAGCCTTATACTCCCCACCCTGAACTACTACATAAAGAAAAATGACAAGCGCCATCTGCCCGAAGCCTACTACTACGCCGGCAGAGTCTATCGTGACCTGGGAGACGCCCCGCAAGCACTACCCTATTTCTACAAGGCAATGGAGGTTCTGCCCAAGGATACGGAATCACCGCTGAAAGGCAAGATATACAGCCAGATAAGTTCCCTGCTGCTTTCCCAGGACCTCTATAATGAGGGACTGGAAGTATTGAAGGAAGGGTATCGGTACAGCCTGTCGAGAAAAGACAGCATCGACATGCTGTTCTGCTTGAGAGATATAGGCAGTGCCTACCGTGAGATGGAGAAGCCGGACAGCACCCTGCACTATTTCCGGGAAGCAAGAAAGCTGGCCTATGAGATGGACAACAAACGCATGATATACATGATTGAAGGCCAGGTTGCAGCCGTCTGCCTACAATTGGAAGACTGGGAGAATGCCAAGCAAGCACTGGACATCGCCATCAAAAGTACCTACCTTCCGGGATTGTCGTCCACTTACTCCATTGCCGCAAACTACTACTACCTCACCGGGCAACCGGATTCCACCATCTACTATTGCAAAAGGATGGAAGATGTGGGAAATGTCTATGGCAAAAGGAGTGCCTGCCTATACATGGGGGCCATATCCCTGGATCGCGGCAATCCGCAAGCGGCACTGAAGTACCTCAATCAATACCTTCTATACAACGACTCGGTATCAAAACTGAAAAATGCGGAAACCGTACGCAAGATGCACTCTATCTACAACTACCGGCTGCGGGAGAAAGAGAACGATGCCCTGAAGGCCGAAAACAGCCGGAAAACACAAATCATGACGTATGCCATCTCTTCCGGCCTCATCCTGCTCCTGCTCTTCTTGCTATACTGGCAGCACAGCCGCCGGAAACAGTTACTGCTGAATGCCCAGCTGGAAGATATCAGACGCCTTAAAGAAGAACAATACCAGAAGAGCACCCTCTTCATCGAAGAGAACAAAAAGAAGATAGCACTTCTGGAACAACAACTGCAAGCCCTCGGCGAAAAAGACAAAGTACTGCGAGAGCAACTGCAAATGCAAAAGGAGATAACCCTCTATGCCAACAAAAAAGCCGAAATAGAGAAAGACGAACAACGGATGCTGCACTCCGTCATACAGAAATCGGACATCTACCGGTTGCTCAAAGAGCAAATTCTGCCCGACAACCGCCCCATAACCCGCGAAGAATGGAAAGCATTGGAAGAAACCGTGAACGGTGTCTATGACGATTTCAGCGGTAAACTGAACCGATACCACAAGCTCAGCGAACACGAACTGCACATCTGCCTGCTGCTCAAAATAAACATGTCGCCCGTAGAAATAGCCCGGCTGACCAGCCATACCAAAGAGTCCATCTCTTCTGCCCGCCGAAGGCTCTACGAAAAGGTATTCAGAGAGAAAGGAGCCCCCGGAAAGTGGGACGAATTCATCGCATCCTTATAGCCGCCATGGAGTAGCATGCACGCAAATGCACACTATATGCACACTCTCCGGTGGGCCATAATTCAATGATATTGCCTTTATTTGTGATACAAATTAAAATCTGTATCATACAGGAAAGATTTTCATTACAGAAAGTAAAAAACATCCGGAAAGGTTCACGCTAATACCATTGGATTATGAACATTAGAACAATATTGATTATGGGACTGCTTAGTATGTTGGTATCGGATTGCAATGCACAAAGGAAACTTACAGAGCAGGAACAAGCAGATATAGATACTTTTCTTTATTTACAAGCCAAGCACGAAGCGGAGATAAAAGCTTTGATTACGATCGATATACTGTACTTGGTGGACAGAAAACATGTCTATGCCTACAAGGGTTACCATATTTCCTACGACAATACCAAAGTAATCCCTTTAACCGCCAAAGAGAAGAAGACAATTACCGACGCGTATAGAAAAGGAGCATTAGGCATTTCTGTTAATGATATTGTTAATTATGCTGCCATTCCCGCATTCAACAGCTATTTATTTGTTGCCGGAAACACATTCATATTATCTTATAACTATGGGATATTCAAACACGAAAGCTTTGAAGAATATGATATTGCAATTTCCAATAAATGGAAACGGAAAGTGGAATCAATCATCAAGAAATACTGTCCTGAAAGCTTTTCCCAAAGCGAACAGTATTGAAATGCACACTATATGCACACTTCCAAACCACTTCTGATTCAATAATATTACTTTTCTTTGCCGGAAAATAAACAATGCCCAATACTATTATAGCATGAAGAAAATGTTTTTAATGTTCCTCCTATGCGGAGCGACCCTGCTGAACACATCAGCGCAAGAGAAAGTATATCAAATAGACGAAGTATCAGTCATCAACTATGGCGACGGACGATTACTGTACCGCCATTGGGATCAGGATAAAACTCCCCTGCAAGGCGAGCATCGCATCATCGATGGTTATCGTTCGGAATACCTCATTGCCAACTTCAAGGACGGAATGTATGACGGTCTTTACCGATACTACAAAAATAATGTATTGATGATAGAAAGCACTTACAAGAACGGTAACTTTGACGGCTATCGCAAAGCATTCTATCCGGACGGCAAAACCTTGGCAGAGGAATCGACCTTCATAGACGGGAAGATGAACGGCATCATCAAGTCCTATTATCAGAACGGACAGGTGAAAACCGAAGTCAGCTACAAAATGGGTGTACAGGACGGGCCGGACCGACGTTACAGTGAAGATGGAAAACTGCTTCTGGACACCTACTATAAAGACGGACTACCGGACGGCAACTGGGTGGAGCACATCACAAGCAACAGAGGTGACTACACATGCCGCCGTAGCTTTAAGAACGGGAAAATGACGGGAGAATATTCCAGAATATGGGCAAGCGGAAAGCCATACGAAAAGGGCACTTACAAAGACGGCAAGAAAGAAGGTGTCTGGACAGAATACCGCGACGACGGGACGCCATCCGTCTCGACCACCTACAAGGCCGATGAGAAAACCGGGGAAGAAAAGCATTACTTTACCAACGGGAAGGTAGAGACCTCAAGAAACTTCCTGAACGGAAAACGTGACGGCATCAGCCGTGAATATTACAGCAACGGCAAGTTGAAATTGGAACGCACTTACAAAGCCAACAAAGAGGAAGGCCCCTACAAGCGTTTTTACGAAGACGGAACTTTGCGTGAAGAAGGACGTTGCGAAAACGATTCAGAAGTCTATCGCAAGGAATATTACGATAACGGCAAACTGAAAGCCGTAGCGGAACGTCCCAACGGCAGCGGTTCGTGGACTACACTGGAAAGATATGACCGCAACGGAAACAAGCAATAAAATACGTCTGCCGGGAATAATCAAGAAACTGCTCATCGGTTGTTTCCCGGCATTCGGCATTTGCATGTCTGCTTGTCCACAGGAAGGGTGTGATGTAAAGCAAGATATTTATCAGCTACAACAAGGATACGAGCTTTGTGTCTCCTTATCACCGGATAGCATACGCAGGTTTACCTTAAAGCATGGGGATGAGACGCAATTGATTGAAGAAGAACCTATAGAATGCACACAAGCTGATAAATATGCTTTGCGTTACAGCGGAATGGATTTCGAAAAGTATTTCGTATTAGACCGTTGGGAATCACAATACACTGTTCGTTTGTACCTATACGAGAAGAGTACAGGAAAGAATCTCTTCAAGAACAAACTGTATTATGAAAGCGATTGCGACACCCCGTCAGGCCTATTGCTCTACCAGGATGCCGACAGCAAGACCAATCCCGATGGAAACTTGACCTTGCTCGACTTGCAGACGCTATCCGAAACGAAAATAGACATAAGGCAGTTTATCCCTAAAGAAGAAAGTCCGGTCTATTACCAGGCAAATTTTGAGATAAGCAAGGTAACCGGTGATTCTGTCTATATTACCTATCATACTGACGAACCGGTCAGTCATCCGTTTCTTCTATATAAAAGAGAGCGAACAAAAGTAACTGAAAATAAGTAAGACACATGAATCCGACCAAAAACATAAAAGTCTTATCGATTACCATTGCAGTCATTCTGACTGTTCTATTGGTACTCAAAGCCTTGCAAGACACGGATGACTGCGGGTCTGCAGCAGCTTTGGCTGTTCTATGGGTAATAGCAGCTTTTGACCCTTTATGTCCTTACGCTATAGGTTGGCAAATAGCAGCATGGATGTCATTAGTAAGTTTTACCATCATACTGATTGCATCCGTATGTAAATGTACCCCTATTAAACGAATACTGATTTTCTATAGCATTATGCCTATCATATATATTGTAGTGACCATGATTTTAGACGCAAAGTTACACCCGGGCGAATTCCCCGCCAATATTGATAAGCAGATTTATAAAGCATTAGCTTGTTTAATCGTATGCCGCATCAGTTGTTCTTATGCCCGTTACTATATAGGCAGTGCATGGCACGGCGTATTGGCACTACTACCATACCTTAGTATAGGCACCATCGTAATTATAACACAGGAATATTAATAAGTAAAACGATTAGAATGAAAGCGAAACTAATTTTCTATAGCACTATGATTGCCATATACACAGGAATAGTGATAATAAATATAACAATAGCTTCTTTCTCAGGACGTAGTACTACCTCATTCCCGATTTTAGAGTCCTTTTTTGAAGCTTTGCTGATTTGTCTATTCGTATGTCCTTTCAGTTGCTCTTTTGCCCGACACTATACAGGCAGTGCATGGCATGGCGTACTGGCACTACTGTTATTCCTTATTATTCCAGGGTATATCTTTATATGGTATGATGTACTGGGACTACTACTATTATTCATTATTATCGTAGGAGGTATCATTACAGTACTATTATATCGAAAAGCAAATAAATAGAAGACATGAAATTCAATAGATACACTTGCCTGCTCTTGCCAAGTATAGCACTGCTCGCCGCATGCAGTCGCAATACCCAACCGCAAGAACACTATAATTCAGTTTTAATCACAGAATACAACAATACCTACGATAATGCGGGCAGATTGGTGAATGTAAAAGCAGTAAATACGCATAATCTGTACTACAGCCAAGACAAAGCTTATATACTGACATCTAACAGTTTGCAGCAATATATCTATAGCAATGACACGGACTACATAGCCACGGAGATTTCCGACTCTGACATAAGGACAACAAGCCGTCACAAGAACATAAAGGAGGAACTTTGGCTAAAAGATGGCAAGGATACCACATTCTACTCATTTACCAGATATTATGCCAAGGACAAACCGGAATATATAAAAGACATATCTGCATCCTGCGATTCTCCCTCGGAAAAATGGATGTCCGAAAGTTTCTACACTTATAACAGTCAAGGGGAACTCGTTAAAACAACAGACACCGACCTGACGACCGGAGAGAAAACGGAAAGATACTTCTTCAGAGGAATTACCTACGAGGAAGCTCTGCAAAAGACACCTCATTCCGAATGTACACGAGAGATAGTTTGCGAAAACACTACGGCAAATAACGACACCGTCATTGTCACGACTACCATTGGCGGATTACCCCGTGAAATCCGGAAAGAATATAGAGACGGAGAACTCAAAATTGAAGTTCTCAATAGGAAATTCGGAGATTCTCACCGGACAGACAGTATCTACTACAAGAATGGCATGAAGTTTAAAGAGACTTGTATTGATTCAGGCCGGACAAGTAAAACCATAAAAATCTCCATTTATGACGAAAGGGGCCATTTATTGAAAGAAACCGATAAATACAAATACAATAAAAGTACAGAACAAGAGGATTTACTGCCACCTTATCAGATACCCTACATATCAGATGAGCTTTGATGAAGCATCCATCAACAAACAAACTCCCCTAAGTCAAGAGAAAGCCCTCTGGAAATCCCTGCCCGACGGGGACTGGAATACCTGCAAATCAAACTCCGGAATAATGGCAAGTACGTGGTCGAAGACATCGGCTTGTACCCCTTCGTAGGGCACCCAATCCTTCAGCGCACAGAAGAAATAAAGCTCTATCGGGATACCGTGGTCGGTAGGCTGGAGTTGGCGCACCATGCAGGTCAGTTCCTGATTTACGTCGGGAAGACTTTTCAAATAAGCCGTCAGATACGCCCGGAACACACCAAGATTGGTCTGGCGGCGTCCGTTGACGAGGATGGAGTTATCGATGCCGTTTTCCGCATTGTACTTTTCAATCACTTCCTCCGTCTGCTCCACATAATCTTTCAGTAGCTGTATCTTGCGATATTTTGCCAGCATCTCCGGGGTGCAGAAACGGACGCTGGTCATGTCGATATTGATGCTGCGCTTCACTCGCCGCCCACCGCTCTCGCGCATGCCGCGCCAGTTCTGGAAGGAGTCGCTGACAAGCAGGTAAGGAGGGATGGTGGTAATGGTATTGTCCCAATTGCGCACCTTTACAGTGTTCAGCGTCACTTCTATCACCGTGCCGTCCGCACCATACTTGGGCATGGCAATCCAGTCGCCCACCTTCAGCATGTCGTTGGCCGAAAGCTGCACACCGGAGACAAAGCCCATAATGGAATCCTTGAATACCAGCATCAGGATGGCTGCCGAAGCACCCAATCCGGCAAGCAGCGAAAGCGGGTCGCGGCCTATCAGTTCGCCCACGACCACAATGCCGCCCACCAGCCATAGGATGACTTGCATGGTCTGCAACATCCCCTTTAAAGGGCGGTCACGAAATTGCTCCTTCTCGCTGTATACACTGTAAACAGCCTTCAGGAACGAGTTGACGAAACTCAGGAAAGTAATGATGATGTAAATAAGGCAGATACGCCGGATGAAATCCATTGTCGATGAACCGACTTCGACAAATGCCAATGGAACAAACAGGTAGATGATGACAGGAGCCACCATGCGGCTGAGGTGCACCATCACTTTACGGTCGAATACGATGTCGTCCCATGTAGCTTTGGTCTTCTTCACCAGTTGTGCCACTACTTTCAGCAGAATTTTCCGGCATAGGGTATCTGCCAGAAAAGCAACGGCAAGTATCAATGCAAAAGCAATGAATTGGTCGAACATATCAGCCCGGGAAGGGATATGCCCCACCCGATTAAAAGGTCGTCTATCTTCTTCAATATTTCCATAGTGCCTCTCCCCCGACCCCTCCCCCGTAGGGAGGGGAGATGGGGGTTACTTTAGTTATGTATTAACAGTTCTATTCTCTCTTATGCTATTCTCCCTTTCTTCCCTCTCCACGGGGGAGGGGTTGGAGGAGAGACTTAAGAATTCACTTATCTCTTCCCGCATCCATTGGTACAAAAAGAGATTCTTGTACCCGTCGTTCTTCTTCAACATGAAAGCGGGGCTTGCCAGGCTGTTCTCGTAACAAGTCAGTTCATTGCGGAACTGTTCATCACTTCTTGCCAACCGCTTGATTTCCGCCTCACGCTCCCGTCGCAGGCGGGTGCAGACGGGCACAAGGAGCTTAAGCACCACGCCGTCCATCAGATGGTGCCCCTGGATATACAGATAGGCGGTTTCGGGCTTCAAGGCAAGGCGTTCCAGTTCTACCCCCAGCTGCTTCACGCCGTCCATGTAGCGGGGATAGCGCACTTGCAACTCTTGCAGCTTGACCGCCACGCTACGCTCCACCCGGGCAAGCGCCTCTTCGGGACGATACACATCCACCTCTTGCAGGCGTGTGCTGTCGTGGAACTCGTACATGGGGAAAGTATTCGTGTCGCGGTTGCGGTAGAACCAGACATTCCACAAGAAGAGCGGATAAATTATCTCGGAATAACGGCGCAAGAAAGCAGGGAAGTCTATCAGCCGGCGGTCGTTGAGCGTGGCTTGCACACAGACCTCGTGCAAACTTTCGGCATAGCACTGGAAGTTCTCAATGGCGTAGGCATAGGTCTGGATGACGTATGGGCTGCCGTTCACCATATGCGACATAGGCGTGGCCCCTTGCAGAAGGAAGTCGTAATCACTGTCCACGCAGGCAATCAGGTTCTTGCCCAACTGCTCGACCTTGAAGATACGGGTCAATGCCATCTTCTTCCCCTTGGCCAGCGACTTCGAGGAGGGAAGCATTATCTGGAAATAGCGTTCTTCATTCTCGAACTCGGTCAACAGCGTCCGCCAGAAAGCAATGTCGTCATAGCTTTCCACATACGCCACTATGCGCCTGCGTGCTCTCTTGGGAGACAGCTTGCGGGCGGCATCCAGATAGGCGGAAGTAAGGTTATGTCTTAGAGAAGTAGCCACGCATCCAGGGATTAAGGATTAGGGATTAGGGATGAAATCTCGCTCACTTCGGTCACTGCATCCAGCCAGCCCTCCATGATGACGGCGGGAGAATGCGTGGTGAGGATAAGCTGGACGTTGGGGTTCAGTTCGCGAATCATGCCGATAAGTTTCTGCTGCCAGTCGATGTGCAGGGAGGCTTCCGGCTCGTCCATGAAAAGCACACAGTGGTCACCGTCGCGCACCAGCACGGTCAGCAGGATGACCAGCATCTGCTTCTCGCCCGACGACAGTTTGTAGGGCAGCAGGCGCTCGCCGTTCTGATAGAAAACGATGTCATTGCTTTTGCGGTCTATCTTCTTATGGGTATAGCTGAAAAGTTCGTCCACCATATCCTGAAACTTCCGCTTGGGAAGGGAAAGGGAGGGAGCCAGGCTGCGCTGCTCTTCATCGCCGCTGAGCAGCTCTATCATCTTGTTGCCGATGTTCACCTGGTAGTCCAGATAACGGCGCTGGAGCAGATAGAGCTGCCAGTCCAGTTCCGACTTCACGTTGGCATCGGCCATGCGTGCCGTAAAGTCGCCCATGATGAGGGGGCGGTCGTAGCTACGGATTACATCATAAGGGATAAAGGTAGCTGCGGGGTTGTCGAAGTAGACGTGTACCCCGTTCTTCTCGTCACTCTTCACTTCACCCGATGTCTGTTCCAGATAGCCCACCGAACGGTTCAGGATAGTGGTCTTCCCCACTCCGTTGATGCCGGAAAGTATATTGACGTCAGGACGCAGGTCCCAGGCAATATCGTACCGATGCCACAATCCGTGTATTTCGATACGCTTGATGTAATTGGCTTGTACTTCCATGATTTCTTGCTTTAATCAGAAGCAAATATACACGATAATCTCTTATTTCTACGCCCGCAAGGTAGAAAAATCATATAATGAAAGTTTTCTCTTTTCAGAAAATAGTTGTTCTTTTGCACCCGCAAAGAACAAAAGACTATGAACAAGAACATTCAAGGGCATCTGTTCGCCCTTACCGCAAATATTCTGTGGGGCTTGATGGCACCTATAGGCAAGTCAGCTCTGATAGAGTTTTCCGCGTTGTCAGTAACCACATTCCGCATGGTAGGCGCAGCCGCCTGCTTCTGGCTCCTCTCCTTATTCTGCAAACGCGAGCAGGTGGACCACCGGGACATGCTGAAGATATTCTTCGCCGCACTCTTCGCCCTGGTATTCAATCAGGGTGTCTATATCTTCGGACTCTCCATGACTTCACCCATAGACGCCTCCATCGTCACCACCACGCTGCCCATCGTCACCATGATAGTGGCAGCAATCTATCTGAAAGAACCGGTCACCAACAAGAAAGTGCTGGGCATCTTTGTAGGAGCCATGGGAGCATTTATACTCATCATGAGCAGCCAGACCACCGGTGCCGGCAATGGCAGCCTCATCGGAGACCTTCTCTGCCTGCTCGCTCAAATCAGCTTCTCCATTTATCTGACCGTATTCAAGGGGTTGTCGCAGAAATACTCTCCCATCACCCTGAACAAATGGATGTTTGTCTATGCCTCCATGTGCTACATCCCGTTCTCTTACCACGACGTGGCTGCCATACAGTGGAGCGAAATATCCACAGCCGCCCTGCTGCAAGCGGGATATGTGGTTGTGGGAGGAAGCTTCCTTGCCTATATCTTCATAATGAGTGCGCAGAGGCTGTTGCGCCCCACTGTCGTGAGCATGTACAACTACATGCAACCCATCGTGGCCTCAACCGTTGCCATCATCTTAGGATTGGGAGTGTTCAATTTGGAAAAGGGAATAGCCATAGCCTTGGTATTCCTGGGAGTGTACATCGTGACACAAAGCAAGTCACGCAAGGATTTTGAGAAAGAAGGGAGAGAACCGTAATGATGAGATACGTCAAGTGCTTAGCAAACAGATTTATATTATTCACTTAAAACAAAAGTAAAATGAAAAAGATTACCTTGTTTTTATTTATGATGCTCGCTGCAATGGCGGCAAAAGCGCAAATTTATGCAGGAGGAAGTCTTGGCTTCTGGTATGACAACGGAGATGATGGCGGAGTTGAAACCACAACGTTCACCATTTCCCCCGAAATAGGTTACAACCTCAACTCCAAGTGGGCAATAGGTATGGCACTCGGTTTCTCTCACATAACCGCCAGCGACGAAGCCAAAGTAAAGACTACCGGATTTGCCATCGCACCCTACGCACGTTTTTCTTTCTACGAAAACAAGATGGTACGCTTGTTCATTGATGGCGGCTTTGGGTTCTCTACCGTAAACAGTGATGTGGCAAAGACAGTGAACGGCATTGAGGTAGGTTTCAAACCCGGCATTGCCCTAAAGCTGAACGAACACTTCAGCCTAATCGGTAAGGTAGGATTCTTAGGTTATCGGGATGACTATATATCCGGTGCCGACGGACAAGGACTGGCGTTGAGCAGTGAAGATTTGTCTTTGGGATTCCACTATGAGTTCTAAGACGCTGTCTTCTCCTTGTTTTTATCCCTTTCGCAGTCCGCGAAATAGATATCCGGCAGATTCTCGGTAGACACAAAGGAAGTCAGGTAGCCTTGTAGCACCTGGCTTTCTTTATCGGCCAGCATTGCCTCAATCTTCGGGCTTTCCCGGACTTCGCCCATTGACACCTCCACCGTCACGACCACCCTGCCCATCATCACCATGATAGCGACCGCGATTTAGAGGCTGCCTACGCCCTACCGTGATGATTCACAGCACGCCGGCACGTACCCGGCTCAGAGACTCGGGAGTCATTAACAGATAAGATGCTATGTGGTTGACTGAGGCACGCCGGGCTATCTCCGGATAATCCCTGACGAAACGCGCATACCGCTCGCGTGAGGTTTCGAAACGCCAAGAGTCTGCTTTATATTGGGAAACCATTAAAGAACCCTCCAATAAATGGCGAAGCAGACGGGCTATATGCAGGTAGCGCTCAGAGAGTTCGACCAGTCCTGCATACGAAATGCTCCAGATGACGCCTTCCTCCAGGGATTCCAGCTGAAGGCAATTACGCCGTCCGGTGAAAAGGCTGACGATACACATAGCGCCGTCACCATCGCAGGCAAAGTTCTCTGTAATGTCTCGGCCTTCTTTGAAATAGAACTGGCGAAGCAGTCCTTTCTCTACGAAAACAATATCCCTGGCTATATCTTTCTCACTAATCAACAGTTCTCCTTTGTGCACCTCACGGCGTACAAACAAACCGGCAATGAGCTCCAGCTCCTCAGAAGGGAGTTCATGAAGGCGGCGGGTAAACCGCCGCGCCACTTCCATGTTGTTTTCCTTAGTCATCAATATAGGGAAAGGGATATGCCCTTATTTCTTCAGTTCTGCAAAATAGGTGTCCAGCAAGTTCTTGGCAGCCACAAAAGAAGTCAAGTTGCCTTGTAGCACTTGGTTTTCCTTGCCAGTCAGCATCGCTTCAATCTGCGGATTGTGGTAGAAGCTGTCGCGCAGCTGTTCGTTAATGGTCTCGTACATCCAGTATTTGCTTTGCTCATTGCGGCGGTATTCAAAATAGCGTTATCTTTCACAAAATCAATGTATTTGTAGACCATATCCCACACTTCTTTTACACCAAGATTATAGAAACCGGAATAAGTCAGCACTTGGGGTGTCCAGCCGCTCTCCGGAGCCGGGAAGAGGTGCAGCGCATTACGGAACTGAGTTGCTGCCAGCCTGGCCCGCTCCAGATTGTCGCCATCAGCCTTATTAATGACAATGCCATCGGCCATTTCCATGATGCCGCGTTTGATGCCTTGCAACTCATCGCCCGTACCCGCCAGCTGTATCAGCAGGAAGAAGTCTACCATGGAATGTACGGCAGTCTCACTCTGCCCCACCCCTACCGTCTCTACAAATATCTTGTCGAAACCGGCAGCCTCACAAAGCACAATCGTTTCACGCGTCTTGCGTGCCACGCCACCCAGCGAACCGGCAGAGGGACTGGGACGTATAAAGGATTTGGGATGAACGGAGAGTTTCTCCATACGCGTCTTATCACCGAGAATACTACCTTTGCTGCGTTCGCTGCTCGGGTCAATGGCAAGAACGGCCAACTTGCCGCCGTGTTCCTCCAGTACATGCAAGCCAAATACATCAATAGAGGTACTTTTACCGGCACCGGGCACGCCACTGATACCCACACGGACAGAGTTGCCCGAATAGGGCAAACACTTCTCTATCACCTCCTGCGCCACAGCCTGGTGCTCCGGTTTCACACTTTCCACCAGTGTCACAGCCTGGCTGAGTACCGTAACATCACCTTTCACTATACCCTCCACATAGTCTGATACGGAAAGCTCGCGTTTCTTCCGCCTGGGACGGTTCTTCAAGTAAGGATTGACCGATGAAGGTTGCTCAATGCCTGCATTGACAACCAAGCCTTTATATGCTTCATTATTTTCGGGATGTTCCATGGTTTAATGTGCTAATATGGTTAATATGCTAATGTGCTAATATGAGGAATGTGCTGAATATATTAATAAGCTTTTATGATAATCTCTACTATCTCCATTAGCATATTGGCACATTCCTCACATCAATACATTACTTAATATTGATTTCGACTTTCGGTTGCATCGGGTCATTGGTAATCATCAACAGACGCAGATGACGACGCTTCTTGCCTATATTCTTCTTCACTACCGTTACCCGCAGTCGGGTGCTTTCGCCGGGTTGCAATACGCTCTTCTTGAGGTTAACTCCCACTGCCGGGTGGAATACCTGAAGCTTGTTTATCTGTAAAGGAGAACGCCCGGTATTGGTAATGGTAATATCTTGACGTGCTTTTGACTTCTTGGCCAATATCGCACTCATATCAACTTCTTTGGTAGAAAGGTTGATGGCAGGAGCATTTGCCTTCTCCACTTCCGTCATTCCGGAGAAATCCGGTAAAAGAATGGCAGAAACGGGAATTTCGTTTTCATCGCCCACCTTGTCACCGGAGAAGCGAGAAAGATAGACCGACGCTTGAGTCAGTCCGAGGTCAGTCAGTCTTTCCGAATTCAATGTAAGTGTAATCACTCCTTTTTCTCCCTTTTGCAATACATTGGGTTCTACTTTTGTCTGCAAATAAGGGGGCAGATGCATCAGTACCGGTTCATAAGGACGGTCGGAAAGATTGACCACACCGATATGAATCACCGGCTGCTCACCATGCTGAATATCGGGAAAGTCGAGGCTGTTCTTGTCAATACGTATCTGGCCGATAAGATAAGGATGCGTCTTGGTAAAGTCCTTGATTTCCTGTACTACTTCACCATTGAACTTCAAATAGACCAAATTGGGTTGCGCATTGCTGTAAATAGCCACGGATTTCTGGAAATGTCCCAATGCCTTGGCGTCAAAAGTCACATTTACTGTTCCTTTTGCCCCCGGAGCAATAGGCGTTTTTGTCCATTGGGCTACGGAGCAAGCACAATCCGGCTCCACTTCTGTAAGCACTAAAGGCCGGTCACCCGTATTGGTGATGGTATATTGCACAGTCACGGGATGCTTCCATTCTATCTGACCGAAACTGTACATCTCTGTATTCGAGGTAAAACGAGCTTGCGCTACGGCAGTCAATGCCACACTTGCAAGCACATATAAAGTTATCAATATCCGCTTCATCTATTTTTCTTAATATCAAGATTTCCTAATTCTGCTACTCTCATTCAATATTAGTCGGACAAAAATAGGTGTTTTTAGCGAGAGTACCTAAAATAGCGGAGCGCAATTTCTGCATATTGCGCCACACAGTCATCTTCATCAACAAATCCGGCAAGGATGGAAAGTTTCATTTTCTCCGGCACCGGGAAGCCCAGCCCTCCTCGGTGCCGGAGAGATACACCATCTGACGACTTCATATGTGCATTATATTCCCAACTCCCTTTTTAACCACACTTTCATCACCGGATCGGGAATGACAACTTGCCGTTTCTCGACCTCTATAAGTTCCTTTTTGACTAATGCTCTTTTCACGATACTTACATTTGCAGATGAACCGAGCTGGTATTTTTGTAAAACCTCTTGTGTGGTAAATTCACTATGAACTCCGTCTATGGCAGCTCGTAGAAAATTCATCTGATAGGTAGTAAGACTCTCGGTCTGCTTTTCGAATAATGGGGTATTCTGATCGATGATATCCTGATATGCCGCCTCAAAATCCTGTTCGGTAGCGGTTCCATCCGTATGAATCCATACCAACCACGCCAACTGCTGTACATAAGACGAGTGATTGTCCACTATTTGACATATCCTTTCGGCCAACTCTCTTGAGATCTGCTTGCCCGTAGCTTCAAAACGACTGCATATATAACCTACCCAATCCGATGTACCGATTTTCGATAGATAAATGGCATCACCGAATTTATAGAATGGCAGGCTCTTTTTCTCGAATAATTCATTCATCAAATGCTTCTTGCTGCCGAACAGACAATAGGATACCGACTTTTGCAGTTGCCATACGGAACGCAGCCGCTTCTGGAATGTCTTAGAGTCCTTGAACTCGGCAATCTGCTGGAACTCGTCGATACACACAACGATATTGCAGCCTTTCTTCTGCGCTATTTTCTCCGGAAGCTGCAAAATCTCATCCACATCGTTGCTCTTTGGATTCATCTCAAGTGAAACGGAGAAATCCGTCATCGGATCTGTACCCATTGAGATTTTCGGGCTGATACGGGACAGAAATAATTTTACGTTTTCCAACCACTCATCCAATTTAGAAGATGTCTGTTTGAGGACAGCAGCCGCAAATGCATCATAGAAATCCTTATCACTGCGACACGAGAAAATATCGAGATACACGATTTTTAGTTTGTCGGATTGCGCCAAACGACACACTTTCTGCACCAACGAGGTCTTACCCCAACGACGAGGTGAAATCAGTACGGTATTGACACCATGCCGGAAATTCAGCAACAGACGCTCCGTTTCTTTCTCTCGATCGGTAAAATTATCACCCGATGTGGCAACGCCGAATATAAAAGGCTTGTTCTCCATAATCTTCAAATTTCATTC
Organism: Bacteroides rodentium JCM 16496; assembly: GCF_000614125.1. Taxonomy (GTDB): domain Bacteria; phylum Bacteroidota; class Bacteroidia; order Bacteroidales; family Bacteroidaceae; genus Bacteroides; species Bacteroides rodentium. The sequence goes on from NZ_BAKJ01000027.1 coordinate 53,038, forward strand.
AAACGCAAAGGTACAAAACATTGTTATTACTAACACTTTTATTACTAATAAAATTATTACAGCCGTATACTTTCTCGTATAAAACCATGTTTTACACCCCTATAGCTCTCACATCACTTTATGACGATTATCCCTCCCGCCGAATGCGAAACATACTCCGGAGCATATGCACACTGTATAGTGGCAAGCCCCGTTTCGTATGTTCCGCCACGGGCTATGCGATAACTGTGCTCCAAGACATAAACGCCTTTGCCCAAATGGTCGAAGAAGAAATTGGTTGCGGCATCTTCCACTTCTGCATAATAACCGAGGCCATTACTCCAACGATAACCGGAAAGCGAGCCTATAGGTTCAAAGCAGGCACCCCGCTGGTCTTTCAACTGAACAAAATCCATAGCACGGTCCAAACGGATAGTCAAACGGGCCACTATTTTATCACCGACGGATAATACGGTCCCTTCCGTAACCGGTTGCAAGGACTTGCTGCCACCGACCGATATACGCTCTACATAAAGTTTCTTCTCTACATTCAATTCACCCCCCTGCTGCTTTACATCAGATATGGGTGACAGATACTGGGCATAAACAGCTCCCCAGGCAATGCCTGCATCCCGTTTCTCTACCGTGACGGTTTTAGCTTTCAGCTCCGGACTTCCTTGAGCGAAGGTTTCTTTGACATAACCCAAACCCGGGATTATGGTCTTTGCAGGCGACAATGTTTCCAAAACTTTGTTACCTAACGTGATACGTACGTCTCCCCGGCTTTCCAGCAGATTAGTACCCTGACAAAGCAATGCATAAACAGCATCAGCCGTTGCAACCGGAGAATTCCAACTGGTAGTCTGCTTCTGTTTCAGCAGCCAGAGTTTCATTTCCTCCACTAAAGCATCGTTACCACCTGCCATACGCAGGGCTTCCATTACTTCCACATGGGCAGGGATGGGCAGCATACCCCAGTTATACGGATTTGCTTGGAAAGCAAAGTATGCACCAGTTCATCTGTCTGTACCAGATGTTCCTTGAGGGAAGCTATAAATTCATTCGCCTCGACTGTACGCCCTGCGGCTTTTAGAATAATGGCAGATTGAGCTTTGCAGCTCATGGTTCCATCTTTAAGATTGGTACCTACTTTTGATAGGAAATAGCGGTAAGCCGCTTGATTCTCTGCCGGCACTTGTTCGCCGCTAAGGGCTATCAGATACAGATATGTCATTGCTGATTCGGAGTTGGCAGTAATCTTGGCACCGTTTTTTTCCGCTTTACGGATATTGCGATACTCTTCCAAAGCCTGCCGATTCAAATAGCCGAAAGCTTTCTGCCGTATGGCGGCAACTTCTTCAGGCAGTTCATTTTTCGTCAGCAGAGGAAGACGAACAAGTAATTCTGTAATATAGCCAGTTATATAGCGGCTGCCGGACATTCCCTTATACCAGCTCCATCCACCGTCTTCACCCTGCAATTCTTTCAATTTGGTAAAAGCGGAAAGATTGCGGTTATTCAGTTGGTTGATATCAAAGAGCGTGGCAATACGTGCCTGCTGTTCGGCTTCAGTAGTAGCTTCCAGTACCCACGGAGACTCGCTGAGCAGGATATTCTTCACATCCTGATTCTTCTCCAACTGGCTGAGGAAGGTTTCTTTCGTGCCACCGGCAGCCTTCCAACTGTCAAATACAGTCTTAATGCGGGGCTGGCTGTTGGCAATGAAGCTTGCCAGACTATTGGCATACCAAGCTGTAGCCCAAGAAATGGCATTATCATTGGCAGGCAGGCTCAATGCCGGCAACGCTTGTACGGCATACCAAGCCGGATTCCCGGTAAATTCTACAGTCAGACGACGGTCTGTCGCTGTACGGCTATTATGGTTGAAAAGGCTATCTAATGAGAACGTACGGGTCTCCTCGCCGCGGATAGGCATAGCAAGCGTTTCCGTAATATACTCCTTATTACTTAATACGGGCAACAGATGCTGCTCGCCATCGCTAAATGTACCTCCATCGGCAACCATACGAATACCAAGCAAATCATAGCGGTCGGACACTTCAAAATGGAAGTTGACGGCAGTATTTCTTCCTGCTTCTACCGAGAACTTCTGACGTTGAGTAGCAATAACTTTCTCCGTTATAGGGTCGAACAGCGTGAATACTGCTGTTCCTTTCACCGCTTTACCCGTCAGATTGGCTATTGTTCCGGCTATCTGCGTTTTATCTCCAACGCGGACAAACCGAGGCATATTCGGAGTCAGCATAAACTCCTTGGCTGTTACAACGGAAGCATCCAACATCCCAGTCAGCATATCCTTAGTATGTGAGTAACCACGGAAATTCCAACGAGTCAGGCTCTGCGGCATCGTAAAGGAAAACGCAAGCTCCCCTTGTTCGTTTGTACGAAGTTGAGGATAAAAAAAGGCTGTTTCGGCAAAGTTGGTGCGAAGCCCCTCAATAGGTTGCAAGGCCTCGCCAACCGGTATCGTTTCCGATTCAAAAACAACATCTTCCACCGCGTCTTCCGCTACTTGTGCAGGAACATATTTCACTTCAACGGCATTCCCGGATTCTGCTTTGGAAGCAAGCATCGGCTGGTTGGCACCACGTATTCTAAGATTACCGGTCAAAGAGCTATTCCGGGTAGTCCCATACCCCACAACACTTACTTCTTCCAAAAGCGCATTGTCTTCTACCATCACTATCCGCATCCTTCCATCCATATAAGGAGAACAGAAGTAGTCAAACGACCATACCGGAACCTTCCAAGCCTTCAACGGGAAATAAACGGAGAAGTAATTGCTATTATAACGGCTCGCACCACGGAATGCCCCATACAGATTATCCGGATAGAAAACCCGTAGTATCTGGTTACTCTTATAAATCTTATCCAGTGAAGCGTCGTACATCGTAGCCAACATCTCAGCCGCAGCAGGCATACCTTGAGGCGTCTTTATGACGAGCTTCCACTCTTCTTCCTGTCCGGGACGCAAACGGTCACGGAACACTTCCCATTTCATGTCGAGAGCACGTTCCGGCTGCCGCTTCTTCAGCTCAACCTGATGACTGTACATCTCGCCATCTTTCACAAAACTGAAAAGAATGGTGATTCCCTTGCCATATGCTTCCTTATAAGGGAATTCCATACGGATAATAGTATCATTCAACTGCAACACACGGCTTTCAATGCGTTTTCTGTCACAAAATACATCCATCAGCACATATGCATCCCGATAAGAAGTCCCCACAAGAAAAGCGGCAGGGTGCTGTACATCAAATTCCTCATTTTCTTTATAATAAAAGAAATCTGTAAACGCAGCCGGACGCTTGTCACTCTTTGAAAAGAGCATGAAACTGTCACTGCCATATGCCCCGTTATTCTCTTCACGTCCTAAACTATCACGTACAGAAAGTTTCAAGCGATAGTTACCTGAAGGAAGCTTGTTCCAAGCCGAAAAATCCTGGAGCTGATTGGCCATGAAGTCTCCCTCTAATATTACATCAGTCAAAGGGTCAGAGTCTCCTATATTCCTCCCCCTATCTCGTTCTGTTAATGGATACAGACAATAGGAGCCTTCCATATCTTGAGGAATATTCATTATGTTATTCACTCCAAAAATGAACAGCATGCTATCTTCCTTACAAACATATTGAGGCAGACGAACATCAAAGGAATAAGCCTTAGGACCTGCCAACAAGTTATACGAAGCGGATTGCGTTTCACCGGCCTCATCCGTCACTACCGCCTCCACATGATAAGTATACACACTCCCATACCCGTCTGTATCTACAGCCGGAGCTTCCAAAGTCAAGGGTATGGAAAAATCCCCGTTGGTATCCAATTGTATGGTGTCAGACAATAATGGTTTATCAGCATTGCTCCAATAACCAGGTCTCGGATTCCGGCGAGTCACCGTATATGCCAATGGCACATCCTGCACCATCATGCCATTGAAGGCCTTGACATTTCCTTTCAACACGACCTTGTCACCCAACCGGTAAGCTTCCGAAACCGGAGTGAAGGCAATCTCGAACGTAGGTCGCTTGTACTCCTCTACCCTAAAAGTGACAGTAGATTGAGGCTCTTTGGTTCGTATGCTGAACATGCCATTCAGGCAAGCTGCCGGAAGTACAAACTCCGTAGCAAAAGAGCCGAAATCATTGGTCCGCACCTTCCTGGTGGCAAGTTCCTTGCGGTTGGCATCCAACAAGACAAGCTCATAATCAACTCCTTGTAGTACCTGGGCGCTATCACTATTCTGCTTGTAAGCTATCCCTTTTACATGAACGGTCTGCCCGGGGCGATAAAGCGAACGGTCTGTCAGCAATGCCATCTGCCTCCAATCTGTATCCTTAATACCGTAATAAGGATGATTCATATAAACGTTCTGCGGCATCATGCTGTGTCTCCGCCTTTACGCGCCACATAACTTCGGATTCCACTCTGCCAGAGTAATACAGCTTTCCCCCCGGCATCAGTCAGTACCTCTGCCATCACTTTTCTATTCTTCTCACCATAAGAAGAGTAGAAACTCACCTTGGCACCAGCAATCGGCTGTCCACTATGGGCATCCAATGTAGCCACTTCCATACGGTTGTCACCCAAATCCAATGTCAGCACCTTGAAGCGGGTAGATACCAAGAATTTATCATCTGTACGGGCCGTTTCAGTATCTGGTACTATTTGAAGAATATAGACTCCCGTTTCCCGAGGAATCATGAACTTAAATACAGTGTCCGAGGCAAGATAAGGGACATCTTCAGGCAATTTATCCTTGCCTGGCAACGGCTTTAAACCAAAATGCGTGGAAGAAAACTTCCGGGCATACTTTCTATAAGTATCTTTATTTATACCATGGTCCATCCAAGGTACTTCACTTAAAGTAGTGGTATATAAGTTGAGAGTGAAGCCCTCGATATTACGATAATGCAGCCTCATATTCACCGAATCGCCGGGATAACCGCTTTCATTCATAGTCAGAATGAGTTCAGGCTGTAAAATCTGTTCACGGATATTTTTCAACTCATTGATACGCTTATACGCAGGATAGCGCTTCAAGCCTTCTTCACAGACTTTTAGAGCCTCAGCAGCGCGTTTAGGTTCCAAACGGCGCAGGTGGTTGGCTTTATGAATGTAAACCTCGGCACAAACCTCTCGTGAACCGTATTCCTTTATCAATTTATCCAAAACCTCAAGATATTCCCGATTAGCCTTTTCCTGACGCATTCGGAAAGTAGGATAAGGCTGCTGGCTGATACCACCGGTCAGCTTCCAGTTCCAATAATCAAGAGAACAGAGCAACATAGCATCTTCCGAACCGGCACGATGGCGATAAGCATTCATCATATCCAGATAAATCCTTTCGATACGGGTCTGTACCAAAGAATCCACATTGAAAACATCCAGTTTCCGATAAGCATCCACAGCACGGCTTACCAATAGATGGTACATATCGTGCCCATAGAACCGGCTACCGTCTTCCAACACCACAAAAGGCACATATTGTTCTGCAAATGTATCGAGCAAGCGGATGGAATCCTGCAAAGATGCACGGTTACACCTATCTATTTTATCCACAAACTGGCTGATACTCCACTCACGGATATCTTCCGGAACCTCGTCAACAGCCAGTAGAGTACGTGACAGCAAGACACGGCGATTCTTCCGCATCAAGTCAGCATATTCATATGCCAACAAAGAGTGTAGAATAGCCTTGTTCACCGGATTCCTCTCCAATTGTGCCCAAGATTCCATATATTTCAGACTGGAGTAAAGGCTGTCCGGAGTCAGCCCCTCTTGATAAGTCTCCCTACAAATGTAGGCTTTCAACATTTGCGGAGCATTCTGCTCTTGCCGACCTTTCCGATAGATTTCATCAGTCAGTTTTATTACTGTTTGAGGCAGGCTTTTCTTTTGGGCCTGCTCCACCTGCTTCCACAACTTGTCGTACGTCTGCGCATACAATGCCGAAGCCCCAAATGTAACCAGCAGCAACAATATGCTACAAATTCTTTGATTTACTCTCATGATTATTCGTTTGTTAGTCTTTGTATTAACAACAAAGAAAGTGAATAAAGTTCAAACAAATGTACTTTTGGATATAAAAAATCTTATTCTACTCCTACAAAAAACAAGGGATATGTTTTGCAAACATATCCCTTGTTCTATACTTAAATGTTAGTGTACTCACATTTGGAGACTATAATATCTCATTGCCTCCATCCAATTCTTACCAGCTGCGGTAAGAATGTGCTTAAATGAATTTGCAATCTTCTTTTTCATAATCTTAAAAAATTAAACCAATACCTAAACTGGAGTTTAGCCTGCAAACGGCCAGACTCTTACATTCTTACTTTTTTAGGGTGTAGCCCATTGACAACGCTTCATTTCTGCCGACTTCGGCAAGAATGCGTCTTAATGATTTCATGACTTTTTCTTTCATAACCTTAAATTTTAAACTAATACCTGAAAACTAAAATTCAATACTTCACGAAAGGGGGGGAATGCTTAAAGCATTACGTAACCCCAAATGTTCTTATCGGCTTCGCGACATGCTTAAAAAAACTCTTTAACATTTTCATTTTGTTATCCTCCTAAAATCAATCTTGTTATCCTTAAAAAATCTACTAGTTTTCTATTGTTTTCATGTTTTACAACACAAAAATAGAGCCTTTGTTCAAGATAACAAGCAAAAAACGGATATAAAATATGTTCTATAACATATTTCTTGACTTAGGTCAATTTTTAGGGAGAAAGTGCAAGGATATTGACATACCATTGTAATAAGTCTGGGACATTCTGGCAGAAAGAGGACAAACTGTCACAGACAAAAAAGGCAGGATACTTAATAAAGCACCCTGCCCCTTATTCATTACATAAAGCATTCTCTACTTTTCAGGAGTCTGCTCCAATGTAGCCACCAAGAAATCATAGAACTTGGAGACAGTAGGAATTAACGCACGCTCGTCCGGTGAATGCGGAGAACGCAAAGTGGGACCGAAAGAAATCATATCGAGTCCTGGACAATTGGCACCAATGATGCCGCATTCCAGACCTGCATGAATAACCTTCACGGCAGGTTCCACACCAAACTGCTGCTTATAGGACAGCTTCATGGCATGCAGTATGGGAGAATCCACATTGGGTTGCCATCCGGAATAACCACCACTCAACTCCACCCTCATACCTGCCATAGCAAAACAAGCTGTCAGGCTGTCTGCCAGGAAATCCTTCATCGTATCGCAAGAACTACGCGCCAAAATACGAACTTCGGCCTTACCGTCTGCAATGATTACGATAGCCAAATTGGAGGAGGTTTCTACAGTATCGGGAACAGTAGGAATCATACGCATCACACCGTTCTGGCAAGCCATCAACACGTTAATCATATTGTCCTGGATTTCCGAGGGAACAACGGCAGCGGGTAGAGTCACCTCTTCTACACTCAGGGTAATGCCACTTTCAACCGGAGCATACTCGTCATTCAGTTGTGCCTCGTATTCCTTTATATAATCTTCCAAACCGTCCATATCCTCAGGATTGAACACCAATACCGCATGTGCTTCGCGGGGGATGGCATTACGCATATTGCCACCTTCAAAACTTGCCAGCTGGGAGTCAAACTCAATCAGCAAATCATGTACGATGCGTGCCAGCAATTTATTGGCATTACCGCGCCCTTCATTGATTTCCAAACCGGAGTGACCGCCACGCAAACCTTTCAGCGTAATCTTACGGGCAACAAAATCGGCCATAGGCGTCTCCTCCTTATATTCCAAAGTAGCAGTAATATCAAGCCCACCAGCACAACCGATATAGAGTTCGCCTTCGTCCTCAGAGTCGAGGTTCAGCAGAATTTCCCCTTGCATAGTTCCGGGTTTCAAACCGAATGCACCATACATTCCCGTTTCTTCATCCTTGGTAATCAGGCTTCCAATGGGCCATGCTGCAAGTTATTATCTTCGAGCACCGCCATAATGGCAGCTACTCCCAAACCATTATCTGCTCCCAGCGTGGTTCCTTTGGCTTTCACCCAATCACCGTCAACATAGGTTTCAATGGGATCTGTTGTAAAATCGTGAATAGTATCGTTGTTCTTCTGAGGCACCATGTCCATATGCGCCTGAAGGATGACGCCTTTGCGGTTTTCCATACCCGGAGTGGCAGGCTTACGAATAATGACATTGCCGACCTCGTCGACAAATGATTCCAACCCCAAACCTTTTCCAAAATCAATAAGGAATTTGGTAATCTTCTCCATATGTCCTGACGGACGGGGAATCTGGGTCAGTGAATAAAAGTGCTTCCATACATTCTGTGGAGCTAACTGTAAGATTGTACTCATAATTCTAAAAAGTTAGTTTTCGCAAATATAACGGTTTATTCTCGGAAAGTACAATAAACCGGGATTTTTCTAAAGTACTAAATCATCAGCTATCTTAAATATGGCTTTTACATCTTCACATATTGCGATAGAACATCTGTACCTAATATAGCTACCATATTTAGGAATTTCTCCCACTTCTATATCCAAGCAACAATATCGTTTAAAGAAACCAATCTTCCAACAACCTTTAGGCTTCAGTACTTATAAGGAAGTACTGAAGTACTTGCAAAGAAGTATTACAGTACTTTTAAAGGAGTACTACAGTACTTCTCTATAAGCACTGTCTCTGTCCTCTAACACAAGAAGTAACAATATAGGAACCCACCGCAAGAAACGTCTATTTCTTTACCCTATTCGCCAACGCCAGGTGCAACGCCCCGTAGATGCCCAACACTATCACCAACAACGTCTGTATGCCATGCACTATCAGAGCAAAGATACCCGCATCCGTAGCATCTACTCCATAAAGCATCATCATAGTGATGACCGCAAAGTGCCAAGGTCCTGCCCCGTTGGGCGTGGGAACAATGACTGCAAACGTTCCGCCGACAAACATCACCAGTCCGGCAAGGAAACTAAGATGCTCCGTAAACTGGAAGCAATAGAAAGTTATATAGAAATGATAGAAATAGCATAGCCAAATAAGTAAAGTGTAAAGAACAAACAAAGGCACATTCTTCACATTCTTAAGTGACATCACACCTTCCCATATATTCAAGACTACCCCCTTTACCTTTTCAAAAAAAGAGAGCATACGCAACAGGAAATAGAGAAGTACCAAAACACCAATAATGGAAAAAAGAGCCACATAAAACCAAGGGGAAGTCACAAGATGCATCAGCGATGGAATCTTGGTCCCCGTCTCCTCGAAAAAACGGAAAAAGACGGGCATCTGCGCCAAAAAAGTAATTCCCGTAATCAGCAGAATGCAAAGCGTATCTACCAACCGCTCCGTCACCACCGTCCCCAGGGACTTTGCAAAGGAAACATCATCATATTTGACAAGTACTCCGCAACGCGAAACCTCTCCCACACGGGGCAGTACCAAATTGGTGGCATAAGATACAAAAATGGCATCGACGCAATCGCTTGTTTTGGGATGAGCATCCAGCGGCTCCAAAGTCTGCTTCCAACGCCAGCCTCGTAACACATGGCTCATCACACCGAAGAACAAGGACAACAACATCCACCACCAGTTCGTCTGATGAAGGAGAACTTCTTCTGCCTTTGAAAAGTCAAAATCACGATATACCCAATAGAGGATAAAACCACCCAATAAAATGGGTAAGATGATTTTCAATGTCTTTTTTAGCAGCTTATTCATACGATATTCCCAAATTCTTCATTCTTCATTCTTCATTCTTCATTGAAAAGAACTACCTTTGCTTCGTGTAAAGATAGGTTGTTGTTCACACTACAGCCTACATTTACGGAGCAAAAGTAATGATTTAGTTGATACATGAGAGTAGTTAAACCTAAAAAGTTTCTCGGGCAACACTTCCTGAAAGACCTGAAAGTGGCACAAGACATTGCTGACACGGTAGATGTCTGTCCCGAAATTCCCATCCTCGAAGTTGGTCCGGGAATGGGGGTACTGACCCAGTTTCTGCTGCCCAAAGAGCGCAACGTCAAAGTAGTAGAACTGGACTACGAGTCAGTGGCCTACCTACGGGAAGCCTATCCGCAACTGGAAGACAACATTATTGAGGACGACTTCCTCAAAATGAACCTGCAACGGTTGTTTGGCGGGCAACCTTTTGTGCTGACGGGAAACTATCCTTATAATATCTCCAGCCAGATATTCTTCAAAATGCTGGAATATAAGGATCTGATTCCCTGCTGTACGGGTATGATACAAAAGGAAGTAGCCGAGCGCATAGCCGCCGGGCCGGGCAGCAAGACATACGGGATACTGAGCGTACTGATACAAGCATGGTACAAAGTGGAGTACTTGTTTACGGTACACGAACATGTCTTCAACCCGCCCCCAAAAGTTAAAAGTGCCGTCATCCGCATGATGCGCAATGAAACGCACGATTTAGGCTGCGACGAGAAATTGTTCAAGCAAGTAGTGAAAACCACGTTCAACCAACGACGCAAGACTCTGCGGAACTCCATAAAACCGATACTCGGCAAAGACTGTCCACTGACGGAGGACGTATTATTTAATAAACGCCCGGAACAACTGTCCGTACAGGAATTTATTCAGCTGACCAACCAAGTGGAGCAGGCATTGAGAACGATTAATGATTAATGGTTAGTGATTAAACACGAACAATCATGGAAATAGACGAAGAATACATAGACAAAGTCAAAAGCCTGATAGAACAGAAAGACGCGGAAAACGTCAAAACACTTTTGACCGACCTTCACCCGGCGGATATTGCAGAACTGTGCAATGACCTCGGCTTGGAGGAAGCCCGCTTCGTTTACCGCCTCCTTGACAACGAAACGGCAGCGGACGTACTGGTTGAAATGGACGAAGACATCCGGAAAGAATTCCTGGAACTTCTTCCTTCGGAGACCATTGCCAAGCGTTTCGTGGATTATATGGACACGGACGATGCCGTAGACCTGATGCGCGAACTCGATGAAGACAAGCAGGAGGAAATACTTTCGCACATCGAAGATATAGAACAAGCCGGTGACATCGTTGACCTACTGAAATATGATGAAGACACTGCCGGTGGTTTGATGGGTACGGAAATGGTGACTGTCAATGAAAACTGGAGTATGCCGGAGTGTCTGAAAGAAATGCGCCTGCAAGCTGAAAAGCTGGATGAAATTTACTACGTATACGTCATCGACGACGAAGACCGTCTGCAGGGGGTATTCCCATTGAAGAAAATGATAACTTCCCCTTCTGTCTCCAAGGTAAAGCATGTGATGCGGAAAGATCCTATCTCCGTCCATGTAGATACCCCCATTGACGAAGTGGTACAAATCATCGAAAAGTATGACTTGGTGGCAGCTCCTGTTGTAGACAGTATCGGGCGTCTGGTAGGCCAGATTACCGTAGACGACGTCATGGACGAAGTCCGCGAACAGTCGGAACGTGATTACCAGTTGGCATCCGGTTTGTCCCAAGATGTAGAAACGGACGATAATGTCATGCGCCAAACTTCTGCCCGCCTTCCATGGTTACTTATCGGTATGTTAGGCGGTATAGGCAACTCCATGATATTGGGTAACTTCGACACGACTTTCGCCGCCCATCCGGAAATGGCCCTTTATATTCCGTTGATTGGTGGCACGGGGGGAAACGTGGGAACCCAGTCGTCTGCCATCATCGTGCAAGGCCTTGCCAACAGCTCACTGGATGCCAAAGACACCTTCAAGCAGGTAGCCAAGGAAGCAGTAGTGGCGGTCATCAATGCAACCATCATCTCCCTGCTGGTATACATCTATAATTTTATCCGGTTCGGAGCTACGGCTACGGTCACTTATTCCGTCTCCATCAGCCTCTTTGCAGTCGTCATGTTCGCCTCCATTTTCGGAACGCTAGTCCCCATGACTTTAGAGAAACTGAAGGTTGACCCGGCCATTGCCACCGGACCGTTTATCTCCATTACCAATGATATTATAGGCATGATGCTGTACATGGGTATCACTGTCTTACTGTCATAAAAACCCTAAAGTCAAAGTCGAAACGCAATTTTCTCCATG
>NZ_BAKJ01000026.1 GCF_000614125.1 Bacteroides rodentium JCM 16496
GTCATACTCATAGCGGTAGGCCAACGCGTCCAGCCTATCCTGAGAAATCACTTCCCCCTGAAGGCACGGGGGAAGAACAAAGCGGAGATTGCCGCGGTTGTCGTACACATAGTAGGTGTCGTGGTTCCCGTTGGCGCTGACACGGCGTTGCAATACCCTGCGACCCAGTTTGTCGGTAAATTGATAGGAGGAGTTGCCGTCCTCGTCGGTGGTCTGCAACACTGACAGTTCACCGGAGGCATAGCTGCCGGATGGCACCGGGGAATTGCCGTCGACCTTGTAGCGGATGCAGTCAAGGCGGCTGTCACCCGTCTTGTTTGTCAGGTAAACGGTCTGCACGCGCTTCCGGTTGTCGTGCCACAATTGTCCCGCGCCATACTCCTCGCAAAGGCGACGGTATACCGGCTCCTCATAGGAAGACATATCGTAAGGAGCGGTGTCGCCGTAGCTCGTCCGTGCCTGTGCGGTGACAGAGGAGGGTGCGGTATATGCCCCACCCGCACTGAAAGCCACCGGCAGCCAGTGCTTTTCCGGCACATCAAGGGAAGTGTACTCCTGCAGGCTCACCAAATCCTTTCCCGAAGGAGAGGCGCGGTAGTCTACTTGCTGCGCCGGACGTCCCAGACCGTCCGTATAACAAATGGAGACCTGGACGTTGCCGCTTTCGTAATTGCTGATTGTACCGTTGTTGCAAGCCACGGATGAGACCCCGTTGAGGGGAGTGAGCGTAGCCACATAATTCTTGTCCTTGCTGAAAGAAACTGTTGCGGGATCGGTGCTTTGGGAGTGTATTTCCAAAGAGATGCCCAAAGTGAATATCAATAGTATATATCTTAAAATCTTATTCATGGTCATGTTCTTTTAGGGATTAACGTAATTGTATTCATAGGATTGAAGCACTTTCTTGGAAGAGCCTTCCATGAGCCAGACCTCTGACAGACGACCGAAATTGTCGTAACCGTAATAGGTCGTCGTGCCCGCCGGAGATGTTTCGGTCAGCAGCCCCATTTGAGGCCTATGGGTATAGGTGGTGACATGTGCCTTGCCCAGTTTAGACCTAAGTCCGTCTATCTGTATCATATTAGGGGCAGCAGAGGAAGAAAGTGACTCGGGAGCGACACCTAACGCAGACTTGACTTCATCATACGTGGCATTCTCTATTTTTGCCACCGGATACATGCCTTGGTAACTCCAGAGAAAAGTCACATCTCCCGTTTCATCGGCAGAGACGTGCAGAGGATTGCCATAAGCGTCATATTTATGACAAGTGACACGGGTTTCAAGCGCTCCGCCCGCACCGGTATTCCGTTTGGCGGCAGAGAGACGAGGGATATTGCCAAACAAGGCATATTCATAAGAGACCTGTTTCAAACTTCCGTCCGACTCCTCATTTACCTCCACCGGTTCAAGGATGCGGTTATCATCGGCCAGACGTTTCATCACGGCATCCCCCGGCTTGTCAAACGGATAGGTGTACTCCGTACGTTTCAATGTCTCTCCATCCGAAACCAAAGTCTCGCTGGTATTCAGGAAGTGCACCGGGTCCTGTTCGTAAGTAGTCACAAGAGTAAACTGCCCGTTATCCTCATACCGGGTTTCCATCTTCTTATTCAGCATCTTCTGCATCGGACGGATGGCAGGATAGAGGTAGCCATTGGGAATCTTGGTATTCAATGCACTGCCGGCATCCGAGCCATAAATGTCGACAAGGGTTTTCATGGCATTTTCTTCGTAACAAACGGGAGAGTTCTCACGCCCGTTTGCCAGTATGGGAGCCTTTTGGATACCCCATATAATGTAAGGGCCGTCACCCAGTCCTCCATACGTATAGACCGTTTCACGCTTCTTGGTGTAACTGCCGTTCTTGTAGGCATATACCACCTCCTTCAGCAAAGTGCCGTTTTCCGAATATTTATAAGCGCCCACGCCCTGCGGGTTTTCATCCTTGGCTTCTATGCCCGTACCGTAGGGGAGTCTGTCGTCCCACCAGCTGTAGCATAAGTGCTTGTCGGGAATGTTCATGTAGTGGTATTCCTGCAGGCCAACCTTGTTTCCGTCCTTGTCAAAGTCTTCTGTGTAGACAGTGCTGTAACCCACGGAATAGCCGTCTTCCCGGAATCCGTTGATACCCGTAGAACGGTAGTCCTTCTTATAGCGCGGATAGGCCATCAGACGACCGGAGGTGTAATAGTCGGCAAACGAGTTGTTGGTGCTGTAATAATGCTTTTTCGTATGCAACACTTTATTGTCCGTATCCCGGTAGCAGATTTCTTTCACACGGAGACCTCCGCCAATGCTATAAGGGTGGGTGGCGATATAGTCGTCAGGATAAGTGACCAACTTTCCGGACGCCTCGACTGACTTCAACTGTTTCAACAGCGAACCACCCACATAAAGGACATAAGTACCGGCAGGCAGCGTGATATTGCTCCAATAATTAGTCACCAGAGTATCGCGTGTGGCATGCTGCGGGTTAGGCAGATTGGTAGAATTATAGCCATACTTCCACAAAGGAGATGCATCATTCACATTCCTTCGGATGCTTATCTCCAGTTCTGTAATGCCGCCATAGAGGCTGTGGTCTGTCAGCATCTTGATAGAGAGGGGGAAAGGCTGATTGTTTTTGGATATGGTGAACGAAGTAGTGACAAAGGGGATATTGTTCAACCCTTGTTGCTGGTTGCCCGATACCACGACTTCTTGCAAATGGTACATCAAATCCTTTTTATAGGGGTCTTGCTCAAAGTCGTCCGTCTTATATACATTCGATTCAAAAACGAATTCGGCCGTTCCTCCGGTCGGGTAGGTTATCTGCTGTAACTGGAATGCCTGTGCGTATGCCGGATTGGGTTCGCGGTCGGCACTGCTCCATAATTCAAGATGATGGAATTGTCCTTTTGATTGCTGTTATAGCAGTAGGTGGGAATCAGGCTTTTATTGTTTGCACCGTTATAATACCCCCAATGATCGCGGGCCGCCGACAGCTTGGTGGGCAAAGCTGCTTCATTGTAGGAAAAAGAGTAGGATTCGGGGGAAGACACACCGCTTGCCGTATGTTTAAGCCCGGTCAATTTCAGCCTTTTGGTGTTCCAGTCCTGTGTAAACATGCCGTTGTTCCAGGTCGAGTTGTAATAAACGTGGCTGGACAACCTGCGATTCAGTTGGTCAAGGGGGGGCACATCTGACCCGCGATTGGAATTGGAAACAAAATACCCTTGGGTCAACTCCCATTTGCTTAGATTGTTGCCCGAAGCATCATTGATACAAATGGCCGACAAACGCACTTCCGGACTATAATCCAAACGGTCGGCAGCATACTCAAAACTGATGCAGCCACCCGGATAACTGATTTTATCCAGATAGGCCACATCATAATAGGCCATATCGGTGGTGATATATTGCTCCATCAGGTCATCCTCAATATTGGAGAAAGAAGCCAAATAGCGTTTTTCAGTCTTGTAACTAAGTGTGGCAACAGCTCCGCCCGCAGTCTTTATCTGTGTCAGATAGAAAGCGCTGAAATAGCTTTCCGCACGCGGACGGTCCGCAAAAACAGTCTGCTCGGTCTGTTCAAAGCGATATTCAGTGCCATCGGGAGCAGCCATTATCCAGCCAATCAGTTTGGGATGGCCCATAGCATCATTTTCCTTAAGTGGCGTGATGCGCACATTATCTTCTTTTTCCTTCACAATATTGCCCGAATGAGAAAATATGAACTTTCCCGAATATCCCGGAAACTGATAGTGAAAGATGTCAGGAGCCAGTTCCGTACCGCCACACTCAACGTATTTCTCGCTCGTCAAGGCTCTGTACAGAGTCTCATGGCTCATGCCTTGGGGCAGGGCAAACGGCAAAGAAGTGCCTGCTCCCTGCGTAAGGTAGGTATCCATGTGATAGATATTCTTGATGTCTTGCAGTTGGTTATCCGGTGGGCTATTGAAATAAGCCCATTCGCAGAAGTCTTGATAGCGCCCTCTCACAGTATGAGTCACAACTCCACCGGCATTCAATGTCCAGCCCAGCCCCACCCGGGTGGCCTCCTCATTTACCTTGATGCCTGAGGCATTGTAGGAAAGAGAGACGGGAAAAGAAAAATCTTTCAGTCGGATGGTATGAAGGGGGATGGTAATGTCCGGTACCCCTGTATGCCTGGACACCGGAAAATGTCCTACCTTCAGCAGACTTTGTGCATGAGGGGAGGGTGGAGTCACATTAGAGATAAGAATATTGTCTGACTGCGCAAACGTGGCAATTGTATGCCATAGGCAGATAAATAGAATGTAAATTGTTTGCTTCATGTTTTTTTGTATTTTCCAATGAGTAAAAGTTTTGAGTCTTGCAAATCCAATGATTTGCGTTCAATGGAGGACATGCGAAACTTGAACGAATGTTCTTTTTTATAAAACTGCCCCGCTGATAGCTTTGCATGCCAAACTGTAGGCAGGGCAGTTGTCGTTCAGTTTCTTACAGCGGCATCGCCTGCACACCCAGCACGCTGGCGATGGTGGCAACGATGGTACCCACAATCTTCAGGATTTCTTTCCAGGTTTCTTTGCTTATTTTCATGATGAATAATGGTTAATGATTAATGGTTAATAAGGTCTTACAGCTCCTTCGCCACGTCGAAGCACGGGCACTGCTTCACCCACTCCCTCGGCTCCACCGTCCCGTCTCCGTCCAGGTCGGGGCTGAGGTCGCGGTGGCCGCAGACACGGGCGTTGCGGAACTGCTGTAGCAGCTGGTGCACCAGCAGGCGCAGGGCCGAGCGCTGTTCCGGGGTCCGGGTGTCCTTGGGGCGGCCCGCAGTGTCCAGTCCGCCTTCGTAGCAGATGCCGATGGAGTGCTTGTTGTAGCCTTTCGCGTGCGCCCCGGCAAGCTCCAGAGGGCGGGTGGGGACGGTGGCGCCGTCGCGGCGGATGTAGTAGTGATAGCCCGTCGTGCGGAAGCCGCGGCGGCGGTGCTCTGCTTCCAGAGCCTCGGGAGTAAGCGTGCAGCCCTCCCGCGTGGCGCTGCAATGCACCACGATGTAGTCTATTTTTCGCATGATATTCAGTTTGTGTTTAAACCCTCGATTCTCCGGAGGGGAAGGAGAAAACTCCCGCACATCTCTTACACGTGCTTGATGGGTGGGGATTATTCCCCTCTCCCTCAGGGGAATGGGGGAGAGAATGTGTTTGTGTTGTAAGGTTTATCCCAACGGGTTGTCCGTCTGGTCACCGTCTATGCCGCCGCCATCGGGAGTGTTGCCTCCGGCAGAGGCGGTGTCCTTGCTGTAGGGCACGCACTTCACACCGGTCATCAGCGCACGGGTGGCAGTGGTGCGGTCCTGGTTCTTGGTGCTCGTGGGGGTGAAGCGCACGGCAAGCAGGGCTTGGGCGGCGGTTACCTCGGCGGCGGTGGCAGCTCCCTTGCCGCGCGAGCGGAGCACGAGTCCGAAGGTGCCCAGCCCTTCCACCGTGACCGATTCGGAAGATTGCAGGTGCTTGGTCATCACCAGCACCAGGTTGTCGATGGTGTTCTTCACATCGCCGGTGGAGAGCGATGAGTATTCGGCTATCTCCTTGGCAAGCTGGATGGTGCCCACCGTGCCTACGTGTACCACACGGGGGTGGAAAAGTTTCTGGTTCTCTTTGTTCTCTTTCTTCGATTGGAATGTCTTGTAAAGTACTGGCATAATCTTTAGGTTTTAAATTGTGAATGATTTTGTGTT
Source organism: Bacteroides rodentium JCM 16496 (assembly GCF_000614125.1). Lineage (GTDB taxonomy): Bacteria > Bacteroidota > Bacteroidia > Bacteroidales > Bacteroidaceae > Bacteroides > Bacteroides rodentium. Next base: position 5,711 of record NZ_BAKJ01000026.1, read on the forward strand.
TTGTGTATTAAGCTTAACCACATTGCAAATATACGGAACAAATCCGCACCGGAAGAACGGATTCCGCAAAAGCGTTCAACAGAATGAAAACTTTTTCATTTTCCCCGCAGCCTGCCCGGCTATTTGCAGAGGCTCAGCAGATAGTGCCCCGGCAGGCGTATCTTGCCGTGGCTTTCGCGCAGGGCATTGAAGCCCTTCCACATGGGGTGGCCTATCACGCCGAAGTTGCTCTTCAGGATGATGGCATACTGCTCGCGGGGCGGGACGTTGAACTGGCGCAGGCTGATCCGCAGCCCGTCCAGGTTGCGCCGCTGGCCGTCGGAAGGGGCTTGCAGGCGGTCGATGTCGGCAAGGGTCCACTCGCGGGGAACCGTGCGGCGGGACTTGTCCGAAACGGGGTGCCCGGCATCGGTCGCTCCGGGAGGAGCCGTTACAGCGGGAACAGTCCCGAAAAAAGCCGTTCCGGCATCAGCTCTCCCGCCCAGGGCTTTTCCCGAAGAATCGTCCTCCCCCCTTCCGGCAGGCTCTTCCCTCCCCCTTGCAGCCGCAGGCCCACCGCCCCCGGTTTCGGGGGAGACGTTGAGGAGGGGGTGTTCTTTGCTTTGCTCTGCTGCGCTATGCTCTGCTTTGCTTTGCTGTTCTTTGCTATCCTGTTCTATGCTATGGGTACCAAAATGCGCTTTTCCGTCGTTTTCGGTCGAAAATGTGACGTTTTCGGTCTGAAATGTGACACTTTCGGGTCTGTTTTGTCCCATTTCATCGAGAACGGGTGTGACTTTTTCGGGCGAAGATGTGACATTTCCGGATACAGATTCGGAGGCAGATGTAACACTTTTCCCGGAAAATGTTACATCTTTTGAGACATTTTCCCCCGATTTTGAGACACTCTCCGGAGCAGGACAATCGCCTTCATCTTCGCTTTCACTTCCGCATTTGCTTCCGCCTTCGCCTTCCGTTTCGCCCTCGGCGGGCAGCAAGCGGTAGCGCGGGTCTATGCTTTCGGGCGTGCGCCTTCTCTTGCTGAAGAGGAATTGCCGTTGGATGTCGGCTGAAGTAAGGATGCCGTACCGGCTGAAGAGCGCGGCATCGAACAGTCCGTATTCCACGGCAAGGGCGATGATACGCTCCACGGCGTCCGGCTCCAGGCGGTAGAAGCAGTCGGCAAGGTCGTCGTAGAAGAGGGAGTCGGCCACAACGTAGTAGCCCTCGCCGGCATAGACGGCCGAATATACTTGCAACAGCGCGGTGGGAGCCACATCGCCCTCGCGCTTCATGATGCGCCGCATCAGGCGGCTTTGCAGGAAGTCTGTGTTGACGGGGAAGTAGTCGAGCCCCCGTTTCTTGATTTTTGCCATGTTGATAAGAATTAAGATTCCAAATATTCAATATGCGGTAACTGCATGTCCGCATGATTATGGGGTTTCAAACTCGCGCAGCTCGCGTTCGTGCAGTTTGTCCCGGTATCGCTTCTTACGCTGGCGGATGGTCTCCAAAGCGTTGATGATGAGAGGAAGCCGCTCGCTGCGGTTCTTCAAGTTGGTGATGACCACATAGCGGGGCTCCGGTGATGCGGCATCCGGGCATCCGCCGGAGAGTTCCTGGGAGAGCCGGCGGCGCTTGCGGTTCTTGCGGTTGGCGGCACGGCGGCACTCTTTGCAATAATGGTCGGCCACACGGCCTTGGCGGTCGGCATAGAAGGCTTCGGCAGGAAGCAGCCGGTGGCACCCGCCGCAACGGTGCAACGGCAGGGCGGGTTGACAGACACCGGATACTGACGTGTCAAAGTCCGGTACTTGACGTGTCAGAGTCCGGACGCTGACGGCTTGGAATCCGGTGTCTGACAACCCGGACGTTTCGGATAAGTGACCTTGTTCTCTTGTTTTTGAATAATTTTCCATAATATCATCTCTTTTTGTTTGCATAAAATAAACAAACCGATTATCTTTGTTGCGGCAAAGATAAAAATGTTTTCTTGATTAAAACAAATATTTTATAGGAATCCATTCAACGAAAACATCAACAGAGTAAGATACAACGGATTACAAGACAGACATTGAAACAATATAACGGTATGAGCGAAAACAACAAAGGCACGATGTTCTGCGCCGCAGACATCATCAGGCGCGCCAAGCGCGTGAACGATTTCAAGTCGGACAGCCAGTTGGCCGACTTCCTGGGCATATCGCGTTCCACCCTGAGTAACTGGGGCGCACGAAACAGCATCGACTTCCCCCTGCTGCTGGGCAAATATCCCGACGTGGACTACAACTGGCTGCTCACGGGCAAGGGAAGCCCCGCCCGCCAGCGGAAGAGCTGCAAAAGCGAACTGATAGACGGTGAAGTGGAAATACTTCACACACCGAAAACATCCGACCCCGTGGACGACCGCAGCGTCACCCTCTACGACATATCTGCCGCCGCCAACCTGAAGACACTGCTGGCAGACCGCCCGCAGTACGCCTTGGGACGGATTGTAATTCCCAACATCCCCGTGTGCGACGGTGCCGTCTACGTCTCGGGCGACTCGATGTATCCCATCCTCAAGGCGGGCGACATCGTAGGCTTCAGGTCCATCCGCGACTTCACCGACGTCATCTACGGTGAAATGTATCTCGTTTCCTTCCAGCGCGGCGGCGACGAATACCTGGCAGTGAAGTACGTCAACCACTCCGAACAGCCGGACTGCATCCGCCTGGTGAGCTACAACACCCACCACGACCCCATGGACCTGCCGCTGGCGGCCATCAACGCCATGGCGATAGTGAAGTTCTCGATAAGGAAGAACATGATGATGTAGAGGGCGGCATTATCACCGGAAGTTTCGTAAGAACACTCCCGGCAAGGATTATTTAACAAGTAGACAGAAGAATTATACAAATGGAAAATTTGTAATTTATGCTTTTTATCTTATTTTTGCGATGTCATAGGCATAATAATAGTATCCGGAAAAAGAAAAACATGCTTATTCCATCCAACAGAGCAAAGGGAAAGTACATTCTTTCAAGGTTATGTTTCCTGGTGCTTTCGGCATGGGTATCACTACCTTCCGCAGCACAGGACAATCCCTACAAGATAGACGATGCACTCTACCCCATCTACCAGCGGGCTTCCAAGCAGGCACGCCAGCAGGAAGGGTTGCTGGTGGCCGACACTTTGTATCAGCAAGCTCTGAAACTTGGTGACAAAAAAGCACAATGCCTGGCATACACCATCCCCCTGCAGTTCTATATGTCTCAAAAAGACGATAGTAAAATAGAAGAGGCATCCACTAACCTGAAAGAAATTTCACGCGCCAATAACTATCTGCAATATTATTACTACGCTTGGAGCAGCGAAATAGTTTATTTCCTGAACCAACAACGCTCATTGCTCGCCTTGCAGAAAGCGGAGAAAATGAAAAAGCAAGCTTTTGCCGACAGATACCCTTACGGCATCTTCAGCTGTATCCGTTCCATGGGGCACATCTACAAATCACGCGGAAACTCCGACCTCTCTGCCCAATACTATCAGGAAGCCTTGGACTATATGCTGAAGAATATGCCCGACCAGGATCCCAGCCAGCTATACTCGCACCTTGCCGAATATTACCGCTCCACCCGGAAAGACTACACCACCGCACTGGACTATTGCGAAAAAGCCTTGAAGAGCGCCAAAACGGAACGGAACACAGCCCAAGCAATGATAGAGAAATGCCTGGTACTGTTCAAGCAGGAACGTATGGATGAATTCAACGACTGCTATAAAGAAGCCGTGCAAATGGCGGACTGCTGCAAGCTCTCTGCCAACGCTTCCCTGCAAATAGCCCACATCTACAGGAACATACTGGACAAACAGTATGGACAGGCCCATGCCCACGCCGACCTATTGCCCAACAAAGGCCCGCAATACCATGCGTACATTTACGAATACACCAAAGACTATCCCAATGCCATCAAATATCTGAAAGAATACCACCAGCAGCAAGATTCGACGAACAATCTCCTGCAACTGTCGGACATCGCCGAACTGAACACCCAGATAGGTGCCGAACGCCTGAAAATGGAAAACATGCAGACCGCCTCGCGCTACCGCATCACTCTTTTCAGCATTATCACCGGCTTCTTGCTGTTATCCCTGCTTTTCCTGATGCTTTACCTCCAACGCAAACGTAAAGTCAACCTCGAACTATGCCACAAGAACGAGGAACTTCTGGAAGCACGCGACCAAGCCGAAACTGCCAACAAAGCAAAAAGCATTTTCCTGCAGAACATGAGTCACGAAATACGCACACCGCTCAACTCTATCGTGGGCTTCTCACAACTCATCACTTCCTCCGATACGAACCTTTCCCAAGAAGAAAGACAGGATTTCGCCCACCTCATACAGCACAATTCCGACCTCCTCCTCACACTGGTGGGGGACATCCTCAGCGTAGCCGAGCTGGAAAGCAACAGATACACCATGAAGATAGCGCCGCACAATTGCAACAAACTCTGCCGGGAATCCATAACCACCGTTGAATACCGCAAGCCCGAAGGCGTAAACCTCTACTACACCTCCGAAGTGGACGACTGCTACGAACTGAGCACCGACGGGCAACGCGTGTGCCAAATACTCATCAACTTCCTTACCAATGCCGAGAAACACACCACCCGGGGCGAAATCCATCTGCACTGCTCTCTCACGGAGAATCCCGGATACGTCACCTTCTCCGTCACCGATACCGGTACCGGCATTCCCCCGGAATACTCGGAAACCATCTTCGAACGCTTTGAAAAGGCCGATAACTTCGGGCAAGGCACCGGCCTGGGACTCAACATCTGCCGCCTCATCGCCGAACGGCTGAAAGGGAAAGTGCTGCTGGACAAGGAGTACAAGGAGGGGGCAAGGTTCGTGTTTATCTTGCCCGTCCGCCAGTCTGCCGAAGAGGAAAGATGACGCCGATTTCTCAATATTCTTATCCGCTGAATCCGCTTTATCCGCGTCGAAGCGATAGCAGATATAAGTTCCCGGGCAGGACGGAGAGGGCTTACTGCCTCTTTATCGCCGTTCCCTTCACGGAGACAGCGCTTACGCGGAAACAACCGTAGACATTGCCGCCGCTGATGTTGCTCCTGATGTCGGACGGCATGGGCGTATAGGCGCCACCGTCCGTGCGGAGCTGGTCTATCATCCGGTGATAGACATCGTAGCAGCTCTTCGAGATGGTCTGCGCCATGACGAATATGGAATCGCTGGCAAAGTAATTCCATCCGGGACCATAACCGTAGGCGTTTTCCCCGTCGGCGATGATGAAGTCCTTCACCTCCTCCTCCAGATAGTCGTCCTTCACGATGGAATAGGTCCAGAACTTCCCGCTGTCCAGGAGGCGGTAGAACCTGGATTCCCCGTTGGACAACCTGAACGGGTACATGTCATGGTCGAACAGATAGTAGTTGGGGCCCGGAGGGTTGGTGAAACTGATGCAGGGAGCGGGACTCTTGCCCTTTGCACCCAAGTCCACCAGCTGATATGTCATGTCGGTGATGTCGAGGGCAGGTTCCATCTTCTGCACGTCCGACCGGTAGTGCTTGCCGCCGTGGTAAATGTCCAGCTTGTAGGAGTGCCCCTCCGTGCCACGGATTTTGGTGGTGACGTAGATGCCGGCACGGGGATGCACGACTTTGCTGTGCACCCAAAGCGTGTCGTTGGCCTGTGTGAAGTAGTTGTAATAATGAAAATAGACTCTGCCCCAATCGCTCTGATAGGAAGAGACAAGCGCAAGCGTGTCCTCGACATCTTCCGTGACATCCGTCAGTACCATCATGGCATCGTCGATGCTTCATAAGGAGTATCGTCGCTTGCCGAGAGGCTGAGAGGCCTCGTCAGACGGAAAAAGCAGGGAACGGATTCGTTCGTGACAACGCCCTCGAAGACAACAGCATCCGGCAGATACTCCGCAACATCCATGTCAATCGGCTCTTCGCAGCCCGCCAGGAAAGTGCAAAGAAAGAACCCTGCCGGAAGAAGGGAACGTTTCATCATACGCAGATTCTTTTTCATATCATGTAAGAGATTCATATCGGGTAAAAGATTCATATCGGACAAAAGATTCATATCGGGTAAATGTTTATGCCATCAGAATTTAAAAGTATATACCAGAGAAGGAACAATGCCATACAAGTACATCTTGTAGATGCGGGAACTGCCCATAGAGTCGCCGTCTCGCCCGGCATAGACCGAAAAAGCGTTCTTGCGGTTGTATACGTTGTTCACCGAAAGCGTCAGGCTACTGCGGCCCGGCTTCACCCGGTAGGTGGCGGCAAGGTTCAGCTCGTGGAAAGCGGGAGCACGATAGCCGCCACGACCGGAATAGATGTAGAACACGGCCTCCTGGAAATGATATTTCCCCACGGGCAGCGTCAGGTTCATGCCCGAAGCGTATGAGAAGGTGGAGGAGAACGACCAGCGTTCGTCCATCTTCCAGTCCAGAAACAGCTTCAGATTGTGCGAGCGGTCATAGGCCGGACGGTATTCTTCGCCGCCTATGTGGTTGCGGGCACGAGACAACGTGTAGCTCAGCCAGCCGGTCAGGGCGCCCCGGTTCTTCGACAGATAGAACTCCACGCCACATCCTTCGGCCCAACCGCTTTCCACTTCCGTCTCTATCTGCTCGTTCTGGAAGATGTCGGCATTCTCCTTATAATCCACCACATGCCGCGTGCGGCGCGCATAGGCTTCTACCGAAAGGGTGTAGCTCTTCTGTGCAAGACTGTACTCATAGCCCACGGCAGCCTGCCTCATTACCGCCGGTTGCAGCAGCGCATTGGCAGGCATCCACATGTCCGACGGCAGCCCCACGGACGAGGTGGAGAGCATGTGTATGCTTTGTGCCGCCTGCGTGTACGAGAGCGTGAAGCGATGGGAGGAATTGGGGGTATAGGAAAGTTCGGCACGAGGCTCGGGCACCACATAGGTCTTCGATTCATAGGCAGATGCAGCCGGTGCATGGAGCATCGAGAACCGCAGGCCGGCATCCAGCCGGAAGTGCGGCAAGAACCGGTAACTCCCCTCGGCATAGAGCGCGGCATCCCACAACTTCCTGTCGGAAAGCCGCGAAGGGATTACGTTTGAATCATCACCGTATTTCTCCACCGCCCCGGGCATGGTGGTAAATGCGTGCAGGTTGATGCCCGACTTCAGGCTGAACGTATTGCTGAAGTGCGTCTCCCAGTCCGACTTCAACTGGTAGGACTGCATGTTCGACTTCCACAGATAATGCAGGCCGTCGGAAAGAGACTTGTAGCGGTAATAGTAGTTGCTGAAGACGGCGCTTGTGTTCACGTTCGTGCGATTACTGAGCACGTGGTTCCAACGCAAGGTAGCGGTGGTATTTCCCCAATCCATGCCGTAGCCCTTCACCAGCTTGTGGAAAGACGTGTGGTCGCCGCCGCTATAGAGCGAGAGGAAAATGCGGTTGCGGTCGTTCCATGCCCAGTTCACCTTGGCATTGACATCGTAGAAGAGCATCTCCGGCTTCGATGCGAGGTCACTGCCCAGCAAGCCGGCCACCGGCCCCGGATAACCGAAGCGGCCCGAAACCAGGTAAGAGCTTTTGCCCTTCTGCAACGGCCCTTCCAGCAGGAGCTTGGAGGCTATCAGCCCGATGCTGGCACTCCGTTCGCTCTGCTTGCTGTTGCCCTCGCGCATACGCACGTCTATCACCGACGAAGAGCGCCCGCCGTACTTCAGCGGGAAGAATGATTTATAGAGATTCACCTTCTGGATGGCATCGTTGTTGAAAACGGAAAAGAAAGACAAGGCATGCGTGGGGTTATAGACCACTGCCTCGTCCAGCAGCACCAGGTTTCCCCATTGCCCGCCACCCCGCACGGAGATATTGTTTGCTCCCTCGTTGCCGCTTTGCACGCCCGGCAGGAATTGCAGGGTTTTCATCAGGTCGGCCTCGCCGCCCACCGCGGGCAGGGCTTGTATCTCACCCGACTCCAAGGCAAACTGTCCGCTATGCCTGCGGTTTCCCACCACTTCGATGCCTTTCAGCAGATATTCGTCGGGGTGCAGAGCAATGTTCACCACCATGTTTCCGCTCAAGGTGAGCGTATCTTTCCAAGTGACGTAGCCCAGCATGGAGCATTGCAATACACATTTTCCTTCAGGGAGCGAAATAGAGTAGAGCCCGTATGTATTGGTAGCCTTTCCCGTCCCCGACTCCCGTTCCAGCACGTTGGCATCCGGAAGCATCTCTCCGGTCTTGGCATCCGTGACGCGGCCCCGGACGATAACTTTCTGGGCAGTGGCAAGCTGGCACTCCCCCAATAGAATGCAGAGAAAAATCAATAGTTGCTTCATTCGTTTTGCAGTTCTTGGTTCACTGATTAATTCAATGATTTCGAGACGAAGGAAGATAATTTTCTTATATCGGCAAAAGGAAAAGAGGTAACAGAGGTTACAAAAACAGGTAACAAAAGTAACAAAATACAAGATATACCTCTGATTATCAATAGTCAAAAATACGAAGAAACATATCGCCCTCAATCTTTCCCTTAATGCGGCTTTTCCTTACTTTTATGGCATCTGCGGAAACATTGGTGATATGCAGAATGACATCTTTGGGACAACGGAGCAGAGACAACACACAATAAAGAAGGTCGTCATTCGTCAAATTAGGGCAACGTTCTTTTAGGTCGCCCATGACATCGGCAAATGATTTCCGGATATTACTTACAATCAATGCCCTGCATGTATCTGCTATCTTGATTTGCATGGAAGGAGTGGCCTTCTTCAATTCATCCAATTTCCTGCTCCCCGCTGTTGTTTCAAACAGGGACAGACAAATCCGGAAACGTTCTTTTTCCAATTTCTCCAGTTCTGCATTCCTATCATCGGAAGATGCTTCAGTGGCTTCGCTCAGGAATATAGCCTCTGCACGGTTTTCCATCAACCGTTGCTGCAAATCTACATATTTCTTTTTCCTACGACCATCGCGCCACAGATAAAGAATAATCAATATCGCCACCAGAACAAGAAAAGCAACCACCAAACCTGCAATTATCTGTTGATTTCTGGCAGACAATTCGCGTTTATGAAGTTCTACCAAATGATTATCCATCAGTTTATCAAGCTCTGCACGGTCATTCATCGCTTGGATGGAATCGTAATAGACAAAGAAAGAATCGGCATAACCAATGGCCTCTTCCCAACTCTGCCTTTTCTGATATTCTTTGTATAAATGATGATAAGACGACGTCTTCACATATATATTAGGTGATGTGGCTCCTATGTTCCAATAATAAATAGCAGAATCACTCTGATTCAAATTTCCCAAAATATCACCTTTAGTTGAACAAGCCAGAATATAGCCATCCTCGTTTGATTGATATTGCAATGCTTTTGATATGCAAACTTCAGATTCTGCATACCGACCTTGTTCATTATAAATTGCAGCAATGTCATTATATATAGTAAACAACAAATTAGTATGCTGAAGAACAGAAGCTATATCCAATGCCTGCTGATAATATATCAAAGCGCTATCTATCTGATAATCTGAAAAAAAAGCATCTCCCAAATCATTTAAGATATAACAAGCACGCGTAGAATCCCTTTCTATATATAGGGTATACCCTTTTTTATACATTTTTCTTGCCGTAGAATATAAGTCTTGCTCATTATAGCAATTTCCCAAATGGCTATACACCATTGCCCTAAATATGGAATCTTTCCCCTCCGGCATCAACTCCAGCGACTTCAGATAAAGTTCTATCGCCTTCGGCAGCTCCTTCTTTTCCACATGCACACATCCCCAGTAAAAGTACGCTTGCGCCAGCCGTTCTTTTTCCCTACCTCCTTTATAATAGTTCACCGCTATCCGTATCAGCGAATCATTCTCCAGCGGCACACAACTCTTGTAGCGGGCTTGCGTCAGCAGCAGTGCATACAAGGCACGTTCTTCTCCCTGCAATTCACGGGAAGCCGATATCTGTTCAAGCACCAGCAGGGCACTATCGGGATTGCTCCACATCATGGAGTCTGCCGCCACGAGCATGGGCCGCGCGGCAGTAGTCTCCTCCTTGCACGACTGGCATAAAACGGAAGCGGCTAAAAAGAAAGAAAAGGCAAGCAGCAGGTATCTCATAGTTCAGACTTACATTCTTTATTGCATACAAAGGTACACCATTTAGAGGAAATTACCAAAAACGCAAAAGCCGCCTCTTCTGCATATACCGGAGTTTCCGGAGATGCAGAAGGGCAGCCTTCTATATAAATAGCCGTAAAGCTATGCTGATTATAACCCGAATGCGGCCTTCACCTTGTCCACATAGTCCAGCTTCTCCCAGGTGAAGAGCTCCACTTCAATGTCCTTGTTGCCTTCGTAGCGGCTCTTGAAGTGCTTGACGATGGTCTGCGGCTCGCGGCCCATGTGTCCGTAGGCAGCAGTCTCCTGATAGATGGGGTTGCGCAGTTTCAGGCGGTCTTCTATCGCCTTGGGGCGGAGGTCGAACAGCTCGTCAATCTTACGGGCAATCTCGCCGTCGCTCATATTGACGTGGCTGCGGCCATAAGTATCTACGAAGATATTGATGGGGCGTGCCACACCGATGGCGTAACTTACCTGCACCAGCATTTCGTCGGCAACACCGGCAGCTACCAGATTCTTGGCAATGTGGCGGGCAGCATAAGCTGCGCTGCGGTCTACCTTAGAGGGGTCCTTTCCGGAGAAAGCGCCGCCGCCATGGGCACCCTTGCCGCCGTAGGTATCTACGATAATCTTGCGTCCCGTCAGCCCGGTGTCACCGTGAGGACCACCGATTACGAACTTGCCCGTGGGGTTGACGTGGTATGTGATATGGTCGTTGAACAGTGCCAGCACCTTTTCATGATGGATGGAAGCAATGACACGCGGCATCAGAATCTCGATTACATCCCGGCGGATTTGGGCGAGCATTTCCTCGTCGGCCTTCAGCTGGGCGGCATCACTGTCGTCGGCAGGCTGGACGAAGTCGTCGTGCTGGGTGGAAACTACGATGGTATCGATGCGTACGGGTGTGCCGTTGTCATCATATTCGATGGTAACCTGGCTCTTGGCGTCGGGACGGAGGTAGGTCATCACCTTGCCTTCGCGACGGACATCTGCCAGCACTTGCAGGATGCGGTGTGCAAGGTCCAGTGAAAGCGGCATGTAATTCTCCGTCTCGTTGGTGGCGTAACCGAACATCATTCCCTGGTCTCCGGCGCCTTGTTCCATGGGGTCCTGTCGCTCCACGCCGCGGTTGATGTCGGGGCTCTGCTCGTGGATGGCGCTCAGCACGCCGCACGAATTGCTCTCGAACATATACTCGCCTTTGGTATAGCCGATTTTCTTGATTACTTCGCGTGCGATGAGAGGCATGTCAACGTACGCTTTGGTTTTCACTTCTCCAGCCAGCACTACCTGACCGGTAGTAACCAGAGTTTCGCAAGCTACTTTCGAACTGGGGTCGTAGGCCAACAGTTTGTCAAGCACAGCGTCCGATATTTGATCGGCCACTTTGTCGGGGTGTCCTTCAGACACCGATTCGGATGTGAATAAATATCCCATTTCAGTTGAGAATTGATAGTTGATAATTGACAATTCAACGAATGGCAGAGGGAGGTGTGTGGAGTAGATGCATCCGGCACACAAACGTGCCGTCAGAAAAGGATGTGTTTTAGCATTTTTTTCTGTGGTTGCAAGCTACTCAAATCTCTCCACATATCGTTTTCGGGGGCAAAGATAGTGCAAACCGAACGCAGAACAAAATGAGCTTGCTCATTTTTTATGCTGAGGTGCAGCCTATCTTCGCTTTCCGGAGGCAAAGATAAAAAAGAAATCTTGTATCTGCGCTACAGATAGCAGAGATTAACACTGATTTTGCAACAATTCCCCGATTGTCTTTCCCAATACCGGATGCACCACGCCTGAAGCAATCTCCGCCAACGGCTCCATCACGAAACGGCGTTCCTGCATCAGCGGATGAGGAAGTTTCAGTTCGGGCGTATCCAGCAAAACGGGAGTACCGTCATCGGCAAAACAAAGCAGCAGGTCGATGTCTATCACACGGTCGCTATACACTGCATTGACAGACTTGTGCGTACGCCCCATCTCCCGCTCGATTTCCTGCGTCGTTTGCAACACCTCCAAAGGTGCCAAAGCAGTGTCTACGCAGAGTGCGGCATTCAGAAAAGTATTATCGGAAGAAAAGCCCCACGGGGCAGTAGCATAAAAAGCAGATAGGGAAATCACTTCCCCTATCTGCTTTCTTATCTTTTGGACGGCCATGCGGAGGTTCTGCTCCTTATCGCCGAGATTGGTACCAAGACTGAAATAAACAACCATAATTACCGGTCTGTAATCAGCATTGCATCTCCATACGTACCAAAGCGGTACTCTTCCTTCAATGCCACATTGTATGCCTCCATCACCTGCTCGTAACCACCGAAAGCGGCAACAATCATCAGCAGGGTACTGAGCGGCATGTGGAAGTTGGATATCATGCATTGGCCACGGTAAAGTCGTACGGCGGGAAGATGAACTTGTTGGTCCAACCCTCGTATTCCTTCAAATGTCCGTCGGTGCTGACGGTGCTCTCGATGGCACGCATCACGGTGGTACCTACGGCACAGACTTGGCGGTTCAGGTCTTTGGCATGGTTCACAATCCGCACGGCTTCCTCGTTCACAATCATCTGCTCGGAGTCTGTCTTGTGCTTGGTGAGGTCTTCCACATCAATGTCACGGAAGTTACCCAAGCCGGCATGCAGGGTGATGTAGGCAAAGTCAATACCCTTGATTTCCATACGCTTCATCAGCTCGCGGCTGAAGTGCAGGCTGGCGGTAGGCGCCGTAACAGCTCCTTCGTTGCGTGCAAAGATGGACTGGAAACGTTCGGCATCGTCCGGCTCTACGGGACGGTTGATGATGCTGTGGGGCAGCGGCGTTTCGCCCAGCGCATAGAGTGCCTTCTTGAACTCATCGTGCGGACCGTCGTAAAGGAAACGAAGCGTACGCCCACGCGAAGTGGTGTTGTCGATAACCTCGGCCACCATGGAGTCGTCGTCACCGAAGTAGAGCTTGTTGCCGATACGTATTTTACGGGCAGGGTCCACCAGTACATCCCACAACCGGAGCTCTTCGTTCAACTCACGCAACAGGAACACTTCAATACGCGCACCGGTCTTTTCCTTGTTGCCGTACAAGCGGGCAGGGAAAACCTTGGTGTCGTTGAAGATAAACACATCTTTGTCATCAAAATAGTCCAGAACATCCTTGAACATCTTGTGCTCAATCTCACCCGTCTTACGGTGCAACACCAGCAGACGTGACTCGTCTCTGTACTTCGTGGGGTGCAAAGCTATCTTCTCTTCGGGAAGCTTGAATTTGAATTGCGACAGTTTCATAATTAGTTATGAGTTATAAGTTATGAGTTATTTATTATTTATCTATCTCCTGCGCGTCTATCCACTCTTTGAAATCGAGGGGATTGAGGCAGTCTGTCAGCCGGACGTCGCCTACACGGGTACGCTCCAAGGCGGTGAGGTGGGCGCCGCTCTGCAGGGCTTCGCCGATGTCACGTGCCAGGGCGCGGATATAGGTTCCTTTGCTGCATACTACGCGTACTTTTATCCACGGTTCGGCAATGCCCAGCCCGTCGTCCAGCAGCTCTATCTCGTCGATGACGAGCAACTTGGGTTTCAGCTCTACCTCCTCTCCCTTGCGGGCAAGGTCGTAGGCACGTTTCCCGTTCACCATACATGCCGAGAAGGCGGGAGGCACTTGCTGTATCTCGCCGATGAACTTCTTCAGCGTCTCCTCCACCAGTCCGCGGGTGATGTGCTCCGTGGGATAGGTGGCATCTATCTCATGTTCCAGGTCGTAAGAGGGAGTGGTGGCGCCCAACCGGATGGTGGCGACGTACTCCTTCGTGTGATACTGGAATTCCTCAATCCGTTTCGTGGCCTTGCCCGTACAGACAATCATCACCCCCGTAGCAAGCGGGTCGAGGGTACCGGCATGGCCTACTTTCAGCTTCTTCTCCTTTATCCGCCGGCAGATGTGGTAACGCGCATGTCCCACAACCTTGAACGATGTCCATCCCAGCGGTTTATTGAAATAAAGGACTTCTCCTTCTTTAAAATTCATTGGCCCTCTCCCCTAACCCCTCCCCGGTAGGGAGGGGGATAAAATGGTACAACTTAATATTTTTCTCTTATTGATTTCCGGAGTAATCAGAAACTGTTTTGATTTTATTTTCAGCTTTCTTCTGAGAATTGTTTTTGAGGATTTTCATCTGTTTTACTGAGGAGCATAGCGGGCTATGTGACGAAGAAAAACAGATGAAAAGACCGAAAACAAACTCAGAAGATGCTGAGGAAAACTGAAAAAAGAAAATCAAATCAGTTTCTCAGTCTTTCCCCCACACAAGGAGGGGACTTTAGCTTAATATGAGCGTTATGACACCGGCTATCGCGCAATAGATGGCAAAATAAATCAGTTTGCCCTTCTTCACGATATTTATCATCCACTTGCAGGCCAGGCAGCCCGAAACAAAAGCAGCCAGAAAACCTACCACCAGCGAAAGTGTCGGAATATCCCCTGCAACCGCCTCACCTTTCATCATCTTCATTCCATCCAGCAGTGCCTCGCCCAGAATGGGAGGCATCACCATCAGGAAAGAGAACTGTGCCAGCTTCGCCTTGTTGTCGCCCAGCAACAGACCGGTTGCAATGGTGCTTCCCGAACGGGAAAGCCCCGGAAGCACCGCGCATGCTTGTGCCAGACCGATGATGAAGGCATCCTTCATGCTGATGTTCTCCTTCTGCTTCGGCTTATAATAATAGGAGAAAGACAGCAGCAGAGCTGTCAGCAGCAGGCAGCAGCCCACAACGACCAGTCCCGAACCGAAAATGTCCTCTACTTCGTCCTTGAAGAATACCCCCACAATGCCGATAGGTATCATGGATACCAAGATATTGATGACGTAACGTGTCTCCTCGTTCATCTGCCACTTGAACAGTCCCTTGAAAATCCAGTCAATCTCTTTCCAGAGTATCACCAGCGTACTGAGCACCGTGGCCACATGTACCACTATCGTAAAGGCAAGATTCTCCTCTCCCTCAATGCCGAACAATGCCGAACCGATGGCGAGGTGTCCGCTACTGCTCACCGGCAGATATTCGGTCAGTCCTTGAATAAGCCCAAGGATAAGCGCTTCAAACCATTCCAATTTGTTTAAGTTTTTAAGTTCTTGAGTTTTTGAGTTGCCGAAGAGGCTGTCCGGAAGCTCTGTTACTACTTTCTTTCTGATTATTTTTCAGACGCGGATAACGCAGATGACGCGGATTTCTAATATTCCAATCTGCGCCATCTGTGTAATCCACGTCTGAAAGTTTACTCCTCTGCACGACAGCCTTTAGGCTTGCGCAGCACGGCATATATCATGAACACAAACCCCAGCAGGCAAACTACCGGAGCCACCTTGATGCGTCTCACACTAAAAATGTCCGGCTCAAAGGTCGTCGGGGTAGACACGGGACCGGTCATCAGAAGAAAACCAATGATAACCACCGCCATTCCGATGCCAAGCAGGATAAAATTGGTCTTATCAAAAGCGAATTTCTCTTTACTCATCTATACATTTACTATTTTACTATTTACAATTTACTATTTGGGGGCTGCGATAACAGTACTTTCTCTCTATGCACTTCAAGGCGTTAAATATAATACAGTGTGCTTGCCTTCATCCTCAGATATTTGTTGATGGAAAGCAAAGCGCACAGCCACGTAATAAGTACGCCGAACACCAGCACGGCACCCGACACCAGCACCATCACCTCGGGTGTAATCACCTTGACCAACTCCGGTTCGTAGGACACCAGCCAATAGGCGGCTCCCCACAGAATGCTGTCGGCTATGAAAGCGGCCAGCACACCTATCCAGAAATTGCGCCGCAGAAACGGACGACGGATGAATGCCCAGCTTGCCCCCACCAGCTTCATGGTGTGGATAAGGAAGCGCTTGGAATATATAGCCAGACGGATAGTGTTGTTTATCAGCGCAAAGGAGATAAACGTCAGTATCACAGCCAGCCCCAGCAGCATCAGGCTGATGTTCCTTATATTATCGTTCACGGCATCTATCAAGTCTTTCTGGTAGAGCACTTCCTGGATGTTGGTATTCTTTTTAATCAGTTTCTCTATTTTGGCGATGCTGTCCGAATTGGCATAGTCGGAATGCAGCTTGATTTCGATGGAGGCAGTGAAAGGATTGTAGCCGAGGAACTCTTGCGGGTCCGTACCCATCGCCTCAGTCTGCTCGCGGAGTGCCTGCTTCTTGGAAATGTATTCCGTCTGCTTCACAAAAGCCTCCTTGTCCAGCCTCTTCTGAAGTTTCAGGATGTCGCTCTCCTTCATGTCGTCACTGACAAGCACGGAGAAACTGATGTTCTCCTTGACGTACACGGAAAGATTATGAGCCGCGAGCACAAAGAATACAACCAGCCCCAACAGCAGTAACACCAGCGTCGTACTGATGCTGGACGTAATGAACTGCATGTCAAAATAGGATACCGAGTTATTCTTTGCTTTCATTATATCAATTATAAGTTACGAGTTACAAGCTACAAACTACAAGTCATGTAAATCAGTCGCTATTAATCCCTAATCATTAATCCCTAATCCCTTTTCTCACCCTTTCTTCCTGAACACGTAAATCATGGAACTGCTGCGTTCCTTCTTCACCAACGCGCTGAACCAGGCCAGTGTACCGGTCACCATTCCCCGCAGGAAAGCGCACGAGTGCCTCATGTGCTTTTCTGTCAGCATGGAGACGTAGAAGCATCGAACGGCATGGGATGCCGCTCTGCCATGATGAAGCCATGCTTGGAACCGAATTGCTGGATGGTGCCCGGTGTGAAGTGCCACAAATGGCGGGGCACATCGTAGGCAGCCCAGTAAGCCCCGTATTTCTTTGCGTCGAAAGAGGAGCAGTTGGGCACAGCTACAATCAGCACTCCTTTTTCAGTCAGCAGGGAGTGCAGGGTTTCCCACGTTTCGTTGAGGGGTTCCAGATGTTCCATGACATGCCATAGGGTGATGACGTCGAAACTGCCCGGTGCAAAATCTTTCAATGCCGTATGGGGTTTCACATCCAGATTGAAGTGTTCTTTGGCAAAGGCACGCGCCTGCGCACTCTTTTCCACAGCTTCCACCTGCCAGCCGCGACGCTGCATGGCATCGGCAAAGTAACCGGTCCCCGTACCCAAATCCAGCAGGCGTCCCTCCTTGCGGTGTGCTTCACGGACACAAGGCGTGCCTTGCGTCCCAACATATAGTTGCGCACCCAGTGGTACACGGAGTTCATCGCCCCCTTGCGGGTATCGGTATGTGATATGTAATCAGGAGTTTCGTAGTAACGACCGATTTCAGCCTCCACGGGAAAGTCTTGCGTAAAAAGGAAACCGCAATCCCGGCAGCGGCACAAGTGGAACATTTCGCCCGAGGCATAATGGTCTACACATGTCAGGGCACGCTCAAGGTGCGTTCCACCACACAACGGACAAGCTTTTATAGTGAGTTTATTCATCGAACGTTCTGCCAATAAGGAAGTGCAGTCCGAACCGAACAGACCACACTATACCTAAATTTGGTGCAAAATAACAAATAAAAAGTGATTTATAGGGTTTCCATTAAGGAGATTTAAGAAAACAAACGCTTGCTCCGGCCAGCCGGTGGAACGAATGACCGACTGTTCGATAGTAAGCGGACAACTGTCCGATAATGAACAGTATCCGAAAGCATCTATTCATTGA
Source organism: Bacteroides rodentium JCM 16496 (assembly GCF_000614125.1). Classification (GTDB taxonomy): domain Bacteria; phylum Bacteroidota; class Bacteroidia; order Bacteroidales; family Bacteroidaceae; genus Bacteroides; species Bacteroides rodentium. The sequence continues at coordinate 23,514 of NZ_BAKJ01000026.1, forward strand.
TTATCAACAACTTAAATCTTTGGCATGGGAATTGACTATAATTAGGCGAAGGCGTTTGAGAAAAAGATTAGTTGGAATGCAACTTTTTAATCGGGAACAACGTCTAAAAGAAACAGAGTAAGTAACAACAATTAAAAATAAAGATTATGAAAACTACAAATTTATTCAAAGCAGTCGCATTCGTAGCAATGACTATCGTAAGCGTTATGAATACAGAAGTGAAAGCTCAGGAAAACAACTTCATCACCAATGAAGAAGTGAAAAACGAATTAGTAGTTGCCAAGACCATCTTTAAGCAAGACGGTGCACAACTTTACCGGCACATCCGTTATGAATACTCTTATGACGACCAGAAACGCCTGACCTGCAAGGAAGCCTCCAAGTGGGACGGTGCAAAAGATGAATGGACACCTTACTTTAAGATGACATACCAATATGGTAATGATGAAATCACCATGTCCTACGCACGTTGGAACGAGTCTCACAAGGCTTATGACAAAGACATGAAGAAAAGTGTGTATGAATTGAACGATGAAAACATGCCGGTAGCTTACAGACTCTACAATCAGGACGCACCAAAGTCCGAATTGACCCTGGTAAGCTACAACAGGACTGACTACGTAGCGAATATTCTGGCCATGGCAGAATAAAATTTAAAGTTTATAATATGGAAAGCACGGGCCGCGAGGCTCGTGCTTTTATTCTATATACCGGTGTCGTCATACTGATGTCATCGAGACTTTTCTATCCCGTCAGCCGGCTACCTCTTCTCCTTTCAGCGTAGCCGAACTGGATTCGGTAACCTTCACCATCACAAAATCACCTACACGGTGCGTGCCACGGTCAAACACCACCACACGGTTCTGCTCCGTACGGCCGAACAACTGGTCGCGGCTGCGTTTGGAAACACCTTCCACCAGCACCTCGTACGTCTTGCCCACGCAACGGGCATTCGCCTCGGCAGAGAGACGGTTTTGCAAGGCGATGATTTCATTCAGACGGCGAATCTTCACCTCCTCGGGCACATCGTCCGGCAGGTGCTTGCTGGCATGCGTGCCGGGGCGTTCGCTGTACTTGAACATGAAGGCGGCATCGTATCCGCACTCCTCCATCAGGGAGAGGGAAAGCTGGTGGTCCTCCTCCGTCTCGCTGTGGAAACCGGAGAAGATGTCCGTAGACAAGCCACAATCGGGGATGATGCGGCGAATGGCTGCCACGCGGTCCATATACCACTCGCGGTCGTACTTGCGGTTCATCAGCTTCAGGATGCGGCTGCTCCCACTCTGTACCGGCAAGTGGATGTGGCGGCATACGTTGGGCATGTCGGCAATGACCTGAAGAGTTTCGTCGCTCATGTCTTTAGGGTGCGAGGTGGTGAAACGGATACGTACGCCCGGCGCTGCCTCTGCCACGGTGCGCAGCAGCATTGGGAAAGTAATCGTCTCTCCGTCCGGCTTCTCAAAGCGATAGGAATTGACGTTCTGTCCCAGCAGGGTGATTTCCTTATAACCCTTTGCCACGAGGTCGGCCACTTCACCCAAGATGCTTTCCACATCACGGCTACGCTCACGGCCACGGGTGTAGGGAACGATGCAGTAGGTACAGAAATTGTTGCAACCACGCATAATGGACACGAAGCCGGAGATGTGGTTTCCGCAGATGCGCGAGGGAATGACATCCCGATAGGTCTCTGTAGTGGAAAGTTCCACGTTGATGGCTTTCTCACCAGCCTCTACCGAGGCAATCAGTTCGGGCAGAGTAAGGTAGGCATCCGGCCCCACCACCAGGTCCACATGATGGTTGGTGATTAAGTCGTCCTTCACACGCTCTGCCATACAGCCCAGCACACCCACTATCAGGCCGCGTTTCTTCTTCTTGAGCGAGTGGAAGAACTCCAGACGGTTCAGAATCTTCTGCTCCGCATTGTCGCGGATGGAGCAGGTGTTCATAAACACTGCATCGGCTTCCTCCAGGGTGTCGGCCACCGAATATCCCGCCATCTGCATGACGGATGCAATCACTTCACTGTCGGCCACATTCATCTGGCAGCCGTAAGTCTCGATAAACAACTTCTTGTTGTCATCAGCAGTTGCAGATTTAAAGTCTGCTCCCGTTACTTTTTCCATAATCAGTTCGTTTTTTAATTTATAGTAAACAATAGAAATTTATATCAGAATTGAGATTGTTCAAGATGCCAAAATTGCACCTTCATACAAGCTGTATCTCATTCATAATCTCTTTTCTATTCTATTGACGCTAACACACATTCTTCAATATTCGGAGCGCAAAGATACTTCTTCCCTCCCAATAAACGGATGAAATGAAAGAAAAATGCCATTACAAGTTGTCAATCTGCGCCTTATCAGCTAATTTATGTTAAGAGAGTAAACATTTTCCGAGTGTTAATTTGGCATAGAGCAAATTAATTCACAAATTTGTGGAATGAAAGAAACATTAGATTTTTTCATAGTTAAGGTTTAGGTTAAAAAAATTAAGGGGAGCTGTGAAGCTGCCCTTTTTTATTACCAATTCCTTGGCTGTAATCAGATTAAATAATTAACTTTGCCCAAAAGCAAAGATAAGAGATAATTGCACTATCTTTGGGCAGAAAATCAAAAAGAATATGGAAGATGTCTTCAAGTTTCTGTTAGTTGCGGCTGTCATAGTAATCGGACTCGTCAAGCAGTTTAAAAAAGAAGCCAATAAAAATGCAGACAAGAGTCCCGACATACCTATGCCCGATGCCGACAACCCACTGCCCGAATATTGGGGCGGAGATACTTACGGAGGCTTTATTCCCGAAGGCCCCAAGCCGACAGAAAAGCCAAAGCCGGTATCCAAACCGTCTGCCAAATCCAAGTACACCCCCATAAAGGCTTCCCCTCCCTCCCCGGCATCCCGTCCGCAGGAATCCGATGAAGCAACATCCGAATACGGCATCCACTCGGCAGAAGAAGCGAGGAAAGCCATCATCTGGTCGGAGATACTTCAACGGAAATATTAAAGACAGTCGATAATTGCAGAACCAATTACGAGCCCCTTCAGAATCTTTACACGAAAAAATAACTATTTATATTATGCACTCAATTACATTTCGGCAGCAGAAGCTGCGAGCCTCATCAAACATGGCTACAACATCGGCTTGAGCGGATTTACTCCCGCAGGGACAGCCAAAGCCGTTACGGCTGAATTAGCAAAAATCGCGGAAGCAGAACATGCAAAAGGAAAACCGTTCCAGATAGGTATCTTCACCGGTGCTTCTACCGGAGATTCCTGCGACGGTATCCTTTCACGCGCCAAAGCCATCCGCTACCGCGCCCCCTACACCACCAACGCCGACTTCCGCAAAGCCGTGAACAATGGCGAAATAGCCTACAACGACATCCATCTCTCACAGATGGCACAGGAAGTACGCTATGGTTTCATGGGAAAAGTAAACGTTGCCATCATCGAGGCATGCGAGGTTACTCCCGACGGTAAAATCTACCTGACGGCAGCCGGCGGTATCGCTCCGACTGTCTGCCGCCTGGCCGACCAGATTATCGTGGAACTGAATGCCGCCCACAGCAAGAACGCCATGGGCCTGCACGATGTCTACGAACCCCTCGACCCTCCTTACCGCCGCGAAATCCCCATCTACAAACCGAGTGACCGTATCGGCCTGCCCTACATCCAGGTAGACCCGAAAAAGATTGTCGGCGTAGTGGAAACCAACTGGCCGGACGAGGCACGTTCGTTTGCCGCCGCCGACCCGCTGACCGACAAAATCGGACAGAACGTGGCCGACTTCCTTGCCGCCGACATGAAACGCGGAATCATTCCACCTACCTTCCTGCCGCTGCAATCCGGTGTGGGCAACATTGCCAATGCCGTATTGGGTGCTTTGGGACGTGACAAGACCATCCCTGCTTTTGAAATGTACACTGAAGTCATCCAGAACTCCGTTATCGGACTTATCCGCGAAGGCCGCGTGAAATTCGGCAGCGCCTGCTCACTGACCGTAACAAACGACTGCCTGGAAGGTATCTACCAGGATATGGACTTCTTCCGCGACAAACTGGTGCTCCGTCCGTCGGAAATCTCCAACAGCCCGGAAGTGGTACGCCGACTCGGCGTCATCTCCATCAACACCGCCATCGAAGCCGACATCTACGGCAACGTGAACTCCACGCACATCGGCGGTACGAAGATGATGAACGGCATCGGCGGTAGCGGTGACTTCACCCGCAATGCCTATATTTCCATCTTCACTTGTCCGTCTGTGGCGAAGGAAGGTAAAATCTCGGCTATCGTGCCGATGGTTTCGCACATGGACCACACGGAGCATGACGTCAACATCATCATCACCGAACAAGGTGTGGCCGACCTCCGCGGCAAGAGTCCGAAAGAACGTGCACAAGCCATCATTGAAAACTGTGTTCATCCGGACTACAAGAACATTCTGTGGGATTACCTGAAACTGACCGACGGCAAGTCACAGACTCCCCATGCCCTGCGCGCCGCACTGGCTATGCACGCTGAGCTGGCCAAAAGTGGAGACATGAAGAATGTAGACTGGGCACAGTATAAATAAACTGCTCCCTAAAAAGGCGGAGAAAAACCGCCCGAAAGATATACCGCGTTGCATGTATATTTCCGGTTTGCTGGATCTATATATGCAACGCGTTGCATATATAGATGGAACACGCTGCATCTATAGTTCCAACAACAAGCTATTCCAGCCCGTTCCGGCGCAACAATTCCTCCAGTTCTTTGGTGCTGACACTGGGGCGTTCGGCTTTATCGTAAATGTAAAGCAGATTGATTTCGGCTTCATCGACGGCAATAACGACGGTGAAGGTTATCACCCTTGCACCGCCACTTTTACCTTTGCCTTTTGAAGTGATGCGCATACGGATTTTACGCAAACCGCCACCAAGGTCGGTGCCGGAGAGGGGGATTCTGCTTGAGTTCATTAATAAGATTTTCATAATCTTTTTTATAGCCGAACAGAATTGGTTTGCGAAGAAAAGAGGAGAAGTAAGTTACTCCGTATTTTTTTCGCAAATCATTTCTGTTCTACTATAAATGAAGCATAATGCTTCAACATACGCTTGGCTTCCCGCTCAAACTCTAAAGAAATGCTTGCTTTCATCTGATTATCCTCCTATTCATTGATTAGCAGGAACAAAGGTACCAAAAAGAATGATTATCCGCAATGATAACTGTTAATGATGATTTATTCATCCCTCTACAAAAACGAAAAGGAGCGTCTCAACGTATCACCTCGTCACACACCGCATCCTGGAAAGCGCGTGCTTCCCTGCCCGACAGTGCATTCTGGTTCATGATGGCAAAGGCTATCTCGTGTCCGTTGCGGGCTTTGAGGTAGCCGGCAAGGCAGTTGATGGCAGTAAAGGAGCCGGTCTTGGCATGTACATTTCTGTGGGAAAGGGTGCCTTTCTTCATGCGGAACTCCAGCGTACCATCCACGCCGCCAATGGGCAAAGCCTTATAAAGTTTTTGGAAAACATCCGTACGCGAGTAGGCGTATCGCAGGAAGGAAACCAGAAGCTCCGGAGAGATGTAGTTGTAATTGGAAAGGCCGCAACCATCTGCCAGATTATACCTATCGGGGTTATGTCCCAACTTCTTCATCAGCATACGGATGGCGGAAAGCCCGTCCTCGGCAGAGACGCGCTTCTTTCCGCTGCTCTGCGCACCCAACCGGCAGAGCATGGCTTCGGCATTGAGATTATCGCTCTCTTTCATAATCTCCTTCACTACATCCTGCACAGAAGTTTCGTAGGAAGCCATCCGCACTGAGAGGCTGTCTTGCCGGAACTCACCGAAAAGGTAAGAAGAAGCAGTGGAAGAGGGCTTGCCCGTTTCAAAAGCTTCGGATTCCGCTACTTCATTCTCCGGGCCTTCCGCTTCTGCCGCCGGAATGCACTGGATACCTCGTGCCTGCAACCGTTCCATAAAGGTATGCATGAAGAAGTCCTGCGAAGAAAATATATTGACCGTACCTGCACGGCGGGCATCGACGTTGCCCGTCACGGTGATGTTGTTCCCGTTCACCAGCCAGTCGCGCGACACACGGAAGCGTCCGGCAGAAGGAGTACGGCTTTGGGTCTTGTTCGTCAGTGTATAATAGGAAGAGGCGGGAGTGCATTCAAGGCGTGCGCTGTCGCCCCGTTCGCCGGGTGTGGCGGTAACCTTCACCACTCCTTTATTCAGCATCAGCGGTGAGAGGTAGGGCTGGAAGGAATAGGGAGTATCATCCCACAACCAGCCGCTGCCCCAGTACAAGGAGTCTTTCATGGAAACATCTCCATACACCTTGCCTTTGATGACAGAGAAGGGGAAACGGGCCACGGCAGCCACCAGGGAATCCAATGCCTCTTCATCAAACTCCGGGTCGTAACCGCCTATCACATACATATCTCCCTGCAAAGTATCGCGCTCGATGACGCCCTGATACCACACTTCCGTACGGAACGGCTCGTCGGCTTCAGGACGGGAAAGTGCAGTTATCGTCGTCAGCAGCTTCATGGTGGAAGCGGGACGGGAAAGCTTGTCTGCCTGATAGCCGTACAAGGGCTTTCCGGCAGTCAGGTCATAGACCGAAATACCTACGTTGGAACCTGCGGGAAGTTTGTGTTCTATCAACGCATCAATCCGCGCAGAGAGCGGCTTCACCGGAGTTACCGTCTCTTGGGCCACAAGGGGAGCAGGCAGACGGATAGTAGCAAGTATGATAATATTCTTTTCATGAAAATCCTTATACTTAGACTTTTACTTTATCTTTACTTATGTTTCTATTATGATTCTTCAACTGTTCCTTTCGCCACCGGCTTCTCAAAATGAGTGCCGCACTTGCTGCATACATACTCCCAATGCTCAGTGCCCGGAGGTGCGGCCGACAATGCCGCAATAACAGCAGCCACCATGGCACGCACCCGGTGGTTCTTCTTCAACACGAACTTAATCTCATCCGAACCGCAATGGGGGCAGTACCTCAACTGTTCCGGAATCATCTGGTTCCGTTCAAGCAGACGGAGGGCATCGTCATATTCATCCTCATAGACAAATATATCCACTCCCGTGACATCACGGACATATCCGCGCATCACGGAAGACATGTTTTCATTATGCAAAACAGACGCAATGCCCTCATTCTCCAAGACACCCTGGATGACGTGTGCCTGGAAGGCATCGTCGCAGGTGATTAGCTTTACAGTCTTCATATACAACTATACTTTTATTATCTATCAACGTTTATTTCCTCCTCCAACTTGTCAAGCAGGGAACCCTTGCCATAGCCTCCCCATACGCTCTGTATCTTTCCGCCAGGGGCAATCAATACATAATGGGGATATCCCTTCACTCTATAGGACATGGCAAGACCGGTACCTGCCTTACGAAGCTCATTCCACTGATTACCCTTCATCTGCTTCTTCTCCACAAACGACAGCCATTGCCCCTTGGGATCTACACTGATACTGACAACCGACAACACATCTTTGTATTTTTCGGCAATCTCTTCCAGTTCAGGAAGAGACTCGATGCAAGGACCACAACCGGAACTCCAGAAGTCAAGCAGAATATATCGCCCTTTGAACTCTGCTATATTATGAATTCTTCCCTGAACATCATATAATTCACCGTCTGCCATTTCATCACCTACCTCAACAGCAATTGCAGGATAGAGGTATTGGTATGCTAATCCACCCTCAGGCGTATGCTTCAAGACATCGGACAATCGGGCATATAGTGCTTTCACTTCGTCTGAATAGGGCATGAAACTCTTTGCTAACGTCATCTGTGCATAGGATACCAGTTTCTGCATGTAGACCCTACCCATAGGAGCTGTCACCATATAGTCCAATTCCTTTTTGAAGATAGTACGCATCAGCGGAAACGAATACTGGCGTAGCGAATCCACTTTCGCCCATGCCAGCCGGGAGAATTCTTCATCGCCAGCATGCTCCAACTGCATCTGCCGGAGCCAGCCGCACTCAGCTACATTATACGTCAAATACTCACGGTTCAGCTCACGGGTACACTCTTGGAAAGCATTTTGCTCTTGCTGCTCGGCAATATCACTCTCTACCCGCCAGAGAGGAAGCAACTTATCCTCTCCGGTAACGGTTATCTGACTACCCGGTGCCACCCACACATCCAGCCAATGGGAGGGGAAATCAGGCTCCGAAGAAAGAAGCATAAGGGGTTTTGTGCTGGAAATAGTATCACTAAAGATAAACTTTCCATCTGCAACAGTGTCAAGAACTATCGGCACAATGAGTTGCCCATCCGATTGATACAGACCGATAACTATCCCATCAGGAAGGGTGGAAACCTGCCCGGTGATAGTGAAACGACCGGAACCAGCAGTGTCTCGCGCCCACCCACCACATGCACTGCAAACACACAGAAGAAGGCAGAATAAATACTTTCTCATTACAAATTTTGTTTTGAGTTATCGCTTTTACAACATTTCCTTGAATATCTCTCCCACCGTGGGGTGCGGAAAGACAATCTTCTTCCATTCTCCGGCAGTAAGTTTCAACTCAATGGCCATGCCTGCCAGCGTGATGATTTCCGAAGCGGGATTACCCAGAACATGTGCCCCTAATACGGTACCGTCGCCACCCAACAGTAACTTGCAGACGCCGTTCACTCCTTCGTTCTCTGCCACAAAGCGGCCACTATAGGCCATCGGCAGCTTTACGGCACGATAGGCAATGCCTCTCTTCTGCAGGGATTCTTCTGTCTCGCCCACACCGGCTATTTCGGGATTGGTATACACCACACCGGGGATGGCACGGTAGCTCATGGCATCCTTCTTGCCGATGATGGAGTGTATGGCTACTTCCGCTTCGCGGACGGCTGTGTGTGCCAGCAAGGAATAGCCCGTCAGGTCACCGCAGGCATATACTCCGGGAACGGAAGTCTGCATCTGTGCGTTGACAAAGACATTTCCGCGTTCCGTTCTTTCCAAGCCCAGATTCTCCAAGCCGAAACCTTTCATTACCGGACGGCGCCCGACGCTCATCAGAAGCCGTTCGGCAACGACGGAACCGGGACCGTCGGCAGTTTCATAATTCACTTCTATCAGGGGAGATTTGTTTAGAGGGGATTCACTACCACCCTGCCCTTCGGGCACCCCTCCTTCCTGAAGGAGGGGAACCGGAGATACTTCGGATTCGGAAGGAGAAAGGGAGACGACTTTGGTATTCAGCATGAATTTGATACCCCGCTTGGCATACTCTGCACGGAGTATACCCGCCAGCTCTCGGTCCATACCACCGCCAAGTATCTCGTCCAGCATCTCGATGACGGTTACCTGCACACCCAGACTGTTGAAGAAAGAGGCGAACTCCATGCCGATGACACCGCCACCGATGATGGCGAGTGAGGCAGGCAGTTCTTTGTTATCCAGCGCATCGCGATGGGTCCAATAGGGCACTTTTTCTATGCCGGGAATGGCCGGGACAAAGGTTTCGGAACCGGTACAGAGCAGCAGGTTCTCGCATTCGTAGGCCTCTCCACCGCACTCCACATGGTTCTTGTCCGTCACTGTAGCCTCTCCGCTGACAATCGTCACGCCGTGGGCAGTCAGCTTTCCTTTGACTCCCAATACCAATTTGCGCACTACCTTCTGCTTGCGGGCAATAATCTTGGGCAAATCGAACGATACTTCGGGCACGCTGACCGCATACTTCAAGGCATGGCGGGCTCCGTCATAGGTTTTGGCCGAATACAACAAGGTCTTGGTGGGGATACACCCTTCATTCAGGCACACTCCGCCGAGACTCTGCTTCTCGAACAGTACGACACTCAATCCCGCCTTTCCGGCAGCTTCGGCAGCTGTATATCCCGCAGGACCTCCACCGATAATGGCAACTTGGTATTTCATGGAACTAATGGTTAGTGGTTAATGATTAGCGATTAATTTGTGCGCAAGTTAATAAAACCCGTATTATCCGGCAAAAAAGAGCACTTCTTTCTTTCGGAGAATACAGCGTAAAGAGAAAATAATTACCTTTGTCGTGCAGCATTTACAAAGAATGCCACGTCCAATGGACATAAATCAAATAATAACCAACATGAAAACGACTGACTTATTCCAATCCATTCTTCTGTTCGCTCTTTTTCTTTGCGGCCTGACAGCTTGCAGCAACGACGATGACCTTCACCTCTCGCCCATGCAGGAAACCACCATGGACGGCGATGCCTCCACCCTGCAGATAGACTTGACACGCAGTAACTGGCGCATTGCTCCATCACCACCCTTGGCGGAACCACGATGGTAGACACCAACAACCGCCCCTTACAGTTGGAAGGCTTGGGAAGCCTCCACTTCCGGTGGTTCGACCTCACCCGCGAGAACGAAACCCGGCTCACACTAAAGACTGAAGACAATTTCGACGGAGAAGAACGCGGCTCATCCTCAACCTTGAGATGAAGACGGGCTTCTACAAAGAACAAATCACCATACGGCAAGCGCCATGCGAGAATTTCTATCAGATAGAATCCATCGAATACAGCGTGGAAAGCGATGACGGGGTGGAAGAATCCGGGACGGAACCCGACAAGAGTACCTATAAAGATGAAACTATGGGCAACACAACCGGAAAGCATGACCATTATCCGTTCATCAACAAATGGACAGAATACGCATTCTTGCTCAATGACCACTCCGATGAAGTCTTCAACTGGATAGACCCGGAGAAACGCAGCATCTACCTGCCCGACCGTATAGAAGACGGAAAGGTGGTGATGGGGCAACAACAGTTATTCTTCCTTGCCCGAGGCAAGTACTACAAAGAAGACGAATTGAGATATAAACATTTTGAAATGGATATAGTGGGCATGAAATGGAACATATACACTTCAACCATCTACTACAAACGGCTTCAAGTGACATTCACCGCCACCCTTTCACGTCCTGGTAGCGATACAAAGAAGGTACTCAAGGGGAAATTCATGCAGAGATACCCTTACGACTGCTCGGAAATACATCACGAAGTAAGAGATTCTGTGGATTATTAATCTGCCAGACAAGACTCCACCTCCTCCCTGCTCAATGCCGGAGCTTGCCCATCGGCAAGCTTACGGCATACCAACCGGCCGGCCGCCAGCGCTTCTGCCTTTGTTGCAAACGGCAGGCGACCGCTCAAAGCAGGTATAAAAGGCTGATATATCAGGGTATCGGTTCCATGCAGTACCACATAGCCATAACCGCCTTCCACCCCCATCACCCGGCATTTCAACTCATTGCCGCCACCGGCAACATGGCCCGAACAGCAAGAAAGGCATACCGCCATCACAGCCGGTACACCTATCTTTATCATCATAAACATCAGCTTCATAAGTTCCGTTCAGTTATGGGGCGAATCAGACTTCCTCTTCCTCATCGGGCAGAAGTTCGTACACATCATCAAAGTAGCTGGTGCCGCTTGTTCCCGTCAGCACAAAACCACGTTCGCCGGTAGAGAAACCAACGGCAGCCCTGCGCGAAGAAGCGCCGGAAAGATAATTGTGCACATTTGTAATGGGGGTAAAGTCATCGTCGGAATCGCCGTACCATAAGTCCTTGTCAGGGTCGTACAGCCAGTAGTCGCTGCTCAGGGAAGTGCTGTTACGTATTCCCGTAGCCACAAATCCCCTTCCACCAATGACGAAAGATACGGTTTCGGACCGTGTGATGGCGTAGTCATCGTCATAATCGTTGTCGGAGTCTGTATTGGCAATGTCACGCAACTGAGTCCAGTTGCTTCCATCGAACTTCCAGAAATCCACCAGGTCGGTACTGTTGTTTCGCCCGCAACAGATGTAGCCACCTCGTCGATGACGAATGCCGTACCGAAGTAGCGCTTCTCGCCTCCATACCCGCTCACCGCTTCCCATTGCGAACCTTCGGCACCATTGGGGTTGAAACGGTAGAAGTCCATCTTGTAGGCACTCTCGCTGCCGGTGGCGTCGCTGTTGCAGCCCGTACCGACATAGCCATATCCACCTATACTGAAAGCCAGGGCACCGTCGCGCACCCCGCCTTTGAAATCGTCTTTCCGTGTCCAGGTATCCGTGGCAGGGTCATACTCCCAGGTATCCGCCACACAGTAGGACGAGGAGCCGTCCTTCACGGAACCGGTCGTAATGTATCCCTTGCCATTCACGGCAAAGCCCACGGCAGCCTTGCGCCCGGCAACGGGCATGTCGGCACACTGCGTCCAGCTGTTCCGGCTCATGTCATACTCCCAAAGGTCGTTCAGGTAATCCTTGTTCGCTCCGTAGAAGCCGCCACACAAATACCCATAATTGCCGATGGTGAAGCCGGAGGCATAAGCGCGGTACACACCGTTATAGCTGGCTTTCTTCATCCACTGCCCCTGAGTGTATTCATCCTCGTCCGTACAACTGCCGGCAATGCACACGATGGCCAGCAACATTATTCCTACCAATAGTCTGTTCATTGTTTATTGTTTTAAAGATTAATTTTTCATACCCCTCGTTCCCCTGAAGAGGAAGGAGAATAGTTTTAGTATCGGGATGCCGAAACTATTCCCCTCCTCTTTCAGAAGGGCGGAAGTTCTGCCCGCAAAAGTAAACCGCCGCAACCACACCGGCAAAAATAACCGACGAACAGTTCGAAATTCCCGTTAAACGCCTTTACCGATAAAAACCGTCCGAACGCCGATTTTTATAGGAAGATATAAAAGTTTTGCCTTTCCTTTGCCGCCAACTAAAAGAACAGAAATGAAGAAGTCATTGTACAGCTTATTCGCAGTCCTCGCTATCCTCTGTGCCTGCCAGGACGAGAACTCGCAGCTTGGAAAGAGCCTCGTGGAAAGCTCCTTCTATAATGTATACGTAGACACCTGCTCGGTAGACATCAGCACCATACTGCTGGACTCCATAGAGACCCGGGGCGACAGCATCTGCCAGCTGGGACATTACCGAAGCAGCTCTTGGGGAGATGTATCCGCCACCTACTATGCCGAATACTCCACATCCCACTTCACCCCCAACACAGACTATACCTATACCCTCGACTCCCTCGTACTGCGGATGATACCTTCGGGCCATTTCTGGGGAGATACCCTGACGCAACAGCGCATCTCCATCTACCGGCTGAAAAACCCTATCGTGCTGGACAACGACGAGGACCTTTACAACAGCACCGTACTCCCGACGGAAAATGCCCCACTCTTCAGCTTTACCTTCACCCCCTGCCCGGGGCGGAAGAAGGAAGTAAGCGTCCGCCTGCCCGACTCATGGGGACAGCAACTGCTGAATGACCTCGTGGCCCAGGACGACTACTTCGATACCCAAGACAAGTTCAAGAAGAAATTCCCCGGACTGGTCTTTGTTCCCGAAAACGACGGGCAGTGCATCACCGGATTCATGGTGAATGATTCTGCCATGAGCATCAACCTCCACTACCAGGAAGTCTCCAACCAGCGGACCGGGCAAGTGCTGACTTTCAGTATAAACACCGACTACGCCTATACCGGCATCCGGCACGACCCCACCGGCACCCACCTTGCCTCCCTGAAAAGCGGAATAGAGAACCTCGTCCACTCCGGCGACATGGGTTGCCTAGCCTATATGCAGGGATTGACGGGTTACTACAACCAACTGGAATTCCCCTACCTCAACAGCCTCGGAAGTGCCGGACAGATAGTCTCCATAGAGAGCGCCACACTCTACCTCTATCCTCTGGCCCGGAGCTACAACGAAGTGAGCCAGCTTCCCAATGACATCCGTCTTTATATCACGGACGAGAACAATGTGCTGGAGGACTACGTATACGGCAGCGACGGCGTAACCGTACAGACCGGCAACCTGACCATCGACGAGATGTACGGGAAAGAGACCTACTACTCCTTCGACCTCACCGAATTCATCCGCAACAACTACGGCACTTCGGGCATCAAGCGGCAGAAACTGCTGATGAGTCTGACAGACGAAGAAAGCACCACCACCTTCAACCAGGTAATCTTCACCAACGACCCCGAACAAGAAAACCAATGCAGATTAGACGTAAGATTCAAAATATACAACGAGCAATGAAATACCATCACCGGATTCCTCTTCTGCTGTGCAGTCTGTGTACGGCAAGCCTCACCGCCATGGCACAAAACACCACCAACCTGCCCACCTCCATGTACGGAGTGGGCGAACTGAGTGCCGGCGACGGCGGACGTTATGCCGGCATGGGCAACATCGGCATCGCCCTGAACCGTACCGGATTTCTGAACACGCTGAACCCCGCAGCCATCACCCGCATGGACAGCACCTGCTTCACGTTCGATGTGGGTGCATCCGCCTCGTATGCCCGCTACTCCTTTCTGAGCGAACACAGTTCCAACTTCACCGGTAACCCCAACCGCATCAGCATGGCTTCCGCGTCCTGCCGCGCTGGTATGCCCTTGTAGGTGCAGCGCCATACAGCAGTGTGGGCTACGTCATCCAGACCGAAGAAGAGATAGAGGGAATGCCCGGCAACTACACCTACTCGCTCTTTGAAGGTACGGGCGGACTATACCGGTGCTACGTCACCAATGCCTTTGCACTGAGCAGGCAACTGTCGGTCGGCATCAACCTGGGGATGATAGTGGGCACAGTGATACAGAGCGAAACGCAGGAAAGCGCCATCGTAAAGTACGAATCCTCCAAACGGGCCTTTTATGCGGACTTCGGCATACATTACGAATGGGGTGCGACCGGAAAACGGAAGTGGGCGGCAGGGCTGGTATTTGCTCCCTCCCTTCCCATCAGCCACGACAATACACTGACCTACAGCAACTCATCTACCAGCGAGAACCTCGATAAAGGATACCACAGCCGTACACAATATCTGCCCATGCACCTCGGCACCGGCCTCAGCATGACCACCGAACGCTGGGTGCTGACCGCCGACTATAACTACCTGGACTGGAGCCGCAACTCCTCTTCCTATACCTCCATGAAATATGAGAACCAGCACAAAGTGAACATAGGCGGAAGCTACATTACCAAACCACGCCTGGCACGTTCCACCGAGCTGATGGGCGGAATAGGTTTCGGCAACTCCTATGTCAATCTGAAAGGCGGGAAGATGCAGTATCTGGAAGCCAGCTTAGGGGCGAGCTTCCCCATCCGGTACTCCTATCTCTCGCTGGGCGCCACGTGGCGGAAACAACTGAACTCACGCAGCAATCTGATGCAGGAAAGCCGATTCAGCCTGAATCTGAACTTGACGTTCGGGGAAAGGATTTCGAGAGCAAAACTAAAGTAATACAAGGTTCCGGTTCACCACAGATTACACGGATTTTACACCGAATGATTATCATTTGTTGGATCTATATATGCAACGCGTTCATATATAGATGCAGCACGCTGGAACTATAGATCCAACAAACAAAGTATATAGTATCTGAAAACAGGGTATTACAACACTGCCAGCCTGGACACATACCCTTTCACCCTTTCGCGGTAAGCATCGCCAATGGGGACATCCTTCTGCTCGATGAGCAATGTGCTGCGCCCGATGGCGCTGATGCAGTCCATGCGGACAATAAAAGAACGGTGCACGCGGATAAATTCGTCCGCCGGAAGTTTTTCCTCCATGTACTTCATACTGCATAGGCTCAAGACAGGTTTGGAGGCACCTTTGCAGAAAATCTTGACGTAGTCTCCCAAACCCTCTATGTAGTTTATCCGCTCCAGGTCGAGCCGCATGATGCGGTTGTCACACCGCATATAAATCACCTTCGGAGATTCCTCGGGGTACTGCTGGCATTTGGAACCGGATGTACCGGTATCCTGCAGGGAGAACCAACGCGCCGCTTTGCTGACAGACTGGAAAAACGTGGAGAAACTGACTCCATCCAGCAGATAGTCCAAGGCATCCAGGCGGAAACACTCGGCGGCATACTTGTCGGTATCTGTAATGAAAATGACGCGGGTGGACGAGGACAATAACTTGCAGAAGTCCATCCCGTTGATTCCGCCCTCTTCCACCGGATAGATACCGATAAAATAAACTTCTACTTTCGTCTCATAGTAGTCCTTCAATGCTTCGAGGGGATTGCTGTACTTTCCGTGCAAAGAGAGGAAAGGAACCTTTTCAATGTATTCCTCCAATCTCCCGGCAATCTCCGCATCCGCATGTAAAATGGCGCAATTCAAATTCATGTTCGTTTCTTTTTTTACATGATGGACGCTTGAAAAGCGAAAAGACTGCAAACAAGGACGCTAAAATTAAGCTTTATTTATAGATGGGGAGGGGTTCAGCGGACAGAAGCGCCATATTGCGGGTAAGTTCGCGCAAATGGGCAAAAGATTCGATGATGGCAAGGGTAGTAGCTACTGCACGGGGACTTTTCAGAATAGTGGCAAGCATGTAGAGGCCTTTCTCGGTGAAGGCTTTAGGTACGGCACGTGTTTTAGAAGATAAGTTTGCGGTCGAAAATTTCGACCGCAAATATTGTATCTCTTTATCATTCAACTGAATAATATACCCTTCCGGAAATCTTTCCGGATTATTTTTCACCGCTTCATTCACCCGCTTTGTCTCTACCCCATAGAGCATTGCCACATCACGGTCCAGCAACACCTTCTGCCCTCTTAATTCAATCAGATAAGCTTCTATCTCCTGCTCATGGATAGTTTGTAAATTGTGTTCCATTGTATATTTAAGATTAAGCCTGCAATATACGGGAATTATCCTATCATTGTACCTGTCCCTTGCATTTTTCAAGAATTCTTTTCATTGAAGACGCTCTCTCAATACATCAAAAAAAGATTCATAAGAAATAACCTCCTTAGTCTGAAGGATTTCACAAAAAAAGATTACCTTTGTAGTAATTGTATCAGCCTTGTTCCTTGACATCCGGACAAGGCTCCTTAACTAAAAACAATAAGACTATGAAAGCTGGGAAACTATTTCAACTC
The DNA here is from genome assembly GCF_000614125.1 of Bacteroides rodentium JCM 16496. Classification (GTDB taxonomy): domain Bacteria; phylum Bacteroidota; class Bacteroidia; order Bacteroidales; family Bacteroidaceae; genus Bacteroides; species Bacteroides rodentium. The sequence goes on from NZ_BAKJ01000026.1 coordinate 40,440, forward strand.
GCATTTTCCGTCATACTGATTGCTTGTACAACCGGCTGTTATGACAAAGACGAAGTTCTGGAAGCAGACAATTATCAATCAAAGAAATCAAATATTCTTTTGAAGAAGAAGGAGATGGCTTCAGCACCTATGATGTGGAATGTCCACCTACCATTACAAGAAATAATTCATCTTCCCCAATGACAGTCACAGAACGTCCTTTTGACAATACATGGCAGGAAACAACTTTCCAAAGTAACGATCCCGAAGCATTTGCATGGATGGAGGGTCAGGAACAATATGTCAGTACTCCTTATATGTTCAAAAATGAATTATATTCGGACGGAGCAGACATAAAATATTGCAGCGAAACAATAAAAACTAAAAGTACCAACAACAGCAGCAGTACCATCACCCTACCCCCCTATACCCAACTCACTACCACAGGAATATCACATTATAGCAAAATGGTAGCTACCTATACATTGGTATTCGTAGGCGAACATACGAAAACAGAAAAACAGATAAAAGGAAAGTTCATACAGACAATTCCGGAGTACCATACCGCCAAATATCTGACAGAGGAAATACCGAACTAAAAAAGAGGACAAGACTCTTGTTATTGCCCCATCCGTTTCTCCATCAACCGGATGAATTCCTCCTCTTTGACCGGAAACAATACCTCGCACTTACCCGCTCCATACTTCACCAGTACGTAGCGCATTACTGCAAACCGTCCTATCTGCATGGAAGAGGCACGCTCCACGGAAATGACATCCTTCAGCAGAATCTCCTTGCTGTGCGAGAAGCGACCGAAATACAATTTCAGCTTCCCGTCCGGAGTCACCGTATAGGTAGTATGAATCAGCTTCTCGATGACAACTATCAACCAAAGCATGAAAAGCGCCGCAGGCAGCACGTATTTATCCCACAACATATAAATGGCAAGGCCACTTATCAGAGCCAGAAACAAAAACTGCCCTACAGCAATACGGGCATGAAAGATTCTATTCATTGTGTGCTGATTTTTGCCGCTAAGGTACGCATTTTTATGATAACAACTTCTTCATCAGCATTTCCATTTCCCGATCTTCCATCATATTCAGTTTGCGGCAGACCGAAGCACATAACAATTCTACCCGTTCCGGCGAAAAATAAATCAGTTCTGCAATCTCCTTTACAGACTGTCCAAGAGCCACCAGCATACATATCAGCTCTTCATCCTTATCCACCTCCGGAACAGACTGATGGAGTTTCTCTAAAAAAGAAGGATAATGAAAAATAAAGATTTCACGGAATACAGCCTCACGAGTTCCGGACAACAAAGCCTCCGAAGCATTGGGAGAATCTTCCGAAATCATTTCGCGCAAAGCTCTGGCAATCTCCTGCATATTAAAAGGTGTCACTGTTTTCTTTGTTTTCATTGTATCTTATTTCCCCATTATACATATTTACAATCGTTTTGATACAAATTTGCAAAATATACACAACCTAACCATAAGAATACGATATACAATCTGATATACAATTTCATATTATATTTATTATCAAATAATTAACAAAGAACAAAAAACAAGCCTATTGTTGTAAATTTTAAATTAAGAAATTATATCTTTGCCTTACAAAACAAACAATCCACAAAATATGAATGCCAAAAACCTTTCATTTTTACTTCTGATTCTCGTAGCTGTAGCCTGCACCAACCGCTCCACCTCTTCGGAACAAGACGAAGTGAAGCATTGGAACAATGTACTTCAACAAATCAATGCCTTACTACTCGAAAGAAAAGCGCAACAAACGTTGGAGCTTGCCAGACAGACCTTGCCCGAAATCCTGGAATCGGCAGAAAAAAACGGAACTACAGATACCCTGATTTATTATGCCCGCAAGATATTTAATGCCTGCGGGAACAATTACATAAACACCAAACAACACAAAGCCGGCATCGACTATATGGACAGCATTGGAAATCATCCCCTCATCCGCGAACATTGCCCACACGAACTGCTGAGCTTCAAGGCCGGACTGAACCAACTGTATGGCAATAACCCGGAAGCTATCCGACTGGCAGAAGACTACCTCCGGTTACCGGTCTGTACCAATGCCAATGACTTTATCCGGCAGGCAGAAATCATAAGCGGTGTCTACATGTACTCCGGAAACAATCTGCCCAAAGCCATCCAAATCTTGGAAAAAGCAATAGATGTCTACCGGAAAGGAGGAAATTTCCCGAACATGCTGCGGATGATGTCACGGCTGGGCATCTATTACCACCTCAGCGGTGAATACGAGAAAGCTATAGCCACTAACCAAGAAGCCATAGCCACTTACAACGATAGCATAGCACCTGGAAATGTAGTGATTGCCTACGGAGAACAAGCTAATCTCTACGCCGAACTGGGTATGTACGACAAAGCCCTGGAAATGAACAAAAAAGCCTAATACTACTCCATGCTGAAAGACAGCTTCGGACTGGGAGACTTGTACCGCTACCGTGCCCAGATCTTTCGTAAAATGAATCAAAAAGACTCTGTATTCCACTACCTCAGGCTGGGAGAAAAATTGTCAATGATACAAAACAGCTTTAAGGGCGTATTCGTAAACAAAGTAGAAACGGTAAACAGTTATCTGGACTATCCCGACTCTTTGGAAAAAGCACTGCAACTTGCCCTGAGCATCTGTCCCGATACCACACGGATGCCCCAATGGGCCAAATACCAACTCAACCTCCACCTGGGAAGGGCCTTACTGCAAACCGGGAAGGAGCAAAACGGCATACGCCTGATAGACCGGGCTGCACAAGACCTCATCAACATGAAGCTCATGGAAGGCCGCGATGCCAATGAGATATTAATGGATTACTATCTGCCAAAGGCATGAACGACGATTTTGCCCGTTGCTACATCCGTAACCGGCAGTTTGCCGATTCTCTGGACAATAACGAAAAGAAACGTGCTGTGGCAGCAGCCAACATCCGGTTTGATGCCAACCAAAAAGAGGAAGAAAACAAACTGCTCTCGGCACAAGTGCAATGGCAGCAACAGCAATTGTTCTACAACATCTGTATCTCCATTACATTACTGTTGCTGCTTATCACCGCTACAGCCTATTTCATCATCCGAAGAAAGGCCAACCACCAGCTTATAGAAAACAACAAACGGGAAATACAGACCCTCATCACCCGGCAGCAAGACCTGAACCGCCGCAACGAACAACTGACGGAAGAAATAGAACGGGCCATGGCTACCAATAACCTCAACTCCATTCGCCAGCTCACCGTGCAAAGCCTGCTCAGCAGGGAAGATGAGAACACATTCCGCCGGTCGTTTGCCACCATACATCCTTCTTATCTGCCCAAGCTCCGCGAAAGTTATCCTCAACTGACCCGCAACGAAGAATTACTGGCCATGCTCATCTGCATGAACCAAAGTACCGATGAAATAGCCCTTATCATGGGAATCAACCGGAACAGTGTAAACGTAGTCCGTTCGCGCATGCGCAAGAACATGGAATTGCCCAAAGAAAAATCCCTGGATGAAGTATTGAAACAATACCTTACATAACAAATAAAAATAAGCCCGCTTATTTTGCTCTACGTTTGGTTTACACTATCTTTGCAGCGTTTAATACACAAAACCTATGGTAAGAAAGTTCGATTTTCTCGTTATCGGCTCCGGACTTGCCGGTATGAGTTTTGCGCTGAAAGTAGCGCATAAAGGAACAGTAGCCCTCATCTGTAAGGCAGGTCTGGAAGAGGCAAACACTTATTTTGCACAAGGAGGTATCGCCTCTGTCACCAATCTGGCCGTAGACAATTTTGAAAAGCATATCGAAGATACCATGATTGCGGGTGACTGGATAAGCGACCGTGAAGCCGTAGAGAAGGTGGTGCGCAATGCCCCCGAACAAATCAAGGAGCTCATCAAATGGGGAGTGAACTTCGACAAAAAGGAGGACGGAGAGTTTGACCTCCACAAGGAAGGCGGCCACTCCGAATTCCGTATCCTCCACCACAAGGACAATACGGGTGCAGAGATACAGACCAGCCTCATCGAAGCCGTGAAACAACACCCCAACATCACCGTACTGACCGACCATTACGCTGTGGAAATCATCACCCAGCATCACCAGGGAATCATCGTTACCCGCCACACCCCCGGCATCAAGTGCTACGGTGCTACGTGCTGAACGAAGCGACGGGCGAGGTAGATACCTTCCTTTCCAAAGTCACCATCATGGCAACGGGCGGTTGCGAAGCCGTTTACCGCCATACCACCAACCGCTGGTGGCCACGGGAGACGGCATTGCCATGGTCTACCGTGCCAAGGGAGCAGTGAAAGACATGGAATTCATCCAGTTCCATCCCACAGCCCTTTTCCATCCGGGAGACCGTCCCTCGTTCCTCATCACCGAAGCCATGCGCGGTTATGGCGGCGTGCTACGCACCAAAGACGGAAAAGAATTCATGCAGAAGTACGACCCACGACTCTCATTGGCCCCGCGTGACATCGTGGCGCGTGCCATCGACAACGAAATGAAACAGCGCGGTGAGGACCATGTGTATCTGGACGTCACCCACAAAGACCCCGAAGAAACCAAGAAGCACTTCCCTAACATATATAAGAAATGCCTCAGCATCGGTATCGACATCACAAAGGAATACATACCGGTAGCCCCCGCCGCCCATTATCTCTGCGGAGGCATCACGGTGGATTTGGACGGACAGAGCAGCATCCGCCGTCTGTACGCCATCGGCGAATGTTCGTGCACCGGACTGCATGGCGGCAACCGTCTGGCAAGTAACTCACTGATTGAAGCCGTGGTTTATGCCGACGCGGCAGCCAAACACGCGCTGAGCGTACTGGAACGTTATGACTTCAACGAAGACATTCCCGAATGGAACGACGAAGGTACCATCTCCACCGAAGAACGTGTCCTCATCACACAAAGCATGAAGGAAGTGAACCAGATTATGGAGGCATACGTAGGCATTGTCCGCAGCAATACCCGGTTGACACGTGCCTGGAACCGACTGGACATCCTTTACGAGGAGACAGAAGCACTCTTCAAGCGTAGCAAGGCTACCCGAGAGCTGTGCGAGCTGCGCAACATGATAAACGTAGGATACCTGATAACAAAGCAAGCCATGGAACGCAAGGAAAGCCGCGGACTGCACTACACGATAGACTATCCGCACGCCAAGAAATAAACATAAATCAAAACAAAACGCCCGGATGCTTTCTTCAGAGCATCCGGGCGTTTCCCGTTATCCATACCTGCACAGGCAGGAGGTATTTATCAATAGTTTGACTTCTTCACTTCGAAGTAAGCCTGCGGATGCAAGCAAGCCGGGCATACCTGAGGAGCTTCCTTACCGGTGTAGATGAAACCGCAGTTGCGGCACTGCCATACCACTTCACCTTCCTTGGCAAATACGCTGGCAGTCTCTATATTCTGGATAAAAGCGCGATAACGTTCTTCGTGTCCCTTTTCGGCAATGGCGATGTTACGGTACATAAGAGCGATTTCGGGGAAACCTTCTTCGTCTGCAATATCAGCAAACTTAGGATAATCCAATGACCATTCTTCGTGTTCGCCGGCAGCAGCTTCCTGAAGATTTTCCAGAGTAGTGCCGATAACACCTGCAGGATAAGAAGCGGTGATTTCCACCATACCGCCTTCCAGCCACTTGAACATACGTTTAGCGTGTTCCTTTTCCTGGTCAGCCGTTTCTGTGAAAATAGCTGCGATTTGTTCGTAACCTTCTTTCTTGGCAGCGCTTGCAAAGTAAGTATAGCGCATTCTTGCTTGTGATTCACCAGCGAATGAAGTCAGCAGATTCTTCTCAGTCTGAGTTCCTTTAACACTTTTAGCCATAGTCTCTTTTTTTATTAGTTAATATAATTACGTATAAATATCGTTCGTACTGTTCGTAAACAATACAAAATTACAAATTTAGTTTGAAATAACCACACTTTTGCCTCATCGGATTTATCTATCGTCTTATAGAAAGAATCTATCTTCACCGATAACCCGAAGAGGCATTTTAGACATAATTAATAGCACATATCTGATAAGGAAAACAAAATACACTATATTTGTGTTCACCAATACACTAAAAAAAAACAGGCTATGAAAACGACCGGTAAATTATTCACCCTTCTGTTCGTCCTTGCAGGACTCACTTCATGCTACTCTTCCATCCCTTTGGAGAAGAAACCGTCTGAAAACAACACCACCTACACCGTAAGTTATCTGTTTGAGCACGACGGCTGCAAGGTCTACCGCTTCTACGACATGGGCCATTATGTTTACTTCACTACCCGAGGAGACGTAACTGCCATCAAAAACGATTCGACCCAGCACCGCACCGTCACCATCCGCAAAGAACCATTGGAAATACAAAAAACAGAGTAATCTATACGCTTAATGCATTATTTTATCTACTTTTGCAGGCAATTTGCAATATATACATTACATTCTGTATAAAAAAACGTATAAAAAAGTAGATTATAATGAAAGCGTTCGAATTCAGACCAAAGCTATACACGGCTTTAAAAAATTACTCTAAAGAACTGTTCATGGCCGACCTGATGGCAGGTATCATCGTAGGTATCGTAGCCCTCCCGCTGGCCATCGCATTCGGTATCGCCTCCGGCGTATCACCGGAGAAAGGTATCATTACGGCTATCATAGCCGGTTTCATCATCTCCCTGATGGGTGGAAGCAAGGTACAGATTGGAGGACCGACCGGTGCGTTCATCGTCATTATCTATGGCATCATCCAGCAATACGGTGAATCGGGACTGATTGTCGCCACACTGATGGCAGGCGTACTGCTCATCCTGCTGGGAGTGTTCAAGCTGGGAGCTGTCATCAAGTTTATCCCCTATCCCATCATCGTAGGTTTTACAAGCGGTATTGCCGTCACCATCTTCACTACGCAGATTGCCGACATCTTCGGGCTGACCTTCGGAGGAGAGAAAGTGCCGGGAGACTTTGTAGGGAAATGGATGATTTACGCCCGGCATTTCGATACCGTCAATTGGTGGAACACGATTGTAAGTATTGTCAGTATCTTCATCATTGCCATTACACCGCGGTTCTCGAAGAAGATTCCGGGGTCACTTATTGCCATTATCGTGGTGACAGTGGCAGTCTGGCTGATGAAAACATACGGAGGCATTGACTGTATCGATACCATCGGCGACCGTTTCAGCATCCGTGCCGAACTGCCGGATGCCGTGATGCCTGCCTTGGATTGGGAAGCGATAAAGAACCTCTTCCCCGTAGCCATTACAATCGCCGTGCTGGGTGCCATCGAATCTTTGCTGTCTGCCACCGTGGCCGATGGTGTGATAGGCGACAAACACGATTCCAACACGGAACTGATAGCACAAGGTGTTGCCAATATGGCTACCCCGCTGTTTGGCGGCATTCCTGCCACCGGAGCCATCGCGCGTACCATGGCAAACATCAACAACGGAGGAAAAAGCCCCGTGGCAGGCATCGTGCATGCAGTGGTATTGCTGCTCATCTTGCTGTTCCTTATGCCGCTGGCACAGTATATCCCGATGGCCTGCCTGGCCGGGGTACTGGTCATCGTATCCTACAATATGAGCGGATGGCGCACGTTCAAGGCACTGCTGAAGAACCCCAAGTCGGATGTCACGGTACTGCTGATTACTTTCTTCCTGACCGTCATCTTCGACCTGACTATTGCCATTGAAGTAGGTCTGGTGATTGCCTGCGTGCTGTTCATGCGCCGTGTCATGGAGACTACCGAAATATCCGTCATCAAAGATGAAATAGACCCGAATGCAGAATCGGACATTGCAAGCAATGACGAGCACCTGATAATCCCCGAGGATGTGGAAGTATACGAAATAAACGGTCCTTACTTCTTCGGCATCGCCACCAAATTCGAAGAAATCATGGCGCGGCTGGGCGACCGCCCCAAAGTGCGCATCATCCGCATGCGTAAAGTTCCGTTCATCGATTCTACCGGTATCCATAACTTGACAAGTCTTTGTGAGATGTCTCAAAAGGAAAAAATAACCATCGTGCTCTCCGGTGTCAATGAAAAGGTACATAAGGTACTGGAAAAATCAGGCTTCTATGAGCTGTTGGGCGAAGAAAATATCTGTCCGAACATAAATGTGGCACTGGAAAGGGCCAAAATGATTATCCAACACTAATCCCGGCATGGCACGAAAAAAAAAGAAGCAATCGCAGGGCGTCTATTATCTTATATTGTTTATATGTGCAGTCTGCCTTGCCTATGAACCCGTTGCAAAGATACTTTCGGATGCCAGGCAAAAGAGTTCTACTCCTGCCAAGATAGAACTCCCGGCAGGCACGCGCTTTGAAATACCAGCAAAGCTGAAGAACGTCTCCGAACAGATTCTCCAGCGGAAAGGCTACACAGTATCCTACAACAAGGACTTGAAGATACCCAACTGGGTACCTGGGAACTCACTCCCGACAAACTGGTGGAACGTGAAAGCCGTACAGACAAGTTCCTGCCCGACCCCGACCTGCCGGAGCACGAGGCAGTAACCACCGATGATTACAAGGGAGCCGGCATGGACCGCGGACACATGTGTCCCGCCGGTGACAACCGCTGGCACTGGAAAGCCATGCAAGAGAGCTTCTACATGACAAACATTTGCCCGCAGAACCACAATCTGAACCGTGGCGACTGGAAAGAACTGGAAGAGTCATGCCGCCGTTGGGCACAAGAAGAAGGCAAGATATACATTGTATGCGGCCCTATTCTCTATGACCAACGTCACCGCACCATCGGCAAGAAGCACAAGATTACAGTGCCCGAAGCATTCTTTAAGGTCGTTCTGTGTGCAGACAGCAATCCCCCCAAAGCCATCGGCTTCATTTATAAGAATACATCGGGCAATCATCCGTTAGACAGCTACGTCAATACAGTGGACGAAGTGGAACGGATTACAGGTATCGACTTCTTCCCCGCCCTTCCGGATGAAATAGAAGAGAAGGTGGAAGCCGAGTATGACTTGAAACTGTGGTAAAGGAGTTATTCCTTTACCCAGGCATCTACAATCTCGCTACATAAACCCGGTGCAATCCACCGTGGTCACCGCCATACCAACGCTCGTAGACGGAATGGTCGAGGAAGAGTTCTTCTTTCATATCGGTAATGAAAAGCTTGCGGCACTCCAATCCCAGGCGGTCCTGCTCAAAGAGAATGTTTCCCCGTTCGGTAACGATAGGATTCAGACCAGTTTCCTTTACCTTATCCACTTCCCTACCCGATTTACTGCCACAAAGGTTGTAAATGTTCCGGTTTTCCTTTCCTAAAAAAGAAAGGGTGAAATATTCGTTCTCCTCCATAAACTCATATGTATAGCGCTCGGGACGGATAAAGACAAATACCACCGGCTTGTTCCAAAGCCAGCCAATACCTCCCCAACTGGCAGTCATGGTGTTGAAATGCTCTTTACTGCCTGCCGTAACCAGCATCCACTCTTTGCCTATCACTTCGAAGAAGTTCTCGCTTAAATCTTTAATTGCTATTGATTTCATAAGTATATTATTAATAAGAAACACTTACCGGTATACCCGTTTCACGTATCCGTTCCGCAATACGATCCAGTTCCTCGCGGGTGGTCTTTTGCAAATCATGGTCGGGCGTTTCGCGGTCGATGGTATAAATCATCACTTGGCGGGGAGCAATCTCCTTGACAGCTTCCAGCCAGGGAAGGACAAATTTATCGGATGTATTATCCATATCTTGTCCTTTATAACTTCCTTTGAGAAACATGGTCTGGATAATGCAGTTCCCTTTGAATGCTTTCATTCCTTCTATAATTTCCCGGATGGAATAATGTCCGGTAGGACGGTCAAGTACACGGACATACTCTTCATCCACCGTATCCAGTTTAAGGATGTTGTTGTCAATCTTGTTCAAAGCCTCGAATACGGCAGGACGATGGATAAAGGTAGAATTGCTCAGTACGCTCACCTTTGCATTCGGGAAATACTTGTCGCGCAAGGCAAGTGTATCTTCTATGATTTCGGGAAAACGGGGATGTGCCGTCGGTTCTCCATTACCGGCAAAAGTCAGTACATCCGGTGTAGGCCCGTTTTGCTGCATATCCCGCAGGCGGGCTTCAAGGGCCGAACGGACTTCTTCGCGCGTGGGCAACGGCTGTTTGGGACGATGGTCGGCATTGAAACCACATTCACAATAAATACAGTCGAAGGTGCATACTTTGCCGTCTGCCGGCAATAAATTTATTCCCAAAGATACTCCCAGACGGCGGGAATGAACGGGACCGAATATGGGGGATGGATAAATGACAGTCATACTATTTACGATTTGACGATGTACGGTTTGATTAATGCTTAAACAATCTTACCGCTCCAAAGTTAAGTGAAAACTATGGCATCTGGCAATGTTCGGCTTGCAAAAGTTTACCCATAAAAGAAAATATTCCCTTTACAAAACATGCATTTCATGTTAAAAAAGTAAAGTATACATTACATTTTATCTATTTTGCTTGTTTATATGTAAAGCATACATTACATTTGCAAATAACATCTAAATACATAGTATTATGAGAAAGAACTATTTATTTCCAACCACTTTCAGAAAGATAGGTTGGTGTTTATTTGTCCCATTCGCCATCATGTCCTTCATCTGTCTCTTCGACGGCAGCAATGAAGATTGGTTAAAGGTAAACGTGTTCTCAGCAATTCCCTGGGGTATTATCAAGAACTCCTTATTCGACGAGTTGAGCATGATAGGGCTTACGGTTTCACTCCTATTCATAGCTTTCTCAAAAGAAAAGGACGAAGATGAATGTATTGCCGATATTCGTTCAAACTCTCTTATCTGGGCTACCATAACAGCGTATTCCCTACTGATAGTATGCACTATGCTGATTTATGACATGCAATATCTTAATTTTGTATTCATAGACTTGTTCATGATATTGTTTCTGTTCATCATAAAGTACAACATTGAACTTTATAAATTCAGGAGGAGCAACAATGACTAATACATTAAGGGTAGAAAGAGCCATCAAGCATATGACCCAACAGCAATTGGCTGAAGCCATAGGAGTGAGCCGGCAAACCATCAATGCTATAGAATCGGGAAAGTATGTCCCTTCCACCTTGCTGGCATTGAAAATATCAGAGATATTCGGAAAGACTGTAAATGAAATTTTCATGCTGGAACAAAGTGACAGTTAAAGAGAAAGCTTTTAGAAACTGTTTTAATTTAAACCTGAAAAAATAAAATTAAAACAGTTTCTAAAACTTGATACGCAGTTGCATCTGCAAATCCGCTTTCCTATTTCCCGGTATCTCATCATTGCCCGAACCTATTGTCTCTCTATCCTGGTAAATGGTCTGTCCGAACTTGGCAAGAAACATGAAGTTCTTACTCAAATCATACCGCAGATGAGCAGAGTAACGGAACCCTTTGCCATAGAAGGAAGGGGTATAGAAAGTATATAACAATCCACGCTCGGAGGCGTAAACACGCGAATCGTAATCGTCCGTATGAAACCAGGTTCCCTGCACGGAAACTGACAGAGGGAAGGGGAAAGTGTACGAGCAAAGTTGAGTACACTGATAACCTTGCCGTCTATCGAAGCGATACCCTTCCCCATCCTGCTGGCGGAAGTGATTATAATCTATTGTAGTACGAAAGATATATCTTCCCGGCATATAAGTCAGCCGATAACGGAGTTTATGGTGATAGATAGGTTCGATAACTGCACCGCTTGTACCCGTCACGTCTCTTTCTTTCTGTTTGTACCGATAATTAAGATATACCGAAAAGCTCTTTCGAGGAGTATAAGTAACCTGAAACATGGCATCCACTCCCTTTGAGGGCTTACTTATACGATATTTCCACCAAGGAAAAGAAAACATATCCAGTGAAGCGAAAAACTTCCACCGGGCAAAAGGTGTGGCCTCTGCTGCCAGATACCATCCGTTCTCATTCTGCGGCATACTGCTTTCGCCAAAGGAATGCCCAAACAAAGTCCAATAATCATATGAATAGTACCGGTGAACAAGTAGCAGATGATAATCGGAAGAAAGATTATACTTCAGCCGGTTCAGCAACGCATAGCCTTTACTACCGGTTGCCGCTTCCCCCACCCAGACAAAACGGCCCAGACGATACCTATAATCCATGCCCACGTTATAGAAATCACTTCCATGAAGATTGTACTTTGCATATTTGTTCAACCGAGGCTCGTAAGGACGGTTGAAAAAATAGTAAATCCCCGTCACTCCCACCTTCAGAGAGTTCTTTTCATAGGTCATGTTTCCACCTATTACCTGCAAGGCAAAGGCATTCATTTTATCTGCCTCCTTCTGCGTGCGATGCAATCCCGTCTTGTAAATGGAAGTTATCTCGCCATCCTCCACCACACCGTCCATGGAGCGATGCGAATAGAAAGCCGAAATATCCAGGTAAGGCAATACTCCCATCGTTGCCGCCGCTCCCCGGAAATAATTGTACTCATCCGTAGAACTATGCTTACGGATGCCTCCGGTACGATATTCTGCCGTAGACATAGAGAATGTCTTTCCTAAACGAAAATCCGTGCTAAGTACCAGTCCCTGCCCGAAGCTCAGACGGTAATTACCCAATGCCAAAGCCTTCAGCCGTCCCAGATTCTTTATCAGAAAATAGAAAGAATAGTAATCATAGCCTTTTCCGTTGTGCAGGGCAAAGAAGGGTTCTCCGGCATCCTTCTCTCCCGTCATGCCTATTTGGAGATAATCCCCATAATGAAAATTATAGCGCAAAGAATGATAAAGGGAAGGTCCCAGGTAATTCTTTTCATATCCTTTACGAGTATAAAACGGCACATCCAGACGTGCCAATGCTTCGTGTTTCCCGTATTTCAGTATAGATTTTAAAGCAGGATACCCCCTACCCGCTTTCACTGCCTGCACACAGACAAAGGGCAGCAGTAGGTCGATGGTACGTTTATCCATCTCCTCCACCAGCTGCAATTCATAAATGGTCTGCATCTGTCCGTGTATATAGACATAAGCCAAAAGATTCTCTATCTGTATATCCGTAAGAAAAGGAAACTGCTCCAATTGCCGTTTAGTGGCGGCATTGAGGTTGACAGGCTCTTGCAGACGTCGGGACAACTCCTCCAATTCATCTTCCCAACCGTATTCTTCCTCATTCCCGATGGAGAGTTGTTCCAGATTTTCTTCCAAAAGAAGTAAAGGCTGTTCTTTCTGAAGGCCGGATGTATTTTGAGCTTCAAGCATAGGAGTCATTGACAGCATACTTACAAAAACTCCTATCTTGAGTAATTCCATTAATAGTAGGTCACTTTCATGTTTTGGAAAGCGAAGTTACCTTAAATAAGTTAATTGAGCAAGGAAAAATCAACATGATGCAACAACATTCCACAGAATGGTGTACTTTTGCAACATGAACGCAAGGCTTAACATAGTAATACTCATCATGTTTCTTTCTCTCGGAAGCCTGAAATGTCTTGCACAGCAGCAACCACAGTCTGCTGCGCAAAAGAGTGTCTATCTTACTCCCATGTGCGTTTACGAAGGAGATACCATCCCTTATGTCAAGCTCCCCACTGTCTACATCTTCAAGCCGCTCAAGTTCAAGAACAAGCGCGACATGAACAAGTACTACAAACTCATTCGTGACGTAAAGAAGGTACTTCCCATCTCCAAGGAGATTAACCGTGCCATCATTGAAACCTACGAATACATGATGACCCTGCCCACCGAGAAAGCCCGCCAGAAACACATGAAAGCAGTAGAGAAAAGCTTGAAGGAGCAATACACTCCCCGCATGAAGAAACTGACCTTTGCCCAAGGCAAACTGTTGATAAAACTGGTAGACCGACAGACCAACTCCACCGGATATGAACTGGTAAAAGCTTTTATGGGTCCTTTCAAAGCCGGTTTCTACCAGACTTTTGCCGCACTCTTCGGCGCCAGTCTAAAAAAACAATACGACCCTATGGGAGACGATGCATTGACCGAACGGGTGATACTGATGGTGGAAAGCGGACAACTCTGATAGAGCCGTAGATTTAAAGAGAACTCTATACCAAAAGGCAAAAAAACACTCCAAAGAATAGCAACCACCAATTATAATCGTATTTTTGCAAGTAAAGAACCAAAGGCATTTGTTGCATGTCAAACATTAATGAGTTTTTCCACCCTATCAATCCTAACATGAGTGTTGATGAAAAAGCATACGAGCAACTGCAAGTATGCGTATCAGCCATTGACGCCGTAGCTCGTTCTACCAATCAAAGTATGTATATTATCGATTACAACCGGAAGAATTTTCTATATGTCTCGCCCAACCCCCTTTTCCTCTGCGGATATACCCCGCAACAAGTACAAGAAATGGGTTATCTGTTTTACGAGCAAACCGTCCCTGAAGAAGAAATACAGATGTTGCAGGAAATCAATCTGTCCGGGTTTGACCTATACTACAAACAAGAGAAAGAGAACAGACAAGATATGACGATTCAATACGACTTCCACTTGCAATACGCCAACAAAAAGAAAATACTTATCAATCATAAACTTACTCCTATCCTGCTGAACAAAAACGGTGATATATGGCTGGCTCTGTGTGTCGTTTCACTCTCTCCGCGCACCACAGCAGGCAACGTTATCTTACAGAAAAAAAATGCTCCGGTTCATTATTCCTATTCATTTAACAGCAAGCATTGGAAAGAAATACCCAACATCACTCTGTCCGAACGAGAAACAGATATTCTCCGCCTCTCTGCACAAGGTCATGCCAATAACGAAATAGGAGAACATCTGTTTATAGATGCAAATACCGTGAAATTCCATAAAAAGAATATTTTCCAGAAGTTAGAAGCAGAAAACATTACCGAGGCCATTGCCATCGCAGCCAATCTGCGGCTGATTTGAAATAACTCCTTCTAACTTCCGACAACTCCTTTAAATGAAAAAACGTGAGTCCGACTAATGATTAACCCAAAGAGTCCGATAAGTAACCTGAAAAGGAATATGGTTCCTTCTTTTGTAAAAGATTACTCCAAAAACGGCAATGAAGATTACCAATATACGCACAATATTAACCTCATAGCTGCCTATCGCTCCATTATCGGAAATACTGAAAGCAGTCCAGGCAAAATTCATCAATACATGTAGAGAAATGCTTGCCCACAAATTCTGACCGAATTCCATATAAATCCAGCTAAAGAAGAGACTACCCAAACCTGTAACAGTAACCACCATAACAACTTGCAGAACATCATTTCCTTGAAAAATATGGCCAAAACCAAAGATAATGCCAGTCAACAGCCCTGCAGGAATAAATCCCCATTTTGCATACCTAAATAACTGACCGAACAGTATTCCTCTAAAAAAGAATTCTTCAAAAAATCCGGCAAACAAAGTAGCGTTTACCAATCTCCAACATGTAAGTTCAATATTCCAAGTACCATAAACAATGGAATAAATGAATAATGGCAAAGTGCTGACAAAACCTAAAAGAAGCCCTTTCCCTAAATTTTTCTCCAACCCCAGGGTTTTAAGAAAAGATTTTTTCCCATGGACGAAATACAACACAACCAAAGAGGAAAGACAACACAAAAGATTGAAAAGAAAAAAGGAGGAATTATCAACTGAATATCTGACTATAGGAGTCACCACTCCCAAAAGCATACAATAATACAAGAGAAATATCCCGATTACCAACAACGAAATTAATAGCTTGTTCATATCTTGCCGATTGATTGTTTTACTGATACAAAGTAAACAAGTTGCAAGATACTATGCACTACCCATAAGGGTAGTTTTAAGGCACTAAGAAAATTAATTCCTACCAATGTTTATCTCTGCCTTGCATGCCTGCGAAGGTTGAAACTGCCTCCTGACATGGTTAATATTGTGTTGATAACGATGTTATCAGCACAAATACATAAAACATAATTCACTGATTTACAAAGAAATATAATTATTAATAACAGAATGAACAATTGTTTATTACTACCTATTCGGGTTGTACCTCTCCTGCCATCGGAAGTTCTTTCCAACCTTCACCAAACGCATCATAAGCATCGGTAACCACTACAAAAGCCTTTGGGTCTACTTCCCTTATCTTCTGCTTGATACCTACCACTTCCTTATAACTCACCACAAGAAACAGCATTTCCTTGTCTACATTGGTATAAAGACCACTGCTCTTGATGCAAGTGGCTGTACGGTCCAAATCTTTAAGAATATAGTCGTGCAAAGCAGTAAGGCGCATATCGCTGATGACAAACAGTATCTTGTCATTCTTCTCCCCGTTTATCACATAAGCCAATACCCTCGAAGTGACAAAAATGGCTATCAGTGAATAGAAAGACAAATGCCACGAAGGTTGTGTAGCATCATCCGGATTTCCGATACCGAAACCGATAACCAATAGACCGAATCCCACCACA
Organism: Bacteroides rodentium JCM 16496; assembly: GCF_000614125.1. Classification (GTDB taxonomy): domain Bacteria; phylum Bacteroidota; class Bacteroidia; order Bacteroidales; family Bacteroidaceae; genus Bacteroides; species Bacteroides rodentium. Next base: position 56,885 of record NZ_BAKJ01000026.1, read on the forward strand.
ATACCATCTACCAGCAGTATCGCCTTTGAAAAACGTATATGGCAATATTTCTGCAATATCATCGCCACAATATCCGTACCTCCTGTAGTAGCCCGGCTACGCACTACAATACCACAGCCTATACCGATAACCACCGCACCAATCACAGAGGTCAGCATCAAATGGTCGGACATATTCAGACTGCCACCCAGCAACTGTGTAGGGTCCAACTGATGGAGCGCTTCTTCAGAAGGATAGGAGAGGAGAGACAGCACATTCATGGCAAGCGGAGTGAACAGTGCCGCCACGATAGTACGTGCTCCCAATTTTGCTCCCAGTACCAGCACGGAAATGATAAGCAAAGGAATATCAAACATATAACCGAAAGTACCTACCTGAATAGAAGGGAACAGATTATGAAGCACAATACTGGCTCCATACACCCCGCCGGGAACAAGATTATAAGGATTGATAAAGTAAACAAAACCTGCTGCCAGAATAGTACAACCTACAAAAATGCCTATCCATGAAGATATTATCTTTTTCATATCGATATGATTTATATATATTCAGCAAATATACAAAAAATAAGAAAAGACACCAACTATACAGCAAGTTTTCCACATACAACCGATATGTGTTGAATACATGGTTAACAAAAAGGATAGAGTAGTGGATAAAACATTAATTTACAACGAATAAAGTGGTTGATTATAAAAATAAACCACTGTTCATAAAATCTCTCATCATACCTATATAGAATTAGTTTATTGGATCTATAGATTGAACACGCTGGATCTATAGATGCACCGTGTTCAATCTATAGTTCTATATTGACAGCTTATCAACAGCTCTGTTATTATCTCAGTTTCTTGAATAAATCCCAAATAACAATACCCGCCGTAACCGATACATTCAGCGAATGCTTTGTGCCGTATTGGGGAATTTCAATGCAACCGTGCGAATGGTCAATCACTTCTTGTTGAACACCCTTCACTTCATTTCCCATTACCACAGCATACTTTTTAGTCTTGTCCAGCACCAGTTCGTCCAGCATCACACTACCTTCCGCCTGCTCTACAGAATAAACGATGTATCCCTCGGATTTTAGGTTATCAACAGCTTCAACAGTGTTATCAACATATTTCCAATCTACGGTAAATTCCGCTCCCAAAGCTGTTTTGTGCATTTCCGGATGGGGTGGGGTAGCTGTAATGCCACAAAGATAGATGCACTCGATGCGGAAAGCATCCGAAGTACGGAACACCGAACCTATGTTATGAAGCTGCGGATATTATCCAATACCACTACCAAAGGCAGCTTTTCGGCTTCCTTAAACTCTTCCACACTGATACGGTTCAGTTCAGTTATCTTCAGTTTACGCATAGTTTTTTTTCAGATTTAATACATTATTAATCAATGTTTTATATACAGCTTGTCAAGTACCGAACTTTAACGTGTCAGAGTCCGGTACCCGACGTATCAAAGTCCAGTACCTGACAAGTCAAAGTCCAGTGTCTGACAAGTCTGTTTTGACACACCTTCTTTACATTGTGAAGTAAACTCTGTGCTCCTCTGTGTACTCTGTGGTGAACGCCGCCTGCAAAGATACTTTTTTCCGTTTATATCCCAGTTAATAACCGTTGAAAAGGTGTCAATACAATAGGGAAACAATTTTAAAAATAATCCTTGCATTATTCAAAGGTCCGCATATTACAGCAGTGAAACGAACAAACCAAAAAAGTTAAGGAGAATTTTCCAGGCTTCATTCAACATATTTTTCAGCCTGGTTTCATCGGTTTATAACTCTAAAGTTATTAACTTTGCATATTATTAACAACATGTTAATGCTGTTTAGCAGAAGTCTTATTATCAACGGATAAACTTAAAAACCCCGGTTTATAAGCATAAAAGTAAAATTCAGCTTGATACTAATAACTTCATAGGCAAGAAAAATCGTATTTATTTGTCCACACTGTTAACAGCCTATCATCACTATCAAAGGATTTTTAAAGAAGAAAGAGAAATTAAAAAATATAATTATGGATAATCTTATAGAAGCTATCAAGCAGCTGAAGAAGGAGAAGAACGCAATCATTCTGGGACACTACTACCAGAAAGGTGAAATACAAGATATAGCCGACTACGTGGGCGACAGTCTGGCCTTGGCGCAATGGGCGGCCCGGACGGAAGCGGACATCATCGTGATGTGCGGTGTGCACTTCATGGGCGAGACGGCGAAAGTGCTCTGCCCGGAGAAGAAGGTGCTGGTACCCGATATGGCGGCAGGCTGTTCGTTGGCAGACAGTTGTCCGGCAGACAAATTCAGTCAGTTTGTCAAAGAGCATTCCGGATATACGGTGATATCCTATGTGAACACAACGGCTGCCGTAAAGGCGGTGACCGATGTGGTGGTAACTTCTACCAATGCCCGGCAGATTGTGGAAAGCTTCCCCAAAGATGAGAAAATAATCTTTGGCCCGGACCGGAACTTGGGTAATTATATCAACTCCATTACCGGAAGAAATATGTTATTATGGGATGGCGCATGCCATGTACACGAGGAATTCTCGGTTGAAAAGATTGTTGAAATAAAACGGCAGCATCCCGATGCCTTGGTACTGGCACATCCCGAATGCAAGAGTACAGTCTTGAAACTGGCCGATGTGGTAGGCTCTACGGCAGCTTTGCTGAAGTACGCAGTGGCACATCCCGAAAAGAGCTACATTGTAGCTACCGAAAGCGGCATCCTGCACGAGATGCAGAAACAATGCCCGCAGACAACATTTATTCCGGCTCCTCCCAACGACAGCACTTGTGCCTGCAATGAATGCAGTTACATGCGACTGAACACACTGGAAAAGCTTTATGATTGTTTGAAAAACGAATCACCGGAAATAAAGGTGGATGCTGAGATTGCAGAAAAAGCAGTGAAACCGATTAAGAGGATGTTGGAAATATCGGCTCAACTGGGGTTATAACCCAATATAATTTATACCCCAATACTAACTCCAATTCCCCTCCTCCTGGGAGGAGGGGTGCCCGTAGGGTGGGGTGGTAGAGAGCACACATAATAACCCTTTCCCTATGCAAACTTCCATGAACAAATCGGAATTAACCGATTTACGAAAAGAATTACGTAATCACTCTACTCCTGCAGAAGCCACCCTTTGGCGCTTATTGAAAAGTAGTCAAATAGCTCATTTAAAATTTAGAAGACAACATAGTGTAGGACCCTATATTATTGATTTTTATTGTCCTAAATTAAAGTTAGCCATTGAATTGGATGGTGAAGTTCATAATAGGCAGCAAGATTATGATGAGAAACGTACGTTGTTTCTTAATAAGGTGAAGAATATTAAAGTGCTGCGATTTGAAAACAAGACAGTGTTTGAGAATGCGGAGAGGATATTGGAGGAAATAGAAGGGTATGCGCAAGAGTGTATGCTCTCTACCACCCCGCCCGTTGGGCACCCCTCCTCCCAGGAGGAGGGGAATTGGAGTTAGTATTGAGTTATAATTGGGGAGTTATCTCATTAAGAACTTACACAGTTTGGTAGTTGCCAATGCCCGGTGGCTGATTTTATTTTTCAGTTCATTCCCCATTTCTGCAAAAGTCTGCGTATATCCTTCGGGAATGAATATGGGATCGTAACCGAAGCCTGAAGTACCTTTTCTGTTTTTGGTGATTTCTCCTTTCACGATTCCCTCAAACAGATGTTCCTTTCCGTCGATGATAAGTACAAATACGGTACGGAATTGCGCTTTCCGGTTCTCGATGCCCTCCATATCTTTCAGCAACTTCTTCATGTTTGCTTCCGAATTGTGTGCATCGCCGGCATAACGGGCGGAATATACACCGGTGCCCCATCAAGGGCCTCCACTTCCAAACCGGTATCATCGGCAAAACAGTCCAGATGATAGTTATCGAAGATATATCTTGCTTTCAGCAAAGCATTTCCTTCAAGTGTGTCTGCAGTTTCCGGAATGTCAGTATCGCATTTGATATCCTTCATGCTGAGAAGTTCGACCTTCTCTCCCAAAATGTCAGTCACTTCTTCCAGTTTGTGTGAATTGTTGGTGGCAAATACAAATTTCTTTCTCATATTATGTTCTCCTTATACTTGTGGCTTATACAAGTCCCTATTTCACTTTCAACCGGTCGAAACCTTCTCCGTATACACCGATGACGGAACTTTGGGAAATGAAAGCGTTCGGATCTATATCTTTCACCATCCGGAATATTTCTACCGATTGGCGTTTGTAGGCAAGTACGACCAGTACCTTCACGTTGTGTTTACTGTACCAGCCGATACCGTCGAGTACCGTTACACCGCGATGGGTTTCCTTGGTGATGCGGTCGGCAATCTTTTCATATTCTTTGGAGAAAATAAAGAATTGAACGGATTGCCGGGCACTGTTGACTATGTAATCCAGTACAAATCCGATAACAAACAAAGTTACAAAACCAAATATCACCCTCCTCCAATCCTGGAAGATAAAATAGCAGGAACTGATGATAACCACATCGCAAGCCATAATCATGCGTCCCAGTGTGACGTCCTTATATTTGTGGATGATGGCTGCAATAATATCCGTACCTCCCGTGCTACCGTTGCAATTGAATACGATGCCCAGGCCGGCACCGCACATTGCAGCACCTATCAGACAAGCCATGAAGTCTTGTCCTTCACCCAGCAGTTGGGGAGGGACACCATCGGGACCATTCACCAACAGCTGGAAAAACCATAGAAAGAAGGTCAGTCCGAAGATGGCAAACGTGGTCTTGATACTGAACTTCGGTCCGAGTATCTTGATGGCAAAAGTCATCAGTACGGCATTGATGATGAAATATGACCACTGGATGGGAAATCCAGTGGCATAATAGATGATGGCACCAATACCGGTAGTACCTCCGGTCGTAATCTGGTAAGGGATGAGGAATGCTGCCCATCCCAATGCATAGCTGATGAGCCCCAAAGTGATGAAGATATAATCCTTCAGCTCCCTCGTCACTTCCGCTTTGGTTGGTTTTGTAATTTGCATATCTGTTATTTAACAACGATGTTCACAATCTTCTTTGGCACTACGATTACTTTGGCAATGGTCTTGCCTTCTATCCATTTTTCAGAGCGTTCGTCGGCCAATACAGCAGTCTGGATGACATCCGATGCCGCATCTGCGGGGAACTCCATGTTGAACCGTGCCTTTCCATTGAAGGAAATGGTGTAGTTGACCGTGTCTTCCACCAGGTATTCTTCGTTGCATACCGGCCATTTGGCATCGCATACAGAACCTGCATTGCCCAGTGTCTCCCACAATTCTTCGCATACATGCGGAGCAAAGGGAGCCAGAACGATGATGAACTGGTTCAGAATTTCCTTCTTGCTGCATTTCATCCCGAACAACTCGTTTACACAAATCATGAAAGCGCTGATACTTGTGTTGTAAGAGAATTGCTCAATGTCTCCTGTCACTTTCTTAATCAGTTTGTGGAGGGATTTCAGTTCTTCCTTAGTGGCAGGTTCATCCGTTACCAGATAATTGTCGTTGCGGTCGTAGAACAATGACCAGAACTTCTTGATGAAGCGGTGTACACCGTCTATTCCGTTTGTATCCCATGGCTTTGATTGTTCTACCGGGCCGAGGAACATTTCGTACATGCGGAGAGTGTCGGCACCGTATTTGTCGACAATCATATCGGGATTGACAACGTTGAACATGGATTTCGACATCTTTTCAACAGCCCATCCGCAGATGTACTTGCCATCTTCCAGAATAAACTCGGCAGTGGCATACTCGGGACGCCATGCTTTGAAGGCTTCTACGTCTAGCACGTCGTTGGACACGATATTCACATCCACATGGAGTGGGGTAGTGTCGTACTGTTCTTTCAGATTCAAGGATACGAATGTATTGGTATCTTTGATGCGATAGACGAAGTTACTCCGTCCTTGAATCATACCTTGGTTTACCAGCTTTTGGAACGGTTCTTCGGCTGCAGAGACACCAAGGTCGTGCAGGAACTTGTTCCAGAAACGGGAATATATCAAGTGACCGGTGGCATGTTCGGTACCGCCTACGTAAAGGTCTACATTGTGCCAGTATTCATCTACTTTCTTATCTACAAGTGCCTGGTTGTTGCGTGGGTCCATGTAGCGCAGATAATAGGCGCTTGAACCGGCAAATCCGGGCATAGTATTGAGTTCCAGCGGGAAGACGGTGATGTTGTCTATCTTTTCGTTTTCCACAACACATTTGTTCACAGTATCCCAAGCCCATTTTGTGGCATGTCCCAATGGAGGTTCACCGGTTTCGGTAGGCAGGAATTTGGCAACTTCGGGTAATTCCAGGGGTAAGGCACTTTCATCAATCATATAAGGCATGTTGTCCTTGTAGTAAACCGGGAACGGCTCGCCCCAATAGCGCTGACGTGAGAAAATGGCATCACGCAGACGGAAGTTCACTTTTACACGTCCCAGATTGTGCTCTTTCACATATTTCTTGGTAGCGGCAATCGCTTCCTTGATGGTCAGTCCGTTCAATGAAAGGTCACAATAGGGAGTAACGCCTTTTCGTGGAGAGTTACATACAATACCTTCCTTGGCATCGAAGCTTTCTTCGCTTACATCGCAACCTTCTACCAGCGGGCGGATTTCGAGGCCGAAGTGCTTGGCAAAAGCATAGTCACGGCTGTCGTGTGCAGGCACAGCCATGATGGCACCCGTACCATATCCGGCAAGCACATAGTCGCTTATCCAGATGGGCACTGCTTCACCGGTAAAGGGGTTGATGGCATAGCTTCCGGAAAATACACCGGTAACGCTACGGTCGGCAATACGTTCGCGTTCAGTGCGTTTCTTGGTGCGTTCCAGATAAGCGTTTACTTCATCTTTCTGTGTGTCGGTGGTAAGTTGCTGTACCAGTTCGCTTTCGGGAGCCAATACCATGAAGGTGACACCGAACATGGTATCTGCACGGGTAGTGAAGATAGTGAATTCCAAATCACTGTCTTTTACTTTGAATTGTATCTCCGCACCTTCACTACGTCCTATCCAGTTTTTTTGAGTTTCTTTCAAGGATTCGGTCCAGTCGATGGTATCGAGTCCATCTAATAAGCGTTGTGCATAAGCAGATACACGGAGACACCATTGGCGCATTTTCTTCTGGATGACGGGGAAACCGCCGCGTTCACTGACACCGTCTATTACTTCGTCATTGGCAAGTACGGTACCGAGTTGCGGACACCAGTTAACCATTGTCTCACCCAGATAGGCAATACGGTAGTTCATCAGGATTTCCTGCTGTTCCTTTTCACTCTTGGCATTCCATTCTGCGGCGGTAAAACTCAATTCCTCCCCACAAGCCACATTCATTCCTTCAGTACCGGTTTGGCTGAATGCTTCAATCAGTTCCTGGATAGGACGTGCCTGCTTTTCATCGTTGCAGTAGTAACTGTTGAACATCTTGAGGAACGCCCATTGGGTCCAATGGTAATATTCCGGTTCGCAGGTACGGATTTCGCGGTTCCAGTCGAAAGAGAAACCTATCTTATCTAACTGTTCACGGTATCGGTTGATATTGTTGACGGTCGTAATTGCAGGGTGCTGTCCCGTTTGTATGGCATATTGCTCTGCAGGAAGACCGTAAGCGTCATATCCCATGGGATTCAGTACATTGAAACCTTGCAGTCGTTTGTAGCGGGCGTAAATATCCGAAGCAATGTATCCCAGCGGATGACCTACGTGCAATCCCGCACCGGAGGGGTAGGGGAACATGTTCAGCACATAGAATTTCTTCTTCGTTTCGTCTTCCGTCACTTGGTAGGTTTTGTTTTCCACCCACCTTTTCTGCCATTTCTTTTCAATCTCCCTGAAATTGTATTCCATAGTGGTACTAATTAATATTTTGTTGAAAACATTGTTTATTCAATGGTTAAAACCGGTTAGTATCCGGTTAATATCGGTGCAAAGTTACGGGTTTATTTTCAGATTTGTAGCTAAGTAACATAAAAAACAATGGCAAAGGCTTGATAATTCACTTTTTATTACTTACATTTGTGATGTGCTTTTAAAACTAATTTTTTGTTTGTAATACAAATAATAGCTAAATTAATTCAATAGGATATTTACTAAAAGATTTTTAGGATATAGCGAAGGATGAAGTCTGGGAAGATTTCATCCTTCGCGTTATTGTGTTGAAGAAGAAAGTCGTATCTTTGCGCAACTTATCGGAAGTGTATGAACGCAATGAAAAATTATACTTATCATCTTGTCGCCGTCCTTACGGTAGGTATTTGGGGTCTGACTTTTATTTCAACGAAAGTATTGATTGGACATGGCCTTTCCCCGCAGGAAATATTCTTGCTTCGTTTCCTGATAGCTTATCTGGGCATCTGGTTTATTTCTCCCCGAAAACTGTTTGCTGATAATTGGAAAGATGAATCTTGGCTGTTTTTAGGAGGTATAGCAGGCGGTTCATTTTACTTTTTTACGGAAAATACAGCTTTGGAGATTACATTGGCGACGAATGTGGCATTTATTGTCTGTACGGCACCATTGCTCACGACCATTCTTTCTTTGTGGATTTATAAAAAGGAAAAGGCTACCCGTGGATTGATGGCTGGTTCTTTGCTGGCGTTGGTTGGTGTGGCATTGGTGGTTTATAATGGTAGTTTTGTATTGAAGATTTCTCCTTTAGGTGATTTCCTTACTTTGCTTGCAGCTTTTTCCTGGGCATTCTATAGTTTAATAATGAGGAAAATGTCCAATCGTTATGGTATAACTTTTATTACCCGTAAGATATTTTTTTATGGAGTATTGACTATTCTTCCTGCATTTCTGATTCATCCCTGGAATTTCGACATTGCCCGTCTTCTCGAGCCGGCTATTCTGTTCAATTTACTTTTCCTGGGTGTATTGGCTTCCTTGATTTGTTTTGTAGTCTGGAACGTAGTCTTAAAACAGCTGGGAACGATAAGAGCTTCCAACTATATTTATCTGAATCCTCTCTTCACTCTGGTAGGTTCTGCTTTTCTGCTTGGCGAACAGCTTACTATAGTTGCTTTGATGGGGGCGGTGCTGATATTGGGGGGAGTTTATTGGGCAGGAAAAAAATGAAACGGTTCTTTAGGGATATTTAGTAAATGTCTTTAAACAGTAAGATGCATATGAAGATGACTTGCTAATATCATCTCATATGCCATTTTTATTATCTATTTTTTCTCTCTGACCTAAAATCTTCTCCTTTTAGGCACTATGTTCCGGAAGAGGCCTGAGACTTCTTCTAATAGATTCTTTATACTTATGCTATACAGCTTTCTTCTGTCTGTTTTTGATTTTATCAATCATCAATATGGCGTTTGCCGTATGTATTCCAAAGAAAATCCACAGGATTTCTGTTTTCCTGTTCCGTGCTTTGACTTTCGATAGCGAATAATGCTGTTTTTGCGTACCGAAACTGCCTTCAAGCCTGGTGGCTCTTTCCCTGGAGAGTTCACTCCTGAGAACCTTCCTCACTGCCTCGTCCTTTGCAGCTCTTCCCTTGCGTACAAAGGAGGTTGATATCCCGTATTTTGTACAGAACTTCCTGTTGGCATTATTGGCATATATGGAATCGGCGGCCACACATCTGACCCTCACATTCATCAGTTTCTGATGCATACGGATACAGTCCTTCAGACGTATGCCCTCATTGAATGCCTTGAAAGAGATGTGCTCGATGAACGAGATCCCGTCTATCTGTATGTTATTAGCCTTTGCACCGAACTCGACGGATTTTGTCTCCTTGCCCCTTACGATAGGGCGTACGTAATGACGGTCAATACTGACAATACGGTCACTGACCTTCCTGCCTTCAAAGAGTTCCTTTTCCTGTACAAGGACCTTTCTGATGATGGAAAGCCGTTTCTGATAATCCTGTGTATATGCGAGTGAAGAACCGTATTCTCTGTGAATGTCATCCCGTTGTATGATGAGTTTTTCCAGGAGTCTGATCATGCGACGTTTCAGCATCTTTGTCCTTAAGGCCTTCCTCTTTCTTTTCTTGCAATAGGACAGATAGGATGCCGCAACATCCGTATATTTGTTACGGGGACGTCTTATACCAAGCTCTCTACAATGCTGGCAGATATGCCGGTAGAGCCATTCGATGCTTTCCCAAAGGAGCTTCATGTCCGTAGGGAAACGCATATGACTTTCATAACATGTGGCATCGGTCATACATACGTGAAGGTTCTCAAGATAAGGCTTCCAGTGTGAGGCAAGGATTTTCTGAAGGGAGTCGATGTCAAGACGGGATGCTATCTCATTACGAATAGCACTGATTATCTTGTAGTTGGTTATAGGGCAGGACGGGTCTATCATGATACCACAGAACAACTGATAGTGTATGTTTCCGTTAAGATGTTCTACCAGCAGCCTGTCAGAGAATCCCGTATAGGCCTTCAGTACCATGAGGGCTATCTTTGCGGAAGGACTGAAACAGTTCCTGCGACCCAAGCGGGATTGTGAAAGGCCTATCTCTTTGGCTATGCTCTCGAACGGAAACACGGAATGAAGGCTGCCAAGTTCACTCGCATGAAAACTCTTACGATATTTTTCCAG
>NZ_BAKJ01000025.1 GCF_000614125.1 Bacteroides rodentium JCM 16496
TCCCCTTCTTTTCAGGAACTCGGTGGGACTCTCCCCAAACTGTTCCTTATAGCATTTCGTGAAATAGGAAGGTGACGAAAAGCCCACTTCATAGGCAATCTCCGCTACCGTCATGTCAGAGGAGGCAAGCAGTGAGGCGGCCTTTTTCAACCTCATCTGGCGCAACAGCTCATTCGGCGAATAGTTGGTCAGCGATTTCAGCTTACGGTAAAGCTGCACACGGCTCATACCCATATTCCGTCCCAAATCCTCCACATTGAGTTCCGCATCTTTCATCCTCTCCTCGACAAGCGACTTGAAGCGGGAGACGAAACCTTTATCCAAATCACTGATGCTTTCCTTCTCGATAGTCTGGTTATCTCCGAAGAACTGCCTCAACTGGCGGCGGTTTGCAATGAGATTGCGGACACGAGACAAGAGCAGTTGCGAATTGAACGGCTTGGAAATATAAGAATCGGCACCGCGTCATAGCCCTGGATACGCTGTTCGTCCAGCGAGCAGGCCGTCAGCAGAATCACCGGGATATGGCATGTCTGCAACTCCCCCTTCAAGCGGCGGCAGCATTCCACACCATCCATACCGGGCATCATTACATCCGAGATAATCACATCCGGCACATACCTCATGGCCAGCCTGATACCCTCTGCCCCGTCCGCCGCATCCAATACACGGAATTCGTTCGACAACAGCGACTTCACATAGCTGCGGATATCCGCATTATCGTCAATTACCAGCACAGTAGGACAATCGGCCTCAACCACCTCTTCGCCCGCCTTCACTTCCGTATCTATCAGGGTGGAAGACACATCCTGCTCTTCGGCAGGCAACGTCACTATGGTGGGATGGTACTGCGAAACATCCTGCTGCGGGAAAGTAACGGTGAAAGTAGTGCCTTTCTCGTCACTGCGTGCCGTAATGTTACCGCCATGCATCTCTACAAAGGCACGTACCAGCGCCAGTCCGATACCGGTACCGGCCTGATGCCCGTCCACTTGATAGAAGCGCTCGAAGATGGCTTCCACATCGGTCGAAGAAATGTAGCTGCCGGAATTGAAGACGGACAGACTGTAGTTCTGTTCCGACTTTAACAACCGTACGGTGATTTTCCCGTTCTCCGGCGTATATTTCACGGCATTGGAGAAGAGATTGAAGTAAATGCGCTCCATCTTCTCCGCATCCGCCATCATCCGGAAGTCCGTATCGGGAGATGCCTCAAAGCTGAAAGCAATATGTTTCTTCAGCAACGCCATGCGGAAAGAGTCGTTCCAGCCCCGGAAGCTGTCGAGCAAATCAAAAGGTTCGAGATGAAGCTCCATGCGCCCGTTCTCCACTTTCCGGAAATCAAGTATCTGGTTAACCAGGCGAAGCAGGATATGTACATTCTTTTTCATCAGCTCGAGGAGCTGGCGCGGCTGTCCGTCGAGGGTGCGGTTGGCAAGAAGCTGCTCTATGGGATCGGCTATCAGCGTCAATGGAGTACGGAAATCGTGCGAAACATTCGTGAAGAACACCAGCTTGGCATGCGTAGCCTCCTCCAGTTCATGGGAAAGCTGTTCCAACTGCGACTTCTGTACTTCCAACAGTTCCTTCTGCTGTATCAACTGGGTTTTCTGTTCCTCCAGTTTCTTTTTCTGCATGGACAGCTCACGGTTCAACCGGTTCTTGGCACGCAAGGAGAGGTAGACAGCCACCAACAAGCCGACCAGCAACAATAGTGCGGACAGACTGCCGTACAAGACAACCTGCTGCGTGGCATAACTGGCTAAATACTGGTTTATCTTTCCGTTCAGGGTTTCTATCTTTCCATCCAGGGTGCCGATGTGGGCGGTCTGCATCTTCATGATGAGAGCATTGTCGCGGTCGACGACGGAAGTGCCCAGGATAGTTTCACGGGGGAAATCACGCTTGTTCAGGATATCCATGGCAATCTGCATCACGCGGTCGCCACCGGTAGGATATATAAACGTGGCATCCAGTTCGCCGGCAAGCACTTTCTCCACTCCGTAGTCTTTGCCGGGCAGAGCGTCTATGCCGATGAACCGCATTTCCTTCTCCCGCCCCTTACGGGCAGCGGCAGCATAGGCTCCGGCCGCCATACGGTCATTCTGCGCATACACCAGATCGATATGCGGAAAGCGGCTCAGCAGGGTATCCATTTTCTCTCCGGCCTTGAGTTGCAACCAGGCACCGTCTTCAGCGGCCAGCAACCGGATATCGGGATAAGCGGATATAGCCTTTACAAATCCTTGATGACGGTCTACGGCAGGTGTGGAGCCCACCAAACCGGAGATTTCCACTACATCTCCCTGTCTGTGCAGCACATTGGCCACATACTCTCCCACAGCTTTCCCTATCTCGTAGTTGTCTGCACCGACATAGGCCGTGTATTTGTCCGAAAGGATTTTACGGTCCACTACAATCACCGGAATGCCCCGGTTGTATGCCTCCTCCACAACCGGGGTTATCGGAGTGGCTTCATTAGGGGCCACAATCAGCAGGTCCACCCCTTCGGCTATCAGTTCACGAATGTCTTTTGCCTGACGGTCATTATCGTCGACGGCAGTACGGATGTCCACCTCCACATCTTCGTAGAAATGGGCTTCACGGAGTATCTCACTGTTCATCTGGCGCCGCCATTCATCCTCGCTACATTGGGAAACGCCGATACGGAAACGTGCCTCGCGCCGGGAGCAGGCAACCGCCACTCCCCAAAGCACGAGCAAAAAGAATAAAATCCGAAGGTTATGTTGTCTCATCTTCACTTTCCTCTCATTTAAGATTGCAGATGAGCAAAGATAGCGAAAAATGTGAAAAGAATAAGAAAAATCTATGCCAGCCTTTCTTTCAAGGCGTCCGGCAATTCCGGCATGGCACCGCTCTGGGTACACACATAGGCAGAGACTTCCACCGCCAATTTATGGGCATCGGGCACCTGCTTCCCACTGAGAATGGCAGCAGTGAAGGCTGCCGTGAACGAGTCACCGGCTCCAACGGTATCTGCCACCGGCACCTTGGGTGTCTCCTGGAAGGAAACCACTCCCGGAGTGAACACATAGCTTCCGTTCGTGCCACAAGTCAAGATAAGCATCTTCAGGTTATACTTGGCCAGCAGAATCCAGCATTTGTCCTGCAAGTCGATGCCCGGGTAACCGAAAATACGGCTGATGGTCACCAGCTCCTCATCGTTTATCTTGAGGATGTTGCAGCGGCGCATGGATTCGCAGAGTATCTCTTTGGTATAGAACCCCTGGCGGAGATTGATGTCGAATATCTTCAGCTGCCCCTCCGCATCGGGCATCGTGTCGAGAAAACGGTTGATGGTGATGCGGCTTGTTTCGCTGCGTTGCGCCAAAGAGCCGAAACATACGGCACGCGTGTTCAGTGCCAGACGCTTCAGTTCGTCGGTAAAGGGAATGTTGTCCCAGGCCACGCCTTCTTTTATCTCATAGCACGGCACGCCCACGGCATCGAGCGTCACCTGCACCGTTCCCGTGGGGTAAGGCACGCGCTCAATCTGCGTGCGCAGCCCCTTCCGGGCGAACACATCCAGAATCTCGTCCCCATCCGCATCGGCACCTACGGCACTGACCACACGGCTGTCGAAACCAAACTGCGATGCATGGTAAGCAAAGTTTGCCGGAGCACCGCCTATCTTCTTTCCTTCGGGGAGGCAGTCCCACAGAGCCTCGCCCATACCTACTATTATCTTATTCATAATATTATATTGTTTAATGAATGATATATTTTATTCACGGCAAACTCAATGTCCTACCCACTGCAAACCTAATAAAAAAGTTCCTAACTATAGAATGAAAAGTTGCCAATTATCTATTAAAAAGTCTCTAAGAACTAAGGATTATCTCTATCCCAAGGCTTGGGATAGACATCCGCAACCTTGGGACAGATATCCGCAGCCTTGGGATATGTGTCCGCAGCCTGCGAACAAAGATTACCGCTTCATACGCAGCATATAGAAGAACAAGTACACTACCCCTACCGTCATCACAGCCACGGCACCGCTTTGTCCTACAGCATCACTTGCCAAGCCCATTGCTATCGGAAATACCGTACCGCCGAAGAGCCCCATAATCATCAAACCGGAAACCTCGTTCTTCTTTTGTGGCATAGCAAGCAACGCCTGAGAGAAGATAACCGGAAAGATGTTCGAATTGCCGAAACCGATAAGGCAATGCAGATGTATATCATTGCCTTTTCATGGAAAACGAACAACCCTACCATCGCAGCCAACATACATAACACGCTGATGCCGAAGAAGGTTCGGGGAGCCATCTTCTGAAGGATGAAGGCTCCGAGAAAGCAACCCGCCGTGCGGAAGATGAAGTAAAGGCTGGTGGCAAAGCCGGCATCGGCCAGCGTCATGCCCAGACGCTCCATCAGGATTTTGGGCGCTGTGGTATTCGTACCTACATCAATGCCCACATGGCACATGATGCCCAGGAAGCAGAGAAAGATAAACGGCTTGCCCAGCAGAGCGAGGCACTCCCCGAAGGTGGAAGGGCGTCCCTCTTCCTTTTCCTCGCGGATGGAAGTACCGCTCAGCCAGAGAATGGCAATCACCGCAATGACCATATAGACCGGGAACAGCACCCTCCAGCCCATGCCCAGAGACGGAATGGCCTGCGTAGCTCCCCACATGGCGATGTATGGAGCCAGAAACGAAGCAATGGCTTTTACAAACTGTCCGAAGGTGAGCGAACTTGCCAGCCGCTCGCCGCTTACGATATTGGAAAGCAGCGGGTTGAGCGACGTTTGCATCAGCGCATTGCCGATGCCCAGCAATGAGAACGAGAGCAGCATCAGCACATAGCCGTCTCCGAAAACCGGGAGAAGCAAAGAGGCAAACGTGATGACAAGGCTGAGAAGCACCGTCTTCTTGCGTCCGATGCGGTTCATCAGCATACCCGTAGGTACGGAGAAGATGAGGAACCAGAAGAACACCAGAGACGGGAATATGTTGGCTTGCGAGTCGGTCAGGTTCAAGTCGGCCTTCACGTAGTTGGAGGCGATGCCCACCAAATCCACAAAGCCCATGGCGAAGAAACAAAGCATGACCGGAAAGAGCTTTGCCAAAGAAGAATTCTTAGTATTTTTCATGCTGAAGATTATTATCTGTTATTTTAATCCGAGTTTGTACACAGTAAACGAGGTGACATTGCAGCTTCCACCTTTAGCATAGAAACTGATACGGTTGTAAGGTTCCGACGGGAATACAAGATTTGTCATGGCAAAACGTCCGTCGTTGCCAAACGCTTCAATGCTCGACTTGTCTACGAACAAGCGGAGTTTCATTTCATTGCCACCCCCGACAGGAGCCACGGTCACTGCAGGGAAGTCCTTGCTGAACGACACCTCACCACTCTTGGTACGGTCCATGGTGAACGTCTTTTCCGCCAGGTTATAGTACATCTCCACCTCCTCGCCTTTCGAGTTAAAGAGCTGGAATCCTATCACATCCGCATCCTTATTCTTAATAGTCATTTCGATTTCATACGTTCCGGAATTGTCATTCAGCAGTTTGTCCAGATTATACGTGCGGTCTACCTTGAAAGCACGCTTCTTGCTGCCTTTATCCCTCAGTTTCAGCAATTCGGGAGACGGGGTTACCTTTACATAGGTTTCACCCTCCGAGGTATAGAGCGAAAGGTCACGCGGCACGGAGTTGGCACTACGGTATTGACGGGTGGGCACATCATTGGCATATTGCCAGTTGCTCATCCATGCCAATGCAATGGCACGTCCTGCAGGAGCATTGCTCCAAGTGACAGTTGCATAATGGTCTTTTCCCCAGTCCATCCATTTCGTCACTGCGGGAGACTCGTTCACGAATTTCTTACCGTCAAATGTCCCTACGAAATATTGTGTGGCAGAGCCACCGAACGGTCCGCCCGGATTGAGGTTACAGACGAGTACCCACTTCTTCAGTTCCGTACCTTCAACCGGCAGTTCAAGCAGGTCGGGACACTCCCAGACTCCGCCGTGAGCACCTTGTCCTTCACCGAATTTGCTCTCCAGCGTCCAGTTCTTCAGGTCGGCAGAAGAGTATATCTCCATTTCCTGCCCTACGGCAAGAACCATGATCCATTTCTTGGTATCTTCGTGCCAGATGACTTTAGGGTCACGGAAGTCGCGCTGCGTGGAAGTCAGGATGGGATTTCGCGCATACTTCTTGAAGGTTTTTCCGTTGTCAAGGCTATAGGCCATGCTCTGCACTTGGCGGTCGCTTGCCGATGTATAGAAGGCAATGACGGCACCGGCACCGAACCCGGCCGTATTATCCTTGTCGACAACACAAGAGCCACTGAAAATTGTTCCCAACGCATCGGGCGAAATGGCATCTCCGTGATGCTCCCAAGTGACGAGGTCCGTACTGGTGGCATGTCCCCAATGCATGTTCCCCCACATGGAGCCGTAGGGATTATGCTGGTAGAACAAATGGTAGACCCCGTCTTTGTAGAACATTCCGTTAGGATCATTCATCCAACCGTAAGCCGGGCTGAAATGATACACCGGACGGAATTTCTCCCGGTTCGAAACATCGAATTCATCCGACAGTTTCATTTCTTCCCAGCATAAGGCCGAATCCGGAATAAGCTGGAAGTTGAAAGAGAGATGTTTATTATCGAAGCCGGTCAAATCGACCGGAACAAAATAGTCAACCTTATTGACTGCCAATCGCACGTTCATACTGCGTACAACATCATTGTCCGCTATCATATACAATTTTGCCTCCGGAGAAGCCTCTTCCACCGGCAGCAGCAAAAACTTCTTCTGCTCGTCAATTTGGACGATACTCTGTCCGTCACCCAGATGTTTAATCACGAAAGGAGGATTTATGGCCTGGCATGTGAAGACAGCCACGGTAGTTCCTAATATAAATACGGTAAGCGTCCTTCTGATTGTCCGCCAAAAGTCTTTTAAATGAATCATGTTTCTGTTGGTATTAAATTAATTATGTTTTTCTACCATGCAAAGATACGCCACCAAGCAGCAGGAGGCTATCTTTTTTGTTTCAAAGCATACTACAAATGTTACATTCAGTCTAAAATAATACAAATTAAATTCCTCATCTCCATATTGATTTAAGCATCCAGCATCCAACTCCATCTTCGTCCCCTTCTTCTGCGCAAAAAGTTCGATACCGGTTTGAGCCTCGCCCGGATAGGTTAATAATGTGAATACATCCTTCCCGTCATTGGCAAAGATTTCAATACTCGATTTGTCTACAAATATATGCAAACGTATCTTATTATCTACCGGTTCCACCCTGGTATATGCCATACGGCTGAATTTAGGAATCTGCACATCGGAGCAATGGGTGCGGTCAATCACCAGATTATGTGAATCCGTATCATAGCTGACCACCACTTTGCGCCCTTCACCCACACACAAATTCAAGCCAAAGGTGTTGGATACGTCAGTAGAAAACGAAGCATCGAGTTCGTAGACATTCTCATCGGGAACAAAGCCGGGTAACCTCTGTGTCCCCACCGATAAAGCACGTTTCACCGATGCAGGCTTATAGCGAAGTGTTTGCAACTGTTCCACCGGCTTCTGCACCAGCCTCACGCCTTCCTTGTATGTCTTCAGTTCCAGGTTGCGGGGAATAGACCAAAAGCCCTTCCCATACTTCGATGGAGCTACCGGTGCATAGTCCCAGGTTGCAACCCAGCCCATCGAAATTTTGGAATCCAACGTTCCGTCAAAATCCTGAAATGTACGGGATGCATAAAAGTCCAGCCCTTTGTCCACATATAGAGGCTCTGCAGGATGGTTATCCATCAGCTTAAAAGAAGTGCCGTCGAAGTCTCCTATAAAGTATTGTTCTTGCGCCCAGTTTACAGATACGACCATCACCCACCTTTTCTTGTCAGAATCCCCGTCAACCGACAACTGGAATAAATCCGGGCACTCCCAAGACTTTTCACTGTCACCGGCAGGGCCGAAATCACTGGTCCAAGTCCAGTTCTTCAAATCAGGAGAGGTATAAAACTTGATTTTCTTCTCCAGGGCCTTGGCTACAACCATCACCCATTTTTGAGTCGCTCGTGCCAGAAGACGGTAGGGTCCCTGAATTCCGTACTCCAAAGGTCCAGAACCGGGTTACCTTCGTAATAATGAAATGTCTTTCCGTCATGACTGAAAGAGATGCCCTGCGCTTGTTTCTTGGAGTCCTTCTCAAAAACGGTGTAAGCCGCCACATAAGCACCCTTGCCGAAACCGGCAGTGTTGTTCTTGTCTATGACTGCAGAACCGGTGAAGTAACTGATATTGTCATCCGCTCCGGTCATGGCATAAGGGGTTATCTGTTGGTAATGTACCAAATCTGTAGATTCGACTTTGCCCCACCAGTACATATGATATTTACCCTGATAGTACATGAATCCCGAGGGGTCACCAATCCATCCCTTCTCCGGACTGAAATGATACTGAGGACGATAAGGCTCTTTGTATAAACTGTCTGAATTCATTTGTGCACCGGCAGACAATGTTCCTGCCACTAAAAGTGCACCCAATATAGTAGGTATCTTCATTTTCTGTATTTTCATTAAAAGTTCATCTTTACCCTTGCATCTTTCAGTCTCCAAACTTCGGCAGCAACTTCCGTTGTATTTCCATCAGAGAATAGTTCCAATAGCGTACTGTTTTCTTTCAGAGGAAAGATTCTTGTAGTGAATGCATCCTCATCATTAATAAATCCTTCCACCACAGAACCGTCTATAAATAGACGAATCTCCACCGGCTTGGTTGTATCCAACCGATACCAGTCCTTGCGGAGCTTCAAAGGAATGTGTGCACGCAAGGAAGAATGCGTCTGGTCCACAATAAGTTCCTCCTTTTCCACATCATAATAAATCAGGCTATATTCGCTATTATCCGGATTCTTACACAATGTAAATCCAAACCGTTTTGCGTCACCGGGATAAAAAGTCGCCTTGACTTCAAGCTGATGTTCCCTTCTGCTCACAATGTGCGGTTTCGCAGCAGTCAATGCCTGCCTGGAATAAACCGTGGATTGTTCACGCAATTGTTTCATTACGGGATGGGGTGTTTGACATAGTTTTCCATCTTTCAGCTGCCATCTTCTGGGCATACTATAGAGATGCGCCCATCCTTGTTCATAAGTGGCCTCCCCTCCTATTTCATCGGGTATAATGGCAATGGCAGCGACATCCCCTTCCGGAGTCTCCACAACAGAGGGGGACAGCAAGCGGTTGATGACCTCTAGATTTTGAGGAACCGGATTGTCCGGTATAAACTTTTCATTCTTGAAATCTCCTATCCAATACTGGCAACGCGCAGGTATGCCTTTATGAGGAACCCTATTCACCAAAAGAACATACTTGCCGCCCATCTTCTTAAAGACCGGCATTTCCCAGAAAATACCGGAGTCATCCACTTCCGGATTGCCCTCAAACAGCAAATGTACAAAATCCCATTTCTTCAAGTCTGCCGATTTATAAAGCAGCAAAGCCCCGTGGGGTGTATCGGTCTGCTCAATGCCGAAACCGATAATCATATACCAGACATCACCCTCTTTCCAGACATACTGGTCACGCATGTCCGTACGGGTATATCCGGCAGGCTTCTCGGCAATAACCGGATTACCCGCATATTTCTCCCATTCTATCAACGCAGTATCTTTTGGAAAAGCAATACCCACTCCCATCTTGTCTCCACCGGCTGTGTATATCAGCTGGGGGATACCGTCATCATTGATAACAGCATGCCCGGACCATATTCCATTCTTGTCATAAGCAGCATCAGGAGTCAAAGCCGGCTTTTCCTCCGTCCAATGAAGCATATCGGGACTGCTGAAATGTCCCCAATTTATCTGTCCCAGGAAGATTGCAGAAGCATTCTTCTGATTGAATATATGATATTTACCTTTATAAAGAAGTAAACCATGCGTCTCATTCGTCCAGTTGGCAGCCGGCAACAGATGATAGCGGGGACGGTTGAAGTCCTTCGCAAAACGGGTTTCCGGAATAGCCAAAACCGGAGTCTTCTTCAATCCTAAGGCAATCTCGTCTCTCCATGCAGACGAATCATCGGAAAAGGGAGTGAGGCTTATTCCGTCAATCAACCCGTTTATAGCCGTAACATCGTACATCCAAACCTTCTTTTCCCTGAAATCCTTACCTACCCGAAGTATCATTTCACCATCCTGCAAGTTCCGGGGCCATACCTCTGCACTCACCCTCTGCCCATTCAGGCAAACCGATTCATTACTCAAATCAAGGACCACATGCAGCCACTTGAAACGGTCGACTTTTGTCTTTAATGAACAGTAAGAGTATGAGCCATTCTGCCCCATTCCCAACAGCAGCTCACCATAACGGTCTACACATACCGCTACAGATGTTCCTGCCATGTCTCTGATTCCCATAAAGGCAGCAGTATCCGTCGGATAAGATTCCAGAGCAAACCATCCGGACAACGACGAAACATCTCCTTCCGTGGTTGTATCCATCCAAGTGGAATACCCGTCTGTACGAAGGGCTTTACCTTCGACTCCGGTAACAAATTCCGGTATTTCCTTTATAGTGTACAAATTCAACAATGACTTGCCGTCACTGGAAAGTAAGGGGTCCTGCCCGTCAAACGACCATGTTTTTTGAGCAAAAGCTGCATTCAAAGAAAGCAATAGACAGCCCAATATAGAATAGGCAAAGTGTTTCATAATAAAAGATTGTTTAAAGGAAGAGGGGGAAACAAACGTTTCCCCTCCCTTGCGTTTTCATTTCAAAATATAATTAGTTGAACGGAGCATAACCGGGATTCTGTACATACTTGCCTCCAGAAAATCCGTATTGATTGTTCGGAACCGGATAATACTCATCCTTTCCACCCGTAAAGTGCGCATTGGCATAATAAATGCGATTGTCTGACTCCGCGGTAATGTAC
This sequence comes from Bacteroides rodentium JCM 16496, assembly GCF_000614125.1. Lineage (GTDB taxonomy): Bacteria > Bacteroidota > Bacteroidia > Bacteroidales > Bacteroidaceae > Bacteroides > Bacteroides rodentium. The sequence continues at coordinate 10,927 of NZ_BAKJ01000025.1, forward strand.
TTGTTCATGGTTGTTTCCACTATGCCCCAACGGACCAGGTCGAAGAAACGTTCACCTTCCAAAGCCTTCTCCAGACGTGTTTCCCAACGGAGGGCCTGACGGGCATAATCCTGATTCCAGACATCAGCAGGATAAGGATTGACAAGGTAGTTGGCCGCATATTTGGAATGGTCGTTGAAATCCTTTACATAGGCACTGTTCCGGGCACGATTGCGTATCTGATTAATCAAATCACGGGCAGTTTCGAGTCCATCGCCTTCATTGAGTTCAATAAGAGCCTCAGCTTTCCAAAGAAGAATATCTGCGTAACGTATAATCTGCCAGTTCAACTGTGAAGCCCCCCAAGGCCAGCCATTAAACATATCACTACTTTCCGGAGAAACCCAGAAGCGCTTCGCGCAATTATAGCCATAAGTTTCCTTATCACGCACCCATCCCTCACATGGCTTGTCTGGGTAAGTTTTCCAAGTTATAGTAGGACGGCCCACAACAAAATCGAGACGCGGGTCTACATTGGGAGTCGTGTTTTGTAAAGTATAAACCCCATTGTTCAATACCGCCCAACTATAATCAGACTTTGACTGATAATTAAAATCGGGCAGACCGTTTGCATCTGTCTGATAAGCATTAATCAGGTCTTGGCTGGGCAGGAAGAAACCGTCACCTCCGTAAGGGCTGCCTCCACCCGGAGAATTCAACAGATTGCTCCAGTTGATGCGGCCGGCACTTTCGGTACCGTCATTCATGGAATATTGAATGGCAAAAACAGACTCTTTACCGTTTTCATTAGCTACTAAATCCAATCCCTGGAAATCGTCAAGCAAACCGTAACGGTTGCTGGCAGTCACTTGGTCGCAAAGCGAAACGACTTCCCTCAGCAGCTCTTTATTGATGGAAGTTACGGCATGCGTAGTCTCATCTTGCTGATACGCTTGGTACAGCTTGATTTTAGCCGCATAGGCCAGTGCTATATATTTATGAATACGCCCTACCTCCGACTGTGATGCAGGAAGCAGTTCGGCGGCATCAAGCATCTCCTTGGCCAGCATACTCAGAATCTCGTCACGGGTAAACTCATTGTTCGGAATATCCGGATATTGGGAAATCTCAACGTTCTCATCAAAATAAGGTATCTTGTTGAAAAGGCGGCTCAATTCAAAGTAATAATGGGCACGAAGCACTTTCATCTCCGCAATACGGGATACACGTCCGTTCACCTGCTCATCTGTTGCAGCATTCAGAACGCGCAATGCAGAGTTACAACGCTGTACACTGCAATATAGATGGTACCACTTGCTGTCCAGAAATCCATTGGTTGCATCCATATCAAATGTCTCCATACGGTGCACTTCATTAAGGTCACCAACACCACCACCGCCTTTATAGGCATTATCCGAACGTACCTCACCATAGGTCCAATTGGAAGTAGGATGACACCATACACTCCAGCTCTGTCCTTCGGGACCACCCAAAGCTGCATACGCGGCATTCACCAAAAGGTCGGCACCTTCTGTAGAAGTCATAATATCTTCATTCAAGCTACCCTGGGGCTTCAAATCCAGGAAACGGTCTTCATTACAGCTTGCAGTCATCAGCGCTACTACGCCAAGCATATATAAATGTTTCAATTTCATGATAGTATAGTTTTAAAGTTTAGAAACCAAATGATAATCCCAAAGAGAACGTACGGGGCAACGGATAAGGATAACCCAGACCTTCAGGGTCGGCACCTGTATAACCGGTAATCGTAAACAAATTCTGAGCCTGGAAATAAATGCGCGCATGACGCATCTTCATCTTGTCGAGAACTGCTTTAGGAAGCGTGTAACCCAATGTCAGACTTTTCAGCTTGATATACGAACCATTTTCAATATAGAACTCAGATACTTCGTGCTCATTGTTGCTGTTAAGAGTGGTCAAAGCAGGTACACTGCTATTGTAAACACCCGTCTTTTCAAAGTTCTCGTAAGCATGCATGGCATCGAGCAGGCGGGTAGAGTGATTACCGGTCCAGCATTGGAATAAATCCGTATAATATTTGGAGTTGTTATAGGCATCACGAATCATACCGTTGAAGAACATGCTGAGGTCAAAGCCTTTCCAAGATGCCCCAAGATTCAGACCTGCAATCACTTTCGGATTGTCAGAACCCAACCATACACGGTCGTTCGTATCAATCGTACCGTTACCATCAGCATCCACGTATTTGATACGTCCTACTCCGGGAGCGCCAAACTGTACATTATATTTGGATTTATACTCATCCACCTCCTGCTGGGTACGGAACACTCCATCTGTCTTGAAGCCCATCCATGAACCGAACGGTTGGCCAACCAAAGTCTTGTCAACCCCATTACCGCCACCATAAGTATAGTAAATTTCTTCCGTCAGCTCTGTCACTTCATTTTTGTAATATGAAAGGTTGAATGCTACATTATACTGGAAATCCTTTACCTTATCATTCCAGGTCAGTGCCATCTCGAAACCTTTATTGTTCATCGTACCACCATTATACCAGCAGTAACCACCCTCGCCAATGACAGCGATATACGGTTTCTCCACAAGCATATCACTTGTCTTCTTATCAAAATAATCGAGAGAAGCACTCAGACGTCCGTTCAGGAAAGCGGCGTCCACACCGATATTGAGCTGTCTTGTACTCTCCCACTTCAAATCGGGATTGGTAGACCTCACTTTGTAACCACCGGGAGCCAAAGTCGTTCCATCACCGTTCATGTTGTAGCTTGCATCCTTCAGACTAATCAAGTATTTTGTATAGGGAGCCTCATTATCAATAATATCGTTACCATTGACACCCCATGAAGCACGTAGTTTCAAATCAGCCAACCAATCCCTGGTCGCTTCCATAAACTTCTCACTTGAAATGCGCCAGCCTGCCGACACTGAAGGGAAGTAATCCACATTATTACCCTTTGCCAAGCGGGAAGAAGCATCACGCGCACCGTAACAGAGGCCAAATACCGTCCTTCATAATCATAGTTCACTTTACCAAAGTAAGACACCATGCCATAATTGGAAGCACCGGCACCTACATTCTTACCGGCAGTCACACCGTCGAGATAAATATAATCTTCATCTTCTACAGCCAGTCCCGTACCATAACCGAACATGGATTCCGAATGGTTCTTCTTGGCTTCTGTACCAAGAAGTGCAGTCAGATTGTTCTTTCCAAAAGCTTTGCTATAAGTCACGGTATTGGTCCATACCCAATCCAGTCTTTTGTTGGATGATTGAGTCAGCTTATTGACCTCATCGCGTGCCCATGCCGGCTCAAAAGTTTTGTTGGTTTCATCATAATAATTCATACCGAAATTGGTTTTCAGCACCAGGTTCTTAATCGGTTCAATTTCAAGGAATGCATTACCAAAGATACGCCAGTAATCATGTTTGTTCTGTTTTTCATTCTCCAACAAACGTGCCATATTGGGGGCATCACCCAAAACATCATTGATGGCATCGTTATAATTGCCATTCTCATCATAAACCGTCTTGGCAGGATGCTGTTTGATGGCATTCTCATCTACACCGGCCGGACTGAGGGTCTGTGTCCAACGATTGATGGCAACGTTCTCGCCGATACGCAAGCGATTGTCAAGATAATGATAGTTAGAACTGATGCGGGTATTGATACGCTGGAAATTCGTATTCTCTACCAGACCGTCATGGTCGAGATAGTTCAACGCTAACGAGAAGGCACCATTGTCAGAGCCCTTTGAAAGTGTCGCACTATAATTCTGCATCAAGCAGTGCGATAAACCACATCGCGCCAATCCGTATCAACGGCATGTACTTTAGCTCCATTCAGGCCGATATAGTCTTGAAGTTGGGGAGTTGCACCATTACCATATATTTCGCTGCTTGGCGTAGCTCCATTATTGGCATACTTATAAGCCGACCAATAAACCTGGCCCCACTCATCTGCATTCAACATATCAAAGCCACATTGATAGTCTGCAAAGTCAACGACATATCAAAATCCACACGGGTCTCCCCTTTCTTGGCACGTTTGGTAGTAATGATAATCACACCATTGGCAGCCTGTGCACCATAAATAGAAGCGGAAGCGGCATCCTTCAATACCTGAATGGATTCTACATCATTGGAAGAAAGGATAGACGAGATGTTCTCACGGGTCATCACACCGTCAATGACATAAAGCGGGGAATTGGCATCATTTCGGAAAGATGACTTACCACGGACCAATGTAGAAGTATTTCCACCGCCCGGTGTGCCGTCAGTCGTAATGTTCATACCGGCAACACGTCCCTGCAAGCTCGACAACACATTTCCCGTAGGAATATCTGCTACATCCTTCATCTTGACCACAGCCACCGAACCAGTCAAACTGGCCTTCTTCTCGGACATATAGCCGGTCACTACTACTTCATCAATCAACTGGGAATCTTCCGTCAACTCAATGCGTAAAGTGGGCTGTGCCTTTACTGTAACGGCTTTATATCCTATATAGGATACAGACAATGTGGCACCGGAAGCTACAGACAGAGTGAAATTTCCGTCAATATCCGTAATTGTTCCATTACTGTTGGAACCTACCTCCATGACAGAAGCACCGATAATGGATTCACCACTCGATTTTTCAACGACAGTACCTTTTACCTGGACTTGCTGGGCAAAGGAATAGATGCCCGCAAAGAGAAGCACAATTAGTGTGCAAAGCCTGAGACTAATGCTTTTCAACATATCTATTAATTTAAAGTTAATAATAAACCAATTCTGCAATTGAGTTTTGTGTCAGCAAAATTAAGCGAAACCAGGATTTGCACCTATAACAAATGTTACGAAAGGTGGTATTTTTGATACATCCCCTTTCTAAAGGTATTCTACGCGTGTTTTTTGCTAAATAAACTTTAGCTTTAGCAGCAAATTAATAGAAAAGAATGAAAACAATATGGGAGCAGATGCTAATTGCACCAGCTCTCATAGTATACTCTCTCAGAATCAAAAACGAAAAGCAAACTGTTCCGCACACCGGTATCCTTCTTCATAAAGCTCCGTCAGCTTCTTGATGTCACGCTCGATGCGGTCTACCACTACCGGCTTCTGTGGACGGATCACAACGATTTCCCCGGCGGCTTCCATCCGTTCCACCTGCTCCAACTGTTGATTATAGACAATGCTGCGGCGGTTGATGGCTTCACGCAATAGCGGATATTTCTTATATATAAAAGGTGGAACCTTCGTTCCCTGAATTTCCTTACGGTACCCATGATTGCGCGTCAACACCACCACATTATTGGTAAATCCATCCTGACGGACACGCATCAAAGGGATACTGTCCACAATACCTCCATCCAGCATCGGGATGTTGTCCACGTAGGTAATGGGACAGACAAACGGCAGACTGCTCGAAGCACGCACAATATCAATGACGCGCTCTTTACTCCGCTTCTCCTCAAAATAGTTCGCTTCGCCCGTCTCGCAGTTGGTAGTTACCATCACATAACGTTCGGGACAATGAAAGTATGCCTCGTAGTCGTAGGGAAGTATGTGTTCCGGAAACTCCTGGAACAACAAGTCGAAATCCATGATATTCCGCTTCTTCAACAGATACTTCAATCCGATGTAATTGTATTTTTCCAGCAAGTCGATATTGCTGTACTTGGCACGCCCGCGCTGACCGGACATATAAGAAAGTCCGTTGCAGGCTCCGGCACTGACGCCGATGGTATAGGGAAAGCGAATGCCACGATCCATAAAGCTGTCGAGCACACCGCAAGTGAAGACGCCGCGCATACCGCCGCCCTCCAAAACAAGACCGCTATGGTCGTCGATACGTATTATTTTCTCCATAAGTGTCAGAATTAACGCTTCAAAGATAGCTTTTGTTTACGATATTCTGCCTATATTTGCAGTTGCAACTATAAATCTATAACATTTTAATTATGATGAAGAAATCAATACTGATGGCTGCATTGGGTTTATTAAGTTTAAACACAATAGCACAAGACACTCCGAAAGAGGAAGGTTTCATTTTTACAACCGTAAAAGAAAATCCTATCACTTCTGTTAAGAACCAAAACCGTGCCGGTACATGCTGGTGCTATTCCGGACTGGCATTCATCGAATCCGAACTGCTCCGCATGGGCAAAGGCGAATACGACCTTTCTGAAATGTACATCGTGCACAACACTTATCTGGACCGTGCCGACAAGGCAGTGCGTACACATGGTGACGTTTCGTTCTCACAAGGCGGTTCGTTCTACGATGTAATTTATGGTATGAAGACTTTCGGTCTGGTGCCCGAAGAGGAAATGCGTCCAGGTGTCATGTATGGCGACACGCTGAGCAACCACACCGAATTGACAGCCGTATCTGATGCCGTAGTGGCAGCCATTGCCAAAGGCAGACACCGCAGCCTGCAAGCAGACAAGGACAAGAATCCGCTCTGGAAGAAGGCCATTACCGCTATCCACGACATCTATCTGGGCGAACGTCCCGAGAAGTTCACCTACAAAGGCAAGGAATACACTCCGAAGTCTTTCTATGAATCTACCGGACTGAATGCAGACGACTACATCTCACTGACCTCCTATACCCACCAGCCGTTCTACCAGCCGTTCATCCTCGAAATACAGGACAACTGGCGTTGGGCTTCTTCCTACAACCTGCCCATCGACGAGCTGATGCAGGTGTTCGACAATGCCATCAACAAGGGTTACACCATTGCATGGGGCAGCGACGTAAGCGAACAAGGCTTCACACGCGACGGTGTAGCCGTAATGCCCGACGCAGAAAAGGCGCAAGAACTGAGCGGTTCGGACATGGCACACTGGCTGAAAATGAAACCCGAAGAAAAGAAACTGAACAGCAAACCCCAACCGCAGAAGTGGTGCACACAAGAAGAGCGCCAGCTGGCATACGACAACTGGGAAACTACTGACGACCACGGTATGCTGATTTACGGTATAGCCAAAGACCAGGAAGGAAACGAATACTATATGGTAAAGAACTCTTGGGGTGAAGCCGGAAAGTACAAAGGACTGTGGTATGCTTCCAAAGCCTTCGTGCGCTATAAAACAATGAACATCATTGTGCACAAGGATACACTGCCTAAGGATATTGCCAAGAAGCTGGGCATCAAATAAGAGGAGAGCGCGAAAAGACTCGTAAGAGGGTGTCAAAAAACCTCTTAGCACTTTCTTCCAGGCGCGGATTACGCGGATTCCACGGATTTATTTTACTGAATCCGCGTTGTTCCGCGTAATCCGCGCCTAATATTATAACATTATGAAAGCGCTCATGTGCTTTCGGCACACCCTCTTATTTTTTAATTGACAATTCATAATTATTCATAATTCAAAAAAACTCTGTGCGCCTCAGTGCCCTCTGTGGTGAAATTCCAGATTGCTGCCGGAGAAGGCGTTGGCACAGCCCGAATACGGTCTGACCTGCTTGAATGGCTGAAGAAATGCGGAACCAAATTTAAACAGTCCTTTCTAAGTTCCACACCCTTCACCTTTACAAGAAATCATCTGGCTGACAACGCTTTATGGTGAAAGACGTTTGAGCGGGAAGCGGACAGGATGACTGATGCTGAAGCTGAGGTCGGAAATTGCATTCCTCAACTTGACGACTGCAAACCTCGACTTGGTCATGTTGAAATTCTATATATTATGCGAATCGGCAGTTGAACCCTTGTCCAAGGCTGCCCTTCAGTGTTGCATGAGTAATCTTATCTCCGGCTTGCGGACATGTATCCCAAGGCTTGGTCTGTCCGTCCCAAGGTTTGGTTTTTCTATCCCAAGGCTTGGGATAGAACTTTCGTCCTGTTTTCAGACATTTTAGTATGGGTTCCCGGAACTTTTTTTATAGGATGCCGGCATCTTTTTTACCGGTATCCGACGATGCGGGATATGGTACGGCCCCGCAGACACTCATGTTCCCGACGGACCGTCATTCATTTAAAGGAGTTTCATGTATTTCTTCTCCAGACCGTTATTTTTCCATTTTCTCTAAAGAAAAAAACGGATTCTTTATCTTGCCGGTGTGAAAATCCTGAGATTTTTATGTACTTTTGTTAACTTAACAGATCATAACTATTATGAAACGACTACTCTATCTCCCTCTCTTCCTGCTCTTCTGCCTGCTTGCAACAAGATGCTCCGACGAATCCACCGCATCCCGCCGTTCCATACTCGATGCCGCCGAGCGCCTGCTGCCGACCGATGCCGACAGCGCTTCCCGGTTGCTGGCAGGCATCCCCCAGCCCGAAGAACTGGGCAACCGCGATTTTGCCCGGTGGTGCATGCTGTGCGGTCGTTCCACGAACTACACCCACGCGGATACCCTTTTCGTCCACCAATGGAAACGGGCACAGAAATGGATAGACAAGCACGGCTCGCCCGAAGAGCGTGCACAAGTGGGACTATTCTTGGGACGTGCATATGTAGAAGACGGAGAGCTGGATTTGGCAATGCAGACGTATACAGAGGCATTGCACTATGCCAAGGAGCAAGGAGTGTACAATGTAGCGGGATATATATGTACGTATATGGCGGACTTATATCAAGAATACGATGCCCCCGAAAAAATTATAATAAAATACACAGAAGCCGCTTCTTTGTTTTCCAAAGCAGGAAACCTCAAAAGTCAAGCCTATGCAATGAGGAATCTGGCTACTCAATACGCTTTTGTAGATTCATTCTTACACGCAAAGAGCATTATGAAACAAGTTGATTCAATAGCCGATTTATTAAACATCCAAAGATTGAATTACAACATAGCCAACGCATATGCCAACATTTATGATTTACAAAAACATTATGATTTAGCTGAAAAATATTACAAAAAAGCTATCTCGCTTGACATTTATAGAGAAGTAAATGATTCAATAGGCTTAGCTGGCGTTTATATTGCTTCCGGCAAGTATGATGCAGCAAAGGAATTGGTAGATAAAATGTTTCCCAATGACTCTATGGATTTTGTTTTAAATGATTTCTATTCCAATATTTATAAAGCCAAAGAAGATTACCCAAAAGCATTTCATTTTAAAGAACGATGCTTAAATCTTTTAGACTCTATGTTTATCCATCAAAGTAACACAAAAGTTCTTGAAGTAGAGAAGAAGTATAATCACCTTAAAATACAAGAAGAAAACGGAAGACTGAAAAATGCTCGACAACGCTCTTTCATTTATCTGATTATTTCTGTCAGCTTGTTGACTATAGGAAGCATAGTTTTCTATTTTTATCGCAAACATGCCAAAATGCAACTGCATTGGCAGGAAGAAAAGTTGAATAGTTTAGATAACGAACGTTCCGAAATTGCCGCACAATTGTTTGAAGCACGTCACTCTTTGGAAAACATACAAGAGGACAGAGAAGAAAACATAAGACTACAACAAAAGATTCTGTTCCTATCTGAGAAATACAAAGAGTTACAAAAACAACGTTTAGAAAACTCAGCAATATACAAAAAACTTTCATCGCTATTAGCAAAGCCACAACCCAATAATAACAAACCATTATTGACGGACAAACTTTGGAACACGCTGGTTATTGAATTAAGCAAAATCTATCCGGACTTTCGTGCCTCTCTTTATGAACAATGCCCCGGTCTATCCGAAGAAGAATGCCGCTATTGCTGCCTGCATGTTTTAGGGTTTGATGGGAACAATGAAGCCGTATTGTTAAACATCAATCCTTCTTCCGTCTGGATGAAACGCAGTAGAATCAAGCAAAAGTTGGACAATGACTCCCCTAAAGACCAGTCACTACATGATATTTTAGTCGATATTTTATTGAATTAGATATAGCACTAATAAACTGGTATTTAGTCCAACATTCATATAGGCATCTGTATAGGAACTCATTTATAATCATCTGATTTTCAGCATACGATTGTATAGTAGGAAATAAGATAAAATCACTATTAAAATATTATTTCCTATAATTTCGCAGCATCATTAACTGAAAAAACGAATGTATTATGATGAGACTAAAAACCGCACTATTATTATGTGTATGCTTTATTTCTTTACCAAGTAATGCTAAAGTCCGTGCTATCCATTTCAAAAAAAAGAGCAAATGTGAAGAACGAAGTTTAGGTCCAACCATCCCCATCGAAGCCACCTATGATGACGAGCTTCATGAACTCACCTTGATGCTTTTTGATGAAGGCTATTCTATCCTTGTAGAAGTCAAAGATGAAAAAGGCAATGTAATCTACACCGATTATCTTATGATGATTGATGGTAGCAAAGTGCAAATTCCTTTAGAAGGATTCACTGCCTGCAAATACACACTTTCCATTTCAGACGGAAAGGACGATTTTACCGGAGATTTTATCTCTTAATAAAATTAATCTTAAAGTTATTTATACATGTAACTAATAAAAAACTATCATTATGGTAAAAACAAAATTATTATTTATGGCAATGGCAATCTTGACTTTTATTTCTTGCGAATCTAGTCAAGATGAAATGTTGAATTCCCTTACATCGAACATGGAACAACAAGATATTCTCACTCGTTCTGTATTAGAAGATTCAATCTCCAACCCTTTGACTCCTCTTGTTGCAACTCCAGAGCAACTGAAAATGTTGAACCGCCCCAAACGAATGAATGCACCATTCATTTCATCTTCTGAATATGATGAGGATTATTTTTCATCAAACATATATGCAATCCGCGAATTACCAGTATCTATAAATGTAAAAAGTGTGGCAGGAGGGGCAAACAGCAGCCATACTAGTTGGTGTTGCTTAGGCGCAGGACAAGAAGTAACGTTGGCAACTCCTACTCATAGAACTGCCCAAAGAACATCCCGAATAACAACCCAAATAAATACTGCAAATGATTTTTACATAAAAGTACTGCCCCCATCAAGTGGCATGCAATACCTCATATATTCTTGCAAATCTAATACACCTATAACGATAGGACATTATGACAAAACTCCAAATGTAAAAATTCTGATGTCTCAAAAGGACAATTCCAGCTATTCAGATTTCGTGGGATGGAATTTAATTCCATCAACAAGATACAAAGGCTATTTTGGAATCCAAAACAATCTTTATTTCGGGCAAGCCGACCCCAATAACATGTGGTCAGTTTTCAATTATACAATAGAGGCGATACAAAATGACAAACTTGGATTTGCTAAACCAGACGCAAATAAGGAGCAACAAAACTTTATCATAACTCCATGTCAATCTTTCAAACTGGTTTCAATTGAATACGATATTGATAATGCACAGATATATGAGCAAATAGAAGATCACTATGGAACTGGGCAAAATTTATCCTCACAAAAAAAAGAAGTGGATATTCAGTTTAATTTCAATGCCTTAGAAAGCTCTTACTACAATACGAATAATAACACTCTAAAAATAAATGTAAGAGATACAATTATAGCATGTCCCAGGGTAAGCGGAAGAGACATGATGCTTCCTACATCGGAAAATTCAAAACTACATAGCCAAGTTCCATTTAAAAGTCCATCCATTCATCATACAAGCAGACCCATTTCGTATATATTGAAGCTTAATTGCCCTGCAAAAAAGAATATAAAAGTAAAGGCCCATTTTATCAAATACAATATTTCTACAAAATTCATAGCAAAAGCTCAAATAACAGATAAAAACAATAATGTAAGAGAAGTAAAAATAACCGGAACTTGGACTGCACTTTTATACGAAAATCCTAACCAAATAAAGCCCCAATATGATGATCCAGCATACACTAGTATTGGAGATCCGGACGATCCTATCATAATTGCGGGTCCCAAACCTATTATAATCGATTCTATTCCCCGAGTAATACTTTAAAAGAAATGAAAACAATCAAATATTCAACAATTGTGACGCTCATGCTTTCAATTTGCATGGGATGCCAAGAGAGAGAACTGATTGATTTGACCGAAAAATCAAGTAATATACTTGATACCGAGATTGAAATTATACCAAGATCGCCATCTATGCCTGATGTAAATGGACGTCATAGACCATTAATAGTAAAAAGCAGAGCCTCTTCCGAAACCGGAGCCTTAATAGGCAATAGTGAGAAACTTTTAGGTTCTGCTTATAAAGCAGGAAATGGCATCATAGGTGACTATGCCAATGTTGGCTTTCAGATAATTGATATCGAAAAGGTAAAAGCATTAGGCAATAATAGGATTAGTTCTCATTATCTGAATGATAAAGTCACGGATAAATTTACTTTTAGTGATTTTGAACATTTTACCGATAGTTCAAGCATCACAAAAAAAACATCTCATGGCTTTAGCCTAAATTTAGGATTGTTCAAGATAGGTAGGAAAAAGACAACCACAGAAGTCTTTAAATCTGCTTATACTTCATCCAATCAGTCCGTGTATGGTGAGTTAGATATTCTTATACGTGATAGCCGTTTTGCCTTAGACTGCGTAAGTAGTAGCAGAAGAATCTACGCACGGCAATGTCTGACAAAAGAATTTAAAGAAGCGTTATATGGTTCAACAATAGGCGAAATAATAAACCAATACGGACCTTATGTACTCATTGGATATGATACGGGAGGTAAAGCATTAGCTTTATATGCTGCAAAAACAAAAGCCGGAGCATCCTATTCATTACATGAAAAGAACCTGCAAGATAGTATTGCCGCCTCTTTTACTTGGAACAACGACAGCAGCAGTGTCTCAGCATCATTAAAATTCAAACTTAACAATGGTCATGTTTCTACGTCACAATCAAGCATACAAAATACCATGGTACAAATTCGTACTTATGGTGGCAGAAATTATAACAATGCAATTGTTGGACCTGTTGATTTGAAAAATCTTTCAGTTGATTTATCTTCATGGCAGTCCTCATTGTCTGACGTAAACACACATACAATGATTGATATTACCGATGAAGGATTAATGCCATTGTCCGCTTTTGTATTGGAAGAAAATTTCCAAAATAGATTCGATGACACTGCTTGTGATTATCTGGAGTCTTTGACAGACTTTACAGAACCCCATATAGAGGTGCTTAGAGTTTATGCACGTTCCGCAGAAGGACAACGGCTGTATGAGATTGCCCCAGTGTTAGTTACACGCCAAGGTGATTACATCGTTTTGAGCGATGGGAAATACAAGCAAATGTCTAATGTGCAATTAAAACAAAATTCGGACAATGACTACTATAGGTCTCGTTTATCCAGTATTGCAGCACAAAAGAAAGAGTACTTCAATGGCATAAAGTATATTGGTTTTGAAAAAACATGGTTAGACCCAAGAGATAGAAATCCCGTCTGTATTCGTTTGGATAATTTCGATGAAACCAAAGCTTATAAATTTATAGTAGATGGGAACATGGGATATATCTATATGCCGGAAGCTAAGGTAGCACTTTCTTATTACATCTCAGAATGGGATGAAGATGCAGTTTTAGACGATTATGGTATCCGCGATTGGGTGGAAAATCTACCCGAAAAAAAGATTGCCATGTCATCCTTGGCTAATTACTATACCATTATCGGACTTTAATCTAACTAATTCGTGAAGTTATAAAAACAGAAACAAATTACTATATAATTTCTCATTTTTATAACTTCACGACATTATCAACTAAAAGACAGAAACACTATGACAAGAACAATCTATCTAACCCTATACACCCTCCTATCACTACTCCTCCTCTCTTGCAGCCACGAAAACGATACTATCTTGACTTTTGATTCCGGAAGCAAGGAGCTAATCAATAATAAACTGGAGTTTTCTGTCAATGGCGGAAATGCCGACCTGTTCTTCACTACCAACAAGGACGCGCAACCCGTTATATCCATCGACTATCTGACATTGGATGAACCGGAATGGCTGAACGCGGAGGGCTTCATTGACAATGGGAATGGGGAGATTACGATTCATTGTGCCAAGAACCCCACGTTCGACAAAAGAGAAGCTTCCATCCATGTAACGGTAGATGATGCCAGTTTCACCATCAACGTCATCCAACGCCCGAAGGAACGGTGAACACCGCGTATGACGCTTATGTAGTCGGGGAAAAGGAGCAGACGAAAGAAATAGAATTTACATCCAACGGAAAGCTGACTTTTTCTTTGAGGTTTGACCGACCTATATGGATAAAATGCGACACCATAGAGCAGGAAGGGAAAGTGCAATTGCAACTTTCCATAGAGCCCAATGAGGGGTTGGGGAGAATAGCGTTCATAGATGTTTACGTGGATGGCATAAAGCATTCATCAATAAGCGTGCGCCAACAACCCGCTACTTTTTCTCCAGACGTGGTAATACCGGCTGTCGAAGCTGGTAGCCTGTATGTATTGCTGGGAGACGAAGAAGCCAACATACGCCACATACGCAATCTTACAATTTCCGGTAGTCTGAACACCTTGGATTTATATGTGCTCAAACAAAGGCTTTTCTTGTCTGGCTTAATTGCCCGGTCTTATCCGCTCCAACTGGATTTATATGAAACTTACATTTTCAAGGGATACCAATCTTATTATTCCGATTTGGAGATAGACCTGCCCGACAATCTGCCTTTTATTGAAGAAGCCTCCCTATCCTCAGAAACATTTGCCAACGTTGACAACATCGTTTCATTGGAGCTACCGGGATATTTGGAAAAAATCGGATCGCATTGTTTCCAAGGCTGCACAGGATTGGAACGAATCAACATACCTGATGATGTGATTATCATTGGGGAATATGCCTTTAAAGGTTGTTCTGAATTGGAAGAGATTAATATAACTCCATTTTCAAAATTGACATCGCTCGGCGACTATGCTTTTGCAACGGGGACGAGACTAAAGTCCTTGTATCTTCCGATTGGCCTGACCTGTATTTCAGAACTTGCATTCAAAAGCTGCCATGTAGATTCATTATATCTTGATTGGGAGATCCCTCCCGTTTTGAAGATCGTTCCTGAAGGTCAAACCTTGTCCGTTCCTTCCGGGACGAAAGAACTGTATGAAACGGCTCCGGGATGGAGCAATTTCAAGAACATAGTTGAACACGATTTATAAATAGTAAGTTTTTCCACCTCTTTCATTATTCTCCTCTATCTCCTTATTCATGGGAAAACTCTAAGAATAGGGAAATAGAGGAGAACAATGAAGCAAGTGAAAGAATAAAACAAAGAACTACCCCAACCTACAGATATCCTCCACAATCTGCGGAACCGTCAACCGGTTCTTCTTCAACTGTTCCTCTACATCGTAACGGTCGATAAACTCTTTCTTCACACCATAGTTCAGCACCTTCATATCCGACGGACCGTAGTAACGGGCAATCTTCTCGCCAAAGCCACCGTCCAGCACTCCGTCCTCAAGAGTAATGACCAGTGTATGGTCGCGCTTCAGGTCATCGAGCAAAACCTCGTCCACACCCGTGATGTAGCGGGGATTGACAAGCGTGGCATCCACTCCTTTCTCTTCCTTCAACCGGGCAGCCACGGCTTCGCCCAACTGATAGAAAGAGCCCAGTCCCAATATGGCGACCTTCTCTCCACGATGGGACACCTCATAACGGTTCAGCGTCTTACCGTAATCCTTCTCCGGTTCTATATTCCTGCGGATAACCCCATTGGCCGGCACGCGAATGGCAACCGGATGTTCCGTCTGGCGGATGCCCCACTCCAGCATTGCCATATACTCCTCACGACAAGTAGGTGCCAGATAGACCATATTGGGGATGTTACCGATGACCGGGATGTCGAAGAGGCAGAGGTGCGTCACATCGTTCATGCTGGACAAGCTGGCCCAGAAGACGAGTATCAGTGCGGGATTATCGTTGATGCAGAGGTCTTGCGACATCTGGTCGTAGGCACGCTGAATGAAGGTGCTATATACCCCGAATACCGGCTTGGCCCCGCCTGCGGCAATGGCCGATGCCATGGCCACAGCCTGCTCTTCGGCAATGCCCATGTCGATGAACTGCTTTCCCGCTTCCCTGCGCCGCTCTTCGGTGAAGCCGAACACGGTGGGAGTGCCTGCCGTGATACCCACCACGGTGGGGTCTTTCTTCATTTCCTGCAGCAGATAGTTGGCGGTTAGGTCGGCATAGTCTTCACCTCCACCGAAGTCTATCGTCGGCACTCCGGTCTCCAGGCTGAAGGGAATGCTGTAATGAAAGCGTTCCTTCTGCTCCTCGGCAAGGCGGTAGCCTTTCCTTTCAAGGTGTTGATATGCACCACCACCGGATGGTCGATGTCCTTCACACGGCCAAAAGCTTCTATCAGCCGTTGCACGTCGTTGCCGTCCTTCACGTAGAGGTAGTCGTAACCCATCGCCTTGAAATAGTTGCAGGGAGCCTGGCCCTCCGTTTCGCGCAGCAGTTGCAGGTTGCGGTAAAGCCCGCCATGATTCTCGGCAATGGACATCTGGTTGTCGTTGACAATGACGATGAAGTTCGTGCCCAGTTCGGCACCTACATTCAATCCTTCGAAGCTTCGCCGCCACTCAGGGAGCCGTCGCCGATGACGGCAATCACATTACCCGCCTCCCCCTTCAGGTCACGCGCCTTGGCAAGCCCGCTTGCCAGACTGACGGAGGTAGAGGTATGCCCGATGACGAAGAAGTCGTGCTCGCTTTCCGACGGTTCGGAATATCCGGAGACTTCGTCATACTCGTCCGCATTCATAAACGCTGCCCGGCGGCCTGTCAATATCTTATGGGTATAACTTTGGTGAGACACGTCATAGACTATCTTGTCCGTTGGTGAATCGAACACGTAATGCAGAGCTATGGTGGCTTCTACCATTCCCAGGTTGGGACCTACGTGTCCTCCGTGGGAGCTTAACTTGTTTAACAACACCTGGCGGATTTCTCCACCCAATCCGTTCATTTCGCTGACTGATAACTTTTTCACGTCAGCAGGGGAATTTACTTTTTCAATATACATATTCTATAATAACATTTAAGTAGCGATGCTTGTTTATCCGATGCTGCCCGTCCGTGCAGGCCTCATCCGGACGCTGCAAAAGTACAGAGGAAACGGGAACGGAAAGGTAGATAAATTACCGGTTTTATTACCTTTTTTACAGATATAGAGCCAACTGATATTTGCGCAAAATCCCTCAACTTGTGCATTTTTCACCCCATTTTCTTGTCAAACCCAACTCTTTCCGTAAATTTGCAGGCTGATAATGAGTTAACCGGCCAATTTCAGTAGCAGGATTCTACTACTCTTATTCCCGGTACTGACATACAAAGAAATACTAATACTAATAATTAATAGCATGAGTTTGAAAATTGTTGTATTGGCAAAACAAGTTCCCGACACACGCAACGTTGGGAAAGATGCCATGAAAGCCGACGGAACCATCAACCGCGCGGCACTCCCTGCCATCTTCAACCCCGAGGACCTGAACGCTCTTGAACAGGCTCTCCGACTGAAAGATGAACATCCGGCTCCACTGTTACCATCCTGACCATGGGACCGGGACGTGCAGCCGAAGTTATTCGTGAAGGACTTTACCGTGGTGCCGACAACGGCTATCTGCTGACCGACCGCGCCTTTGCAGGTGCCGATACGCTTGCCACTTCGTATGCCCTTGCCACAGCCATCAAGAAGATAGGCGACTATGACGTCATCATCGGCGGACGCCAGGCCATCGACGGTGATACCGCCCAAGTAGCCCGCAGGTTGCCGAAAAGCTGGGGCTGACGCAAGTGACCTACGCAGAAGAGATTCTGAACGTGGATAAAGCTGCCAAGAAGATTACCGTGAAACGTCATATCGACGGTGGTGTGGAAACCGTTGAGGCTCCCCTGCCCATAGTCATCACCGTAAACGGAAGTGCCGCTCCCTGCCGCCCGCGCAATGCCAAACTGGTGCAGAAGTACAAACGTGCCCTCGGTGCCCAGGAAAAAGCTGCCATCACCAAGGAAGGCGCTGAGCTTGCCTACGCCGACCTCTACGAGAAATATCCCTATCTGAACATCACGGAATGGAGTGTTGCCGACGTGAACGGCGACCTTGCACAATGCGGTCTGAGCGGTTCGCCTACCAAGGTGAAGACCATTCAGAACATCTCATTCCAGGCCAAAGAAAGCAAAACGCTGACGGGCAGCGACAAGGATGTGGAAGATTTGATTGTTGAACTGTTAGCCAACCATACGATAGGATAAGATTATGAATAATGTATTTGTATATTTAGAGATAGAAGGCACAACAGTTGCCGACGTCAGTCTCGAACTCTTGACCAAAGGTCGTAAATTAGCCAATCAGTTGGGCTGTCAACTGGAGGCAGTTGCTGCCGGAAGCAATCTGGCAGGCATTGAAAAGCAAGTATTGCCTTTCGGAGTAGACAAACTCCACGTATTCGACGCTCCGGGCTTGTTCCCCTATACTTCCCTTCCCCACTCCTCTGTCCTCATCAATTTGTTCAAAGAAGAAAAGCCGCAAATCTGCCTGATGGGCGCCACCGTTATCGGTCGCGACCTCGGTCCGCGCGTTTCTTCCGCTTTGACCAGCGGACTGACTGCTGACTGTACCTCACTGGAAATCGGCAACCACGAAGACAAGAAGGAAGGCAAGGTTTACGAGAACCTGCTGTATCAAATCCGTCCCGCATTCGGCGGTAACATCGTTGCCACGATTGTGAATCCCGAGCACCGTCCGCAGATGGCAACCGTTCGCGAAGGTGTGATGAAGAAAGAGATACTGGACGCTGACTATAAGGCGAAGTCATCAACCACGACGTTGCCAAGTACGTGCCCGAGACGGACTATGTGGTAAAAGTCATCGACCGCCACGTAGAAAAAGCAAAACACAACCTGAAAGGCGCTCCCATCGTGATTGCCGGCGGCTACGGCATGGGAAGCAAGGAAGGTTTTGACATGTTGTTCGAGCTTGCCAAAGAACTCCATGCAGAGGTAGGTGCCAGCCGTGCTGCCGTCGATGCCGGTTATGCCGACCATGACCGCCAGATTGGCCAGACCGGCGTCACTGTCCGCCCCAAACTGTATATCGCTTGCGGCATCAGCGGACAAATCCAGCACATTGCCGGTATGCAGGAAAGTGGTATTATCATCTCCATCAACAATGACGAGAACGCTCCCATCAATACGATTGCCGACTATGTCATCAACGGTGCGGTGGAAGAGGTTATCCCGAAGATGATAAAATATTATAAATCACACAGTAAATAACAATAAAGGTAATCATGAAGCTGATTCTTATATTTGTTCTTCTTTCAGGTATATCTTCCGCTATCACTCAAAAAAAGCTCTGGTTGGACAAGAATTACCAATGGACGGACGACTCCATCCAGGCAGTCAGGTATGCTCTTGTTTCCAAGATAAACAAGAAGTGCATCAAGGTGGAAGAGTATGCTTTGGAAGGACAGAAGAAGGATGTCTGGCATTTCTCCGAATACAAAAGCAATCCCCGCAAAAGGATAAGGGAAGGCCTGCATACATCATTCTATGCAAATGGCAAGGACAGCCTGACAGAAGTATATAGAGACAACCGCCTGGAGGGGCAGACCATGGTGTATTATCCCGACGGTGCCATACATCTGGCCCGGAGCTACAGCGATGGGAAACTTGACGGAACACTCCTGCAGTACTATCCTGACGGGAAACTCCGTAGAGAGGAACACTATTCAGAGAATCAGTGTACCGGTGGAAAGATGTTCGACGAACACGGAACTGAAATGGAACATCAGCCGTATTTCGTGTTTCCATCCTTCCCCGGCGGAATAGAGAACCTTATGAAACTGGTGGCCAATGTTACCAAATATCCGGAAGACGCCTGGAAGCAAAAGGCAGAAGGAAGGGTAATCCTGCGATTCGTTGTAGACGAAGAAGGCAAGATGACCCATCCCCAAATTCTCCAGTCCGTGCGCTATGACATCGACAAAGAAGCCATACGCGCTTTCGAGGCCATTGCCGACGTCTACCGCTGGTCGCCCGGTTATCAGGACGGAAAGGCCAAGCGGGTGAAATTCACCATACCCCTATACTTCAGAATACCTAAATAACCAAGAAATTATGGCAAATTTTTATACCGAAGTTCCCGAATTGAAGTATCATCTGAACAACTCGATGATGGAACGTATCTGCGAACTGAAAGAACGCGGTTACCAAGACAAAGACAAGTATGACTATGCCCCGCAGGACTATGCGGATGCTATGGACTCTTTTGACAAGGTACTTGAAATCACCGGAGAGATTACCGGAGAGATTATCGCTCCCAATGCCGAGGGCGTGGACGAAGAAGGTCCCCACTGTGCCAACGGCCGTGTGGAATATGCCAGCGGCACCAAGCAGAACCTCGACGCCATGGTAAAAGCCGGATTGAACGGTATGACCATGCCGCGCCGTTTCGGTGGCTTGAACTTCCCGATTACTCCGTACACCATGTGTGCCGAAATCGTTGCCGCCGCCGATGCCGGTTTCGGTAACATCTGGTCACTGCAAGACTGTATCGAAACGCTCTACGAATTCGGTAACGAAGACCAGCACAGCCGTTTTATACCGCGTGTCTGCGCCGGAGAGACCATGTCTATGGACCTGACAGAACCGGATGCCGGTTCCGACTTGCAGAGCGTAATGCTGAAAGCGACCTATGACGAGGCCAACAACTGCTGGCGCCTGAACGGCGTGAAGCGTTTTATTACTAACGGTGACGCCAATCTCCACCTCGTACTGGCACGTTCAGAAGAGGGTACCAAAGACGGACGTGGCTTGTCCATGTTCATCTACGATAAGAATGAAGGCGGTGTAGACGTGCGCCGCATCGAGAACAAGCTGGGTATCCACGGCTCTCCCACCTGCGAGCTGGTTTACAAGAATGCAAAGGCAGAACTTTGCGGCGACCGCAAGCTTGGTTTGATTAAATACGTTATGGCTTTGATGAACGGTGCCCGTCTGGGTATTGCCGCACAGTCGGTAGGCCTTTCACAAGCTGCCTACAACGAAGGTCTGGCTTATGCCAAAGACCGCAAGCAGTTCGGCAAGGCTATCATCGAATTCCCGGCTGTATATGACATGCTGGCTATTATGAAAGCCAAGTTGGATGCAGGACGCTCCTTGCTGTACCAGACTTCCCGCTACGTGGACATCTACAAAGCGCTGGACGACATTGCTCGCGAACGCAAACTGACTCCGGAAGAACGCCAGGAACAAAAGAAGTATGCCAAACTTGCCGACGCCTTCACTCCGCTGGCAAAAGGTATGAACTCTGAATATGCCAATCAGAATGCTTACGACAGCATCCAGATTCACGGCGGTTCGGGCTTCATGCTGGAGTATGCTTGCCAACGTATCTATCGTGATGCACGTATCACTTCTATCTACGAAGGTACTACTCAGTTGCAAACCGTAGCCGCTATCCGTTATGTAACAAACGGCTCATACTCTGCCACCTTGCGCGACTACGAGCAAGTGCCGTGCAGCGAAGAAATGCAACCGTTGATGGACCGCATCAAAGAGATGACCAACAAGTTCGAAGCCTGCACCAATGCGGTGAAAGAGGCACAGAACCAAGAATTGCTGGACTTCGTGGCACGTCGCCTCTATGAGATGGCTGCGGTATGTATCATGTCGCACCTCATCATCCAGGACGCGACAAAGGCTCCCGAACTGTTCGGCAAGTCGGCTCTGGTGTATGTGAACTACGCAGAAGCAGAAGTGGAAAAACACTTTAACTTCATCCGTAAGTTCAAGGCAGAAGAGCTAGAAAGCTACCGCAAGTAAACGCATTGCTTGACAAGACAAATATAGCGGGCACCGGAGTTTAGCTACTCCGGTGCCCGCTTGTTTTTTTTGAAATACTTCCTCCTGCTTGCCCCTTCTTAAAAGGACAAAAGCTCTCAAAGAGACGAAAGGAAAATTAATACTCTCCGTGCAGCCTCAGCCTGCCGCGCAGCGAGTGTATCTCCCGCTGCATCTCTTCCATCCTTGCCAGCAGATGGTGGATGGCATCAATCCCTTCCATATTGATGGAAAGGTCGTAGTACATACGGCTGTACCGTTCCACATCCGGCAACTCGGAGAAAGGCAGATAACGCTCTCCACCTTCCTGCTCCACATCTATCAGTCCACTTTCGCACAGCATATCAATAAAAGTGGGCTCTATATGACACTTGTCACAATATTCGCTGATGACAATCCATTCGTTCTGCATAATCCGTTCTCCTTTCATTAGTTCATACTCTGAATTTTACGGAACATCTCTTTCTGCTGTTCCGTCAGGTTTGTCGGCAACTTCACGGAATAAGTCACGATGAGATCGCCAAACTGTCCCTCCTTCTTATATATGGGGAAGCCCTTACCCTTCAGACGTACCTTAGTCCCATTCTGAGTTTCGGGTTTCACCTTCAGCTTCACCTGACCATCCAAAGTATCCACCAACTGGTCGCCACCCAGCAGAGCTGTATAAAGGTCGACGGTCACATCTACATACAAATCATCTCCCAAACGCTTGAATACCGAGTCGTCCGGAATCACAAACGTGATGTACAAGTCACCTGCAGGACCTCCGTTGATGCCCTCGCCACCATAGCCTTTCAGTTTGATGACCTGTCCGTTGGCCACACCGGCCGGAATGGTAATACGCACTTGCTTGCCATTCACCGTCAATATCTGTTTATGAGTCTTCGCAGCCTCACGAAGCGAGAGGTTCAAATCCGCATGATAATCCTGCCCGCGGAAACCGGCATTGGCACCGCCTCCGCCGCGCGTACGATGACCGAACATCTGTTCGAAGAAGTCCGAGAAACCACCGGCATTACTGCCCGAAAATTCCTGACCGTCGGAAGAATACCAATACGTACCGCCTCCGTCCGTACCAAATCCTGCACCGGAACCTCCAAAACCGGCACCGCCAAAT
Source organism: Bacteroides rodentium JCM 16496 (assembly GCF_000614125.1). Classification (GTDB taxonomy): domain Bacteria; phylum Bacteroidota; class Bacteroidia; order Bacteroidales; family Bacteroidaceae; genus Bacteroides; species Bacteroides rodentium. Next base: position 33,736 of record NZ_BAKJ01000025.1, read on the forward strand.
CCCCCGAATCCTCCGGCTTGCTGCTGTGCCCGCTTCTGCGCTTCAAACTCGTCGGCATGTTTCCAGTGTTCACCATATTCATCATATTTCTTTCTTTTTTCAGGATCACTCAGCACCTCATTCGCCTCGTTGATAGCCTGAAACTTATCCTTGGCCGTAGCATCGTTCGGATTCAAGTCAGGATGATACTTGCGCGCCAGCTTGCGGAACGCTTTCTTGATGTCATCCTGAGATGCCTTTTTGTCCACTCCAAGGACCTGATAGTAATCAATATAAGCCATAGTCTATTAGTTTTATTGTCTAAATACCATAAAACAAATAACACGCCAATTTGTTTCATACATTACTAAAATAGGTAAACGAAAATTAAAAAGCATCATCAAGCATAATAATTACGTGATAAACAAACATTTAGTTTCAACCAAACACTTATTTCACGTCTATAAAATACCAAAATAGTGTAAACGACACCTAATATCGTCTAATTATTCATCCTAAATCTTCCTAAAATTGACAGAAAATGCTTTATTTGTAATAAGGAAAATTTGTTTTATATATAATCCCCAACCTTAGATTAAAAACCCCCATTATGAAAAGTAATTATTGGCTCCTAACGGTAATATTCGCTCTCGTAGCCCTGCCGGGCAAAGCAGGCGAATGGATCAGAATCAACCAACTCGGCTATTTGCCGCAATCCGTCAAAGTCGCTGTATTTATGAGCGAGGAAGGAACAAACGTAGAAAATTATTCATTGATTGACGCTTTCACCGGAAAGGTGGTGCGTACCTTCAACACAGCCAAGGCCACCGGCAAGATGGGAGGCATGAAGAGTACCTACCGGTTGAACTTCAGTGATTTCACAGAACCGGGCACGTATTATCTGAAAGCAGGCAAAGCGGTCTCCCCCCGTTTTCCCATCAATGCACAAGTCTACAACGGTACCGCAGACTACCTGCTGCACTACATGCGGCAGCAACGCTGCGGCTATAATCCGTTCCTGAAAGACAGCTGCCACGTGCACGACGGCTACATCGTCTATCACCCCACCAAAACCGGACAACATATAGACGTCCGCGGAGGCTGGCACGATGCTACGGACTATCTGCAATACACCACCACTTCCGCCAATGCCATCTACCAGATGATGTTTGCCTATCAGGAAAATCCGGAATCATTCGGTGACGCCTATGATGCAGCCGGACATCCGGGAGCCAACGGCATTCCCGACATCGTGGACGAAATCAAGTGGGGACTGGACTGGCTGAACCGGATGAATCCCGCTCCGGGCGAGCTGTACAACCAGATAGCCGACGACCGTGACCATGCCGGAATGCGCCTACCTAACAAAGACCGGGTGGATTACGGCTACGGACCGGGTAAAGGACGCCCCGTTTACTTTTGCAGTGGCGAACCGCAAGTACGTGGAGAGTTCAAGAACGCAACGACCGGAGTGGCAAGCACTGCCGGCAAGTTTGCCTCCTGCTTCGCTTTAGGCGCCAAGATATTGAAAGACTACTATCCTGAATTTGCAGCAGAAATCGAAGACAAGGCCGATGCCGCCTATCAGGAAGGCGTCAAGAAGCCGGGAGCATGCCAGACTGCCTCTGTCTTGTCTCCCTACATCTACGAAGAGGACAACTGGGTGGACGATATGGAACTGGGAGCCATGGAGCTGTACAAAGCCACCGGCGACAACAAATATCTGGCCCAAGCCCTTGAATACGGACGTCGCGAACCGGTGACTCCCTGGATGGGCGCCGACAGTGCACGCCACTACCAATGGTATCCGTTCATGAACATGGGCCACTACCATCTTGCCAAAGTGGACAACAGCCGCATCAGCAAGGAATTCATCCGCAACATGCGTACGGGCATCGAACGCACGTACGAGAAAGCGGTAGAAAGCCCCTTCCTGCACGGTATACCCTACATCTGGTGTTCCAACAATCTGACTACCGCCATGCTGACCCAATGCCGGCTGTACCGTGAAATCACCGGCGATGACACATACGCCGAAATGGAAGCCTCCCTGCGCGACTGGCTGTTCGGCTGTAACCCTTGGGGAACCAGCATGATTGTGGAACTTCCCCTTTACGGAGACTATCCCTCGCAACCCCACTCCTCACTGCTGAATGCAGGCGTGGGCAATACTACCGGCGGACTAGTGGACGGTCCTGTCTATCGTACCATCTTCGAAAGCCTGCGCGGTGTCAACATGACGGGAATTCCCGGAACTCCCGGACAAGACTACGAACGCTTCCAGCCGGACCTGATGGTATATCACGACGCCATCCACGACTATTCCACCAATGAGCCTACCATGGACGGAACCGCCTGCCTCACGTACTACCTCTCTGCCATGCAGAAGGATGGAATGAAGCAAGCCGGTATCCCAAATGACAAGAATGTATATGTGGACGGAGGCATTATCCGCACCGATCCCTCAAAAAAGCAAATCACCCTTGTATTCACTGCTGCCGACAAAGCAGACGGTGCCGATGCCATCATCAGCACCTTGAAGAAGCATGGCATCAAAGGCGGATTCTTCTTTACCGGAGAGTTCTATGAACTCTATCCCGATGTAGTGAAACGCCTGCTCGACGAAGGGCATTTTGTAGGCAGCCACAGTTACGGACATCTGTTGTACATGCCTTGGGAAGACCGTGATTCTCTGCTGGTCACCCGCGAAGAGTTTGAGAACGATATGATGAAAAGCTACGAGACTCTCCGCAAGGCAGGTATCGAATACAAGGACGCTCCCGTCTATATTCCTCCTTACGAATACTATAACAAGGAAATATCCGCCTGGGCAAAGAATATGGGTATTCAAGTTATCAACTATACCCTGGCACCATGAGCAATGCCGACTACACCACTCCGGACATGGGACAGAAGTACCGGAGCAGCAAATTCATCTACGACAAGATTATGGAGGTGGAAAAGAAAGAAGGTCTGAACGGACACCTGATGCTGATACATTTCGGAACGGACGACCGCCGCACAGACAAGTTCTATAATGGCTATCTGGACAAGATGATTAAGACGCTGAAACGAAAAGGCTACACTTTTGTACCGGTCCGCGAGGCTGTCGGTATATAAGCATACTCTAACAAGGATTTATTGAAAAGGTTAGTTAAAAAGGTTATCGTGCAAAGCTATTTAAGGTAAATATTCAATCGGTTTGTTTTCAGTAAACTTTCCCCTGCCCCAAGAGGGGAAAGTTTCGAAGTAAGCTCCCAGCCTGTGAAGGTTAGGAGCTTTTATATATTTCAGAGAAGCCTTTTTACCGATTGCAGCAATTGCCCGATATCTTCTTCCGTAGTATCAAAAGAGGTTACAAAACGGATTTCGTGGATGGCCTCATCCCAGAAGTAGAAGAAATAGTCCTTCAACAGCTCGTCAATCACCGGACGGGGCATCGTAAGGAAAAGCTGGTTACTTTCCACCTTCTGCGTAAAATGCATACCTGGCAACTCCTTCAATCCGTCGTAAAGAATCTTTGCCATACGGTTGGCATGCGTGGCATTTTTCAGCCAAAGGCTGTCCGTCAGGTAGGCAGTGAACTGGCAGGACAGATAGCGGAGCTTGGATGCGAGCTGTGCCGACTGCTTGCGCACAAAATAAGCTTCCTTCTTCAAGGCCGGGTTAAAGACAACCACGCTTTCTCCCAACATCAGTCCGTTTTTCGTACCGCCAAAGCTAAGAATATCTATCCCGCAATCCACTGTCAGTTCCCTAAAGCCAAGATTCAAGGCTGCACAAGCATTTGCCAGACGGGCTCCGTCCATATGGACATACATGCCATGCCGATGGGCCAAATCCGTCAAAGCCCGCAACTCGTCCGGCTTATAGACAGTGCCCAGCTCCGAACATTGCGAAATATAAATGGCTCCGGGCTGCGAATGATGCTGCTCGCCGAAGTGGCACAAATAAGGACGGACTAAATCGGGCGTCAGCTTGCCGTCAGGAGTAGCTATGGGACGAATCTGACAACCTGTCATGCGGGCAGGCGCACCGCATTCATCGACATAGATATGGGCGGTCTCCGCACAAATAATGGAATTATAAGGGCGGGTACACAGCTGCAAAGCCACCGCATTACTGCCCGTACCGTTGAATACGAACAATGGTTCGCAATCCGGCGTAAACGCTTCCCTTATTTTACGGACAGCCTCCTCTGTCCAAGGGTCATCCCCATAACCGACAGCATGGTCACGGTTGGCCCGGTTCAGCGCCTCCATTACCAACGGATGTACGCCTGAATTATTGTCTGAAGCAAAACTTCTCATAGTCTTTCTGTTTTTGTTCATTGAAAAGAATGTGCAAAGGAAAGAATATTCTGCAACATGAAGAAACAAAGGAGCACAGATTTCATCCCCCGGCGGAAAATGCTTCCGCACTGCGAAATCTGTGCTCCTCAATCAATCCATTCAATCGGTTTCCTTTATCCGATATAAACATTTACCCCTAGTGAAACATAAAGTTCATCTTCTTCCTGATGAATTTCAATCTTGTCCTCACGGGCAAGCCACCCCAATGCGGCTCCCAACTCCTTGTCCTTCAGTCCGGACTTCCTCTTTAAAGAACCGTAGCTCCATCTGGTATAATCGCTAAGCAACTGCCAAACTTTCCCAGCATTTAGTCCAATTTCGCTTTTGTTCATTTTCTCTTCAATTAAAAAGGTTAATAGTTCTTGTTGATTAGGTTATCTTTACGAAGGGTAAAGATATGATTTTTTATTTAACTAACAACAAAAACGAACAAAAGATATGAAAATGAACCATTTTTGCAACACTTTTGTAATATTACACTCTTTTTATTGATAATCAAGAAGGAAAATAGAACAAAAAAACCGCAGTATCTATCAAAAAGATACTGCGGTTCTCCTATTTGATTAAGCAATCAGGGAAAACGATCTTACATCATTCCGCCCATGCCTCCCATTCCGGGAGCACCCATCGGCATCTCAGGCTTATCTTCTTTCTTCTCTACGATTACACATTCTGTAGTCAGGAACATACCGGCAATAGAAGCGGCATTTTCAAGAGCCACACGAGTAACCTTGGCAGGATCTACCACACCGGCTGCATGCAGGTTCTCATAAACATCGGTACGGGCATTGTAGCCGAAGTCTGCCTTGCCTTCGCGTACTTTCTGCACAACAACAGCACCTTCTTTACCGGCGTTGGCAACAATCTGACGCAACGGTTCTTCGATAGCACGCTTGATGATGTCAATACCTGTGGTTTCGTCCACATTGTCACCCTTGAAGCCTTCCAATGCATCCAACGCGCGAATATAGGCTACACCACCACCAGGAACGATACCTTCTTCGATAGCAGCACGGGTAGCACGGAGTGCATCGTCCACACGGTCTTTCTTTTCCTTCATTTCAACCTCAGAAGCAGCACCCACATAAAGAACAGCTACACCGCCAGACAACTTGGCCAGACGTTCCTGCAGTTTTTCCTTATCATAATCAGACTTCGTAGCTACAATCTGAGCCTTGATTTGTTCGCAACGTTCCTTGATGTTCTCTTTGTCACCGGCACCGTTTACGATGGTCGTGTTATCCTTGGAAACAGTTACCTTGTCGGCAGTACCCAGCATTTCGATAGTAGCTTGTTCCAGCTTCAGACCTTTTTCCTCGCTGATGACAACACCACCGGTCAGCACTGCAATATCCTCCAACATTTCCTTGCGACGGTCACCGAAGCCCGGAGCCTTCACTGCACAAATCTTCAACTGAGAACGCAGACGGTTTACAACTAAAGTTGTCAGCGCTTCGCTATCCACATCTTCTGCAATAACCAGCAAAGGACGGCCGGTCTGTACTGCAGGTTCGAGGATAGGCAGGAAATCTTTCAGGTTGGAAATCTTCTTATCATAAATCAGGATGTACGGTTTTTCCATTTCGCACTCCATCTTCTCCGTATTGGTAACGAAGTAAGCAGAAAGGTAACCACGGTCGAACTGCATACCTTCAACCACACCGATAGTAGTATCAGTACCCTTGGCCTCTTCGATAGTGATAACACCGTCTTTGGAAACTTTGCGCATAGCATCTGCAATCAGTTTGCCGATAACGGGATCGTTGTTGGCAGAAACGGAAGCAACTTGTTCAATCTTGTCATAGTTGTCACCCACTTTCTCTGCCTGGCCTTTGATGGAATCAACCACTTTGGCAACAGCCTTGTCGATACCGCGTTTGATATCCATCGGGCTAGCGCCGGCAGTCACGTTCTTCAGACCTTCGGCCACGATAGCCTGAGCCAAAACAGTAGCAGTTGTAGTACCGTCACCTGCATCGTCGCCGGTCTTGGAAGCAACTTCCTTTACCAGCTGTGCGCCGGTATTCTGATATGCGTCTGCCAACTCTACCTCTTTAGCTACCGTTACACCATCTTTCGTGATGTGGGGAGCACCGAATTTCTTTTCGATGATAACGTTACGACCTTTAGGGCCGAGGGTTACTTTTACTGCATTTGCCAGTGTGTCGATACCTTTCTTCAATTGGTCACGGGCATCGATATTGAATAATATTTCTTTTGCCATAACTATATTTACATTTTAACGATTTACAATTTACAAATTAACCTAAAACAGCGAGCACATCGCTTTGACGCATGATGAGGTACTTGGTTCCTTCAACTTCCAGTTCAGTACCGGCATACTTGCCATACAGCACTGTGTCACCAACCTTCAACACCATTTCTTCGTCTTTTGTTCCGTTGCCTACTGCAATAACTTCACCTTTCAAAGGTTTCTCTTTCGCTGTATCAGGAATAATGATACCGCCAATTGTCTTTTCTTCTGCAGGTGCAGGGAGTATCAGCACTCTGTCTGCTAATGGTTTAATGTTCATAATCTTTTTGTTTTATATGTTATACATTTGTTATAATGGTAATTTTGCTTTAAACAAGCGATAAACAACTTACGAAAACCGTGCCAAACGAACAAGCTGATTGTTTGGCAGACAAAGGCTGACAAAATGGCAAAGTATACAACAATATTTGCTATCTTTGCAGCCTCAAAAATGATTTGACTTATGAACGCAATATGGATAGTCCTCCCCATTCTTACCTTATTGATGTTTGAACTGGGACTGACATTACAAACCGAAGACTTTAAACTGTTCCGCAAACGCCCCCGCCCCATTATTGCCGGGCTGGCAGGCCAAATCATCCTACTGCCGATACTGGCATTTGCTTTAGGACATGTCTTCCAGCTCGAACCTCTGTTCTTTATCGGCATCATACTCATAGCCTGCTCGCCAGGCGGCAGCTCATCCAACATCTTCTCCATGATAGCCAAAGGAGACGTAGCATTGTCCGTATCACTGACGGCATGCAGCAGCATTATTACGCTGTTCACTATCCCCGTGATTATGGAATTCGCCACACACTTTGTAGACAGCAATCTGGACATAGATATCCATCTCCCCGTAGGCAGCCTCATCATGCAGAACTTGGTCCTGATGCTTCTTCCCATTGTAGCCGGCATACTCACGAAGCGCTACCGTCCGCAAATGGCAGAAAGGCTTCATAAGATATTGTCCAAGACAGCCTTTCCCGCACTTATCCTGCTGGCAACCATCTTCTTCATACAGCACCATGCTACCATCACCGACCAATTCGGCAAACTGGGCCTCTGCATCTCCATTCTTATCCTGCTGGCTATAGGAGGCGGCGTAGTGCTATCGAAGTCCATGCATCTCAACCGGAAAGAACAACGTACACTCATTATAGAAATCGGTATGCAGAATGCCGCACAAGCAATTGCTGTTGCCAGTAGCCCGTTTGTATTCAACAATGACATCATTGCAATACCTGCTATTATCTACGCACTGATGATGAACGTCATTCTGCTGGTTTACGTGGGAATAGTAAAACGAAGATAAGAAACCAACCGTTCATCACGGATTTCCTGCCATTCATCCTTTTTATTTGATTACCGCCCTCTTCATATCTACTTTCGTGCAGAAAACAAATGGATATGATGATGAAACGAATTCCGATTCTTTTGTGGGGATTGCTGTTGCCCTTCTCCATACTTCAAGCACAAGCGGTACAAGGTGAAATAACCGACAGTAAGCAACTACCCATAGAAGGAGCTACCGTAGTGGGACTGGATGCAAAGGATTCTTCCTTTGTACAAGGCACTGTCACCAGAGAACAAGGTCACTTCACCCTACCCCTGCGGCATAACGGCAGTTATCTGTTAAAGACATCGGCCGTAGGATACAAAACTCGCTATATCCCTTTCAGTATCACCGACACAGAAACCGCCAAACTGAGTAGGATTCTTATGGAGGAAGATTCCTATGCATTGTCCGGTATCACCGTTACTGCACAAAAAGTACCGGTAGAGATGAAGGCCGGGAAAACGGTCTACAACCTCTCGGCTACCATCTCGGGTACACAAGGCAATCTGTACGACGCATTGAGACAGATGCCAGGCGTGCAGATTCAAAGCAACGGCAATATTCTGCTGGACGGACAAGGAGGCATCAACGTACTGATGAATGGAAAGACAACCTATCTGAGCGGAGAAACGCTGATAAACTACTTGCGAAGTATCCCGGCGTCGACAGTGGAGAAAATAGAACCGATAAACAATCCGTCCTCCCATCTCGATGCAGCCGGGAAAACGGGAGTGATAAACATTGAAACAAAAAGGATAAATATAAAAGGACTGGTTGCCGGCGGGAATGCCGGTTACAATCAAGCGTACATCTACGGTTCCGGTTATGGCAACATTTATCTAAACCTGCGCAAGAACAAGTTCAATCTATATACCGATTATGCCTATTATGAGGGAATCGACCTTAACGAAACCACCATGTCCCGTGAGTACATAGACTTGGCTACCCAACAAATCCTTGATTTCCATATGGGGCAGCAAGCCTATCGTACCTACGCGTATAAATCCCATAACTTCAGGATTGCAGCCGACTATGAGCTGACTCCGCATACTAACCTGAACGGCTATCTCAACGGGAGCTCGATCAGCCGGCGGGGAAAAGAAAAGCTGGGCTCGGATTTCTATTCACTCACAGCAGCTCCAGATTCCTCCTCCATCACCCGGAACCGCCTGAGAGCAAGCCAGCACAACCTGATTGGCGGAATCAGTACCGGCTATCAATCTCCCAACAAACTGAAATGGGATGCTTCCTTTGATTTCCAATTGTTCGGCAACGCCGACAAACAGGACCAGCAAAGTAGTTTCTCGCTCATAGAATCCTCGGAAATATATAGGAACAGCCTACTCAAGGGAGACATGGAAGGGGATATTCAAATCTATTGCGGACAAACGAACCTTGTTGCACCACTCTCTGAGAAAACGACATTGGGTATCGGTGGCAAGACTACCTTTGTATCCATCGATAACTCCGCCACCTATTGTAATAAAGAATATGACAACTGGCAAGAAATACTGTCACTGAACAATCACTTCATCTACAATGAGAATATCAACGCCGGATATATAACGTTGAATACATCTTTCGGAAAATCCTGGAAGATGGAAGCAGGGATACGTGTAGAAAATACCAATATAAAAGGAGAACTGGCAGGAAATACCCTGCGTGCAGACTCTTCCTTTACCAATCACTACACCCATATCTTCCCCTTTCTGCAAATGCAATATCAGTGGAAGGATATACACCAGCTCTCCTTTCTGTACAGCAAACGGATTGTACGTCCGCAATACCGGGACCTGAACCCGTTTGTCACCATTAACGACAATTATCTGTATGAACAAGGCAATACCCGCCTGGAACCGGAACTCGCCCATAACACCGAATTCTCCTATATCCTGAAGAGTCGCTATCGAATGAGTCTCTTGGCTTCCTATACCCGTCATCCCATAACTAAAAGTTACATGGCCGAAGAAAACAAACGCATATTGGTACTGCCCATGAATCTTTCCTCCGACTATTCAGCAGGTATACGGCTGAGTGCCGCCAACCTGAAACCGTTCCCGTGGTGGCAGATTAATACAAACCTGCTCCTCATCTACCGGAAGTATGCCTGGCAAATGGATGGGGACGAATACCGGAACAAAAAGTTTACTCCCATGCTCTACATAGGCCACCAACTGCATCTGCCCCAAGGATGGACAACCGAGCTGAACGGCTATTGGAACGGAAAGACACCCCAGGGGCAAGCAATCATCTCCCCATGTGGTCCGTATCCGGGGGAATCAGCAAAAGTATGTTCGGTGACCGGGGGACATTACGCCTCTTTGCCGAGAACCTATTCTCCTCACGCCACATACACATAGATGTATTCAGCACCACCCAGCAAGGATGGTATAAAGAGAAAATGCGAATGAAACTGGGCGTAGGCTTTTCTTTCCGTTTCCACAAAGGAGAGACACCGAAAGAATTTACCCCTAAAAATAGTATAAGTGAAAGTAAACGGATAAATTTGTAACCAGTTAAAACAATTCCGAATGAAGCATTTCCTGCGTTGGATATCTCCCCTAATCCTAGGAGTAATTGAGTTCTATTTCCTAAGGCTGGCAACGGACCCTTCGCGGGGAACCGAGTGGTGGCCTGACTTCAACAACCAGCTACGTGCCCTGCTCTTGACCATATTACTTTGCTATATAGTGGATTACTGCCTCCGGAACATCTTTCATAAATACATATTCAGAAAAGAAATATCCATAGGCAAAGAGTATTCGTACATAACACTCGGACTGTTCATAACGACCAACGTTACCCTATCAATCACCTACGCGTTAGGACTCATAGAATTAGGACAACCTATAAGTGACTATATCTTAGTCAATATTATCTATGTTCCCCTCAACGTACTATACTATACAATCATCCGCAACAAGGAAATATCCAATTACTACCAGCACCAGAGTTTGCTGTTGGAAAAGCTCCGAAACGAGCAATTGGATACAGAACTCAAACTACTGAAATCACAATATCATCCGCATTTCCTTTTCAATGCGCTGAACACCATCTATTTCCAGATAGAAGACTCCAACATGCAGGCCAAGCACTCCATTGAGCTACTTTCCGAACTGTTGCGCTATCAACTGTATGACATCAAGCAAAAAGTAACCGTAAAGCAGGAACTCGACTATCTGGAGGCATACATCCAATTTCAGCGATTACGGATGAGTGAACGACTTGTACTTACAGAGGAATACGACGAACACCTCCACACGCAGGAGATTCATCCTCTCCTATTCCAGCCTCTAGTAGAAAATGCCTTCAAATATGTCAGCGGAGCCTATTGGATTCACTTTTCCTTGAAAGCTATTGAAAATAAGCTTGTTTTTACAGCCGGGAATTCTGTAGACCAACCGGCAATCGCCCACCGTAAAAAGAGCAGTGGCCTGGGAATTGAAAATATGAAGAAGCGCCTGAACATTCTATATCCCGGCAGACACCTATTAAAGATATGTCCCGAAGAAAACACTTTCTTTGCAGAACTCACCATTGAACTGACACCCTATGAAAATAAAATGTGTGATAACCGACGATGAACCGATTGCACGCAAAGGATTGCGCGGTTACATTGAAAAAACAGATTTCCTGACTTTGACAGGAGAATGCGAGAACGCCCTGCAACTGAACGAGCTGTTGAAAAAAGAACAGCCAGAGTTGCTGTTTATGGACATAGAAATGCCCTACATCAACGGCATTGATTTTCTAAGCGGTATCCATAATCCTCCCAAAGTCATCATCACGTCAACCTACGAGCAGTATGCATTGAAAGGATATGAGCTGAATGTAACCGATTATCTGCTCAAACCCATTTCCTTCGACCGCTTTCTGAAAGCGGTGAACAGAGTGCATGAACTGCTACAGAAAGAGCGAGAATCCACTCCCACGCCTTACCTCTTCGTAAAGACAGACAAACTGCTCAAGAAGGTGACCATCCAGGATATTCTGTTCATAGAAAGTATGGGCAACTACGTATTGATACATACCTCCTCCTCAAAGGAAATCACCTATTCTCCCCTAAAGAGTTTATTGGAATTCCTGCCCGGTAACCAGTTTATGCAAGTACACCGCTCCTACATTGTGCAGACAAGCAAAGTACAAGCCATAGAAGGGAATATGCTCATCATAGGGACACATAAGATACCGATAGCCCGCAACCTACGCGATGAGGTACTGAATGCCCTATTGAAGGACAAGTTGATATCCCGATAGCCTATAAGTAGTCGGCCAACCGGTACCGCCCCTTCTTCCGTGTCGTTTTTCCATACTGTATCACCTCCTGGGGACAAGCATGCAGGCACGCCATGCAGTGAATGCACTGCTTTCCCCACACCGGACGTCCATCTACCATCCTGATATTGCCTACCGGACAAGACTTTCTGCATATTCCGCAAGAGACACAGCCTTCATCTACATGAAATCCCTTGGTACCAATGGTAAAACGTACAAACAAAGGATTCACTACATACGTTTTCAACCAGGCAGCACCGCCTTCATGCACACTCCAGACCTTTTTCCGTGCAATGACATCCGCCGCAATCGAAGCAATGGCATGCCGTGCATTTTCTATCTTCTTACGGCAAAGCGCCTCATCGTCCAAGTCGAACATCGGTACGTAGGTATTGGGCATTGCAACAGACCAGGCTGCATCCAACGGAAAATGTTCCGCCAGGCGGTTCATTCCCTTTCCCATATCGTCCCCGCATGTACACACGGCATAACGGTAACAGCAGTCCGGCAACCGGAGCTGCGACAAAAAATCAATCAAGACACGGGGTGCATACCATGAGTGTACCGGAAAAACAATACCCAGTCTGTCAGCAGTCGACAGCCCTGCGGGTATCAAGCCTTGTTTAAGGCAATCAACAATGCTGGCAGCAGTATCATGCATAGCCTCTGCAAGCAATTCTGCAATCCAGCGTGAGTTTCCGGTTGCGGTAAAATAAAGTATCATCGGCAATATGTTTTGCCGACAAAGGTAGTGATTTGACTTGAATTCCTTCTATTCCAGCAGCTCTTCTATGGAATAATTTTCCCAGAACGCTTTTGTAGAATGTATCAATGAACTGCCATATAGAGCAGGAACAATGCCGCTATGACAATCATCAGGAAACTGACGAGGGCATTGTGTTTTTCTTGCTTAAGCTCAACAGAAACCATAAGAACCTCCTTTTTTGTCAGTACAAAGATAAATGCAGGATGTTTCATTTCTCCTACGCCACTATTACAAATACCTATATTCGTGCCATAAATATACAAAAAAAGGAGCAACTTTGTGCTCCTTTTTAAATGTATTTCAGTTTTTATTATTTCAGTTCGCTAACCAACTCTTGGGGAGTGACCATTTTCTGCTCTCCGGTCTCCATGTTTTTCAATGTCACCTTACCTTCATTCATTTCATTCTCACCCACCAGAGCCACAAACGGGATGGCTTTGGAGTTCGCATACCCCATCTGTTTCTTCATCTTGCTTGCATCGGGGAAAATCTCGGCACGGATGCCTGCCGCACGCACTTCAGTCAATACATTCATTGAGAATGCGGCCTCTTTCTCACCAAAGTTGATAAACAGTAACTGAGTACCGTTCACCGCTTCTTTCGGGTAGAGGTCAAGCTGGTTCAGCACATCAAAGATACGGTCTGCACCGAACGAGATACCGACACCACTGACACCGGACATACCGAATACACCCGTCAAGTTGTCATAGCGTCCTCCACCAGTAATACTACCGATTTGCACATCCAGCGCCTTTACTTCAAAGATGGCACCGGTATAGTAATTCAAGCCACGGGCCAATGTCAAATCCAGCTCGATTTCGTTCTTCAAGCCAAGGTTCTTTAAGGTGGAAAGGATAAATTCACTTTCCTCCACGCCCTTCAGTCCGGTCTCGCTGGCAGCAAGAACCTCCTTCAGAGTTGCGAGTTTCTCTTCATTACTTCCGCTCAACAAAATGATAGGTTGCAGTTTGGCGATAGCCTCGTCACTGATGCCTTTCTCTTTCAACTCGGCATTGACATTGTCCAGACCTATCTTATCCAACTTATCGATGGCCACAGTAATATCAACAATCTTGTCAGACTCACCGATGATTTCGGCAATGCCACTCAATATCTTACGGTTGTTAATCTTGATACAAACACGGATGCCGAAGCGGGTAAATACCGTATCGACAATCTGCATCAGCTCCACCTCATTCAGCAAGGAATCGCTGCCTACCACATCGGCATCGCACTGATAGAACTCACGATAGCGTCCTTTCTGCGGACGGTCGGCGCGCCAGACGGGCTGTATCTGATAACGTTTGAAAGGAAAAGTTATTTCATCGCGGTGCATCACCACGTAGCGGGCAAAAGGTACTGTGAGGTCATAGCGCAAACCTTTCTCGCAAAACTTGCAGGCAAGTCTCGGGGCATTACGGCTCAACAGTTCTTCATCTGTCAGTCCGGAGAAGTAATCACCGGAATTCTGTATCTTGAACAAAAGCTTGTCGCCTTCCTCACCATACTTCCCCATCAAGGTAGAAAGCATTTCCATCGAGGGCGTTTCTATCTGCTGAAAACCATAGAGATGATACACCTCACGAATCGTATTGAATATATAGTTACGCTTCGCCATTTCTACGGGCGAGAAGTCACGGGTTCCTTTCGGAATACTTGGTTTTGCTGCCATAATCAGTTCAATTATTTTAAAAATCGGACGACAAAGTTACAGTATTTTATTGATTAAGAAAAGAGAATGTTTACCTTTGTATCATTACCGTCGCATAAAAACGACCAAAACAAACTTCAAACTTACACATTTATGAAAGAGAGACTGATTTTATTCTGCATGTTGTTGCTATGCGGCATCGGCATTAGCCGGGCACAATCCGACAACGCCAAAGACTTCGACCAAAAAGAAGAAGCCATCGCACAAAAGCTGCAACAAGCCGTCAATGAGAAAAACTATAAAGAAGCCGAAAAGAACGGTAAGGCTTTGATAACTCTGTTCAAAGAACAAGACGAGAACACTCAGAAAAAGTATAGCTGGCTCATACAGTCCTATTACTACAATTTAGCCTGCTTCCAATCCTTGTTAAAGAAAAAAGGTGAAGCCATCAAAAATTTAGAACTGGCCTACGACAATGGATTTCAAGATTACAACCACATGATGAATGATACCGACTTAGACAACCTGCGCAGCGATAAACGCTTCAAGCAGTGCTTGCCAAAGTGAAGAAAGTGGGTGACTACCTCGACATACTTCAAAAAGCACCGGGATACACCCACAATGAGCGCCCTGATACACTCCCCCGCTTCGAATACATCAATCCCAACAACAAGTATTTAGTAGAGGTACGCCAATACTTCAAGTTGGACAGTGTGGCAGGCGCAGGCGACGAATTATCAAAAATAAAGAACATACTGACTTATATACACAACACCATAAAACATGACGGAAACCATGAAAGTCCGGCAGGCAGCAACATCATCAAATGGGCAGAAGCTTGCAAAGGCGGTGCGCGAGGTCTGCATTGCGGAGGTCTTGCCCATGTACTGAAGGATTGTTATCTGTCCATGGGATTTAAGGCACGACACATCAGCGGATTACCTCAAAAATACATCGGCGAATGCCATTCCATTAACGTAGTTTATTCCAATACCTTGGATAAATGGATATGGGTAGACCCCACCAACAATGCCTGGGTGATGGATGAAAACGGCATCATGCTAAGCGTGCAAGAAGTGCGCGAACGTCTGCGAGACGGTCGTCCGGTAATCCTAAATGAAGAAGCCAACTGGAACAACCAGCAGAAGATTACCAAAGAATATTATTTAGACAGCTATATGGCCAAGAATCTCTACAGCATAAAAGCAGACGATGTACTGCTTTGCCCCTCAGACCCTAATGCAGAAAACTTCTTCCAAGCCAAGTACGTGGTCAATGACGATACCTGGTTCTGGCAATCGCCCTATCAGGAATAAAAAAAACAGATGATGCATCCGGCAGAGACACATCATCTATTTAAAGCAAACAGACCATCTGTTTCGGGTGAACAGATGGTCTGTTTTTTATGTCTGCATCATGTGTTTAATCTCTGCGTCCCAGGAATATCATGATATAATAAATCAGGGTAGCAAGCGAACCGAGAGCAGCCACTACATACGTATAGGCAGCCGAACGGAGTGCATCTTCCGCTTGCGCATGATTATATGAATTCGTAATGCCGGAATTGCTAAGCCATACCAGCGCACGCTTACTTGCATTGATTTCCACCGGCAAGGTGATGAAGCTGAACAAAGTTGTCAATGCAAACAGTATAATGCCTGCCAGCAACAGTTGCGGGAAGGAGTTCAGCATCAAGATACCTGCCAGCAGCAACCACGTCATCCACTGTGAGGCAAAAGAAACGACCGGTACCAGTTTGCTGCGCATTGTCAACGGAGCATATGCGCGTGCATGCTGCACGGCGTGACCACATTCGTGGGCTGCAACGGCAGCAGCCATGATGCTGTTACTGCTATAAACACTCTCACTCAGGTTTACTGTCTTATTGGCAGGATTATAATGGTCGGTCAGATGTCCGGGAGTATGCGTCACAGTCACATCGTAGATGCCATTGTCGTGCAGCATCTTCAAAGCCACGTCTGCTCCCGTCATTCCGTTGCCGGTAGGGATTTTAGAGTACTTCTTGAATTTGTTCTGAAGATTCATCTGTACCAGCCAGCTGACGACGGCAATACCGATAAAAATAATCCATTGCATTCCTATCATTCCTGTTCCCATAATTTTCTTTCTTTAAATTGTGAATAAATCAGTCGTTTCTTATTGTATAACAAATAGTCTGCCAAAAATAAAAGGAAACGGTGAGCAATGCCAGCGTTTCCTTTATCTTTTAGGAAGAATTAAAGATTTCTGATTTATAATTTATTTTTCAATCTCCACCTCTATCACTTTATCGATATCCGTCGGAACCTCCGGCAAGTAGAGCATCACCCCTCCTTCACACTTACGGAACTTCACTGGAAGACGGTCGGCATACCCCACTGCCTTCCTCACTTTCTTGCCTTCCAACGGCAGGAAGAGAGCCTTATCCTGCAATTCGAGGATATGCACGTATAATTTATTTTCTCTTTGTGTAGTGACTCCCCAAGGATGCGGAGCAATGCAGCCGCCACGGGTTCCGTAGATGGTTTCACCGTATACCTTCATCCATTCCCCTACTTCTGCCAGACGCTCCAATGCAACAGCAGGCAGCTCACCGTCCGGCTGAGGACCGATATTCATCAGCAGATTGGCATCTTTACCCGCAGCCTTCACCAGATAATGTATCAGCGTTTTGGTGGATTTATAATCCTGGTCCGTAATCTTATATCCCCACATTCCATTCATCGTCTCGCAGGTTTCAAGGGGTAAGGCGCTGATATCCTGCCCGGAAAGACCGGCACGGTTCTCTCCCGGCAGGTCGCGCTCGAATATCTGGATATCCTCGCCGGCAAACGGTGCTTGATGATGGTTGTTCCCAACCAAGCAAGCCGGTTGCAGGCGGTGTATCATGGCATATTGCCCGGGCAGTTGCCAGTCAAAATCCGGATTCTGGTCCTGGTCCCACCAGCCATCAAACCAAATGGCACCTATTTTTCCATAATTGGTGAGCAACTCGGTCAGCTGGTTGTTCATGAATTTATAGTAGCTGTTCCAGTCGCCCTTCGGATTCGGCCGTCCCGTTCCACGTCCGGTGCGTCCCCACGGAGCATCTTCGCGATACCAGTCGATGTGCGAATAGTAGAGATGCAGACGGATACCCTGCTTGTGGCACTCGTCCGCCAATTCTTTCAGAATATCCCGTTTAAAAGGGGTGGCATCCACAATATTGTAATCGGAAAAGCGTGTGTGGAACATAGAAAAGCCATCGTGATGCCGGGATGTAAAGCAGATATACTTTGCCCCGGACGCCTTGATGGCTGACACCCATCTGGCGGCATCGAACTTGGCAGGATAGAAACCTCCCGCCAGTTTGGCATACTCCTTATAATTAAGGTTCTTGTTCGTCATGGTCCATTCTCCGGTAGCCAGCATACTGTATATCCCCCAATGCAGGAAGATACCGAAGCGATTGTCCCGAAACTCCTGACGGGATTTCAGGTTCTCCTCCGTCGGCTGATAAGTCTGCGACTGTGCGGAGCACACAAGAAGAAACAACAGTAAAAAAGACAAAAGACGTGTTTTCATGGCAATAAATAAAAAAGACACGGATTATCCGGACACCCACGGTTCTTCAGATGAAGCCGCGAAATCCGTGTAATCCGTGTCTAAGGTTATCTGTTTGTTTTATTATTCCTCTGTATACCGTTCGATGGTCTGTTCACGGTCCGGTCCCAGGGAAACAATCTTGATGGGCACACCAAGCTGTTCTTCCAAGAATGACAAGTATGCATTGAATTCTTCCGGGAACTCATCTTCACTCTGCATCTTGGTCATATCCGTCTGCCAACCGGGCAGCTCTACATAAACCGGTTCAATAGTCTCATTGATATCGAACGGGAAGTAATCAATCTCTTCCCCATCCATCTTGTAAGCTACACAAGCCTTAATGGTTTCAAAAGAATCGAGTACATCGCTCTTCATCATAATCAGTTTGGTAACCCCGTCTACCATAATGGCATATTTCAATGCCACCAGGTCAATCCAGCCACAACGGCGCTTACGTCCTGTCACAGAACCGAACTCATGACCTAGCGTGCAAATCTGGTCACCGGTCTTGTCGAACAATTCCGTCGGGAACGGACCGGCACCTACGCGCGTACAATAGGCTTTGAAAATTCCATATACCTCACCAATCTTGTTGGGAGCAATACCCAGACCGGTACAAGCACCTGCACAAACCGTATTGGAAGACGTTACAAACGGATAAGAACCGAAATCAATGTCCAGCATTGTCCCCTGCGCACCTTCGCACAATACAGACTTGCCGGCAGCCAGCAGATTGTTCATCTCGTGTTCGCTATCCACCAACTGGAATTGTTTCAAGTATTCGATACCTTCGAACCATGCCTTCTCCATTTCGGTAATGTCATACTCATAGTTCAAGCCTTTCAAGATTTGCTCATGATGGGCCTTGGCCGCTGCATACTTCTTGTCAAAATCATGCAGAATGTCGCCTACACGCACACCGTTACGGCTGATTTTATCCGTGTAAGTCGGTCCGATGCCTTTTCCGGTCGTTCCTACCTTTGCATCGCCTTTGGCTGCTTCGTATGCAGCATCC
Organism: Bacteroides rodentium JCM 16496; assembly: GCF_000614125.1. Taxonomy (GTDB): domain Bacteria; phylum Bacteroidota; class Bacteroidia; order Bacteroidales; family Bacteroidaceae; genus Bacteroides; species Bacteroides rodentium. The sequence goes on from NZ_BAKJ01000025.1 coordinate 52,952, forward strand.
AGTATGCGGTGAGTCGGCAGAATGAGGTGTGCTTTCTTGGAAATGTGCAAGCGTTCCTTCAAGTTATGGCCGGACGCTTCCAAAGATTCGGCTTCCGCTTTGAAGAGAGCCGGGTCAAGCACTACACCGTTACCAATGATATTCACCTTGTCCCCCTGGAATATTCCAGACGGAATGGAACGGAGCACATACTTCTGCCCTTCAAACTCGAGTGTATGTCCGGCATTCGGTCCGCCCTGGAAACGAGCTACGACATCGTATCTCGGAGTTAACACATCAACGACTTTGCCTTTGCCTTCGTCGCCCCATTGTAATCCTAATAATACGTCTACTTTCATTTTTCTTTTTTATGGTTATTATTCTTTTTCTTCCGTTTATTGGCCCGGTCACACTTGCTGCACAACCCATACATATATAAGGAATAGTGCGTAAGATTAAAACGGCTCAGTTTGGTATTCTCAATGGCATGTTGCAACTCCTCGTTCTGAAACTCGGTCACCTTTCCGCACTGGGTGCATATCTGATGATGGTGCGTATCGCGATTATAAGATTTTTCGTATTGGGAAGAGTTGCCGAACTGATGCTTGATGACCAGACGAGCATTTATAAGCAAAATGATGGTATTGTAAAGCGTTGCACGGCTGACGCGGAAGTTCTCCTGGTCGGCCATCAGTGAATAGAGCGTGTCGATATCAAAATGACCGTCTATGGAGTAAATGGTGTCAAGTATAGCATAACGTTCGGGAGTCTTCCGATGCCCGTTCGCATTCAGATATTCAGTGAATATCTGCCTAACTGTATCTTTCACATTCTGACTTTCCATTTGACGGCGCAGTTTTACAGCCAACAAAGTTAATCCTTTTTTGTGGAAAGCAAACGAGAAAGAGATAAAAATTGCGATAAGGGAAATATTCCCTTACCGCATCAGTCTCTATAACCATAGAACTAATCTAACAAACCTCCTCTTTTACAAGATTGTATAGTAATTGTTCTACATCAGAAGAAGAATTGTCCATACCCTCCACCCTGCGGCAAACTTGAAAAGAATTTTCCTCATTTTGCTGCATAAAGCGGCGGATGGCAGTCATGGCTGCATTGCGTACATGATAGGAGCCCGACAAAAAAGCCGTTATTGCCTGGTCGAGAAACTCATTTTCAACCCGTTCGTTCATATCCCCTTTCTTCATCAATAGACGGGCTATGGTGAGGAAGCCGCAAACCTGCGTGTATTCGTCCTCGCTTGCAATCCAATGGAAGGACTTGGCAGGCGCATAAGGAAGATGTTGGAATAAATTCATGCTGGTAAGTTCTGCAATCTCGATGTTACGGATATCTTCCACCCAGATATCGGCTATCTCGGGCAGGAAACTCTCTACCGGCTGTAAAAGTCCCGCCAATATTTTGCACTCTCTGATATCTTCTTTCCACAAAGCCTGAGCCAGGGAGTGGTCTTTCTCGTAACCGGCAGCAATACCCTTGATACGGGGCAGCTCCACGCCAAAGTTCAGCTTATATACCAGCCCTTTCTCACGCATACTTTGGGACACAGCCCCGTTCATCGAGAGACGGAGCTGTGTCTTTATATCTTTCAGCCGCTGATGCAGCTGCTCTTTAGTATCTATCATAGTTCATCATTTATTGACAGAAGGCAATGTAGAATAGTCTTTGCTATAACGCAACATCTGTTCCGCATAACCTTCATCATAAGTCACTGTCACATCTGTTATAGTACCGTCGGCATCCGTCACCGCTTCATACTTGGGATTGACGAAACCCTTATACGGCGCAAGATTCAGCTTCTTGTAGCGTTCCAGCACTTCGGCATGCAAAGCGGGATCGACTTTCACGGCATAGGCTTCCACTAAATCATGGGCGCCGGCATAGTCACCGGTGGACTTGATACGCTGTATCTCGGCAAGCAACCGGCCAAACAAGTCACGCACTTTCTCATAATCGTTTATCACAACGTACGTCTTCCCATCCTTCTTTACCAATTCCACAACCTTCTCCGCCGCACCTTTCTCGTACACCCAGCGGGCTATGAGCTGACGGTTGCGCATATGGGCTTCTTCTACATTGTTACCCGGTTCGATACGTACAAGCTGTGTCATCAAACCATTCATCAGATAGGTGTAGTATTGAGCCTTATAAGCATCCGCACTTGGAGTAAGCCCCAGTTCCACCAGTTTCGGGTCGGCCACGTAGTAGAGTCCGAACAAGTCGGCGCGCGCCTCTTCGATAGTAGAACCATATGCCTTCAACGCATCGGGGTCCACACCCGGGAGCAATTTACCGGAACCATGTCCCAAACATTCATGCAAGTCAGTATGCAGTTCATCTGTCACATCTGCGTACTTATCAATCAGTTGAAGCTCTGCATCACTGTACACAAACTCCTCATTGAACCCGTTGCCGTGAGCTGCCTTGTTATAAGCATCTGTAATGTTACCGATTGTAACGGATTTCGAACCATGATGGCTACGTATCCAGTTGGCATTGGGCAGGTTGATGCCGATAGCAGTTGCAGGATACAAGTCACCGGCCAGAATAGCCGCCGTGATTACCTTGGCAGACACCCCTTTCACTTTCTCCTTCTTGAATTGTCCGTCTACCGGCGAATGGTCCTCAAACCACTGTGCATTGCCGCTTATCAACTCTGTACGCTGGGTAGCTTCCAAATCTTTAAAATTCACCAGAGATTCCCAGCTTGCCTTCATGCCGAGCGGGTCACCATAACTTTCGGTAAAACCGTTCACAAAGTCAATGCGTGAGTTCAAATCCTTCACCCACAGGATGGCATATTCATCGAACGTCTTCAAATCACCGGTTTCATAGAATTCCATCAGTTTGGCTATCACCGCCTTCTGCTCGGGAGTCTCGGCAACTCCTTCCGCCTTCTTCAGCCAGTAGACAATCTTCTCAAGTGCCTGTCCATACAAGCCACCCACTTTCCATACTTTCTCCTGAATCTTGCCATCCTCTTTCACCAAACGGCTGTTCAAACCATAGGAAACGGGAGTTTCATCCTGCGGATTCTTCAAGGCATTATAGAAATCTTCGGCCTCCTGCTGCGTCACGCCATCGTAATAATTGCATGCGGAAGTCAAAACCAAATCTTCACCGGCAGCTTGGTTCACCCGTTTGGGCATTACCGTGGGGTCGAAAATAACGGGGAACACTTCCTCGCACAGTTGTTCCACAGTCTGTCCTTCGGCAAGCGGCAACGTAGCTGCATCCACACTCTGCACAGCCTGCTTGAAGAATTCGGGAGTAAATCCCGGAACGAACTTTTCGCTGCCATAGTGATGATGAATGCCATTGGAGAACCATACCCGCTTGAGGTACACTTCCATAGCCTTGAAATCAGGAGTATTCTTATCTCCCTTATAGCCGGTATAGACAGCTTCCAGCATCCGGCGAATCGTCAGGTTGTACTTACCATTCTGGTCGAAAAGAATGTCTCTGCCCTGCAAAGCCGCTTCCGTCAAATAATAAACCAATTCTTTTTGTTTGAGGGACAAATCCTCAAAACCTGGTACGCGGTAACGTAAAATCTGTAAATCTGCAAATTGTTCCACTGTATAGTCAAATTTTTCTGCCTCAGCAGTTGTTTTCGGATTTCCGCCACAAGCCGTCAATAGAGAAAGGGCAGTCACCATAGAAATTAGTTGTTTCTTCATGTGTCGGGAGTATATAGATTGGTATTAAAAAAGAAGAAAAGGAAGTATCCCGAAACAACTGTTCCGGAATATTTCCTTTTTATTCATTCAGTCATACAGAATTATTTCTTCTTAGCTTCTTTTTCTGCGTGTCTTTTACGATATCCATTAGGAGTCTCACCTACATTTTTATAGAAAGCAGCATAAAAAGACTGACGATTTGCAAAGCCGACCATCGTACTGATCTCCTCTACATTCTTGTCAGCATATCTTTTGTCTGTCAACAAATGCTGCGCTTCTTTTACTCTATATTCATTCAGCAGGCAAGAGTAGTTCATGCCGAAGCGTGAATTCACCACTGCAGATAAATAGCGGGTATTGGTCTGCAATTCTTTCGCCAAATCCTTAGCGGAATAATCAGCATCTCTGTACTTCTTTTGTACAACAACGATATTCAATATCTTGTCATACAACTCATCTGCCAATTCCGGCCTTATCAAAGAACGGTAGGCAGCATCCTTTTCTTTCTTTTCGCGCAGGTTGTAAGGACGTTTCTTCGTTCCTTTTTCCTGGGCATTGTTTTCTAAATCACTCATTGAATTAACTGGTTAGGGTTGTTTAAAATCGGAAAATCCAAAGGGTTAGCCCCTTAGACTTTACAAAAGTCAGACATTTTTTTTTAATACACAACTTTTCCCGTATATATTTTTGATAAATAAACAACGAAAAAGGTTGAAAAGTAGGTCAATTCAGCCATTAATAAGAAACTTTAACCTTTTGTAGAAACTCATATGATACAAAATCTTGATGACTTTACATTTGTAGTATATGCAATAATTAGTGTACCTTTGCCGGAAGAAATCCATACTGCCAGATTATGCTACAAACGCTCAAGACATATTTCGGTTACGACAGTTTCCGCCCCTTACAAGAAGACATCATACGCCATCTGATGGACCGTAAAGACGCATTAGTACTGATGCCTACGGGAGGTGGAAAATCCATCTGCTACCAACTTCCCGCCCTATTGAGTGAAGGCACGGCGGTAGTGGTTTCTCCGCTCATTTCCTTGATGAAGGACCAAGTGGAAACGCTCTGTGCAAACGGCATCGCGGCCGGTGCGCTGAACAGCAATAATGATGAAACAGAGAATGCTTCCCTACGACGTGCATGCATGGAAGGCAAGCTGAAACTGCTATATATTTCTCCTGAAAAATTATTGGCGGAAGCCAACTATCTGTTAAGGGATATGCATATCTCCCTTTTCGCCATTGATGAAGCTCACTGCATCTCACAATGGGGACACGATTTCCGTCCGGAATATACACAGATGGACATCCTTCACCAACTGTTTCCCCAGGTTCCCATCATTGCACTTACTGCCACAGCCGACAAAATAACCCGTGAAGATATTATTAAACAGCTACACCTCAACCAACCGAGAATTTTCATTTCATCTTTCGACCGTCCCAACCTGAGTCTCACCGTAAAAAGAGGTTACCAGCAGAAGGAAAAAAGCAAAGCCATCCTCGATTTCATCGCCCGCCATCCGAGAGAGAGCGGCATCATTTATTGCATGAGCCGCAGCAAGACTGAGACAGTGGCACAAATGCTTCAAAAACAAGGGATAAAGTCGGCGGTCTATCATGCAGGACTGTCGCCCGCACGAAGAGATGAAGCACAAGACGACTTCATCAATGACCGCGTGCAAGTGGTATGCGCCACCATTGCCTTTGGAATGGGAATTGACAAAAGCAATGTGCGCTGGGTAATTCATTACAATTTGCCCAAAAGCATTGAAAGTTTCTATCAGGAAATAGGACGTGCCGGACGAGACGGAATGCCCAGTGACACCCTTTTGTTCTATTCACTGGCCGACCTCATTCTGCTCACTAAATTCGCAACGGACAGCGGACAACAAAGCATCAACCTGGAAAAACTGCAACGCATGCAGCAATATGCGGAAGCAGATATCTGCCGCCGCCGCATTCTGTTAAGCTATTTCGGTGAAAATACGACTTGCGACTGTGGAAACTGTGATGTATGCAAAAATCCTCCCGAGCGTTTCGATGGTACAATAATCGTACAAAAGGCACTTAGTGCAATCGCGCGTTCCGAACAACAGATAGGGACCGGTATTTTAGTGGACATCCTCCGGGGAAACATGAGTTCTGAAGTTACAGAAAGAGGATACCATCGCCTTAAGACCTTTGGAGCCGGGCGTGAAGTACCCGCCAGAGATTGGCATGACTACCTTCTGCAAATGTTGCAACTCGGCTATTTCGAAATAGCCTACAATGAAAACAACCATCTGAAAATTACTCAAAGCGGAACAGATGTCTTGTTTGGCAGAGCACGCGCCCTGCTTGTCACCATCCGCCGCGAGGAAGCTGTACAAGCTACAAAAGGCCGTAAACGCAAGGCTACAGTTCCAACCAAAGAATTGCCATTGGGATTGCCCAATACAGAAAGCGGGGAACTTTTCGAGGCTCTCCGCACTCTCCGCAAACGCCTTGCCGACCAGGAAGCACTTCCTGCCTATATCGTACTGTCCGACAAAGTGCTCCACCTACTCAGCACCTCTCGCCCCACTACCATAGAAGAATTTGGTAATATCAGCGGTATCGGTGAATATAAGAAGAAGAAATACGGAAAGGAGTTTGTGGAACTGATACAGAAATACAGTTGAATATTATTTACACTGCAACAGCAAATCCCTGAGGTCGCCTTGCGGCACGCCAAGCGAAATGGCTTTTTCGAAGTCACGTTTTGCCAACTCCTTTTTCTTTTGAGAAAGGTAAATTTGCCCCCGTATCAAGTAGCTTCTGTCTGCGAAGAATCCAGTTTGATAGCTTCTTCCAAGTCCATCATGGCCAGGTCCACATGTTTCATATCCTGCTCCACACCTGCACGTGCCACGTAAAGTACGGCATATTGCTGGGTAGTCAGCCGGGTAGCTTCTCCTCCTTTTTCTGCAATCATGGCATTCAATATCGAAAGTGCCGCTTCGAATTTACCCTCCTTCTGCTCCAGTGTAGCCAACCCTAGGCGGCCATTGTAGCTCTGGGGAGCAAGTTTCAGCAGACGTTCATAATCAGACTTTGCAAAATTATAGTTACGCTGCCGCATATAGATATAGGCACGCATCAGCAAGGCTTCCTGATTATCGCTCTCTATATCCAGCACCAAAGAATAGTCTATCCGGGCCAAATCATCCTTCCCCAACTCAAGATAAAGAGCGGCACGATTCATCAGGCAGGTATGGCACGCGGAGCAATGTTCAATGCCAGAGTATACGAGTCAAGGGCCTGCTCATACCGGTGCTGCCGACGCTGTATCGTACCCAAGTTGGAGAACAGCAAAGCATTATGAGGATTGGCGGGCTCCATTTTCAAAGCTTGTTCAATGTATTTTTCGGCCAATGACAAGCTGTCTTGCTCCGTGGCTGCAACCGCACGTTCGCTCAGTTCCTGATAGGTTTGTGAAAAGGCAGGGAACATCGTGGCTCCACACAAGAGGAAAGAAAAAATAAGTTTCTTCATATAATAGTTTCGTATTTATTCCAAAGGATAGGTATCGAAAGCGAACAGTTCTGTTGACAAATAGCGTTCCCCCGTATCGGGCAGTAGGACAACAATCATTTTATCCGCAAATTCAGGGCGTTCGGCCAGCAACCGTGCCGCATATACCGCCGCACCGGATGAGATACCAGCCAGCAAGCCTTCCGTAGAAGCCAGCTCTCGTCCTCCACGAATGGCCTCGTCATCGGGCACCGGAATAATCTCGTCTACTACAGAAGCATCATAAATGGAAGGAATAAAATTGGCCCCAATCCCCTGGATGCGGTGCGGTGCGTCTTCGCCTCCTTCCAAAACCGGAGAGGAGGCCGGTTCTACAGCCACAACATAGACCTCCGGATTATGTTTCTTCAAGGCACGCGCCACTCCACAGACCGTACCGCCCGTGCCCACACCGGCAACAAAAACAGTAACTTTACCATCCGTGTCCGTCCAGATTTCTTCCCCCGTAGTATGTTCATGCGCCTTGGCATTGGAGGGACTCTCAAACTGCTGCAGAATAACCGCACCGGGTATCGCATCCCGCAGTTCTTTCGCTTTGGCAATGGAGCCGGCCATACCTGTCAGCCCGTCGGTCAGTACAATCTCCGCACCCAAGGCTTTCAACAGATTACGGCGTTCCACACTCATGGTCTCCGGCATGGTCAATATCAAATGGTATCCCTTGATGGTTGCCACCATCGCCAGTCCCACGCCGGTATTGCCACTGGTAGGTTCAATAATCGTGGCTCCGGGTTTCAAAGCCCCGCGTGCCTCGGCATCCTCAATCATGCAAATGCCACACGGTCCTTCACGCTTCCCGCCGGATTAAAAGATTCCAGTTTGGCCACAATATTTCTTTTCAATCCGTATTTACGGCTGTATTCAGCCAATTCCATCAAAGGAGTATGCCCAATCAACTCCGTCAGGTTCTTTGCAATTTTCGCCATAATCTCACTGTCTAATACATTCTTCCCGTACACACTTATTGTAACATGGATATGCTGACAAAGATATGGAAATTCCAAGAAATAAACCTCCGGAAAAGGAAAGATTATACTGCTATCTATCAAAGCTTAACACGAATAAAGAGGATGAAAGGATATGAAACGATTGAAGAAGGAAGGATGGGGAGGAAGAACCATATCTGACAATCAGCGACTTCCCACTGCAAAGATGGTGCATGCTTTTTGCAGTAATACTGCAAACGAGCTGCAGCGTTACTGCAAATAGGTTTGCAGTGGTACTGCAACTGCTTTGCAGCGCGACTGTAACAGCTTTGCAGTGACACTGCAAAAGGTTTGCAGAACTTTGCAGTGAGAAGTTACTGATGAACAGAACGGTAATGGGACACTGTTATCAAGACTTCTTAAGATAGTCTACAATCCACGCGCCCACTTCCTTGGTACCGTATTTGTCGCCACCTTCTACTTGAATCTCCGGTGTACGTACATTCGCATCGAGTGAAGCATCCACTGCCTTGCGAATCAACGCCCCCTCCTCTTTCAGGTCGAAGTATTCGAAAAGCATGGCTACAGACAAAATTTGCGCCAGCGGATTGGCTATATTCAAGCCTTTCGCCTGCGGCCAGGAACCATGGATAGGTTCGAATACCGGCGTGCTCTCTCCCGTAGAAGCAGAAGGCAGCAATCCCATAGAGCCACTGATGCAGGAACCCTCGTCCGTCAAAATATCACCAAACGTATTTTCCGTAACCATTACGTCAAAGAATTTCGGCTCTTGAATCATCTTCATGGCGGCGTTGTCCACAAACATATAGTCGGTTGTCACCTCGGGGTACTGCGGTGCCATCTCCTGGGCAATCTGTCTCCAAAGACGGGAAGAGGCAAGCACATTGGCTTTATCCACCACCGTAAGATGTTTGCTGCGTTTCATGGCATATTCAAATCCGACTTTCAGGATACGCTCAATCTCAGGACGGGTATACATGTTCGTATCATACGCCTTGTCATTGTCCTGGTATTTCTCACCGAAGTACATGCCACCGGTCAGTTCGCGGATGCAAAGGAAATCGGCACCATCCACCAGTTCCGCACGAAGGGGAGACTTATGGAGCAGACATTTGAAGGTCTGCACGGGACGGATGTTGGCAAACAGTCCCAGTTTCTTGCGCATAGCCAGCAAGCCCTGCTCGGGACGCACTTTGGCAGTAGGGTCATTGTCGAATTTCGGGTCACCTACGGCAGAGAACAATACAGCATCCGCATTTTTACAAGCCTCATAAGTGGCTTCGGGAAACGGGTCACCCACCTTGTCTATCGCGTCTGCACCGCAGATGGCATATTCATAGTTCACTTTATGTCCAAACTTCTCACACACGGCAGTCATCACATCCACGCCTACGGTAGAGATTTCGGGGCCGATACCGTCACCGGCCAACACTGCAATTTTAAAATCCATTGTTTTATTTATTATTTAAAAGTTCATCTATCTTCTTTTTGTTTGCAAGATTCTTGCGGCGATACCGGTCACCCCACACAAAACCTGCCGTCAATATAAGGGTATTGATGGCTGACATAAGATACTCGTCCGCATCCAACTCGCCGCTCCACCAACGCAGAAAGAGGTTGAAAGCAAAAAGCAAGCCTGCATACAACGCATAGCATACATAAGGACGCCTCTCAAAAAACGATTTCTTTTTCTCCATGAGATTCATTTTTTATGATTCGTATTCGTCTTCTATAATATTCAGCATCTTCACCGTCGCCTTGATGGCCGCTTCCGTCTGGTCTGCGTCCAATCCGCGTGTACGGAATATCGTATCTTCAAAACTCCAGGTAATAACCGTCTGCACAAAGGCATCGGTACGCCCACCGGGAGGAATGGTCACAGCATAGTTTGTCAGCATCGGGAACTTACGACCCAGTGTCACTTTATATATCTTGCGCAAAGCGCGCACAAAAGCATCATACTGGCCATCTCCACTGGAACTTTCCTCATATTCCTTTCCGTTGATTTCTATCTTCAACGTAGCCATCGGCTTCAATCCATACGCCAGATTCACAATATAGCTCTTAAGGCTGACGCGTTCTTCTGCCATTCCGTGCTTCAGTACGTCCGAAACAATATAGGGCAGGTCTTCTTGCGTCACCAGCTCTTTCTTGTCGCCCAGTTCAATGATGCGTTCGGTCACTTTGCGCATGGCATCTTCATCCAGTTGTAATCCCAAGTCCTCCAGATTCTTCCGGATATTGGCTTTACCGCTGTTCTTGCCCAGGGCATACTCTCGCTTGCGGCCAAAGCGTTCGGGCAGGAGGTCGTTGCAGTAGAGGTTACTTTTATTGTCACCGTCGGCATGGACGCCTGCCACTTGGGTAAATACATTCTCGCCAACAATCGGTTTATTGGCGGGAATGACGATGCCCGAGTAGGACTCCACCACACGGCTTACGTCGTTCAGGCGGCTTTCGTCAATGTTGGTAATGGCATTGAAGTGGTCTTTCAGGATAGCCTGCACACTGGCAAGCGGAGCGTTGCCGGCGCGTTCGCCCAGGCCGTTAATGGTAGTATGCAGTCCCTTGCAACCGCTAAGTACGGCGGCAAGCACATTGCTCACGGCAAGGTCATAGTCATTGTGGGCGTGGAAGTCGAAATGGGCATGCGGATAGCGTTTCACCATCTTGCGCATGAACTCGATGACCTGCAGCGGGTTCAGCACTCCCAAGGTATCGGGTAGCATATAGCGCCGTATATTCGTCCGGCTTAATGCATCCATCAGCAGGAACACATATTCCGGAGAATCTTTCATGCCGTTGCTCCAGTCTTCCAGATAGACATTCACTACCATATCCTGCTCATTGGCGTAATCCACTACGGACAGAATATCCTCGATATGCTCTTCGGGAGTCTTCTTCAACTGGTAGGTGCAATGCTTCAGCGAGCCTTTGCACAGCAGATTGATGACACGGCAACCGGTCGCATGTATCCAGTCCACCGATGTGTGGCCATCTACAAAGCCAAGCACTTCTACTCTTGGCAACAGATTACGGCGTGCCGCCCAGTCACAAATCATTTTTACGGCATCAAACTCTCCTTCGGATACCCGCGCAGAAGCCACCTCCACCCGGTCTACCTTCAATTCCTCCAGTAACAAACGGGCAATCATCAGCTTCTCATGGGGCACAAAGGAGACTCCGCTGGTCTGTTCACCGTCGCGGAGCGTAGTGTCCATGATTTCTATCTTCGGATGATTATGCTTCATTTTTATTCTCCCAAGCTTCTATCTTATCTTTATTCTCAACCAGAAAATCGATGTCATCCAAGCCATTCATCAGGCAATGCTTCTTGTAGGCATTGATTTCAAAATGTTCGCTCTTGCCCGTAGCCTTGTTGGTGATGGTCTGTTCGGGCAGATTCACTTCCACTTCCATCTTCGGATTGGCAGAGATGGAGTCGAACAACTCTTTCAGGAACGGCTCACTTACCACCACCGGAAGCACAAAGTTGTTCAGTTCATTGTTCTTGTGTATATCGGCAAAGAAGCTCGATACCACCACACGGAAACCGTAACCGGCAATGGCCCATGCAGCATGCTCACGGCTGGAACCGGAACCGAAGTTCTTTCCCGCCACCAGAATCTGTCCACCGTAAGTGGGATTGTTCAAAACAAAGTCCTTGTTCAGAGAACCGTCCGGATGATAACGCCAATCGCGGAATAAATTATCTCCGAAGAACTTTTCCTCACGGGTAGTAGCTTTCAGAAAACGTGCAGGGATTATCTGGTCTGTATCCACATTCTCTAATGGAAGAGGCACACAAGTACTGGTTAATCTATCAAATTTTGTCTTCATCTTTGTTTTTACGATTTACAATTTACGATTGAAAATACTCTTGGTTTACCTTTGTTGAACGATGTTTGATTTACGAAGTAATTTTAATCGTAAATCGCCCAATCGTACATCAAATCAGCGTTCTCGGGTCAGTAATTACTCCAGTCACTGCCGCTGCTGCAGCTACAAGCGGGCTGGCAAGCAGTGTTCGGGAACCCGGTCCCTGGCGTCCTTCAAAATTACGGTTACTGGTAGACACTGCATACTTTCCGGCAGGCACTTTATCGTCGTTCATTGCCAGGCAAGCGGAGCAACCCGGTTGGCGAATGGCAAAACCGGCCTCTTCCAAAATCTTGTCCAGTCCCTCTTCGCGAATCTGTGCATCTACCATCCAGGAGCCCGGAACCAGCCATGCCACTACACCCTCGGCTTTCCGACGGCCTTTCACTATGGAAGCAAATGCACGGAAATCCTCAATACGTCCATTGGTACAAGCACCCAAAAACACATAGTCAACCTTCTTACCCAGCAAAGGTTCTCCCGGTTGGAAACCCATATAGCTCATAGACTTCATGAAAGAGGTCCGGGCAGCTTCTCCCATGCCTTCGGTAGTAGGAATATGTTGTGTGATACCCATACCCATGCCCGGATTGGTACCGTATGTAATCATCGGTTCAATATCTTCGGCAGCAAAACGGACTTCCTTGTCGAACACTGCACCCTCATCACTCTTCAATGTTTTCCAATAGGCCAATGCCTTGTCCCATGCCTCACCCTTCGGAGCATATTCGCGTCCTTTGATGTACTCGAAAGTGGTCTCATCCGGAGCAACCATACCGCCGCGGGCACCCATCTCTATACTCAGATTGCACAAAGTCAGACGGCCTTCCATAGTCAGACTACGCACAGCTTCTCCGGCATATTCCACGAAATATCCCGTAGCGCCGCTGGTCGTCATCTTCGACATCATATACAATGCTACATCTTTTGCCGTCACTCCCTTGCCAAGTTTGCCGTCAACAGTGATGCGCATTGTCTTAGGACGGGTCTGAAGGATACATTGCGAGGCCATTACCATTTCCACCTCACTCGTACCGATACCGAAAGCCACTGCTCCCATCGCCCCGTGGGTGGAAGTATGCGAGTCACCGCAGACAATGGTCATGCCAGGCAGGGTCAGCCCGCGTTCCGGACCTACTACATGGATAATTCCGTTCTTCTTGTCCATCATGCCGAAATGGGCCAATCCAAACTCTTCCGCATTCTTGGCCAGTGTATCTACCTGAGTCTTTGAAACCGGGTCTTCAATCGGCTTGTCCTGGTCATGCGTCGGCGTGTTATGGTCGGGCATACAGAAAATCTTTTCCGGACGGAAACACTTGATTCCACGTTCGCGCAATCCCGAAAAGGCTTGCGGGCTGGTTACTTCATGACAATAAAGCCGGTCAATATAAAGCTGTGTGGGACCGTCTTCCACTTTCTGTACCACATGGGCATCCCAGATTTTATCAAATAATGTATTCATCTCTTTATGTACAATTTAGCTATTTACAATTTACGATTAAAATCACATCTTGAACTTATTGATACAGTCGATGTACGCTTCCACCGATGCCGCGATAATATCCGTATTGGCACCGAACCCATAATAAATACGATTATCGTATTCCACCTGCATATGTACCTTACCCATATCGTCGCTACCCTTGCTGATAGCCTGGATGGTGAATTCCTTCAATGTCATATGACGGTCAATAATCTTCTTCAAAGCCTTGATAGCAGCATCTACCGGACCGTTTCCACTGGCGGCGGCTTCAAACTTCTCGCCGGAGATGTTCAATCCCAGGCTGGCAACCGAACGAACCCCCACCCCACTGGTCACCTGAAGATATTCCAGTTTGATACGGTGGTTCTGCGTACGGTTTGCCCCTGCCAATACCAGAATATCATCATCGTTGATATCCTTCTTCTTATCGGCAAGTTTCAAGAACTCTTCATACACTTTGTCCAACTTCTCCTGATCCAGCTGTACTCCCAATACCGACAAACGATTCTTCAAGCTGCACGTCCGCTACGGGCTGTCAATACGATGGAATTATCATCAATACCCACATCATGCGGGTCAATGATTTCGTACGTCTGCACATTCTTCAACACACCGTCCTGGTGGATACCCGACGAATGGGCAAAAGCATTGCGACCTACAATAGCCTTGTTGGGCTGCACCGGCATGTTCATCAAGCTGGACACCATACGGCTGGTTGGATAAATCTTCTGTGTATTGATGTTGGTCTCGATTTCTATGTCCTTGTGACATTTGATAATCATCGCCACTTCCTCAAGAGAAGTATTTCCGGCACGTTCACCAATACCATTGATGGTTACCTCCACCTGGCGGGCACCATTCAGCACGCCAGCCATTGTATTGGCAGTAGCCATGCCCAAGTCATTGTGGCAATGAGTAGAAATAATGGCATTATGAATACCGTTGACATGTTCCATCAGATACCTTATCTTCGCGCCATACTCATCAGGCAAGCAATACCCCGTTGTATCGGGAATATTCACCACAGTAGCACCTGCCTTGATAACAGCTTCTACCACCCGTGCCAAATATTCATTATCCGTCCGGCCTGCATCTTCGGCATAGAACTCTACATCATCCACATACTTACGTGCATACTTTACGGCAGCCACTGCACGCTCTATTATTTCCTCGCGATTGGAATTGAATTTATATTTAATGTGCGAGTCAGATGTACCGATACCAGTATGGATACGTTTATGCTTGGCAAATTGCAAAGCCTCTGCCGCCACATCAATATCTTTCTGTACGGCACGTGTCAAGGCGCAAATGGTGGGCCATGTCACAGCTTTTGATATCTCAATGACCGAATTGAAATCTCCCGGACTTGAAATCGGAAATCCGGCTTCAATCACGTCCACCCCCAGGCTTCCAGTTGTCTGGCTACCTGAATCTTTTCCACTGTATTCAATTGGCATCCCGGAACCTGCTCGCCATCGCGGAGCGTTGTGTCGAAAATAAATAATTTGTCACTCATTGCTTTATTGTATTTAATTTATGTTCCATAAAAAAAGCCTTTCGCACTTGGAAGTGAGAAAGGCTTCATATATCATTGCATCTTACATATATATTCACGCACAGCACTCACTTCCACTAAACTTTGCCAGTAGAATAATAATACCACACAGTAGAATATATGTAAAGTTCTGAATCATCTTCTTTTTTGTTTTGACGTTGCAAAGGTAGATATTATTTCGTACCACACAAATAAATTCGTTACTTTTTTCCGATAAAAAATATCATTTTATAAGTTTGTATTCATTTATCGCTGAAATATATCACAAAAAAGGCGTACCTTGAGGTACGCCTTTTCCTTATTCATCAGTTCAATACAAGTTCTGAATTACTTTTTCTCACAAGGTTTGTCACACTTGGCACCATCACATGCAGCTTTAGGACACGCTGCTGAATCAGCAGCCTGGCAACATGCCTTTGCAGAGTCACATACTTGTTCTGTTTTTGCAGCACAGCAAGAATCTGCCTCAGTTGCATTAGAATCTGCAGCCTTTTTGTTGCCACAAGATGTCACTGCGAAAGAAAACGCTACCGCAACGGCAGCCAATAAAACTTTAGTCTTCATACTTTCAATTTGCTTTAAACGTTGATATAAAATTAGTTCGGCGCAAATATAAGAAAAGTTTATGAAACCGCC
>NZ_BAKJ01000024.1 GCF_000614125.1 Bacteroides rodentium JCM 16496
ACTCTTCAACTTTATTTCGCGGCAAAGTTAGTCTGCAATTTTTCCGGGCATTTCTCTTATTGTTCATTAGGATTGTCTTATATTTGCATCTGCTCCCTTCCAGGGGGATATTTTATCTGAATTATGAATGATAATACAGTGCCTCGGTCGGAAAACACCTCTTTTACCTTCGACTATGTATGCCTGGCTCCCGGCGAGCAGATAGGTCTGCATGAGCAGGCAACGTGGGAGTTGTCTTATATCATCGTAGGCTCCGGCATGCGGCTGATAGGTGACCGTACGGAACCTTTCGGGAGTGGGGAAGTGGTGATAGTTCCTCCGGATATACCGCATTGCTGGTATTTCGAGAATGATGTGACAGATGCGCAGGGGCGTATTGCCAATATCACGATAACTTTCGGTCGGGAATTTCTTGATAACTGCTGTGTTGCTTTCCCTGAGCTGTTGGAATGTACGGAGAAGCTGAAGCGGAAAAGGGATGCCGTGAAGTTCGGGAAGGAAAAGTCGGCGGCTATTGCCTCCGTCCTCGAGGAGATGCGTCCTTTGGGAAGGGCAGAACGCATCCCGCTGATGATAAAGCTGCTGCTCATCCTTGCCGGGAGCGAGGAAGAGAGTGTGGTGGGGCGGTATCAGAAGATGGACCCGGAACGGGAGCGAATGAATAGGATACAAGTCTACGTCGTTTGTAACGCCAAGCGGGACATTACGCTGGATGACGTTGCCCGCCACGTGGGGATGAACCGCACTTCTTTCTGTATCTTTTTCAAGAAAGCTTCGGGAAAGACTTTCGTCACTTATCTCAATGAATACCGCATTGAGCTTGCCTGCCGGCTGCTGAAACAACAAAAGGTATCCGTAGCAGAAATCTGCTATCAGGTGGGATTCAACAATGTCCCTTATTTCAACCGGGTTTTCAAGAAGGTGAAGGGTGTTTCGCCGAGTGAATATGCTGTTCTGTAGGGGAAAGAGGGGGGAGTGGACGAAAGGTATGGGCATAAAAAAAGGAGTACCGCTGTACTCCAACCTTTGTTAACCTTAAATCTAATACTATGAAAAACACATTGCAAAGGTACGGACTTTTTGCTTATCTCCAAATAAAGCAAATAAAAAAGGCTGTTTTATAACATGTTTTAGGAAAATACGTCTCTTTGTTAAGGCTTGCTAAGGTTTTGAAGCCTCTCCGTGGCTGTTTTCTAAAAAAGAATTATCTTTGTCACATTAAGTTTTGGGCCTTACTTGACGATTTTCTGCTCTCTTGGCTCAAAGTTTTGGAAATTAAAAATTAAAGACTTGTATGCACGAAGATATTGTCCTTACCCCGATGATGAAACAGTTCCTCGACTTGAAGGCAAAGCATCCCGATGCTGTCATGCTGTTTCGTTGTGGTGACTTCTATGAAACCTATTCCACCGATGCCGTCGTCGCGTCCGAAATCCTTGGCATTACCTTGACCAAACGTGCCAACGGCAAGGGGAAAACCATCGAAATGGCGGGCTTCCCCCATCATGCCCTCGACACCTATCTGCCCAAGCTGATACGTGCCGGCAAGCGTGTGGCCATCTGCGACCAGTTGGAGGACCCGAAGCTGACGAAGAAACTCGTAAAGCGGGGCATCACGGAGCTGGTGACGCCGGGAGTCTCCATCAACGACAATGTGCTGAACTACCGGGAGAATAACTTCCTGGCTGCCGTACACTTCGGCAAGGGTGCCTGCGGTGTGGCTTTCCTGGATATATCTACGGGCGAATTTCTGACGGCGGAAGGTCCTTTCGACTATGTGGACAAGCTGCTGAACAACTTTGCCCCCAAAGAGGTGCTTTTCGAGCGTGGCAAGCGGTTGATGTTCGAAGGGAACTTCGGCAGCAAGTTCTTCACCTTCGAGCTGGACGACTGGGTGTTTACCGAGACTTCCGCCCGCGAGAAGCTGTTGAAGCATTTCGAGGTGAAGAACCTGAAAGGCTTCGGTGTGGAGCATCTTAAGAACGGTATCATCGCTTCGGGAGCCATCCTGCAATACCTCATCATGACGCAGCATACGCAGATAGGGCATGTCACTTCGCTGGCACGCATCGAGGAGGATAAGTACGTCCGTCTGGATAAGTTCACAGTGCGCAGCCTGGAGCTGATGGGATCGATGAACGACGGCGGTAGCAGTCTGCTGAATGTGATAGACAAGACCATCAGCCCGATGGGGGCCCGCCTGCTGAAACGCTGGCTGGTATTCCCGTTGAAGGATGTGCAGCCGATTAACGAGCGGCTGAATGTAGTGGAATACTTCTTCCGCCAGCCTGATTTCAAGGAGTTGATAGAGGAGCAGCTGCATCTGATAGGTGACTTGGAGCGTATCATTTCCAAAGTGGCGGTAGGCCGTGTCTCTCCGCGTGAGGTAGTGGCGCTGAAGGTGGCTTTGCAGGCGATAGAACCCATCAAAGCGGCTTGCATGGATGCCGATAATGCCAGCTTGAACCATATAGGCGAGCAGTTGAACATCTGCCAGTCCATCCGCGACCGCATCGACCGGGAGATAGACAATGATCCGCCGTTGCTGATTAATAAGGGCGGTGTCATCAAGTCCGGCGTCAGTGCCGAGCTGGACGAGCTGCGCCGGATAGCCTACTCCGGCAAGGATTATCTGTTGCAGATACAGCAGCGCGAGAGCGAGCTGACGGAGATTCCCAGCTTGAAGATAGGCTACAACAATGTTTTCGGCTACTATATCGAGGTGCGCAACACGCATAAGGACAAGGTGCCGGCAGAGTGGATACGCAAGCAGACCCTTGCCAATGCCGAACGCTACATTACCCAGGAATTGAAGGAGTACGAGGAGAAGATTCTTGGTGCGGAGGACAAGATACTGGTACTGGAAACACAGCTCTATGCCGAATTGGTGCAATCATTGAGTGAGTTTATCCCCGCCATTCAAATCAATGCGAACCAGATAGCGCGGTTGGACTGCCTGCTCTCCTTTGCCACGGCAGCGCGCGAGAACAACTATATACGCCCCGTCATTGCCGACGACGATGTGTTGGAAATCCGCCAGGGGCGCCACCCGGTGATTGAGAAGCAGCTCCCCATTGGCGAGAAGTATATTGCCAATGATGTGATGCTGGATAGCCAGACGCAGCAGATTATTATCATTACGGGTCCCAACATGGCGGGTAAGTCTGCTTTGCTGAGGCAGACGGCGCTGATTACGCTGCTGGCTCAAATCGGCAGTTTCGTGCCTGCGGAGAGTGCCCATATCGGCTGGTGGATAAGATATTCACTCGTGTGGGTGCCAGCGATAATATTTCCGTGGGCGAGTCTACCTTTATGGTGGAGATGAACGAGGCGGCAGATATCCTGAACAACCTTTCTCCCCGCAGTCTGGTGCTGTTCGACGAGCTGGGGCGCGGTACTTCTACGTACGATGGTATTTCCATTGCCTGGGCGATTGTGGAGCATATACACGAGCATCCCAAGGCAAAAGCCCGAACCTTGTTTGCCACGCACTACCATGAGCTGAATGAGATGGAGAAGAGCTTCAAACGCATCAAGAACTACAACGTTTCGGTGAAGGAGATAGATAACAAAGTCATCTTCTTGCGCAAATTGGAGCGCGGCGGTAGCGAACACTCCTTCGGTATCCATGTAGCCAAAATGGCAGGTATGCCCAAAAGCATCGTGAAGCGTGCCAACGACATACTGAGACAACTGGAAACGGACAATCGCCAGCAGGGAATCTCCAACAAGCCGATGGCGGAAGTAGGAGAGACGCGCGGCGGCATGCAACTCAGCTTCTTCCAGCTCGACGACCCGGTGCTGTGTCAGATACGCGATGAGATACTGAATCTGGATGTGAATAACCTGACACCGCTGGAGGCACTGAACAAGCTGAATGATATAAAGAGGATAGTGAAAGGGAAATAGAGGCAAGCGCTGAAAAAATCCCCTTTCCGGTTCATGTCTGAATCCGGAAAAGGGGATAAACAAACAAAACAAGGCCGAATAAGCATGATTCACATCAGGGAAATCCGGTTGCCTCAGGTAACGCGTGTGATAGCCTGAGGAAAGAAGCGGCTGCAAGTGGATTTTGTCTCACATGGAAGCCACCTTCTATTTTTATTAGGATTATGATTGGAAAAAGAATTAATCTTCGACAACTCCTCCACCAATTCCTCCTTCCGTCACAAGAGGTACACCACTTACATCTTCTATTGTGATGGTGTAGCAGGTATTGTGACTTATTTTGTTGAGATTCATTTCATTAAGCGGTTTCTTGTAGATGGCTTGGGCCGTATTAGCGCCGCTCTTCTGCGTACCTTCCAGTAGGAGATACATGCCTTCGGTATTTCCGATGCTGTAGGTGTAAAACAGTTGCGGATAATTCAGATAGCCGTCTTTCGCTTCTGTTGCTTTCGTCGTAGCTGTCAAGGTGAGTGGAATCGTGGCTGTGGCGGCAGTAGATGCGATGACGAATGATTGGTTGTTGGCGCCTACCAGCTTGACGGTCGTGGGGGTGAAGCCGTTCTCTGCGTTCAGGCGCAGGTCAATTCGTGCAGCGGCACGTTCAAGCACGGCAGAGATCTGAATTACGTCATCCGTCCATGCTTCACCGGAGATTTCCACTTTCTTGAACATCAGTAGCGGGCAGTCCAGATTTCCGGTAGCGGCAGTGGCCATCAAGGCTTCGAAGTTTGCGGTTGTGATACCTTCTTCAAGATTTTCCAGCAAAACAGTATTGTTGGCTGCGGCGTTGGCTACGATGTAGAAGGTTTTGTTTTCTTTGGTAAGGATGTTGTTCAGCGTTATTTTTTGGCCGTCACCGGTGGCTGCGGGAGTCCATGCCTCGGACAGCAGGCCGGTGTAGGCTTTTTCTAACTTTCCATCGGCATCGAAGAGGTAGGCGGCAAGGTCTTGCACCTTACGTTCTGCTTCGGTGGCTGTGGTGTATTCCTCACCGGATGTTGTGGCGGGTGTCACAGTTACTTCGATTGCATTTCCGCTGGGGGATACAATAGCGCCGTTGGTTTCGCCGCCCTCTTCCCAATCGGAAACTTCCAGTGTGGCCACGATGGCACCGTCTACTTCGTTTAGTTCAACGGTGTATTGAACATTACGACGTAGTGGTTCATGGTTGCCGGTGAAGGCTTTTTCGTCCAATGTAGGCACGGTGTGTTCAATGCCGTCGATGGTGCCTTTCACGTCCAGTGCGAGGTCGCATTGGTCGTTGGGGCATCTTGCATTGGATTTTCCAATGATTCGTCCAATTCGGTATGTAAGAAGAAATCCCTGGTTTTAGCCCACTTTTTTGCCGTTCCATTCGGGTTGTTCGTGAGTTTGTGCTGTTGCGGCTGCGGTAACAAGCAGCCCGGTGAATGCGAAACTCAAAAAAGAGATTCTTCTCATAAATGCAAATGGTATAAGATGATTAAGTATTAGTGATTTTCTGCACTTCCTTCACGTTCTTCTTTTGCTGTTCGCTGTATTGGCGGGGCGGCATTCCGTAGCGTTGTGAAAAAGCTTTATAGAAAGTGCTGCGGTTGGTGAATCCCGTGCGGTCCATCAGTCTTCGATGGTGAAGTTGCTGGAGACTAACAAGCGTTCCGCCGTGGAGAGGCGGTATTCTTTGATGATGTCGGCGGGTGATTTGTCGGTAAGCGGTTTCAGCTTGCGGTAGAACTGCCGACTGCTGTAGCCCATTTCCTTACTCAGGAGTTCTACTTGCAGGTCGGGGTTGGCCAGGTTTTTTTCAATGACTTCTGTCATTTTCTCTAAAAATTCTTGTTCTTCTTTGTGCAGGCAGCTTCCTTCTTTCCAGGTAAAGGTGCTGAGTGCCGAACTATAATATTCTTTCAGGTTTTCTTCGCGGCGGATGAGATGATAGACCATCTTTTCCAAGTATTTCACATTGAAAGGCTTGGTGACATAGGCATCTGCTCCCGCTTCCAGTCCTTTTACTTGGTCGTCTTCGTGGTGGAGTGCCGAGAGCAGGATGAGGGGGATATGGCTCCACAGCTTATGTTGCTTGATAGTGGAGGTGAAGGATAGCCCGTCTATATCGGGCATCATCACGTCTGAGATGATGAGGTCTGGCTGTCGTTGCTCCAAGCTGTCTAATGCCTTTTGGGCATTATTGAAGGAGAGTACGTTGTATTTCTCTGTGAATATTTCGGATACGAACCACAGCATGGAAGGGTCATCATCTATCACCATGACCGTCTGCTTGTTTGTGTCGAATTCTTGGGTGTACTTTTCGGGCAGTTCTTGCACTTCTTCGGCGGGAATGCTTGGAGAAGCCGCTTCGTATGCGGTTTGCGGTACTTCTTGTCCGTTGGGGGGTAGCGAGGGCAGGCTTACAGTGAAGGTGGTCAGTTCGCCTGGTACACTTTCGATGTTTATGTCCCCTTCCAACAGTGTCACCATGTTTTTGCAGATGGCCAGTCCAAGTCCGTTTCTTGAGTTTTTGCCGTTCATCTCCACGGAGTCGAGAATCTTATAGCGGTCGAATATCTTTCCGAGATTTTCCGGTGTGATGCCTTTTCCGGTATTGGCTATTTTTAAAATAAGACGCTCGTTTTTTGTATACAACGTCACACTGATGTTCCCCTTGTCTGGTGTGTACTTGAAAGCGTTGGATATGAGGTTTCCGGCTATTTTGTTGAAGCAACT
The DNA here is from genome assembly GCF_000614125.1 of Bacteroides rodentium JCM 16496. Taxonomy (GTDB): domain Bacteria; phylum Bacteroidota; class Bacteroidia; order Bacteroidales; family Bacteroidaceae; genus Bacteroides; species Bacteroides rodentium. The sequence continues at coordinate 6,652 of NZ_BAKJ01000024.1, forward strand.
CAAATCGGTGTTCCATATCAGTTCGGGAGCGATGTCAAGTCGGTAGTTCATTTCTCTGTTTTCCGCCATGTCACCGAAAGATTCGGCGATGTCCCTTAACTTTTCGGAAACAGGTTGCGGCTGTATGGAGAGCACTTTGTTCCCCGTTTCCAGTCTTCTGAACTCCAGCAATTCCACGATGAGTCCGTTCAGCTTTTCTACGTTTTGCTGAATCATCTTGGCGTAGCGGTGAGTGTAGATGTCTGTCTCCTTGTGGGTAAGTATTTTCTCGCATGGTCCCTGAATCAGGGTGAGGGGTGTGCAAAACTCGTGGGTGATGTTAGTGAAGAAACGCAGTTTTGATTCATAGACTTCCTCTTTTTTCTGTCGTTCCATTTTCTTCATCATGTGCTGCCGCTTCAGGCGGTAGGTATAGAATGCATAGGCGACTATGCCTGTACATAGTAGTAACCCTAACAAAAAGTAGCCCACATAGGCCCAGGAACTGAGATACCAGGGAGGAGCTATGTAAATAGTGAAGGCTTGTGGATGGCTTTCTTTACCGTTGATGTTGTTGCGGTATTTCACAAACAGCGTATATTCTCCGGGGGAAAGGTTGGAGAAGATGGCGTTGGGTGAAACTCCGTTTTCTATCCATTGGTCGCTTGCTTCCTTTAGTTTATAGGAGTAGAAATAGTTGTTTCCGTTAATGTAGTCTGTTACCCGGAAGTTGAGCTGGAAGAAGTTGTGTTTATAGTCCAGTTGTAGCATGGGCTTTCCGCCTTTGTAGTGTAGAAAGTCATGTAGGTTGTATTCCTTACCGAAGATGGAAAGTCCTTTCAGGCTGATTTCGGGCATATAGTCCGTGGTGATGTAAGAATCGGGTTTCACGGTGACGAAGCCGTTTACACCTCCAAAGAAAAGGATTCCCGTGGCATTGTCTTTGTAGAAGGCTCCATCACTAAATTCGGTCACGACCAGTCCGTTTCCGTTGTTGTAGGTCTGCTTGGTCTGTTCTTGGGGGTTGAGCCTCATTAATCCTTGATTGGTACTCACCCAGAGATTGCCTCGGTTGTCCTCCAAGATGCCGTGTACGGTGCTGTTGGTGTAGAGCTTTGCACTGATGCTGTCTGGGTTTCCGTCTTCGTTTGGATGGAAACGGAGAAGCCCCGATCCAGTGCCCAGCCAGTAGCCTTGCTCGTTTTTGTGTATGGCGAACACATCGTTGGCGGTTTGGCTGTTTACCAAATTGTTGAAGCGGAACTGTGTCATCTCTCCGGTGCGCACATCAATACGGTAGGCTCCGAGCCTCTGTTTCCGAACCACAGCGCAGAACTGTTTTCACGGTAGGAGGTGAAAAAGTAGTTTGATGCCATGTGTCCGTTGCTTACCAGCGTACGTGCGGCATGCTTCACGGTGAGGTTTGTTCCCCGGTTTTCTATAATCACCTTTACGATTCCTTCGCCTACGGTGGAAATCCACAGTGTGCTGTCGTTGGTTTGGTCGATGGAGTGCACATATTTCACTTTGGTTCCATCGGCTTGTACTGACAGCTCTTTTAGTTGACGGGTAGAGTAGGAGTAATAGTTGATTCCGTTTTCCGTGCCTATCCAAAGTCTATCTTTGCCACCGGGTGCGAAGCAGTAGACGGAGTTGTCGGTCAGTGTGCTGTTACTGGTGATGAGACGGTCATGTTTTTCGGGTATACTGTTGACAAGATAGTTTGGTATGCGCAATATGCCGCTGCCCTTGGTTCCTATCCATAGGGTCTGCTGTGGGTCGAGGTAGAGGCTGCGTACCGGGTTGTTTACCTGATATGCGGGAGTGCTGAGCAGGGTGTTGGTCATGGTGAACGTGTCATTGTAAAGCATGTATAGCCCTTCTCCGTCGGTAGCTACCCATACGATGTCTTGAAATTTGTCTTTCATCAGGCAGAAGATGCCCGACTGTATTTCGGTGTGCTCTATACGGTATTTAATCTTTTGGTCCGTTTCATATTTCAATACTATCAAGCCGCTGCTTTTGAAACCGATGCAGAAATCATTTTCTCGTTTGATGATGGAAGATACTTCACCTCGTTTTTCTATTTCGTCTTTCAGGTCGGCAATGTAGTAGCACTGTCGGTTGCTGAAACTATATTCGTAGAGGGCATAGGTTTCATCAATGAAGTAGGCTGAATCTTCTCCGATGAAGGCATGCTTCAGTCCATGATGTCCAAATGGCTTTTCCGGAATCAGTGTCACGCTTTTTTCCGTGTGGTTCAGACGATAGCAACGGGTGTTGTTTCCGGCTGCGAATATCCAAAGCAGGTTGTTGGAATCGATGGTCATGGACAGTACTTTATTAAAATCCATGGAAGGGGTGTCCAGTTGGAGGAATTTTTGGTTCTCTTGTTGGTAGTGATACAGATTTCCGTCATCTTTCAGCACTAACATGCAGTTGTTGTTGCTTCGTGCTAAGAAGATATTGTCCTTGAATTCGGTAAAGGTTCGGCAGGTCTGTCGGTATGTATCCAATCTGTCCAATCCGTAGTTGGTTTGCAACCACAGTATGCCTGGCTCTGATTCTACTATCTGGCTGATGATGTTGCCTGACAATAGGTTGCGTGACACATCAACGGGCGTATATAGGTGGATATTGTTGCCGTCAAATACGTTCAGTCCGTCGCACGTCCCTATCCAGAGTATACCTTGGCTGTCTTGGTAAAGGGATTGGATGGCACTATTGGAAAGGCGGTCGTTTTATTGGAAAATTGCCGTAGGCTGTAAGCGTGAACAAAATCCGGAAAACAGTATAAGAGGCTGATGAGCAATAAAAGTGTACGGCCTTTCCAGTATATGTCTTTCATGTGGCTTGTTGTATTTATTTAAGTTGCAAAGATACGTTTTAAGGTGGAAACAGTCAATGTTTACAATATACTTTCTTTTGTACCTGGCTACTATTCGCTCCGTGTCTGCTCCGTGTCCTTAGAGTTGGACTTGATAGGGAGCAGGTACGGAGCAGGTACGGAGCTGGTAGGTATGGGTGCTGTGGGCTCGGTTTAGCGAATGACCGCAGCGAATCCACCGTTGCGTGCCAAACGGACAGTAATGCGGTCACCTTTCTTCAAGGACTGCTCCTGCTTGCGGTAGTCCATGGCCTGGCGGTCAGCATTGATGCCGTCTTCAAAAGAGGTCATGAGATAAGTTTTTCCTTCTTGCAGAAAATCGAGGGAGATGTTGAAGGTCCGTTCGCGTTCGCGGTTGTTGGTCATGCCACCTATATACCATTGTTCTCCTTTGCGTTTGGCCACGATGGCATACTCTCCTGCTTTGGCTTCGAGGGCGATGGTTTCGTCCCATGTTTGGGGTACTTGGGTGATGAAACGTGTACACTCGTCGTTGCGATAGTAGAGAGTGGGGTTGTCTGCCATCATCTGCAGGCCGGTTTCAAAGAGGACGAAGAGTGCCATCTGATAGGCACGTGTGCCGATGCTGGCAGAATTGGGACGTTCGGAACGGTAGACCTCAGGCTGCATGCTGAGCATGGCACCGGGAGTATAGTCCATGGCTCCTACTGCGTTGCGTATGAAGGGGAGGTAGACACTGTTGTCGGGACGGCATCCCCCCATTTGTTCCATACCTCTCACACCTTCGTAGGAGAGTACGTTGGGATATTTGTATTCTAATCCGGCAGGTTTGAAGGCACCGTGGAAGTCAACGAAGAGATGGTGTTTGGCAGCTTCATGTGCCACGCGTTCATAGAAGTTCACCATCCATTGGTCGCTACGATCCATGAAATCTATTTTTACGCCTTTCACGCCCCACTTTTCGAAAGTTTCGAATAGGTCGAAGTGATTTTCTACCGTAAGCCAAGTGAGCCATAACACAATGCCTACGTTTTTCTCTTTGCCGTAGCGGATGAGTTCGTGTACGTCTACCGTGGGATTGGGCGTATAGGGGTCGCGGGTGTTCATGGCCCAGCCTTCGTCCATTACTATATATTCTACGCCATAATGGGATGCGAAGTCGATGAAGTACTTGTAGGTGTCAAGGTTGCAACCTGCTTGGAAGTCCACGTCGGAACCGTAGGGTGTAGCTCCGTTCCACCATTCCCAGCTGGCCAGCCCGGGTTTAATCCAAGAGGTGTCTTCTATGATATTCTTTTCAGCAAGGCGATAGGATAGAGTGTTTTCTATAAGTTTGCGGTCATCGTCGGTAATGACGAAGTAACGCCACGGATAACTGCGCTTTCCTGTGGTACGGGCTATGTAGTTGGCTTCTTTCAGAATCTTGAGACTGCGGTCGCCGTCTTCTCCGAACTCAAGAGGCAGACGGGGGAAGACGGAGGTGATGCCGCCTTGTCCGTCACTCTTCAGGAACATGGCGGGATAGTCTGTCAGATTGGTTTCACTCATGAGGATTTTGTCACCTTTGGGTGTGCTGGCTAAAAGGGGAAGCAGAGCCATGCGATTGGAGTTTTTCCACTCGCTGCTTGTTTGGTGGCGATATTCTTCTTCATAGGAAGTCTTGAAGCCGTCAGGTTGCTGAAGATGTAGCAGGCAGCCATCCACAAGGTTCAGGTGGAGGATTTCGTTCATTATTTCTTGCTCGCCTTTCAGGTCAGTGAGGAAACGGTAGGCGAATCCGTCGTCAAAGGCACGAAACTCTACCGAATATCCCTCTTTGAACTTCAGTAGCAATTGGTTGTAGCAGTTGGTTATAGTAGAGAATTTCAGGGGCACGATGGGAGTCAGTTCCTCGCTTACGCTTTGGCGTATTGCCTTGTTCAGTTTAGGATGGATGCCCAGCTGATGGTTGGCGGTTTCCAGACCGATGACACAGTTGTCTATCAGTGTTTGGTTTCCTTGGGTTACATCATATTGGATTTGATCGGTCAGCTCCACCGAGATGCGGAGGTTTCCGTCGGGTGAAACCAGTTGATGTACTTTCTGTCCGGAAGCGGTCAGTGAGAGGCAGAGAACTGCCGAGAGTAGGAATTGTTTTTTCATGTTCTTAGCTTTTGGATTTTTATAATATACAAAAATAGTTTGTATTCTGCAGCAAATGTGTGCCATTTGTGACATAAATGTATGAAATCATGCCACAGACGGCTTTTTATATATCTATGTCGCGAATCTGTACAGTATGGGAGTGAAGGATGGGCTACCTTTGTATTGAAGCTGGGCATCGGATTCTTGTACTTTGTTCCAAGGTTGCGGATGTCTGTTTCCAAACTGCGGATATCTGTCCCAAGCTTTGGGACTTCTATCCCAAGGCTTGGGATAGAACCGGGCCTATGTTTCTTCAAGCTTCAGTATTTGTTCTTCCAAACTTTGTAGCATATATTTCGGATTTTTTTTATCAATATCCCACACGTCAGAGTACTATTGTTGCCGGATGCAGGCTAAGGAAAGGAGATGGAAAGAGCGGTTATACGGGTAGAGTAAGCAGTACATTCATAAAGAGGAATGCGGTGGTTTATATCGAGCAGACATTATTTTTTAAATGAAAAACAATAATAACAGAACCATGAAAAAGAGACGAACGCTGACGGGGAAGGCCCGTCTGATTGTGGGAGCCGTGTTGCTGGCCATTGCCGGTGGACCGATGTCGGCTCAGACCGTCGCACCTAAGAAGGCGAAAGCGTACATGGTGGCGGATGCCCACTTGGACACGCAGTGGAATTGGGACATCCAGACCACCATCAAGGAGTATGTTTGGAATACGTTGAACCAAAACCTCTTCCTTCTGAAACAATATCCCGACTACATCTTCAACTTCGAAGGCGGCGTGAAGTATGCTTGGATGAAGGAGTATTTTCCTCGCGAGTACGAACTGATGAAAGAGTACGTGAAGAAGGGACGCTGGCACGTGAGCGGAGCCAGTTGGGATGCCACCGACACTTTAGTGCCCTCCATCGAGTCGTTCATCCGCAACGTGATGTTAGGGCAGGAGTTCTATCGCAACGAACTGGGTGTGGAAAGCACCGACATCTTCCTGCCCGACTGCTTCGGTTTCGGCTGGACGCTGCCCACCGTAGCCTCCCATTGCGGGCTCATCGGTTTCTCCTCGCAGAAGCTGGATTGGCGTACCAATCCTTTCTATGGCGATAGCAAGCATCCTTTCACCGTCGGATTATGGAAAGGCGTGGACGGAGCTTCCATTATGTTAGCGCACGGCTACGACTATGGTCGGCGTTGGGAGAACGAAGACCTATCCGAAAACAAAAAACTGCTCGACCTCTCCAAGCGCACGCCGCTGAATACCGTTTACCGCTACTACGGCACGGGTGACGTGGGCGGTTCGCCCACCATCGCTTCCGTGGCTTCCGTGGAGAAAGGTCTCAAGGGGAACGGGCCACTGAAGATTATCAGTGCCACCAGCGACCAACTGTTCAAGGACTACCAGCCCTACAGCTGCCATTCCGAACTGCCCGTCCATGACGGCGAGCTGCTGATGGACGTTCATGGCACTGGTTGTTACACCTCGCAAGCTGCCATGAAGCTCTATAACCGCCAGAATGAACTTTTGGGTGATGCTGCCGAACGTGCTTCTGTAGCTGCTGCTCTCTTGGGTGTTGCCGAATATCCCGGCAAGAGCCTGACGGAGTCTTGGCGGCGCTTTATCTTCCATCAGTTCCACGACGATTTGACGGGTACCAGTATTCCTCGCGCCTACGAGTTCTCTTGGAACGATGAATTGCTCTCCCTGAAGCAGTTTTCGGGCATCTTGGCTTATGCCGTCGAAGGTGTGGCGGGCAAGCTCGACACGCGCGTCAAGGGAACTCCCATAGTGCTCTATAACGCCGCCGGATTCGAGGCTACCGACGTGGTGACGATGGAGGTGGAGGCTGTCCGTTTCCCCAAAGGCGTGGCCGTATATGACGAACAAGGCAAGCGGGTGGCTTCGCAGTTGGTGTCATATACCGGCGGAAAGGTTCGCTTGTTGGTAGAGGCCACCGTACCTGCCAACGGATATGCGGTTTACGATGTACGCCTCTCGGGAAAGGGCGTCGAGACGGTTGCCACGGAAGCCGCAAGCATTGAAAACTCGCTCTACAAACTGACGTTGGACAAGAACGGCGACATCACCTCGCTGCTCGACAAGAAAAATAACAAGGAGTTGGTGAAAGCGGGCAAAGCCATCCGCCTCGCCCTCTTTACCGAAAACGAATCGTTCGATTGGCCTGCATGGGAGATATTGAAGAAGACCGTGGATGCCGCTCCCGTCTCCATCACCGGCGACGTGAAGATGACCCTCTGCGAGAACGGCGCGTTGCGCAAGACCCTCTGCGTGGAGAAGCGTCATGGCGAATCCTTCTTCCGCCAATACATCCATCTGTATGAAGGTGCGTTGGCGCACCGCATCGATTTCAGCAACGAAGTGGACTGGCACTCTGCCAATGCCCTGCTGAAAGCCGAATTTCCCCTCAATCTGGACAACGAGAAGGCCACCTATGACTTGGGCGTGGGCAGCGTGCAGCGTGGAAACAACACCCTGACCGCCTACGAGGTATATGCACAGTACTGGGCCGACTTGACGGATGCCAATGGTTCTTATGGCGTGTCCATCATAAACGACAGCAAGTACGGCTGGGACAAACCCGACAACAACACTCTGCGCCTCACCTTGCTGCATACTCCGAAGACCAAAGGAAACTATGCTTACCAAGACCGCCAGGACTTCGGTCACCATACCTTTACTTATAGTTTGGTGGGCCATGCAGGTGCTTTGGACCTCGTGCAGACCCGTGAAGATGGCGAAGTGCTGAACCAGCGCATCAAGCGTTTGCCACCGGAAAGCACAAGGGCGAATTGGGTAAGAGCTATTCATTGGCCTCTTCCGACAATCGTAACGTCATCATCAAGGCGTTGAAGAAAGCCGAAAGCTCCGACGAATACGTGGTACGCGTGTATGACGCAGCCGGTAAGCAGGTACAAAAGGCCTCGATTGTCTTTGCCGACAACCTTGTGGCTGCTGTAGAGGCAGATGGTACGGAAAAGACCATCGGCAAGGCCGCATTCAGCGGAAACCGCCTTGAAGTGTCTGTCAAGCCGAACGGTATCTCCACTTATAAGGTGCGCTTCGCCTCCGACAAGCAGGCGCAGGCCGTCGGTAAAGTCCTGCCGTTGGCATACGACAAGAAGTGTTTCAGCTGGAACGAGTTCAAGGCTTCCGCCGACTTTGACTCCGGCTACTCTTACGCCGCCGAACTGATACCCGTCGAAATGCAGGTGAACGGCGTTTCCTTCAAGTTGGAGACGCGTGAAGAACTGAACGGTATGGCTTGCAAGGGCAATGTGCTGAAACTGCCTGCCGACCGTGCATACAACCGCCTTTACCTCCTGGCTGCCTCCGCTTCGGACGAAGACGTGAAGGGAACGTTCCGCGCGGGCAAGTCCGAGCAAGAAATCATCGTGCCCTCTTACACCGGTTTTATCGGTCAGTGGGGACACACCGGACATACGGAAGGTTACTTGAAAGATGCCGAAGTGGCCTACGTGGGCACGCACCGCCATGCGGGCGAGGGCGACCAGCCGTATGAGTTCACTTATATGTTTAAGTTCGCCATCGACCTGCCCGAAAAGGCTACCGAAGTGGTGCTGCCTGATAACGAAGACATCGTTATCTTTGCCGCTACGCTGGCCAATGACACGGCGGTTCCCGTCCGTTCCGCTTCCCGTCTGTTCCGCACGGCAAACAAGTGCGACGACTATCAAGCGGAAGGCTCCGTGCAGAAAGTGAACATCCTGACGCAGGAGATGGTGATGGGTTGCTCCAGCTACGTGAACGAGAAGGAGAAACCCGCTTGCATGGTGGACGGCGACGAAAACACCAAGTGGTGTGCCATTGCTGGAATGCCCCACTACGTGGACTTCGATTTAGGTAGCGAGAGAAGCATCAAAGGCTGGAAGATACTGAACGCTGCCGCTGAAAACCATTCATACGTCACCTCCACATGCTTCCTGCAAGGAAAGAGCGACAAGAACGGCGAATGGCGCACGCTGGACTACGTGCTGGGAAACAGGGCGAACGTGGTGAACCGCATGCTGAACAAGGCTGAAAACGTCCGCTACCTGCGTCTGCTGGTTACTCAGCCTATGCAGTCGGCCACCGGCAAGGATGCGCGCATTTACGAAATGGAAGTGTATGAATAAGCAAGGCAGTCGCTTCCTGTCCATTCTTCATAGGGCACGGGTTTTTCCCGTGCCTTTTTTTGCCTTGTTTGGTTTAGGCAGCAGATGATACTGATTGGAAGATGACCATTGATGAAAGAATTCCGGGGGCTGAAAATTGCCTTGTAAGTGCTTGAAATACGGAACGTTAAAAAGATGAGGGATTGTGTACTTGTTTCGTGACAAACTTATCTCAAAATTCTGCCATGTCTTAAATATAGACTGTTATGTCACGGATTGATATATCGTTTTGGGGGTTACTCCCTATCTTTGCAATTGTTTTTAATAGGATTTATATATAGATAGGAGACTCCTCAAAGAGAGTGAAAAGAAAAAGTAGAACCATTTTAATGCCATTGAAAAAATGAAAAACTCAAAGAAAAACCTTCTCTGCCTGTTGGCATGCGCCTTGGCAGTGGTGGGATGCAAGACACAGAAAGAACCGGCTGTAGCGGACAACACCATGCTGGTCAGATCTACACAAACACTTGATTCCTTATATGCTTACTATTCCGCACCGGGCACCTGCCTGTTGCGTGAGAATTGCCCTTCGGACGTGGAAGCTATACTGCCACTTATCTGGCTTCCGAGGAACAGAAGAACCATCCAATCTTTACTCTTATTTATGGCCTTATTCCGGTACTTTTTCCGCAGTGAATGCACTGATGGAAGCCACTAAAGATAATAAGAAAGATTTCGGGAACTACCGGAAATTGCTTGATGAGAAAGTGCTTCCGGGACTTGCCGAATACTTCGACACCCGCCGCACGCCCGAAGCGTATGCTTCTTACATCAAGGACGCTCCGTTGTCCGACCGTTTTTATGATGACAACGTGTGGCTCGGCATCGACTTCACCGATGTCTATCTGATGACTCGTCAGGAAAGTTATCTGCAGAGTGCCAAACTCATTTGGAAGTTTATTGAAAGCGGTATGGATGACCGCTTAGGAGGCGGCATCTACTGGTGCGAGCAGAAGAAAGAGTCGAAGAACACCTGTTCCAACGCTCCCGGCTCTGTCTTTGCCCTAAAGCTTTTCAAGGCTACGCAAGACAGTGCCTATTTAGAGAAGGGAAAAGGCTTGTACGAATGGACTAAGGCGGCATTGCAGGACACTACCGATTACCTCTACTTCGACAACATGCGTTTGGACGGTGAGATAGGACGTGCCAAGTTTGCCTACAACAGCGGGCAGATGATGCAGTCGGCCACCTTGCTCCATCAGCTTACCGGCAACGAACAGTATCTGAAGGATGCACAGGCACTTGCCGCCGCTTGTCACAATTACTTCTTCACGGAGTTTACGCCCACAGAGGGAGAACCGTTTCGTATGTTGAAGAAGGGCGATGTATGGTTCACCGCCGTTATGTTACGCGGTTTCATGGAGCTCTATCAAACGGACGGAAACAAGACTTATCTTGATTCCTTTACTCGCAGTCTGGACTATGCCTGGACGCATGCCCGTGAAGATAACGGCCTTTTCAATACCGATTTCACCGGCAAGAGCCGCGACAATCGTAAATGGCTGCTGACACAAGCCGCCATGGTAGAGATGTACGCGCGTTTGGCCGTGTCCGCTAATCAGCCTTTATAAATTAAAACGAATCAGACCAAATGAAAAAGAGAAACATTACCTTGTGCGCTGTTGCCATGCTCTGTATGCAGGGCTATGCCAAGGCAGACACTTTTACCTTGAAAGGTGACAACACTTGTGTGGAGAACTATGCTCGGATGACTGCTGCTTACAAGAGCAATCGTCCAAAAATGAAGAAACGCCTTTTTACCTCAAAAGGTGTGGAAGCTGAGATTGTTCGCGTGAAGAAGATGCTTACCAATCCTAAGTTGGCGTGGATGTTTGAGAATTGCTTCCCTAATACGCTTGACACTACTGTGCACTTTCGTATGCTGGACGGTAAACCCGATACTTTTGTTTATACCGGTGATATCCATGCTATGTGGCTACGTGACTCCGGTGCGCAGGTGTGGCCATATGTGCAGTTAGCCAACAATGATGCGCAATTGAAAGAGATGCTCGAAGGTGTCATCCGTCGTCAGTTCCTTTGTATCAATATTGACCCGTATGCCAATGCTTTCAACGACGGACCTACAGGTGGCAACTGGATGACTGACTTGACAGACATGAGGCCCGAACTGCACGAGCGCAAATGGGAGATAGACTCTCTTTGTTACCCGCTTCGTCTGGCTTACCAGTATTGGAAAGTAACCGGTGACAGCAGTATCTTCGACGGTGAATGGATGAGGGCAATTACTGCTATCCTGAAGACTTTCAAGGAACAGCAGCGTAAGGACAGCGTAGGTCCTTACCATTTTCAACGCAAGACGGAACGTGCCCTCGATACGTTGAACAACGAGGGCTTGGGTGCTCCGGTCAAACCGGTGGGACTGATTGTTTCCGCTTTCCGTCCATCGGACGATGCCACTACGCTTCAGTACCTGGTCCCTTCCAACTTTTTTGCTGTCTCTTCTTTGAGAAAGGCCGCTGAAATTTTGACGGAAGTAAACAAGGAAACATCCTTAGCCAAAGAATGTACCGATTTGGCAGCCGAAGTGGAGGCAGCCCTGAAGAAATATGCCACTTACAATCATCCCGAGTTTGGAACAATCTATGCGTTTGAAGTAGATGGATTCGGTAATCATCTGTTAATGGACGATGCCAATGTGCCCAGCCTTCTTGCCATGCCTTATTTGGGTGATGTGGACGTAAACGACCCTATCTATCAGAATACACGCCGCTTTGTGTGGAGTGGCAGTAACCCCTACTTTTTTAAAGGTAAAGCCGGCGAAGGTATCGGAGGTCCGCACATTGGTTATGATATGGTGTGGCCTATGAGTATCATGATGAAGGCATTCACCAGTCAGAATGATGAGGAGATAAAGATTTGTATCAAAATGCTGATGGATACGGATGCCGGTACAGGATTCATGCACGAGTCTTTCCACAAGGATGACCCCACTAACTTTACCCGTGCATGGTTCGCTTGGCAGAACACGTTGTTTGGGGAATTGATTCTGAAATTAGTGAACGAGGGTAAAGTAGATTTACTGAACAGTTTGTAAAAACAGAAATTATTTAAAATCAATAAAGTGCGCTGGAATGAGGATTGGGATACAAATTGCATGAATTGGTTGTTCGTTGATATTATTTGTGTTCTTTTCCTTTTTTTATCGTGATTTATTATAATGTTTAATCTTAAAGAATATGAAAAAGAATCGAGTGTACACAGTAAATTCATTGCTGGCTCGGATAAGTGGGAACTATAAGTTCTGGCTTATTGCCTTGCCTGCTGTGACTATGCTGGCGCAGGCTCCTGCGGTCTATGCACATGCGGAGACTATTACTGTGGTGCAGCAAAACAATGCTACGGTGAGAGGTTCCGTTAAGGATGCCACAGGTGAAAGTCTGATTGGAGTGAGTGTTACAGTTAAGGGTAAAGAAGGTGTGGGTACCATTACAGATGTGGATGGAAATTATTCCATTGTTTGCAATGCCCAAGATGTTCTCGTCTTTTCCTATGTGGGTTATGCCACTCAGGAAGTTGCAGTGAAAAATCAGAAACAACTGAACATTGTCCTAAAAGAGGACACTAAGGTGCTGGATGAGGTCATTGTTATTGGTTATGGTACCACTACCCGCAAGAGTGCCGTAGGTGCCGTGGATCAGGTAAAGGCTTCCATGATTGAAGATCGTCCCGTGGCCAATATGACAGACGCTTTGCAAGGAGCCGCGCCCAACGTGGTTATCCAGCAGCGCAGCAGTAACCCCAATGACCGCAAGACTAACTTTAATATCCGTGGTATCAGTACGGTGAATGACAACAGTCCGCTTTTTGTCATTGACGGATTGGTAGCCGATGGCGGTAGCTTCGATAAACTGAATCCCAACGACATAGAAAACATTTCTATCCTGAAAGATGCCGGTTCGGCAGCCATTTACGGTTCACGTTCCTCCAACGGTGTGGTGCTGGTCACGACCAAGAAGGGTAAGAAGAACCAGCGTGCGACAGTTCGCTTGAGTGGCATGATGGGATGGCAGAATCCGGACATCCTGTTCTCTCCGGTGAAAGGTTATCAGAATGCTACCCTACGCAACCTGGCTGCCACCAATGCGGGAGAAGCTCCCCAATATACGCCCGACCAGATTCGTGACTTGGCTGCCCATCAAAACGAGGAGAGCTGGTTTTTCGACCAAATTATGCGCACGGCTCTTCAGCAAAACTACAATCTGAGTGTATCGGGAGGTAGTGACAAGACTACTTACATGGTGTCTTTGGGCTATTATGACCAGGAGAGTAATTATGTGGGAAACAGTGATTTTGGTGTGCAGCGCTATAACTTCCGTACTAACATTACCACTGAAGTGGGCCGCTTGAAGCTGAATGCTATCTTGGCCTATACACGTAACAACAGCGTAAGTACCACCGGTGGAAGCTTGGAGGTGGATGCTGCCCGTGTACCAACCTACTATTACTACAAAATGAAATCGGCAGATGGAAGATACTTGCTGAACGATGTGTTGAGTGAATTTAATCCATTGGGCTCTTTGGAAGCCGGTGGTCGCAACAAGTATCGCAACAACTACCTGAATGCTAACGTAAATGCCGAATTCCGCCTTATTGACGGATTGAAGCTGCGTGGAGTATTGGGTGCGGACGTGATAAACGACATGCGTTCCACCCGCAATCTGGGTGTGGCCTATTACTTGAACGAAGAGGCTACCGAACCGCGTCCGGTAAAAGATACCGACTATAAGACCAGCAACTGGAATCATACTGCTTATCTCATCAATACCCAACTTTTGTTGGACTACAACAAGACATTCGGCAAGCACAACGTCACCGGACTTTTTGGAGTAACCAACGAATCGTTCACTTCATCCAGCAATGAAATCGAGAAGAAGGGTGTGGACCCCGATTTGGGTATTGGTACGGACATCACTAACAGTACCGTGGGAAATATCACAGGAAAAACTTTCGTAGATGAATCCAACCGTACCAGTCTGACTTCTTTGTTGGGACGTGTGGGGTATTCTTACGCTGACAGATATTATACAGAGTTCAGCTTCCGTTATGATGCTTCTTCTAAGTTCCATAAAGACTACCGATGGGGTTTCTTCCCCTCTGTTTCATTAGGCTGGCGTTTGAGCGAGGAGAACTTTATGCAGACTTACAAGGAACGTGTGGGTGACTTGAAACTGCGTACTTCTTTCGGTATCTTGGGTAATCAGTCCATCGGTACTTATGACCGCTTTACTGTTTACGAACTGCACAACAACTCTTACGCATACAATAACCAGACGGTATCGGGTGCAGGTTTCAAGTTGGGCAAAAACAACCTGACTTGGGAAAAGACCAAAACCTTCAACGTGGGTGTAGACGCTTCGTTCTTCAACAATGCTTTGAATGTGACGTTTGACTATTTCTACAAACGCACGAGCGACATTTTGATGAAGCCCCTCGTACCTTCGGTATTCGGTACGGATATGGCGATGGACAACATTGGTGAGATGCAGAACCAAGGTTGGGATCTCTCTATCAACTATCGTTTGAAGACAGGAGCCGCAAATCATAACTTCAACTTCAACCTTGGTGACTCTTGGAACGAAGTGCTGAAGTACCCTGGTCACGAAAGAATCTCACAAATAGAGGAGTTGAGCCGTATTACCCGTGAAGGATGTCCGTTGGAGTCTTACTACGGTTACAAGATGGACGGCTTTTTCCAAAGCTACGAAGAGATTGAGGCATCGGCTATTCCCGTAGGTGGAAAGGTACAGCCGGGTGACGTGAAGTTTGTAGACCGTAACGAAGATGGTGTCATCGACTCGAAGGATAAGTTTATCTTGGGTAATGCCTTCCCCCGTCTTACTTTCGGCTTCAACTACAATGTAGAATGGAAAGGATTTGATTTTGGTATGTTTTGGCAGGGTGTGGGCAAGCGTGACATGATGCTCCGTGGTGAATTGATTGAACCGTTCCACGCCAATTACTCTTATAATATCTATAAACATCAACTGGATTTCTGGACTCCTACCAACACCGATGCACGTTGGCCGAGACTGACTGCTCCGGGTTCTACTTCCAACAGAAACAACTACGGAAACGGACAAGGCTCCGACCTGTTCTTGATGGATGGAAAATACCTGCGTCTGAAGAACTTGCAGATTGGTTACACATTCCCTAAAACATGGAGCCGCAAGGTAGGCATGGAAAAGGCACGTATCTATGTCAACGGGCAAAACTTGCTGACCTTCAGTAATAACTCGTTTATTGACCCTGAGTCTTCTGAGTTCGACTCTAAAATGGGTAACAGTGGCGCCAATTCTGGTAGAAACTACCCGACGCTCCGTTACTATGGTTTCGGTATAGACATTGAATTCTAAAAACAACAGATAACTATGAAACTAAAAAAATACATAGCTTTTGCCGGAATGGCAGTTCTGATGCTTTGCAGTTGCAACGAAATGGAGAACGCACCGACAAACAAATTTACGGATAACTCTTATTGGACTTCCACCACCAAAGCCCAGTATGTGGTGAACATGGCTTACAGTCAGATGTACAATGCAGGCCGTATGTGGAGCGATGAAAGTTTGAGTGACAATGCTTACGATGGCCGCAGTGTGGATGACCAACGTGCCATCCGTAAGGGTATGGCCACTCCCTCGCTCGACATCTTCAAGAACGAATGGAAAGACCTTTACGGAGGTATAAAGACTTGCCATGTGTTCCTTGAAAAGGTGGACCTTGTACCCAATATGGACGCATCCGTTAAAGCGCGCATGGTTGCTGAGATACGCTATATCCGTGCAAGCCTCTACTTTCGTCTGACTAACCTTTATGGTGCAGTACCTTTCTTTACGAAAGACATCACACTGGAAGAATCGCGGAGTGTAAGTCGTACAGACCGCGAAACCATTATCAGCTTCATTCACCAAGAATTGGAAGACATCAAGGATGCGCTTCCCACTCGTGACCAATTGCCCGAAGAAGACAAGGGCAAAATTACTAAAGGCGCCGTTTGTGCTTTGCAGGCTCGTGTCTACTTGATGGATAGCGACTGGAACAATGTGATGCTTTATTGCGACAATCTGATGAACAAACAGGGCGAATATGGTACTTATGCTTTATTTCCTGATTATGCGGGGCTTTTTGATGAAGCCAATGAGTATAATGAAGAGATTATCATGGACCGTTCTTATGTACCCAATTTGATTACTTGGGGTGAGATGGTAGACATGATTCCTTTGTCAAGAGGCGGACGTGCTGTGAGCCGTGTGCCGCAACAATCGTTGGTAGACACTTATCTGATGCTTAGTGGAAAGACTATCAGCGAAGCCGGGACAGATTATAACCCTGCTTATCCTTACGACAACCGTGACCCACGTCTCACTGCTACTATCATTTATGATGGCTATGATTGGAGCGGCAATGTGGACGATGGCAGTAAAGACGTAGTCATCAACATTCGTCCGGGTTCGGGAACCGATGCCTACGATGGTGGTGGAAATGGTACTTCTACCGGTTATTTTACCCGTAAGTACTATAATCCGCAGGCTCCCGGTGATCAGAATTCCGGTATGAATATCATCACTATGCGTTATGCTGACATCTTGTTGATGTATGCTGAGGCTGTTCACGAAACAAGCGGTATGACTGAAGAGGTATGGAACAAGACCATCCGTCCCATCCGAGAACGTGCCGGCTTCACTGCCGATGCAGCCTTGAACTTTCCAGCCGGAAAGAGCAAGGAAGAGATGAGGCAGATTATCCGCAATGAACGTCGTGTAGAAATGGCGATGGAAGGTTTGCGTTGGTATGACATCAAGCGTTGGAAGGCTGGTAACGAATACTTGTCGGGCAAGGTGCGCGGTGCAAGCTTCGTGGACGAGAACAAGCTTGATACCCGCAAGTTTGAAGAGGCAAGAGATTACCTTTGGGCAGTTCCCATCAGTGAAATCAATTTGAATCCCAATCTGGCACCTAACAATCCGGGATATGGAAATTAACGTGTATCTAAACTCATTAAAAACAATAGAACAATGAAAACAATATTCTCAACAATAGCTCTTTTTTCGGCAGTCCTCTTTGCAACGTCTTGTACGGAAGACATGGAATACAAGGACTCCAAAGTTTCCTCAGTAAATCAGTTGTATGAACCCACTGACGGTAAGGAAGTAGTTTTGCAATCGTCGGCCAGCGCCAGCTTGTTCTTTGAATGGGAATCGGCCAAGGCAGAAGACAGCGGCTCCCCACTCTATGAAGTAGTGTTTGATAAAGAAGGTGGAGATTTTTCTAAGCCTGTTTACAAGGTACTTTCTGACAATGGCGGTTCTTTGAGCTATGCTACCATCAGCCACAAGACATTGAACAAGGTTGGTGCGGCTGCTGGATTAAACAGTGGTGAGACAGGTACACTTGTTTGGACAGTAATGGCTTCCAGAGGTTTGAATTCTGTAATGGCAAAAGAAAGCAAGAGCCTCACCATCACTCGTTTGGTAGGATTTGAAGAGATTCCGGCACAGCTTTACCTGACAGGAAGTGCTACTGAAGGTGGTGTGGATGCTTCTAAGGCTGTGGCTTGTGCTTCACCCGAAAAGGATAAGTTCGAAGTATTTACGAAGTTGGAAGGTGGTAAGACCTATAAGTTGGTAGATAGGGCAGCCGAAGGTGCCAAGACATTCTACATCAGTGGTAATAGGATTATGGAAGGCGAAGGTGAGACAACCGTAGAAAAGACGGGTATTTATCGTATCGAAATGGATTTCTCTATTGCATCCGTAACTATTAAAGAAGTAAGTAAGATGGAATTCTATTTCTGTCCGAGTGGTGCCGCTACCTTTGAATTGCCTTATGTCGGAAACGGTGTATTCTGTGGTCAGGACAAGGTTGAATTCAAGCAAGAAGGTTGGGGACGCGACCAACGCTATAAGTTCCTGATGACTTATGCCGATGGTAGTATACAATATTGGGGAACTAAGAATACCACAGATTCTAATCCGGGTGCGGCTACTCCCGAAGATCCTTACTTCTACATCATGGAGACTCCCGATAATCAATGGGATCAAAAGTGGAAACTGAACAACGAGTTCGATGGTGCGGCCGATGGTCACAATCCGGGTGCCATCACCAAGATTAGCGTGATATTCAACGTAGAGAACTATACTCACAAAGTGGAATTGGCTAACTAATTTGAAGAGAGATTATGAAAAAAATATTATTCTGCCTGCCCCTGCTTCTTCTCGCGCTTCAGTCGTGTGAGATAGAAGACGAGTACATGTACGATAAGGGGCTTTATACCATAGATTGGGAAGCGGCTGCCGATAGCAGTTCCGTGACACTGATAGACCGTTTCTGGAATGCGGAAGGAAACTACTTCAACTACGGAAATGACGGCTCAATCAAAGATTTTCATTACTGGCCGCAGGCTCATGCCATGGACGTAATGATAGATGCCTATAACCGTACGGGTGACACTAAATATAGCGACTTGTTCGATAAATGGTACATCGGCATCAAGGCAAAAAACGGAGGTCGTTATTGGAATAACTTCTACGATGACATGGAGTGGATTGCCCTCACTATGATTCGTTTGTACGAGGCTACCGATGACAACAAGTACTTGCAAACCGCTCAAGAGATGTGGGATGAAATCAAAACCGGTTGGAATGATTACGCAGGCGGTGGTATTGCTTGGACTCACGACCAGCCTTGGAGCAAGAATGCTTGCTCCAACGGTCCTGCCAGTTTGATTGCTGCTCGACTCTACAATATCAACGGAAGTGAGGAAGACCTGCAGTGGGGCATCAAAATCTATAATTGGGAGCGTGAGAAGTTATTCAATCCTGCTACCGGTGCTATCTACGATAATGTGAACGGTGAAACGGGTGAGTTGAATATGCTTTCCCTATCCTATAACCAAGGTACATTCTTGTACTGCTTACGAACTGTATAAGATTACCGGAGAGGAGTCTTATTTGAAAGATGCTCGTAAGGCTGCTAATTTCGGTATTAGTAATAGTAGTATGATAGATACCGGAAACAATTTGCTCCGTGATGAAGGTGACGGTGACGGAGGTTTGTTCAAGGGCATCTTCATGCGTTACTATGTACAGTTGATTATGGAGCCAAATTTGGACCCCATTTATAAGAAGAAATTCATCACCTTCTTTAATAACAACGCCGAGACTTTGTGGCGCAAGGGGATTAACAAGCTTGACCTGCTGTATAATACCAACTGGGCAATGAACAACAGTGGCAACAACCATCTGACTACACAAACAAGTGGCTGTACTCTGATTGAAGCCAAAGCTCTCTTTGATAAGAGCTTGAAATAAATCTGCAATCAAAGATGTGTCGAAACTCAATCAGGTTGTTGGGTTTCGGCACATTTCTTTTTAAGTAGCCTTTCCCATAATTTTTCCTTGAAAGAAGAGATTCCAATAATGTATAAAATAAACATAGAAGATGAAACATAGCCGATATTTATTCCTGCTGTTCGCCTTGATGGCTTTGACGGGCTGTGGCGGCACGCAAAAGAAACTGACCGAATATGTCAATCCTTTCTTGGGCACGGCCACTTTGTGGGAGCCTGAGGACTTGGGGTATGTAGCAAAATAAAATCGCGCACATGGGGTGCGGAAATTTATCCGGGCGCTACCCTGCCTAATGCAATGGTGCAGCTCAGCCCCGTCACCCAGTTTCGTAGTGGTGCGGGCTATCAATATGAGGATACAGTGATTTATGGCTTCTCGCACACTGCTAAGGGACATTGGAACTTGCTGCATGTACCCATGTTGCCTGTGGTGGGGACCATCGCTCCGAGTGATTATTGCTCCGGGTTTAGTCACAAGAACGAGTCCGCGCATCCGGGTTACTACCAAGTTTATCTGGAACGCTATAAGGTGAATGCCGAGCTGACTAGTACCTTGCGTTGTGCCTACCACAAATATACCTTTGCCAAGGAAGATGACAAGTCACTGTTAGTAGATATTCGCCGTTCCAACAATCACGTTCGCGATTGGAAGATTGAGAAGACCGACGATAATACCTTTACGGGCTATCAGGATGGCGACGGCAAAATCTATTTCTACGCTAAGACCAACTATAAAATAGACCAAGTGGAGATGGTAAAAGACGACAAGCATGAAGTGGCTATAGTGCGTTTTGTCGGCAGTAAAGGTGCCGAACCCTTGGAAGTGAAAGCTGGTTTCTCGTTTGTGAGTGTAGAGAACGCCCAAATGAACCTAAAGGCCGAAATGTTAGACAAGAGCTTTGCCCAGGTGGCAGAGGAAGCTGATGCCACTTGGGAAGAGCTTCTCTCCAAGATTCAAGTTTCAGGCGGTACAGAACGTGAAAAAGGACTGTTTTACTCTACTTTCTTCCATGCCTTTAAGTGGCCGGCTCTGCGCAGCGATGTCAACCACGAATATACCGATGTGCGTGGTGAGGTAGTAAACAATGGTTTTCACTATTATACGGATCCCTCATTCTGGGACGATTACCGCAACAAGCTGGTACTCATCGGTATGATTTCTCCCGAAGTGACTACCGACATCATTAAGTCCATTATTGACAAAGGTGAGAAGCGCGACGGTTACATGCCCACCTTCTTCCACGGTGATCATGCTTCCACTTTCATCTCCGGTTCTTGGTTGCGCGGTTTGCGTGACTTCGATTTGGAGCGTGCTTATAAACTGATTCTGAAAAATGCCACGGTACCTGGCAAAGGAGGTCGCCGTTATTTGGACGAGTATATGGAGAGAGGATGGATTGCCGAAAAAGACACGGTGAACGTGCCCACGTGGGACGAGTATAAGGGAGCCGTAACCAAGACTCAAGAATATGCTTACGATGACTATGCCGTAGCCTTGGTAGCCAAGGAACTGGGAGATGAAGCCAACTACAAACTGATGATGGAACGTTCCAACAACTACAAGACGCTATTCGACCCCTCTACCGGCTTTTGGAGAGGTAAGATTGACAACGGTAGCTGGATTCAAGATTTCGATCCCTATTATCCCTATTACCAGTACATGTACCGTGAGGCCAACGCATGGAACGCCCTCTTCTTCGCACCCCACGACCCCGAAGGCATGATTAAGCTCTATCCTAGTAAAGAAGCGGTGGACGCTAAACTGGATTCTCTATTCAGTGAACCGTGGAGAGGTTACGAGGCCCACAACCTGACCGGATTCATCGGGAACTATTGCCACGGAAATCAGCCGGGGCACAGCATCCCCTACACCTATTATTTCATAGACAAACAAGAGAAGGCCCAGTGTGTGCTTGACAGCTTGATGAACCACTACTATGATATGGGTGCCGACAAGCTGGCGTACGCGGGCATGGACGACGCCGGCGAAATGTCTTCTTGGTATGTGTTCAATGCCATCGGTCTTTATACCTACTCGCCTGCCGACCCGGAATACATTGTTACCGTTCCCTTGTTCGATAAAGTGACGTTCAATCTGAATGGTCGTCCTTTCACCATTGTGAAGAAAGGAACAGGCAAGAAGATTACGGACATCACTTATGACGGTAAAAAGATTGATGGCTACTTCATCACCCACGACCAACTAAAGGAGGGCAAGGAGCTGGTGATTACCACGGAATAAATAAACAATAAGTCCATGAAAAGAAACATACTGATTTTATTTGCATTCCTTGTTTGTACTGCCGTTCAAGGGCAGACTTCGGTTTGCTTGACAGATTTGAGGAGCGAGCATCTTGACAGTCCTATAGGTGTCGACAATCCTACTCCACGCCTTTCCTGGCGGATGGAGGACAGTAGGAAAGGGGCTGTGCAGACTTCCTGGCAGATTGTAGTGGACGAGGACTCGCTGAACGTGGTCAACGGTTGCGGCAGGATGTGGAATAGCGGCAGGAACACTTCCCGTAATCAGCTTGTGACCTATGCAGGCAAGGAACTGCGGCCTTTCACTAAATATTACTGGAAGGCTATCTGCGGTGACATGGAACATAAGGAAATAGCTTCTCCCATCTCTTGTTTTGAAATGGGTATGATGGGGATGCAGCATTGGCAGGGAGCTTGGATTGGCGATGGCAAGGATATTCATCACGAGCCTGCGCCTTATTTCCGTAAGAAATTCGAGGCAGGCAAAGAGATAAAGTCGGCGCGTGCTACATTGCCGCCGCCGGATTGTATGAACTCTACATCAACGGAGAGAAGATAGGGAACCACCGTCTTGACCCTCTTTATACCCGCTTTGACCGCCGTAACCTGTATGTGGTCTATGATGTGACTTCGCAATTACGAAATGGCGACAACGCCATTGGCGTGCTATTGGGCAACGGATGGTACAACCATCAGTCCAAAGCTGTGTGGGACTTCGACCGTGCCCCCTGGCGCAATCGTCCCGCTTTCTGTCTGGATTTGCGCATCACCTATGCCGATGGAAGTGTAGAAACTATTCCTACTGATCTCAGTTGGCGGACATCATCGGGTGCGATAACCTTCAACAGCATCTACACCGGCGAGCACTACGACGCACGTCTGGAACAGAAAGGCTGGAGTACTCCGGAGTTTGACGACTCTAAGTGGCACGGAGTGGGCTATCGCAGTGTCCCTTCGTCCAACGTTACTGCCCAGCAGGCGCGTCCTATCCGTAATGTGGAGACCTTCCCTGCCGTTTCTTTCCGTAAGGTAGACGGGAAGACATACGTCTACGATTTCGGACAGAACATGGCGGGTGTCACTCGCATCCGCCTTTCGGGTGAACGAGGAACAGAAGTCAGAATCAAACATGGCGAACGCCTGGATCCGGACGGTCGTCTCGACCTCTCGAACATTGATGTTTATTTCCGCGGTGACAAGGAGAAAGACCCTTTCCAGACAGACATCCTCATTCTAAGTGGGGAGGACGACGAGTTTATGCCCCGCTTCAATTACAAGGGATTCCGTTACGTAGAAGTAGTGGCTGATAAGCATTGAGCTTGGCCAGAACAGCCTGACTGCTTACTTCATGCACAGCGATGTGCCTGCTGCGGGAAGCTTGGAAGCTTCGACTCCGCTGATAGACAAGCTGCTTCATGCCGCCAACCACTCTTATCTCTCTAACTTGATGGGCTATCCCACCGACTGTCCCCAACGTGAGAAAAACGGCTGGACCGGTGACGGGCATTTTGCCATTGAAGCGGCACTCTATAACTTCGACGGAATTACCGTTTACGAGAAATGGCTGGCCGACCACCGCGACGAACAGCAGCCCAACGGAGTGCTGCCCGATATTATTCCCACCGGTGGATGGGGCTACGGCACAGACAACGGGTTGGACTGGACCAGCACCATCGCCATCATCCCTTGGAACCTCTACCTGTTCTACGGTGACAGCAAGCCCCTTGCTGACTGTTACGAGAACATCAAGCGCTATGTGGACTATGTGGAGCGCACTTCGAACAATCACCTCACCACGTGGGGACGCGGCGATTGGGTTCCCGTGAAGTCGCACTCCAACAAAGAGCTGACTTCTTCGGTTTACTTTTATGTAGATACCAAAATTTTGGCTGCTACTGCCAAACTCTTCGGCAAACAAGCTGATTACGAGTACTACGACGCTTGGCAGAGAAGATAAAGCAAGCCGTCAACGGCAAGTTCTTGAATCGCGAGACGGGTGTGTACGCCGGAGGTTCGCAGACGGAACAGAGCGTTCCCTTGCAGTGGAAGATTGTACCCGAAGAACTGATAGGAAAAGTAGCCGCTAATCTGGCCCGCAAGGTAGAGGAGAGCGATTTCCATCTGGATGTGGGCGTATTGGGTGCCAAGGCTATTTTGAATGCACTCAGTGAGAACGGTTATGCCGAAACGGCCTATAGGGTGGCGGTGCAGGACACTTATCCTCATGGGGCTGGTGGGTAGTGAATGGTGCCACTACGTTGCTCGAAAACTGGGACTTGCAAGCCACGCGCGACATTTCGGATAATCACATGATGTTCGGTGAAATAGGCGCTTGGTTTTACAAGGGATTGGGCGGTATCTTCCCTGACCCTGCGCAGCCGGGTTTTCGCAATATCTTGCTCCGTCCTCACTTCATGAAGGGATTGAAGCAGTTTGAGGCCCGTCACCAATCGCCCTATGGCGAAATCATCTCCCGCTGGGAATGGAAAGGAAAGCGTGTGCGCTATGAAGTGACAGTACCTGCCAACAGCACCGCTACGCTCACCTTACCCGATGAGGCTAAGGGGGAACAGGTCGTGGAGCTGACAGCAGGCAGACACGAGTTTATTGTAAAGTAACCTCTTGTTTCGTTTACAGATATGTAGTGGGCGGGTTGTATCATGTTACTGTGGTACAACTCGCCCAATCTGTTTCACTTATTCATTCTCGTTGCCAACTTGGCGGGAGATAACTTTCTCACCATTCTCACAACCTGACTTTTCCCTCCAACCGTATATCTTCCGATGAAGCCCCTATCAGCAGCTTCACCGTTCCGGGTTCTACAACGAACATCTGCTTTTCTTCGTTCCAATAGCCGAGTTCCTCCTTGGGAACGGTGAGTGTCACTTCCCGGCTTTCACCGGCCTTGATGGGGATACGCGTGAAGGCGCGCAACTGCTTGGAGGGACGTTCCACTTTGGAGTCCGGATAGCTGGCATAGAGTTGCACAACTTCTTCCCCGTCGCGTCCGCTTGTATTCTTCACTGATACCGTCACGCGGATGTTCTTCTTGTCTTGCTTGACGGATTCAATCTTCTCGTATGCAAAGTCGGAATAGCTCAGACCATAGCCGAAAGGATAGAGCACCGGGCCCTGGTGGTACATATACGTGCGTCCGTTGCGGATGTCGTAGTCCATCATGTCGGGCAGGTCGGTGATGTCTTTCACCCACGTCTGTACGGTACGTCCGGCTGGATTCACCTTGCCGAAGAGTACATCGGCCAGTCCGTTGCCCTGCTCCTGACTACAGTGGGTGATGTGGACGATGGCAGGCACGTGTTCCTGGCTCCAGTTGATGGTGTAGGGGAAGCTGCTGACGAGTACCAGTATGGTATTGGGATTGGCCTTGAGCACCAGCTTCACCAAATCCTCATCGGGCAGCATCAGCGATTTGCGGTCCACGGCTTCGCGGCCGTCACTGGGGACGGGAGAGAACTTCCAGTCCGCACGTGTGCCATAAGGATGGTTTCCTACACATACGATGGCGATGTCGGCGGCTGCAGCTGCCTTTTCCGCCTGCCCCATGCGGTTGTCTTCGGCGTGGATGACTTCGGTGCCTTCCTTTACAGCATTGCGTATGCCGCTCAGAATCGTTGTTTCGTAAGGCGGGGTACCACTATACCAGTCTTGTACGATTTTGTCCGAATACGGGCCTATAACGGCTATTTTGCGCAGCTTCCCGGCATCGAGAGGCAGGAGGTTTTTGTTTTTCAATAACACCACGGACTTGGCGGTGACTTCCCGTGCCAGCCTGCGGGCTTCTGCTGTCATGAAAGGCGGTGTCTCCGTACTGTCCTTTCCGATGGAGAGATAAGGGTTACGGGAGTTGTCCCCGTCCAGCAAGCCGAGCTTGAGGGCGACGAAGATGTTTCCGCGGATAGCCTTGTCGATGTCGGCTTCGGTCAGTAATCCCTTTTCCAGAGCTTCCTTGACGTAAGGGACGTATGCGTCGAGAAATTGTCCCGTTGTGGCTTTTACTACGGCAGCGGCACCCTCGGCAAAGCTCGGAAAACTCTTGTGCGCCTCAATCAGCAATTTCAGGGCGCCACCGTCCGTACAGATGATGCCGTTGTTGCCCCACTGCTTGCGGGTAATCTCTTCGAGGCAGGGATGGATGGACATGGGGATGCCGTTCCAGCTGTTGTAGGCGGCCATGAAGGCACGGCTGCCTCCCTCAGTGATGCCTTTATAGAAAGGATAAGCATAGTATTCATGGAACAAGCGCGTGTCGAAGTCGGAGGAAGTGCTGTCCCGTCCATCCTCGTTGCTGTTGGCAAGGAAATGCTTCATCAGAGAGGCGGTTCGCCAGTAACGGGGATGATTGCCTTGCAGACCGCGTACGCTGGCAATGGTGAGCTGGGCGGTGAGGAAGGCATCTTCGCCGAAACTTTCCTCGGTACGCCCCCAACGCGGGTCGCGGGCAAGGTCGGCATTCGGAGCGCGCATCACGAGGGCATGACGCTTGTTGCCGGTGGCCTGCATGTAGTAACGGGCCTCTTCAGAGGCTTGTTCCGCCACTTTCCGCACCAAATCGGTGTCCCATGTGGAGCCCAGACCGTAGGACTGGGGGAATATGGTGGTGGGGCAGTCTGTGGGGACTACTCTCCCGTCTTCCGTTCTTTGGCGTCCGCCCCACATGGCGGGACCGCCGAGGGTCAGCCCGTGCAGCCCTTCATAGTGGCCACAACGGGGAATGTTGAACCGGGGGACACCCAGGTCGGTGGAGAGGAGGTTTATCTTCTCGTCCAGTGTAAGGATGGAGAGGAGATGTTCCACGCGCTGTTCGTCGGTGAGCGTGGTATCTTGAAAGGCTTGTGTGTGTTGTGCGCTTGCTTGCAAGCAAAGCAGCAGAGAGAAAATGAGGAGTAGTGACTTGTTTCTCATGGTTCATTAGGGTTTAATGGATTCAATGTAGTTCTATACCTTTTGTCTGCACAAGATGTACATCTCATAATGTATGAGATGTATATCTCATGCAACTTGAGATGCGCATCTCGTACATGAAAGGATAGGGATTATGGGATTGATATCCGTTGTAACTGTCCGTTCTGCGGCAGGCAGAGCAATCCTTCAGCTTTCTTTTCATCTGCCAGATACTTCTTCCACGTAATCTTGTCCCATTTCATCTGGTCTGTGCATTGTGCCACGGGGATATGGGGGATGGCTGAACCGTCCTTTACAAGAATGACGATGGGCAGGGCGCCGCACTCGATATGGTTCCATCCCGGAGCATATACCTTTCCGGTCTGGTAATCTATCCACTTCTGCCGTCCGGGGAGGTAGACATCCCGTCCGCTGCCCTCTTCGAGCATGGGAGCTACGAGGAGGTTGGAGCCGAACATGTACTCGTCCTCCACCAGCCATGCACCCGGGTCGTCGGGATACTCCAGCAGCAGGGCGCGGAGCATCGGCCAGCCGTTTTCGGTACACTCTTTGGATTGTGCGTATACATAGGGCATCAGTTTGTACTTCAGCTCGGCGCAACGGCGGAAATAGTCTGTGAACTCTTTCCCGTAGTACCACGGCTCAGTGGGAGGTGCTCCGTGCACGCGGCTGTGGCTGGTGAGGAAGCCGAAGGGCAGCCAGCGGCGGTAGAGGCTTTCGGGGCTTTGGGTCACGAAGCCGCCTATGTCATTGCTCCAGAAGCAGAATCCGCTCAATCCGATGGAGAGGCCGCTGCGGACGGTTCCCTCGAAACCGGTTTCGGTGGTGGCGGCATCACCGCCCCAGTGCAGCGGGTAGCGTTGCGAGCCTGCCCATGCGGAGCGTGCCAGATGATGTTTTCGCCGTGCAGCTTCTTGATGATGTCGGCCACGGTCTTGTTGTAGCGCAGCGGGTAGAGGTTGTGTTCGTACAGTCCGCT
Source organism: Bacteroides rodentium JCM 16496 (assembly GCF_000614125.1). Taxonomy (GTDB): domain Bacteria; phylum Bacteroidota; class Bacteroidia; order Bacteroidales; family Bacteroidaceae; genus Bacteroides; species Bacteroides rodentium. Next base: position 34,339 of record NZ_BAKJ01000024.1, read on the forward strand.
ACGGCCGTTGGCATAGATGGCATCCAGCGGGGCGCCTTCGCCGAAGTCTACTTTGATGGCGCCTACACCCATTTCAATCAGATTGCCGAGCTTCTCCTGATACCACTTCACGGTTTCGGGGTTGGTGAAGTCCAGCACCACGTCCTCGTAGGGGAGCTGTCCCTTACCGTTGCGTACGTACAGACCGCGTTCCACCAGTTCGGGGAAGAACTTGTTTTTCGGAGTGAAGTAGGGGAGTTGCCAGAGGCAGGTGCGGAAGCCTTGTGACTTTAGGTCGGTAAGCATCTGCCGGGGATTGTCGAAGCGGTCGGCGGCAAAGGCGTAGTCGCACTGCCAGTCCACGCCGAACCAGCCGGTATCGAAGTGGATGACATCACTCGGTATTTTGTTCTCACGCAGTTTCCGGGCTACATCGCGGCCCTCTGCTTCGCTGAAGTAGGTGATGCGGCTCATCCAGGTGCCGAAGCTCCACAAGGGGGGCATTTCGGGCCGTCCTACCAATGCGGTGTATTCGCTCAGCATCTCCTTCGGCGAACCCAGGAAGATGAAGATGTCCATCGCTTCGTCTGCCATAAAGAGTTTGGTGGCTCCGATGTAGGAGCAGCCGAAGTCGCAGGTCACGGGGGCGGAAGTGTGCATAAACATGCCATAGCCGCGGTTACTGAAGAAGAAGGGGATAGGCTTGTACATATCCGGAGTTTCGGGGCCCTGCGGGTCGGTGACAAAGAGGTTGACCTTTTGTCCGGCCTTGTTCAGTGCGGTGGCGGACTCGCCGCAACCGTAGATTTTCTCGTTCGGCGCAAGGCTGAATACGGGATTGATACTGCGTGAGTTGTCCGAACCTCTCTTGATAAAGCTGAATGGAGGTACCTTGACCTGCGTGGAGTCGTTGTCGCTCCAGCAACGGGTCTGTGTCAGCAGGCGTCCGTCGGCATCTTTCAGCACCAGGCGCCAGGGGTAATTCTCGATGAGCAGGCTGCCGTATCGGGAGGTGTACAGTGTACCTTTGTCCGTCTTCTCGGCTTTCCAGAAGGAGCGTCCGTCGGCGGGCTTTCCTATGAGCATGGGGTCGTCGGTATCTTCTTTCGGCACGATGGGCGAGGTAAGCATACGGATGCGGAGGGTGCGTTCGCTGACCGGTTCGACGGTGAACGTCAGTTGCGGATTGTTGTCGTAGGCTGTCTCCGGGAAGTCCAGCGACTGGAGGGGCTGGTGCAGGTAGGTGTTTGCATTGAATGCCTGGCGGGGCATCAGTTGTTGGCGTTTCCACTGGACAGTTCCCTTGCCGGTGGAGGTGTCGAACGATACCAGGCTGTCGGCAAAGAAATAGGTGTTGCTGAGGTCCAGAAAATCCTGGCTCATGTCTTTCGACTGGGAAAGCAGGTATTGCACGCCGGCATTTGTTTTCAGTTGGGCATGCGCGGGCGGGGTGACAGTTGCTGCCAGCAGCATAAAAGCTGCCCCTTTCATCAGTTGTTTCTCTTTCATGATAAATATATGATTTACGGTTGCTGTTTCGATGCCGTAAAAGTAGAGAAATCCACACAGATGAAAGGGTAGGTATGTTGCTTATGTAGGGCCTAAATGTTTATTTGGAAGCTTTCTTTCCGTAGAAACACATGAAATACACCCCGATAATGACAAATGGGATGCTGAGCCATTGGCCCATGTTCAGCGACATGCTGTCTTCAAAGTTCACCTGGTTTTCTTTCAGGAACTCGATGAAGAAACGGAAGGTGAAGATCTCCGTCAGGCAGAGGCCGAAGAAGAAGCCGCGGTGATAGGGTAGGGAAGCCTCGGCTTGCACGGCGGTTGATTTCCGCTTGGTGGTGCTGAAGTCTGTCTCGAGCTTGGTCTCTTGTTTCTTCTGCCCGCGTTTGTATAGCCAGACCATTCCCAGGAAGAAAATAAAGTAGGCGATGGCCTCGTAGAGCTGTGCCGGATGGCGGGGCAGCATGTCTTCCCGTTCGAAGATAAATGCCCAGGGTACGTCGGTCGGTTTGCCGATGATTTCGGAGTTCATCAGGTTGGCAAGGCGGATGCAGCAGGCGGTGATGGGGGTGGCAACGGCTATCATGTCGAGCACGTCCATGTAGTGCATTTTCGTCTTGCGGCAGTACATCCAGAGGGCGATAATGAGTCCCAGCGTGCCGCCGTGGCTGGCAAGGCCGGTGTAGCCCGTCATCTTCCAACTGCCGTCCGGCAGGATTTTTATGGGGAGAATCATCTCGAGGAAATGGTCCTGGTAGTAGGCCCAGTCGTAGAATATGCAGTGACCCAGTCGTGCGCCTATCAGTATGCCGAAGAAGCAATAGAAGAAAAGAGGTTCGAATTTTGCTTCACCGATTTTGCGGTCGCGGTATTCACGTTGCACGATGAAGTAGGCAAGAGCAAGGCCGATAATCCATAACAGTCCGTAGTAGCGGATGGATATGCCGAAGAACTTGAACAGTTCGGGGTCGGGATTCCAGTTGATGGTGAGTAATGATAACATATTATTGAAGAATTAAATTACCGAATTACGGGGTTGTCCGGGACAAAGGTATGAAAATATCTTGTAAATGCGTTTTCTTGGGGGAGAATATGTGGGAGGCTGTGCATAAAGTCGGAAAAAGAAAATTAAAAATGGCGAGCTTTGTTGTAAGCATATTGTTTTTTACCTATTTTTGTAATCGGATAGAGCAAGCTCTTTCCAAGACATATAGAAAATAAAGAAGCGTTATGCTCATCTTGTAAAGTTGAAAACGTAGGAAACTTTCAATACATGATACAAGAAGATGGCATAGTGGTTCTCACGCCGTATAGCGTGGGCTGCTATCTCCACACTTGTATCAGAGGTTTTCCTACGACCTTCAACTTTAAACGTGGTATAGTCAGTTCACGCTTCGTGGTTTTAACAAGCTCTTGAGGACTGCGGGGCGGCATTAATCGGCATTATGAATCATCTGAAATTCATCTGTTTCCTTTCTTGTTTTTTCATTACTCTTTCTTCTTGCAGCGATAACAATCTGGCTCAAAAGGCCGACGGATGCTGGCAAGGCGAATTCAATCTAAAGAATGAAGAAGGTTTACCTTATTCATTGACTACTATCTATCGTTTCAACTACAAGGAAAACTCGGAAAAAGATGGTGGAACGTTTATTCAGTCCAATAGGGCTTTGCAGCAATTCCAAGAAGATGGTATTATGGTGAAGGCAACGGTTCTCAGTGAAATCAAGGGTAATTGGGAAGTCTTGTTCGGAGACCTTTGCCTGACTTACAAGTTGTCTTCCTTGGAGGTTCGTGTGACGGATGTGAAGTATAAAATTTCGCAAAAGGCCGATATGGGTACTCAATTCGGCATTATCGAACATGAGTTGGCCAGTACTTTCACCGGAGGTGCCTCTATGAAGGAATTGCTTGCCGAAGAGATGCGAAAGGAGGCCTATCAGAGTCTGTATGCCCGATATATGAACGACAATGAAGAAGAAAAACTTTATACGGGACTGGAAATCAATGAAGATACACTTTCCTTTGAAACAATAGATGAAGGAATCGTTCGGTTCGTCAGGATTGATAAAGAATTGGATGATAGCCAGAAACACTGATGATAATAAGTATAAAATACCAGAACATTATGGAACAAACAAAAAAATGCCCTTATTGCGGAGAAGAAATCTTGGCAGAGGCAAAGAAGTGCAAGCATTGCGGTGAATGGCTGGAAGGTGTACATCCCCAACCTAAAGCGAAAGAATCATTATCGGCTGTAGAAGTCAATACCATAGAGGTACCTTATTCTACGAAAATCATAGCTTTAATATTCTATCTGATTATTGCAGGGGCTATTATAGGTGCTGTACATGATGACAGATTGGAGGCTATTGTTGCATTTACTGATGGAGCAGACCGGTTCAGTGGTCTATTTTCTTTGTTGCAGTATATTCCGGAGTGGTTGGGAATGATATTGGAAGGCTATGGATTTGTCATTTTGTTATCGGCTTTTCAAAAGGGAATGAAAAAGCAACCCAGGCCTTTGTCTATGCTTTTAGGGACAGCGGTAATTCTCAATTCTATACTTTTCAGCTTACTTATCATAACGGAATATATAGAGTATTTTGAGCATGATGGATATGAAATCATGGAAAGTTCTTTTCTTTCCATGATTGCTGTATGTGTTTTGGCATGTCTAGTGATACTGAACTATATAATAGGCTTCAGACTGAAAAAGAATTATCAAGGGAATTTGCGCTTTATCGGAATTCTTTTTGTATTATCAAGTGTTGTTCAAACAGTTGGAATTATAGTGTTAGGGCTTTGCGATGAGATGACTGATATCGTTCCTTTTGTTTGGAATTGTATATACATTCTTTATTGTTGCTATTTTTGCAGTAAGTTATGTGAAATTATGGGACTTTCGTCCGATAATTGGAAAATCGGGCTAAAAGTTATAGGTGCATTGATAGCCGCAATAGCAATCTATGGCATGTTGCGTGGAAATCCTGTCAATAACGGGGAAGTGGGTATTCTGCATATCGAACAAGAGGAGAATGTCGCATCGGGTCAAGAAGGAAATGAGGAAGGGGTTGAATTGTCGCTTTCCGGATATATGGACATGAAAGGCAGTCCCATCAACATGAAACTTGAGATTCTGCCTACTGGGGCAGTTTCCGGTAGCTATTATTTATCAAAAACGGATACGGAAAGGAAGCTTGACGGTATTTTATCAGAAGATGGCCTATTAGAGATAAGGGCGTATGATGGCAACGGGCAAGAGGTCTGTTATTTCGATGGTGCCTTAACGCAAGAGGGCTATTATACGGGGAATTATTATTTGTCTGAAAATGGCGAGTATGTGGATGAGAGTAGTTTTGACCTAAAAATAGATAATAAAGAAGAATAAATCTTGATGTTCCAATTTGGGACATCAAGATTATTGTCTCTGAATCCGATAGGGTTGTGGAGGCTTTTCTGCCCTTTAAGGACGAAACTTTCGTCCTTAAAGGAATATACTTTTCTTGAGGTAAGTCTGAATACAAACTTATTTGATAAGTAGATGTTGATTTTTAGTTTATACCATAATAGTGTCTTAAACCCGTTGGAAAATTAACAGCCTTCATGGTCCCTTCTTAGAGGTATGCACAGCCTTCATTTTGTTCTGTTTTTCGGTTTTTTCCCTGCCTGCTTCCTGTTTTCCCCCTATCTGCTCCGTGTATATATAGACGGACCAGATAGGGACCAGGTAGGGAGCGGGTAGGGAGAAGGTGGGGAATATTCTGTTTGTCGGTATTTCCACATAATTTAATTCCGCCAACGGGTTATCTTAATCATTTACTTATTTTGAATGTTGTTTGTATAGCTTGAGGTCACAAACTGTGACCTCAAACATTGAACTTCTCCGCCACCATCCTATATGTTGGCACCTCAATCCCTTGCTCCTCTGCAGCTGCAATCATGTCGAACAGTAAGCCTTGCACTTCGCTCTGATGTCCTTTTGCCATATCTTTCTGCATGGAGGCGGTGCTTTCGGGGGCGAGTTTGTCTATTACTTTGAGGTTGTACTCCACAATGTCTTCCTTGAAGGCTATGCCCAGTTTCCTGCCCAGGGCTGCACTTTCTTGGGACAGTCCGATGAAGGTGTCGCGCACCTCGCCCGGTTTCTGTACTTCGCCCATAGGCACGTCATAGTAGGCTCCGGTGACTGCCATAGCGGAGATGAACGACCACTTGACGAATGTATCCCGGTTGATGTCGTCGGAGATGTCGGCTTTGATGCCGCTCTCCTGCAAATCACGTTGCACGGCTTCCAATGTTTCACGGGAAACAATCGTGCTGCGGTGTGCCCCATAGACGAGGCGGAAAATCTTTCCCATCTGCGTGATTTCTCCCCGTCCCGATACAAAGCCTACGATGTAGATGCAGCCGTCGAGCACCGTGACGCCGGGAACCAGACGCTGGATGCGGGGGCCGGTGCCGTAGACATTCAGAATAGGGATGACTACCGTATGTTCGTGTGCGGCGCTTTTGATGAGTTCCGTAATGGAGTCTACGGAATAGCCTTTGACGCAAACGAAGATGATATCTGCCTTGTAGTCCGCAGATGTTGATACGAGAGCGGTATATTCTTCTGCCGTATAGGCGGGTACTTTCAGTGCATGTTCACCTTTCAGGTCGGAGTGCAGTTGCAGGCCGTTTTCGCGTATGGCGGCAAGGTGTTCGCCACGGGCAATGCAGGTGACGTCTTTGCCGGCAAGTGCGAGGAAGGCGGCGATGCTTCCGCCTACGCCGCCAGTACCGGCGATAAGGTATTTCAAAGGATGGGTTGTCATAACTGTAGTGTGTATGGTTAATGTTATTGAACGTAATTTTCTTTTTCCATATAGTAAAGTCCTTCGCCGCGGTCGCCGTTCTCCATGTCGGTTAGTTCCACTTTGAAGATGTGATAGGGGAGGACTTGTTTAGCATTTCTGGGTCTGTCCACCGTCAGCAGGTAGGCATTGCCGTATTCGTTGGCACTGAAGTATTCTTTCACTTCTTGCTTCATCAAGACGGTAACTTCTTCACCATCTATCCAGACAGTAGTTTTCAATTTGTCGATAGGGGAAGCCAGCAGGCTGGCTTGTGCTTGTTTGCTGATGGCTGCTTGTTCGATGTCGCTTAGGTCCTCTCCATGTATGGCTTTCTTTTCACTCTCTTTTTGCCATTGCAGGAAGCGTGTCAGACTCATGGGGCGGACGTATATCTGATAGGTGGGCATACCACCGGGGATTTGGAATACGCGCAAGCCGTACACTTCCATGCGATGGTATTGGATATCGAGCGTGGTGTCGCGGTCGGCAATGAAGTCCCATGCCCAGAACTCCAGTCGCAAGTCTGATTCCTGCAATCCGGGTTTTGCCGTGTGTGGATAGGTTGCCATGTTGATGGCTCCTACGCTTTGATATTTTCCTTTCGGGATGCGGGCAGAGTAGTATCCGGCCTTATCGGTGACGACTTGTGCTATGTCTTTGAAAGAGGGGCTTTGCCACCATATCGCAGCGCTGTCAATCGGTTGCCCGTTGTAATCTGTCACCCGTCCGCGGATGGTTACCGAGTCTTGCTGCTGCGCATATGTGGCGGTGCAGAGGAGTAGTAGGAGGAGGAAAAGGGGGATGATTTGCTTCATAAGTAAATGATTAAAGTGAGTTCATATCGTAATAGTATCTGAATTCTCCTCCTCCGGGGAGGAGGAGTACCCGTAGGGGGAGGTGGTAGGGAGCACACAAGAAAGGTTATCATATACTCGTAATTTTATGCTCTCTACCACCCCGCCCTTTGGGCACCCCTCCTCCCAGGAGGAGGGGAATTGAGATAGTATAAGATAATTAATCACCAATACTTATTATTTGATAACTCCTCTTTCAAGGTATTAATTCAGATTCACCATGAATCCTCTGACCTACATTCTCATCAATCAGATATTACATCATCTGTGAGAATCTGTGTAATCTGTGGTGAACACTTTATTACACATTGAAGCGGAAGTGCATAATGTCTCCATCCTGCACCACATACTCCTTGCCTTCCACGCCCAGCTTTCCAGCTTCGCGCACGGCGGCTTCGCTACCATACTTGATATAATCCTCATATTTGATGACCTCCGCACGGATAAATCCTTTTTCAAAATCCGTATGGATAACGCCGGCGCATTGTGGAGCCTTCCATCCCTTGTGATAGGTCCATGCCTTTACTTCCATCTCTCCGGCAGTGATGAAGGTTTCGAGGTTCAGCAGGCTGTAGATAGCTTTAATCAAACGGTTGCAGCCGCTTTCTTTCAGTCCCAGGTCTTCGAGGAACATCTGCTTTTCCTCATATGTCTCCAGTTCAGCTATGTCGGCTTCGGTCTGGGCGGAGATGATGATGAGTTCGGCATCCTCGCCCTTGATGGCTTCGCGCACCTGCTCCACGTACTGGTTGCCGCTGGCGGCACTGACGTCATCCACGTTGCAGACGTACAGCACGGGTTTGGTGGTGAGCAGGAACATCTGCTTGGCACATTGTTCCTCGTCGTCGTTCTGCGGGATGACGGTGCGGGCGCTTTGTCCTTGTTCCAGGGCATCCTTGTAGCGGAGCAGGAGTTCGTACTCTATCTTTGCCGCCTTGTCGCCACCCACTTTGGCAATCTTCTCTACACGCTTGATGCGGTTTTCCACCGTGTCGAGGTCCTTCAGTTGCAGCTCTGTGTCGATGATTTCCTTGTCGCGTACGGGGTTTACCGAGCCGTCCACGTGGACGATGTTGCCATTGTCGAAGCAGCGCAGCACGTGGATGATGGCGTCGCACTCGCGGATGTTGCCCAGGAACTGGTTGCCGAGTCCTTCACCTTTGCTGGCGCCCTTCACCAGTCCGGCAATGTCTACGATGTCGCACACGGCGGGTACGATACGCCCTGGGTGAACCAGCTCGGCGAGCTTCGTCAGTCGTTCGTCGGGTACGGACACTTGGCCCATTTGGGCGTCGATTGTACAGAACGGGAAGTTTGCCGCTTGTGCCTTTGCGCTGCTCAAGCAGTTGAAAAGAGTGGATTTTCCTACGTTGGGAAGGCCCACGATACCAGCTTTTAATGCCATAGTGTTATCTTGTTTTTTAGTTATTGTTCAGTTAATTGGATGCAAAGATAGTGCAAACCGGGCAAACTTACTGAAAAATAGCTGATTTTTGCATATACCAACGAAGAAGGGAGGACATGGGAGAGTCGCCGGAACGATATTTACGTATTTAGAAATTCGTATTGAACGTGTTAATTTGCATTAAAAGCATGACGATGAAACGATAAATTGATAGTTTTGTCGCAATTATAATTTGAGTATCATTCTATAAATCAATGCGATTATGAAAAACAAAGTAAGAAAAATTCTGATGATTTTATCATGTCTCATCAGCTTGTCTTTTACATTATCTGCACAGAATCCTTATCTGCCGCTTTGGGAGTTTATACCTGATGGTGAGCCCTATGTGTTTGAGGATCCTGACTGCCCTGGCAAGTACCGTGTCTATATTTATGGTTCGCACGACAATCTCAAGTGGATGTATTGCGGACGTGACCAGGTGGTGTGGTCGGCACCCGTAGAGGACCTGACCCGTTGGAGATATGACGGCGTGATATTTAAAGTCAATGAGTCGCCCGAACTGTATAAACTGAATGCTGATGGAACCGACGACGTGCTTTTTGCCCCTGACGTGACAGTAACTACCGATGCCGATGGTAAGAAAACTTACTACCTCTTTCCGAATAATCAAGGTGGTGGACGCAATTCCATGATTGCCAAAAGCGACCGTCCCGATGGCCCGTTTACGGTATGCAACTGGCATAAGGAGCGTCCTCGCGAGACTTTCGGCTGTTTGGGATTCGACCCCGCAGTGTTTGTTGATGATGATGGACGCGTGTATGGTTATTGGGGATTTGGCATTTCGCATGGCGCGGAGTTGGACCCTGCTACCATGTGCACGGTAAAGCCCGGTACCGAAGTGGTGGAGAATATGATTTCAGGTTATCGGCAGGAAGGTATATTCCGCTTCTTTGAGGCATCTTCTATCCGTAAGATTGAGGATAAGTATGTGTTTATCTATAGTCGTACTACCGCTGAGGGTGAAGATGGCCTGCCCAACGCCAGCAACTATACGTTGGCCTATGCCTACAGCGAGCATCCTCTGGGCCCGTGGACCTATGGTGGGACAATCATCGATGCGCGGGCGCGCGAATATGATGAAAAAGGCAATGTGATAGCTTCGGCCATGCCCGGTGGAAATACGCATGGCAGTATCTGCAAGATAGGCGAGCAATGGTACGTGTTCTATCATCGCCAGATAGGTACGGATTGCTATGCACGCCAAGCTATGGTGTCGGCCATTGATGTAAAGGTGGAAAAAGGAAAAGGCGGGAAAGTCGTGATTTCACGCGGAGAGTTCAACTCTGAAGGTTTCCTTCTTGAAGGGCTCAATCCTATGCAGCGCATCTCGGCCGGGCTGGCTTGTTGGCACACCAATCCCGGAGGAATCAAAGAGGTCTATCCCCATTATGTTTATACAGGGTCTTATATCCGGCCTGTGTACCGGGATAATAATCCCTATGCCGGCGATAACAACCACAAAATCCCGTTTGCTCCGGTGGTGAATAACACAAGCGGGTCGATTGTAGGATATAAATACCTGAATATGAATGCCGTTCCGCGAGATAAGTCTTTGCAGATGCAGTTAAGGTTGAAGGCTGAAGATACCGACGGACGCATCCGCATCATGCTGGGTAGCCCTTGGACAACAAAAGGCGGTGTAGAGATAGGACTTGTGAATGTGAAGGCTGGCAGCACTTGCAGGGAGTTCTATGCTCCGCTCTCTATTCCGGAAAAGCTGCATAAGGGAAAGCAACCGCTCTTCTTTGTCTTCGAATCAGAAACCGAAGGCCAGTCCATCTGTGAGTTTTATGATTTCCTCATGTTGCCGCGCCCATAAGTCTTTATACTTATGGAGGCGGATACTTATTTTGTGAGGCCTTCTGAATAGAGCTATTGTATTAGTTCACAGCACTGAACACTTTGTTACACCCCGTCGGAACAGATTGTTTCTCTTATATGAAACGACTTGTTTCGACGGGATAAAACGATTTGTTCCGTTATAGGAAACACTTTGTTTCCTTATAGAGAACACTCTGTTCCACTATAGGAAACAAACGGTTTCCATAGTCGAAAATGAAATGGGGTATATGCTTCATTGATACCGCTATTGCTTTTCCTCCTCGAATATTCGGTTGAAAACTTGCCGCAGCCGTCCTTCATCTGCGATAATGGCTTGGAGTCTCTTCAGCTGTTCCGCATTCTTCCCCTCGGGAAACCAGAGCTTCAGATAACCGCCGGGTGCATATTTTGCCATGAGATGCTGATGGAACCGCTGGTAGTGCCACTCCTTGTCGGCGGCAGGATTCTGTTTCAAACCGTACTGCACGGTGCGGCGCAGGGTGATGTCCGGGTCGATGATACGGTCCGCTTCGGCAACAATCTTGCCGTAGATGCTGCGAGGTTCGTGGTCTGTGGAGGCGCGGTGGTCCTCTACGGCTTCTTTCATGAGGAGTATTTCCGTATCGGAGAACCATTGCCGCAGGGTGGAGTCCGCCATCAGTATCTCGCCGGAGACAAGGTGGTGGGTGGCGCGGTCACGGCACAGTCCCGTATCATGGTAGGCGGCAATGACGTATGCCAGGCGTTCGTCCGCTTCGGGATATTGCCGGGTGAGGGCAAGGCTTTCTTCGATGACGGTACGGACGTGTGAGAGGTTGTGTGCCTTGTCAAAGTCCCGGTAACGGGGAATGATTTCTGTCTCGATATAGGTAATGAGGGTCTCGGGTATCATGTGGCATTCCTTTTTAGGAGGCGAAGATATAATAAAAGAGCCGGAATGTGCGAATCATTCCGGCTCTTTTATGAAAGGTTTCGGTTATTGTTGTTAGGAATAAGATTTCTTACTTTAAGAGAGAGTTTGTCAATTACATGTTAGGGTTGTCCATGATTACCGTCATCTCGGGAACCAGTATGTATTCGCCTTTCTTGCTGTTCCATTTATAGTACGTGGTAGTCACCGTCTTGCCCTGGTATGCATAGCGGATGCACATGTCGTTGCCCCATGTATTCTTGGTGCTGTTCCATTTCAGGGCTTCGCTTTCTGTCATGCGGTTCTGGTCGTCGTACTTATAATTGTACTTCATATAGTTGGCGAGCGTGTTTCCGTCCATCTTGTATACGGTCTCTGCTACCTTCATGCCATTTACTTCTTCCGAATTGTAAATGAGGTTGCTCTTATTGTCGGCTGAGGCATTTAATCCGCAAACTAAGAGAAGTGCTGAAACAATCACTGTTTTTAAAGATACTTTTGCTTTCATGGTTTTATGTCTTTTTTAGTTTAACTCTCTATTTTCTATCAATATGTCATTGATTTCGCTGCAAAGGTACATATTAAATTGACATAAATATAAATATTGGGTTTAATTTTATCAATATGTCAGTAGTAAGGGCTTCGGTGTGCTTTCTTTTTGGCAAGATAGATGAACAAAAAATATCCGGCAGTGAGGTTGCCGGATATTCTGATGAGCAAACTGTATTTCGAAAGGATTGCTTCTGTTGCTTTCTGATTGTAAGTTAAATAAAGTTATTGGGTGGCTTAGTGTGCCTGCAACCAGTTCTCTCCCCACCCACAATCGGCTTTCAGGGGTACGTGCATGCGATATGCCTGCTCCATCTCCTCGATTACGATTTTCTGTACAAGCTCCTTTTCAGCTTCTGGAACGCTGAAATTTAGTTCGTCATGGACCTGCAAAATCATCTTTGCTTTCAGATTGTAAGCTTGGAAGCGCTGATAGATGTGTGCCATTGCCACTTTGATGATGTCGGCGGCACTTCCCTGGATGGGGGCGTTGATGGCATTCCGTTCGGCATAGCCCCGTACCACCCCGTTTCTTGAGTTGATGTCCGGCAGGAAGCGCTTGCGGTGGAAGATGGTTTCCACGTAGCCCTGCTCGCGTGCCACCTGGATGCTTTTGTCCATATACTCCTTCACTTGCGGGTAGGTTTCAAAGTAGCCGTCTATCAACTCTTTGGCTTCCTGGCGGGAAACGCCCATGCGTTCGGCAAGCCCGAAGACGGAGATGCCGTAGATGATGCCGAAGTTTGCCGTCTTTGCCTTGCGGCGCATGTCGGCGGTTACGTCGTTTATATCTATCTTATATATCTTGGCAGCGGTGGCGGCGTGGATGTCGTGTCCGCTGAGGAAGGCGTCTATCATGTTCTTATCCTCGCTGAGGTGTGCCATGATGCGTAGCTCTATCTGCGAGTAGTCGGCGGAGAAGAACTCGCAGCCGCTGTCGGGGATGAACGCCTTGCGGATTTCCTTTCCGTCTTCGTCGCGGATGGGGATGTTCTGCAGGTTGGGGTTGCTGGAGCTGAGGCGTCCGGTAGCGGTCACCGCCTGGTTGAAGGAGGTGTGTATGCGGCCCGTACGCGGTTGATGAGCTGGGGTAGGGCATCTATATAGGTGCTCAGCAGCTTCTTCAGTCCGCGGTACTCGAGTATCTTCCCGATGATGTCGTGCTTGCTGCGGTAGCTCTGCAGCACCTCTTCGGAAGTGACGTATTGTCCGGTCTTGGTCTTTTTGGCCTTCTCCACGATTTTCAGCTTGTCGAAGAGCACTTCGCCCACCTGCTTGGCGGAGCTGATGTTGAATGTTTCGCCAGCCATCTCGTAGATTTCCTTTTCAATCTCCTGCAGGCGGACGGTGAAGTGTTGGGACGATTGCTTCAAGGCTTCCGTGTCAAGCAGCACTCCGTTGCTCTCTATATTGACAAGTACGGGTACGAGCGGCATCTCTATTTCGTAGAACAGATGTTCAGCGCCTTGCTCCTTCAGTTCCTTCTCTAATATGTTTTTCAGTTTGAGGGTGACGTCCGCATCCTCGCAAGCATAACGGTAGACATCTTCGGGCGGAAGGTCGCGCATGTTCTTTTGGTTTTTGCCTCGCGCGCCAATTAGCTCATCGATGTGGATGGTCTGGTAGTGCAGGTAGATTTCCGCCAGATAGTCCATGTTGTGTCGCAGTTCGGGTTGAAGCACGTAGTGGGCAAGCATGGTGTCGAAAAGTTTGCCCTTCACCCGGACGCCGTAATTTTGGAGGATAATCATATCGTACTTGATATTTTGTCCCACCTTCATGGATTTCTCGTTTTCGAAGAGGGGACGGAACTCGTTTACAATTTTTAAGGCTTCCTCTCGTTCGGCGGGAACGGGTACGTAGTATGCTCGGTTTTCGGCATCGCTGAAGCTCATTCCTACAAGTTCGGCGTCCATTGGCTCGGTTCCGGTAGTCTCGGTATCTATCGAGAGAATTTCGCTTGTAAGTAACTTTTGAATAATTTCTGCTCTTTTGTCTTCTGTATCAATGAGTTGATAGTCTACATCGAGCATTTCTAACCGCGTCAGATTTGAATTTTCAGAAACGCTCGTCCCCTCGCCCGCAAAATTTGCAAACAAATCGCCTTGAATCGGGGCACTGTTTTCGGGAGTGGAGGTTTGCGGCTGGGCAAACAGCGTTCCGGCAAAGAGGTCGGGTGCCGGAGAGGTTGGAGTAGGGGAGGACGAATTGCCGCTTCCCTTTTTGAGTACCCGGTCGATGAGTGTGCGGAATTCCAACTCCTCGAAAATCTTGCGGAGTTCTTCTTCGTTCGGTTCTTCGCGGACGAGCGAATCCATGTCGAGCTGAATGGGAACATCTGTTTTGATGGTAGCAAGGAATTTGGAGAAGGTAATCATCTCGCGGTTGGTTTCCACTTTCGTTTTCAGTGCGCCTTTCAGCTGGTCGGTATGTTCCAGCAGGTTTTCGATACTGCCAAATTCGGCAATCAGTTTCTGTGCGGTTTTCTCACCCACACCCGGACAGCCGGGGATGTTGTCGGAAGCATCGCCCATCAGTCCCAGCATGTCGATGACCTGCTCGGTGGTCTGTATGTTGAACTTCGTCTTCACTTCTTCGGTACCCATCACTTCGAATCCGCCGGTGTGCTTGGGGCGGTACATAAAGACACGGTCCGATACCAGCTGCCCGTAGTCCTTGTCGGGCGTCATCATATAGGTGGTGATGCCCTGTCGTCCGGCTTCGGTGGCAAGGGTGCCTATCACGTCGTCCGCCTCGTAGCCTGCCACCTCGAGGATGGGGATGCGGTAGGCGCGGATGACGTCCTTTATAATAGGTACGGAAAGGCGGATGGCTTCGGGTGTCTCCTCGCGCTGTGCCTTGTATTGCTCGTAGGCCTCGTGGCGGAAGGTGGGGCCCGACGGGTCGAAGGCTACTCCTATGTGTGTGGGATTCTCTTTTTTGAGCACTTCTTCCAGGGTATTTACAAAGCCCAGAATGGCCGAAGTGTTGAATCCTTTTGAATTGATTCTCGGGTTCTTGATGAACGCGTAATAGGCTCGATATATCAGTGCATAGGCATCGAGCAAAAACAGTTTATCGATTGAATTCATACATTTAATCCTTTTTTTCATGGTAAAAGTACAAAAAAATACCGTATTAACCGTTTTATTACTATTTTTGTAGGCAAATAGCGATGCATGGACAACTCATCATTGATAAAATCTCCGATTTCTGAGGAATTGGAGGACTTCAAGAAGCTTTTTGAAAGTACCCTCTCCAGTTCCAACCTTTTGCTGAACAGCGTAATTGCGCATATCCGGCAGAAGAACGGGAAGATGATGCGCCCCATTCTGGTACTTCTGGCTGCGAAGCTTTTTGGCAAGGTATGTCCTGCAACCCTGCATGCTGCGGTTGCGTTGGAACTTCTTCATAATGCCAGCCTTGTGCACGATGATGTAGTGGACGAAAGTACTGAACGCCGTGGACAACTCTCCGTTAATGCCATTTTTAATAATAAAGTAGCCGTACTGGCAGGCGATTATCTGCTTGCAACAGCGTTGGTGCAAGTGGGCATGACCCGTAACCATGACATTATCGACATCGTCTCCTGCCTGGGGCAGGATTTGGCAGATGGTGAACTTCTGCAGCTTTCCAACGTCAGTAATCTTCATTTCTCCGAGGAAGTCTATTTCGACGTTATCCGCAAGAAGACGGCCGTGCTCTTTGCAGCTTGTACGAAGGCGGGCGCTCTCTCGGTGGGGGCCAGCGATGAAAAGGCGGAATCTGCGCGTCTGTTCGGTGAATATATCGGGCTTTGTTTTCAGATAAAGGATGATATTTTCGATTACTCCGAGAGCAAGGAAATAGGCAAACCTACCGGAAATGATATGGTGGAGGGGAAGTTGACCCTGCCCGCGCTCCATGTACTCAATACCGTGAAGGATAAAACTGCGGAAGAAATTGCCGTAAAGATAAAGAATGGGGAGCAACGCCTGGCGAAATAGCCCATTTAATCGAATTTACCAAGCAGCATGGTGGTATAGAGTATGCTTCGCAAGTGATGTATGACTATAAGGAAAAGGCTCTTTCTTTGCTGGCTTCTTTGCCCGATACGGAGGTAAAAGCAGCGCTTGCCGGGTATCTGGATTATGTGGTGGAGAGGGAAAAATGACGGAACTGTTTCCGGTTGATAATATGAGAAAGCCTGATGGATTGGGTTCCATCAGGCTTTATTTATAGGTAAATACAGCTTTCTCTTAGAAGAACTTCATCTCCTCACCCTTGATTTCCGAAAGCAGCAGGTTGGCAAGGCGGCTGGTTCCCAGACGGAACAGCTCGTTGTTCAGCCATTCTTCGCCGAGCACTTCCTTGACGATGGTGTAATAAATCAGTGCGTCGTTCACGCAGTTGATTCCTCCTGCGGGCTTGAAACCTATCTTGATGCCCGTTTCTGCATGGTATTCCTTGATGGCTTGGCACATCACGAGGGCGGCTTCCGGTGTGGCGGCAGGCTGCTGCTTGCCGGTGGAAGTCTTGATGAAATCGGCACCCGAATACATGGCAAGGATGGATGCTTTTTTGATGTTCGAAGCCGTCTTCAAGGCTCCGGTTTCGAGGATTACCTTCATGTGGTGCTCTTTGCAGGTGGCTTTGAGTTCTTGTATCTCCTCGCACATGCCTTCGTAGTCACCTGCCAGGAACTTGCCCACGGAGATGACGATGTCTATCTCGTCGGCACCTTCCATCAGTGCCATGGCGGTTTCTGCCACTTTCACCTCCATGAAAGTCTGGGAGGAGGGGAAACCTGCTGATACACAGGCTATCTTTACATCTTCCACTTCCAGTGTGTCTTTCACGACTTCGGCAAAGTTGGGATATACACAGATGGCTGCAACGTTCTTCAGGTCGGGGAATTTCTCGTCGAATTCGTTCACTTTCTGGGTGAACTTCATCACGCTCTCATCGCTGTCCTCACTCTTCAGGGTAGTGAGGTCGATGCAGTTGAAAAGTAATTTCTTTACTTCCGGCGTATTGTTTGCCGGTACTTTCTCTGCGATGATTTGGGCGGTTTTTGCGGCTATTTCCGCATCATCCAGTTGGGTGTTGTACTTGGCCAGGGCAGCGTCATACTTGCTCTGGGTAGGTTCATTCTTCTCCATGATTGTTCAGTTTTGGGTTGTTGATATGTCTTGTCCGGTCACGCTTGGTTTTCTTTTCGATGTTGCGGCGGAAGGCTTCGGTGAGGTCCACGCCGGTCTGGTTGGCGAGGCAGAGGAGCACCCACAGCACGTCGGCCATCTCGTCGTCGAGGTTTTCTTTCTCGCCGGCCTTGAAGGATTGGTCGCCATACTTGCGGGCCATGACGCGGGCGAGTTCGCCCACCTCTTCGGTCAGTACAGCCATGTTGGTCAGCTCGCTGAAGTAGCGCACCCCGTATGTCTTTATCCACTCATCCACCTGCTGCTGCATGCTGCGCAGGGTGGGTGAATCGTTGTTTTCTATCGTATTCATCGCTGTTCCTTTTTTGTTTCATTCTTTGTTTTTCGTATCTATGCAGATGGTGACGGGGCCGTCGTTCATCAGCTCCACTTTCATGTCGGCTCCGAACTCGCCCGTACCAATCTCTTTGCCCAGGGCAAGACTCAGTTCACGGCAGAATTGTTCGTATAGCGGGATGGCTGTTTCTGGTCGTGCTGCCCGTATGTAGGAGGGGCGGTTGCCTTTCTTGGTGGAGGCGTGCAGGGTGAACTGGCTGACAACCAGTATCTCGCCGCCCGCCTCAAGGATGGACTTGTTCATTACGCCGTTTTCATCGTCGAATACGCGCAGGTTGACTATCTTCTTGCATAGCCAGTCGATATCTTCCTTCCCGTCGCTCTCTTCGATGCCCACGAGTATCATGAAGCCCTTCCCGATGGAGGCTTTGCTGGTTCCGTTGATGGTGACGGAGGCGTGTCCGGCACGTTGTATCACTACTCTCATATCGGTATTCTTTTTGATTACAAAGTTACGAATTAATTCGTTGCGCGGATGGTTTTGCGGGCTGATTTGTGGGGTATTATGATATGTTTTGTCAGACACTGGACTTTGACGTGTCAGACACCGGATCTTGACGTGTCAAAGTCCAGTACCTGACATGTCAAAGTCCAGTACCTGATAAGGGAATGTCAATGTGCTGATAATCAGCGCTTATATTTCCGAGAAATAGTCTTGGATGGTCCTCGCCTTCGCTTCGCCCACCACAGCGGCAAGCTCTTCGGCAGATGCTTCGCGGATGCGCTTCACGCTTTTGAACTCCTTGAGCAACGCGCTTTTCGTCTTTTCACCGATGCCTTTTATTTCGTCCAGTGCGGAGGCAATCTGCCGTTTGCTGCGCTTGTCGCGGTGGAAGGTGATGGCGAAGCGGTGCACTTCATCCTGAATCTGCGTCAGCAACCGGAAGAGAGGGGTGTTCTGTTTCAATCCGATGGTCTGGGGAGGGAAGCCGTACAGCAGCTCCGAAGTGCGGTGTTTGCCGTCCTTGGCAAGTCCGGCGATGGGGATGTTCAGGCCAAGCTCGTCTATCACCTCTTTTACGGCGCTCATTTGCCCTTTTCCACCGTCGGTGATAAGAAGGTCGGGCAGGGGCGTTTTCTCTTCTATAGCGCGCTGATAGCGTCGTTTTACGACTTCTTTCATGGAGGCATAGTCGTCCGGTCCCTCTACGGTCTTGATGTTGTACTTGCGGTAATCCTTCTTGGAAGGTTTCCCCTTGACGAAGACCACGCACCCGGCCACGGGGTCGGACCCTTGGATGTTGGAGTTGTCGAAACATTCTATCTGCATGGGCAGGCGGTCCAGGTGCAGCTCTTGCTGTATCTCTTTCAGCAGGCGCACGGTCCGTTGCTCCGGATTCAGCTTTTCGGCTTGTTTCAGGCGGTCGGCTTTGTACTGCTTCACGTTGAGGATGGAGAGTTCCAGCAGCTTCTTTTTGTCTCCCCGTTGCGATGGTAAAGACGACATCTTTCAGCTCCATATCCAGCTCAAAAGGCACGATGATTTCGCGAGAAAGGCTCTTGTATCTTTCCCGCATTTCGATGATGCCGAGAGAGAGCAGTTCTTCTTTGCTCTCATTCAATCGCTTCTTGTATTCAAAGGTGAAAGCCTGGTTGATGGCACCGTTCGTAATGTGCAGGTAGTTGACGAAAGCGGACTTTTCATCGCTGTCTTCTTCGATGGAGAACACGTCGATATTGTGCAGCACGTTGCTTACCACTTCCGATTTCGCCCGGTAGTTTTCCAGTAGCAGGTATTTCTCCTTTATCTTCTGTGCTTCTTCAAACTTCATTTCGGCTGCCAGTTCCTGCATCTGCTGGAAAAGCATCCGTTCTATCTCCTGGGTATTCCCTTTGAGTATTTCCTTGATTTCAGCGATGTTTTTCAGATACTCTTCCTGGCTTTGCTTCCCGATGCAAGGTCCTGCACAGTTCTTGATGTGGTATTCCAGGCAGACGTTGAACTTCCCGGCACGTATATTCTCCGGAGAGAGGTTCAGGTGGCATGTACGTAAAGGGTACAGATGTTTGATGAGGTCGAGCAGGGCGTACATGGAAGGTATATGCTGTAAGGGCCATAATAGGAGGAACCGTTGCGGATTATCTTCCGGGTCCGGAATACACGTGGAAAGTATTCGTTCTGCACGCAGATGCTGGGATACGTTTTGTCGTCTTTCAACAGTACGTTGTAGCGTGGCTTGTATTTCTTGATGAGATTGTTTTCCAGCAATAGCGCGTCTTCTTCCGTATTCACCACGATATACCGGATATCTGCAATCTTGCTGACCAGTACCCTCGTCTTTCCCGGTTCGTGCTCCCGGTTGAAGTAGGAAGACACTCTTCGCTTCAGATTTTTTGCCTTTCCTACATATATAATAGTCCCTTCGGTATTCAGATATTGGTAAATACCGGGACTTTCGGGAAGGTTGGATACAATCCCTTTGAGGTAGTCGTTAGTTCTGAGTTCTTCCATAATACCGACGTTTCACCACAGATTACACAGATTAGCGCAGATTTCTCTTCGATAAAACTATGTTGTGTGGTGGATAAATAATCTGTGTAATCTGTGGTGAAATATGAAATGTCTAAAGCGACAGCACAGTCTCCACTTCCACATCATCTCCAAACACATCCTTGCCATGAAGCTCTTTCAGCTCGATGATGAAGTTTACATACACTTTCTTGGGGCTCATCTGTTTCACCAGTTTGCAGGCGGCTTCCATTGTTCCACCGGTTGCCAGCAAGTCGTCGTGTAGCAATACTACATCATCTTCATTGATGGCATCCTTGTGCATCTGCACGGTGTCTTTGCCATATTCTTTATCATAGCTTTCTTCAATGGTTTCTGCAGGGAGTTTTCCTGGCTTGCGGATAGGTACGAAGCCTGCCCCCAGTCTGGTGGCAAGAATGGGACCCATAATGAATCCTCTTGATTCTATACCCACTACTTTGGTGATGCCTTTGTCTTTATACATCTCATATAGTGTGTCCGAGAGTTCTTGCAAGGCGGCAGGTTCCTTGAACAAGGTGGTTACATCGTAGAATAGAATTCCCGGAATGGGGAAGTCGGGTATTTCTCGGATGCTTTTGGTAAGAGTTTCTTTGCTCATAATCAGTTTATTTAATACGTTTATTGAATTCTTTGTTTCACGTGGAACTTTGCGCCCTATCGTCCGCAAAGTACCAGTAGCACGTTGATGTCGCTTGGAGATACTCCCGGAATCCTACTCGCTTGGGCTATTGTTTCAGGATCTATCTTCATCAGCTTCTGTCTGGCTTCGGTGGAAAGGGATTGAATGGAATTATAGTCAAACTTACCTTTTATCTTGATGCTTTCCAATCTTGCCAATTTATCTGCAATAATCCGTTCGCGTCCGATGTATCCCTCGTACTTGATGAGTATTTCTGCAGCTTCTATAATTTCTTCCTTTCTATCGGATATTTTATCCAGTTCTCGTTTAAAGGCACTGACGTGTTCGGCAATGTTCTCAATCGTTACCTGCGGACGGTTTATCAAATCTATCAATTTGCATCCCTGGCGCAGTGGAGTAGTACCGAGTTGTTCCAATACCGGATTGATTAATGCCGGTTTCATCGAGTAATTCCGCGCGAAGTCTATAATCCGGTTCACGGCTTCACGCTTTTCTGTCAGCAGCTTGTACCGCTCTTCCTTGACGAGTCCCAGCTTCCAGGCTTTTTCCGTGAGTCGCATGTCCGCATCATCCATACGGAGCAGGATACGATATTCGGCACGGGAAGTAAACATACGGTAAGGCTCGTCCACACCTTTTGTTACCAAGTCATCGATTAAAACGCCGATATATGCTTCATCCTTGCAAGGGTGAACGGCTCTCCACCATGGCAATTGATGTGGGCGTTGATGCCTGCCATGATTCCTTGTCCGGCTGCTTCCTCGTAACCGGTTGTTCCGTTTACTTGTCCGGCAAAGAACAGATTCTTTATATTCTTCGTTTCCAGCGTATGTTTCAGTTGGGTAGGGTCAAAGAAGTCGTATTCGATGGCATAGCCCGGACGGTAGATGACCAAATCTCTGAATGCCGGTATCTTTTTCAATGCTGCAATCTGGATGTTCATGGGCAATGAAGAAGAGAATCCATTCAAGTAGAGCTCCTGGGTTGTTTCCCCTTCGGGCTCCAGGAAAAGCTGGTGCTGCGGTTTGTCGGGGAAAGTCACAATCTTGGTTTCTATACTGGGGCAATAACGTGGCCGATACTTTGGATTTGTCCGTTGAAAAGGGGAGAATCCGGCAGACCTTCCCGCAGGATGCGGTGTGCTTCTTCGTTGGTGAAGCAGGTCCAGCAGGGGAGCTGTTTGAGGTGGCGTACACCGGTGTTCATGAACGAGAACTTGTGGAAGTCACATTCTCCGTCTTGGATTTCCATATCCTCATAATGCACGCTGCGCCCATCTATGCGTACGGGGGTTCCCGTCTTCATGCGTCCGAAGGTGATGCCATGTTTTGCGATGGATTCGGTTAATTGGTAGGATGCAGGTTCTGCCATACGTCCGCCCGGAAGCATGGTACGTCCCACGTGCATCAGTCCATTGAGGAAAGTTCCTGCGGTGAGTACTACACATTTGGCATGGAACGTTACTCCCCATAATGTGACTACTCCCGTAATCTCACCGTTCTCAACGAGGATTTCCTGCACGGTATCCTGCCAGATATGCAGGTTGGGGATATTTTCCAGTATCTCTCTCCATGCCCAGATGAATTTGTTGCGGTCGCACTGTGCGCGCGGGCTCCACATAGCGGGACCTTTGGAGCGATTCAGTATACGGAACTGTATGGCTGTCCGGTCTGTCACCAATCCCATATATCCTCCCAAGGCGTCTATTTCGCGTACTATCTGTCCTTTGGCGATGCTCCCACTGCCGGGTTACAGCTCATCTGTCCGATTTTGTTCATATCCATTGTGATAAGACAAGTCTTCGAACCCAGGTTTGCAGCAGCGGCAGCGGCCTCGCATCCTGCGTGTCCGGCGCCGATTACAATAACGTCATACTTAAATTCCATTCGTTCTGTGTAGTTTAAAGCCGCGCAAAGTTACGAAAAAAGTTGCATCTATGGTGCAGTGCCTTTATAGTTTCGGCATTTATCGTAATATGACCCGTTGGCGGAATTGACTGTTTGGGCAGATGCACACACCGGCTTTATCTTGTCCTGTTCTTTAGTCTGCTTCCTAGCCGCTCCCTATCTGCTCCCTGTTTGCTCCGTACTTTCTCCGTATCTATATGTACGGACCATATACGGACCAGGTACGGAGCGGGTACGGAGCGGGTGGTAAGATGTCTGTCCGGCTAAGAAACAGCAGGCTTGCCCTTTGAAAAGGCATGATTATGTCATTTATTGGCTCGAAATTTCTATTTTTTTTCCCTGAATCGGCTTATCTTTGCTTTCGTAGAAACAATAAAAAGTTATAATACTATGAGAAGACTTTTCCTCATATCGTCATTTTTGACGTTGTTTGCAATCGGAAGCTCGGCGCAATGGAAGCCGGCAGGTGATAAAATCAAAACGGATTGGGCGCATCAAATTAACCCCTCTAATGTGTTGCCCGAATATCCTCGTCCCATCATGGAACGGAGTGACTGGAAGAACTTGAACGGGCTTTGGAATTATGCCGTTATAAATAAAGGTGAGCATCTTCCGGCAGAGTTCGAAGGGCAGATACTTGTTCCTTTTGCCATCGAATCCTCCTTGTCCGGAGTTGGAAAAAGAATCAATGAAAACCAGGAACTGGTCTACCAGCGTAGTTTTGAAATCCCTTCCGCCTGGAAGGGAAAACAAGTGCTGTTGCACTTTGGCGCTGTCGACTGGAAGACGGATGTATGGGTGAATGACGTGAAAGTGGGCAGCCATACGGGGGGATTTACTCCGTTCTCCTTCGATATTACTGCCGCCCTTTCTGGCAAAGGCAACAATCAGTTGGTCGTAAAAGTTTGGGACCCAACGGATAAAGGGCCTCAACCCCGTGGAAAGCAGGTCCGCAATCCGGAAGGTATCTGGTACACCCCCGTAAGCGGTATCTGGCAGACGGTGTGGCTGGAACCCGTTGCCGGAAAACATATCGAGAATCTCCGTATCACTCCCGATATTGACCGTAACCTGTTGACAGTGAAGGCTGAATTGAATAGTGCATGCCCTTCCGACTTTGTGGAAGTGAATGTGTATGACGGCAATCAACTGGTAGCCACCGGCAAAAGTATCAATGCAGAGCCGGTGGAGGTGTCCATGCCCCGGAATGCCAAGTTGTGGAGTCCGGATTCCCCCTTCCTCTATACGCTGAAAGTGACGCTGAAAAGCGGAGGCAAGGTAGTGGATAAGGTGGACAGCTATGCTGCCATGCGTAAGTACTCCACCCGTCGTGACGCGGATGGCATCGTACGCCTGGAACTGAATAACGAGGCTTTGTTCCAGTTTGGACCGCTGGACCAGGGTTGGTGGCCCGACGGATTGTATACAGCTCCCACAGACGAGGCTTTGCTGTATGATGTACAGAAGACGAAAGATTTCGGTTTCAATATGATTCGCAAGCATATCAAGGTGGAACCGGCACGTTGGTACACACATTGTGACCGTTTGGGCATCATCGTATGGCAGGATATGCCGAGCGGTGACCGTAATCCGGAATGGCAAATGCGGCAGTACTTCAATGGCACGGAGAGGAAACGCTCTGCCGAATCGGAAGCAACCTACCGCAAGGAATGGAAGGAAATAATGGATTGCCTCTACTCTTATCCGTGTATCGGCACCTGGGTACCGTTCAACGAAGCCTGGGGACAGTTCAAGTGTGTGGAGATAGCCGAATGGACGAAACAATATGACCCCACCCGCCTGGTGAACCCCGCAAGCGGCGGCAACCACTATCCCTGTGGCGACATGCTCGACCTGCATCATTATCCGCAACCGGAACTGTTCTTGTACGACGGTCAGCGTGCCACGGTTCTGGGTGAGTATGGCGGTATCGGCCTTGTCTTGAAAGACCATATCTGGGAACCGAACCGCAATTGGGGATATGTTCAGTTCAACTCTTCCAAGGAGGTTACGGATGAATACGAGAAGTATGCCGACATACTGTACCGGCTTGTCTCCAAGGGTTTCTCGGCAGCCGTCTATACACAGACCACGGATGTGGAGGTGGAAGTGAACGGTCTGATGACTTACGACCGCAAGGTGATAAAGCTGGATGAGAAACGCGTGAAGGAGATAAATACACGCATCTGCAATTCACTTAAGAAATAGGGGCATTTACAATTTACCATTTATAGTAGAACAGAAATGATTTGCGAAAAATACGGAGTAACTTACTTCTCCTCCTCCGGGGAGGAGGAGTACCCGAAGGGGAGGTGGTAGCGATATATATAGCATTGTTTTTCATTACTTTGTATTCCCTACCACCCTGCCCGTTGGGCACCCCTCCTCCCCCGGAGGAGGGGAATTAAGTTACTCTCTATTTCACCTCTTTTCTTCGCAATTCATTTCTGTTTGACTATACAAAGTACAATTTGGCTGCGCTGTCATCTGCATAGTTAAATTGTACTTTGTAAATGGTAAATTGTACATTAAAAATGTTGTTATGAAACGATTGATTATAAAGCTTTTCCTTAGTCTGTGCCTATGGGCGGTATTGCCGGTCTGTGCGCAGGATGCTGTTCATTACTATTTCAGAACGATGGATATCCGGAACGGTCTTTCGCAGAACACCGTGTATCAGATTTTGCAGGATAGGAAAGGCTTTATGTGGTTCGGAACCAAAGACGGTCTGAACCGTTATGACGGATTGTCATTCCGTATTTACAAGAAAGAGAATTCCGGTTTAGGCAAGAATTTCATAACTGCGCTCTATGAGGACCGCCGGGGCAATATCTGGATTGGTACCGATGGGGGAGTCTTTATTTACGACCCGGTACTGGATTCCTTTACCGCTTTCGATGAGGCCAGTGATAACGGCAGTATCATCAGGGATTTCGTCACCATGATTGGAAGTGACGAGGACGACAATATCTGGATATCGGTAGAAAACCAGGGGTTGTTCTGCTATAAACCGGCTGAAGGGAGGCTGTTGAACCATCTGCACGATTCGGGACTGCCCAATGTCACCCGCTTCTGGCTGAATGGGAATACGTGTTGGCTGGCCTTGTATGCGGATAATCTTTACTATGCGAAAGCTGACTTTGAAACTCCTCTGCAGCCTTTCAAGGACACGGAAGGAAATGAGATTTTCAAGAATGATATTATCAACTGGCAGGTCAGCGGACCCCATAATTGTGTGTATGTCGCTTCGCAGAACGGGCTGACCGAGATAAACCAGACCACAGGCAAGACACGCAGGCTGCTGGATACCTATGTGAGGGCTTTGCAGTTCAAATCTGACGACGAACTGTGGGTGGGTGCGGAGTCCGGCTTGTATATTTACAACCTGGCGAATGACAAGATTACCCATTTGACCGTTCCCGGCCAGGATGATTCGTATGCATTGTCGGACAATGCCATTTATTCGCTCTGCTGCGACAAGGAGAACGGCATGTGGATAGGCTCTTATTTCGGTGGGGTGAACTATTGCCCTTATCAGTGGACTTATTTCGAGAAGTTCTATCCGAGAGACAATCTCAGGCATTTCGGCCGTCGTGTACGGGAAATCTGTGAAAGCAATGACGGCACCTTGTGGATAGGCACCGAAGACAAAGGCTTGTTCAATTACAATCCGGAAAACGGCAGGATAGAGCCTTTTGAGCATCCGGCCATTTATCAGAACATCCACGGCCTATGCCTGGACGGGGATGATTTGTGGGTAGGTACGTTCTCCGGTGGTCTGAACCGGGTGAATCTTCGGACCAGGCAGGTGAAGCATTACAGCAAGGGTGAGAGTGAGAATTCCATGGTCGCCAATGACGCTTTTACCATTTGCAGGACCACTACGGGAGACGTGTGGATAGGCACCACGTCCGGTTTATTGAAGTACAATCGCTCCACAGATGACTTTACCCGGATTCCTCAGCTGAAGAATATGTTTACTTATAACATTCTGGAGGACTTCAACGGAAATCTGTGGTTTGCTACTTTTTCCAATGGAGTGTTCTGCTACAATGTAAGAAGCCGGCAGTGGAGGAATTATCTGTCTAATGAGAATGATTCGACTTCTCTTCCCTACAATAAGGTAATCAGTATCTACGAAGACAGCAGGAAGCGTCTGTGGTTCATGACACTGGGTGAGGGCTTCTGCCGCTACAATCCGAAAACGGATAATTTTACCCGTTATGACATGTCGAAAGGATTTCCGAGCAATACCATCTACAAGATGGTCGAGGACAAGCGGGGAAACTTATGGATTACTTCCAACGACGGCTTGGTATGCTTCAATCCCGATACGGAGAGCAAGCATGTCTATACCACTGCCAACGGGCTACTGAGCAACCAATTTAATTTCCAGTCCGGTTACATTGACAAGGAGGGACGCATCTATTTGGGAAGTATCAACGGATTCATAGCCTTCGACCCGGAGACTTTTGTGGAGAACACTTTTCTCCCTCCCGTAGTGATTACGGACTTCTTTCTGTTCAACAAACGGCTTTCGGCGGACAGCCGGATTCCCCTTTGGAGAAGAGCATCACCTATGCGGATGAGATAGAGCTGGATGCCGACCAGAATTCGTTCTCTTTCCAGGTTGCGGCCCTGAGTTACCAGGCACCCGAAATGAACGGTCTTGAATGTAAATTGGAAGGCTTTGACCGCGACTGGTATGCGGTGGGACGGAATTCTAGTATCAACTATTCAAACCTTCCTTACGGAAGCTATCGATTGCGTATAAAAGGTTCCAACAGCGACGGCAAATGGAACGCGACGGAACGCGTGCTCGATATCCATATTCATCCTCCTTTCTATCTCTCTACCTGGGCGTATGCTGTCTATACACTATTGGCGTTATGCTCGCTGGCTGCCGTAATCACCTATTTCAGGAAACGGACCCGGCAGAAGCATCAGCAGGCTATGGACAAGTTTGAGCGGGAAAAGGAACGGGAGTTGTATACTGCGAAGATAGACTTCTTCACGAATGTGGCGCATGAGATACGTACACCGCTTACACTGATAAAGAGTCCGCTCGAGAATGTGTTGGCTTCCCGTTCTGTTTCGGATGACATCAGGGATGATTTGGAGACCATGGAACTGAACACCAACCGGCTGCTCGATTTGGTGAACCAGTTGCTGGACTTCCGGAAGACGGAGACGCAAGGCTTCCAGCTGAACTTCGTGGAATGCAACGTGGCGGAACTCTTGCAGAAGACGTATAAGCGTTTCAAGCCTTTGGCACGTGAAAGGGGGCTGGCATTGAGTATAGAGACTCCCGAAAGCTTGTATGCTTCGTTGATAGGGAAGGGCTTACCAAGATTATCAGCAATCTGCTGACCAATGCGATAAAGTATTCGGCGACCTATATACGCATCAGGCTATATTCGGAAGGTGAAAGACTGCTGCTTTCTGTATGCAATGACGGCCTTGTCATTCCGGTAGAGATGCGCGAGGAGATTTTCAAGCCGTTCATCCAGTATAAGACCGGTGCGTTGCGCTCTGTGCCCGGCACCGGTATCGGGCTTGCACTTGCCCGTTCATTGGCCGAACTCCATGAGGGTGCGTTGTGCATGGAAGACTCGATGGAGAACAACTGTTTTCTGCTGTCACTTCCGCTGAAGCACGAGCAGACGGTGGCCATAGAGCATAAAGAACCGGTAACGGGCGGGGAATCCTCTGAGGAAAGTGGTGCAGGTACTGCCTTGGAACAGCACCGGTATACTCTTTTGGTGGTGGAAGACAGTCTGGAAATGCAGGCATTTGTTGTGAAACAGCTCTCTTCGGAATATCGTGTGCTGACTGCCTTGAACGGGGTGGAAGCTCTGAAGGTGTTGAAGGAGCATACCGTGAATCTTGTCATCTCGGATATTATGATGCCCGAGATGGACGGATTGGAGCTGTGCGAGCATCTGAAGTCCGAGCTTGACTATAGCCATATACCGATTATCCTGCTTACGGCGAAGACGACCCTTCAAGCCAAAATAGAGGGAATGAAGCTGGGGGCTGACGTATATATAGAGAAACCTTTCTCCGTGGAATATCTGAAAGTTTGTGTGGCCAACCTGCTGAACAACCGTGAGAAGCTACGGGCTTCTTTTGTCAATTCTCCTTTTGTGCAGACGGGCAGTATGGCAATGACAAAGGCAGATGAATCTTTCCTGAAGAAGCTGAACGAAGTGGTATTGGCCAATATGCAAGACCCCGACTTCAGCCTGGATGATATGGCAAGCCTGCTGAACATGAGCCGGTCGAGCCTGAACCGGAAGATAAAGGGCATATTGGATATGACTCCCAATGATTACATCCGCCTGGAGCGGTTGAAGAAAGCGGCGCAGCTTTTAAAGGAAGGAGAGTGTAAAATCAATGAGGTTTGCTATATGACCGGCTTCAATACTCCTTCCTATTTCACCAAGTGCTTCCAGAAGCAGTTCGGTATTCTGCCCAAAGACTTCGTGAAGTAGCCGCCGATAGGGATTGTCTGGTTGGATTTTTGTATTGTTTGAGTGGATTATTCTATTTTATATTTTAAGAAATCACTACTTTTGGGCTGTTTTTTATTACAGATGTTTTGCTCCGGAAAAAAGGGGCAGACCTAAATTTTATGAAGACTGTATTATGAAAGATACATTAATCAACAGAAGAGAATTCCTCAAGAATATAGGAATGCTTGGAGCCGGAGTGCTTCTCTCGGCCAGTCCTTGGCTTTCCGCTTTCTCGGAAGTAAAGGAAACTTCCCATGAGAAATGCCGTATTGCCGTTATTGGACCAGGGTCGCGGGGACGCTTCTTGATGAGCTTCCTGGTTCAGAACCCAAAGGTCGACATCGTGGCCTTGTGCGATATTTACCAACCTTCCATCGACAAAGCCTCAAGCTGGCCCCGAACGCGAAAGTCTACAACGACTACCACCGTGTGCTGGAAGACAAGACCATTGATGCGGTGGTGGTGGCTACCCCGCTGAACTCCCATTGCCAGATTGTGCTGGATGCCTTCGACGCAGGCAAGCATGTCTTCTGTGAGAAGACGATAGGCTTCACTATGGAAGAGTGTTACCTCATTTACCAAAAGCATATCCAGACCGGCAAGGTGTTCTTCACCGGTCAGCAACGGCTTTTCGATCCCCGCTACATCAAAGCAATGGAAATGATACACGCCGGTACGTTCGGTGAAATAAATGCCATCCATACATTCTGGAACCGCAACGGAGATTGGAGGCGCGAAGTGCCCTCTCCCGAATTAGAACGTTTGATTAATTGGCGCCTGTATCGCGAATACTCCAAGGGTTTGATGACGGAGCTGGCTTGTCATCAGTTGCAGATTGGCAGCTGGGCATTGCAAAAGCTTCCGGAAAAGGTGATGGGGCACGGTGCCATCACCTATTGGAAAGATGGGCGCGAGGTATACGACAATGTGAGTTGCATATACGTGTTCGATGACGGGGTCAAGATGACGTTTGATTCTGTGATCTCCAATAAATTCTATGGTTTGGAAGAGCAAATCATGGGTAATTTGGGTACGGTGGAACCGGAGAAAGGCAAATACTACTTTGAGAGTGTGCCGCCTGCTCCCGGTTTCTTGCAGATGATAAACGATTGGGAAAACAAAGTGTTCGATTCGCTGCCCTTTGCCGGTACAAGCTGGGCTCCGGAAACAGCCAATGAGAACAAGGGTGAGTTTATTCTGGGTGAACGCCCCAAGTCGGATGGCACCTCCTTGTTACTGGAAGCTTTTGCCGAGTCTGTCATTACTTGCAAGCAGCCTGAACGCATCGCCGAAGAGGGTTACTACGCAAGTATGCTCTGCCTGTTGGGCGACCAGGCCCTTCAAGAAGAAAAAGTCCTTTATTTCCCAGACGAGTATAAAATAGATTATTTGAATCACAAAGCGATAAAAACTGAAGCCGTATGAAAGATACCATCATCACTACTCGCCGGAAAAGGATAGAGCTATGGACCTTGTTGACCTGTTTTCTCATTGGCAACTTGGCAAATTTGTATGCGATAATTTCCTATAAGACTCCTTTTTCGGAAATGCTGACCTCGATTTTCTATGTTCTGGCATTTTCTTGTGTGCTTTATGTTTTTTGGACCTTGTTGCGGCTTTTGTTCTACGGGATACGGTCGTTGCTTTTGAAGAAAGCAAAATAAAATATGAAAAACAGTTGAACTTAAATTACGAATAATGACAACACGAAGAGACTTCTTGAAGACCATGACCATGGCTTCTGCCGGATTGGCACTGGGTACCGGCGATGTGCTGGCAAACCCCACCTCCTTTGCAGCGCAAAGAAAAGTGACGGATAAAGTGAAGATTGCCTACATAGGCATTGGAAACCGCGGCGAGCAGATTATCAACGATTTCGCCCGCACAGGTATGGTCGAGGTAATCGCCCTGTGCGACGTAGACATGGGGGCTGCCCATACGCAGAAAATAATGAACAAGTATCCCAAGGCAAAACGTTTCCGCGACTTCCGCCAGATGTTCGACAAGGCGGGCAATGAATTCGATGCGGTAGCTATTGCCACTCCCGACCATTCACACTTCCCCATCAGCATGCTGGCGTTGGCATCGGGAAAGCACGTCTATGTGGAGAAACCTTTGGCACGTACTTTCTACGAGGCCGAACTGCTGATGCAGGCTGCCTTGAAGCGGCCCAACTTGGCCACACAGGTGGGTAACCAAGGACACTCCGAAGCCAACTACTTCCAGTTCAAGGCGTGGATGGATGCCGGCATCATCAAAGACGTGACAGCGGTGACCGCACACATGAACAACCCTCGTCGTTGGCACAAATGGGACACAAACATTTATAAATATCCGGCAGGACAACAACTGCCGAAAGACATGGAATGGGACACTTGGCTGGGAGCGGCTCCTTACCATGAATATAACAAAGACTATCACTTGGGACAGTGGCGTTGCTGGTACGACTTTGGTATGGGTTGCCTGGGCGACTGGGGGGCGCACATACTGGACACTGTACATGAATTCCTGGAACTGGGATTGCCGTATGAGGTAACCATGAAGTATGCCAACGGACATAACGATTACTTCTTCCCCTATTCTTCCACCATCCTCTTCCGCTTCCCGCAGCGCAAGGGTATGCCGCCGGTAGACATCACTTGGTACGACGGTCTGGACAACCTGCCCCCGATTCCTGCCGGCTACGGTGTATCGGGACTCGACCCCAACATCCCTTCTACCAATCAGGGAGACACTCCGGCATCCAAGCTGAACCCCGGAAAGATTATCTATACCAAAGACTTGGTTTTCAAGGGGGGAAGCCATGGAAGCACTCTCTCCATCATCCCCGAAGAGAAAGCCAAGGAGATGGCCGACAAGTTGCCCGAAGTGCCCAAGAGCCCGTCCAACCATTTTGAAAACTTCCTGCTGGCTTGTATGGGACGCGAGAAGACCCGTTCACCGTTCGAAATCAACGGTGTCCTGAGCCAGGTATTCTCTTTGGGAGTAATAGCCCAGCGCCTGAACACGCAACTGTTCTTCGATCCCCGCACGAAGCAAATTACAAACAACGAGTTTGCCAATGCCATGCTGGCCGGAGTGCCGCCTCGCAAGGGATGGGACGAATTCTATAAATTGTAATAATCTTATAGTAAAATAATCAACGGAAGAAATATCAATATGAAGAAAAATTATTTATTGCTTTTGTTCTTGTGCTGCGCATCGATGGTTTCGGCACAGAATTGGGAACCTCTTTTCAACGGAAAGAACTTGAACGGCTGGAAGAAGCTGAACGGCAAGGCCGAATACAAAGTGTGGATGGTGCCATTGTGGGTGTCTCAAAAATGAACACTCCCAATACGTTCCTGGCTACCAAGAAGACTTATGGCGATTTTATTCTGGAATTTGATTTCAAGATAGACGACGGGCTGAACTCGGGCGTACAGCTGCGCAGCGAGAGTAAGAAGGACTATCAGAACGGTCGCGTACACGGCTATCAGTTTGAGATTGATCCCTCTGAACGTGCATGGTCGGGTGGTATCTATGATGAAGCCCGTCGCAACTGGCTCTATCCCTTGACACAGAACCCCTCTGCCAAGAGCGCCTTTAAAAACAACCAGTGGAACAAGGCCCGCATTGAGGCCATCGGCAACTCTATTGCCACTTGGATTAACGGCGTGCCCTGCGCCAACATCTGGGATGATATGACTCCCGCCGGCTTCATCGCGCTGCAAGTACACGCCATCGGCAATGCTGCCGACGAAGGCAAGACCGTAAGCTGGAAGAACATCCGCATCTGTACTACCGATGTAGAACGCTACCAGACTGCCCGCAAGGCTCCGGAAATCAACGTTATCCCCAACACTATCTCTCCGAGCGAAGCCAAAGAAGGCTGGACACTCCTGTGGGACGGCAAGACTACCGAAGGTTGGAGAGGTGCCAAGTTGAAATCTTTCCCCGAACACGGATGGAAGATGGAAGACGGTATCCTGAAAGTAATGAAGAGCGGTGGTGCGGAATCTGCCAACGGTGGCGACATCGTGACTACCAAGAAGTACAAGAACTTCATCCTGAAAGTAGACTTCAAGATTACCGAAGGTGCCAACAGTGGTGTGAAGTATTTCGTAAACCCCGACATGAACAAGGGAGCAGGCTCTGCCATCGGTTGCGAGTTCCAGATTCTGGACGATGACAAGCATCCCGATGCCAAGCTGGGTGTGAAGGGTAACCGCAAGCTCGGTTCGCTTTACGACTTGATTCCGGCTCCGGCCAAGAAGCCTTTCAACAAGAAAGAGTTCAACACAGCCATGGTCATTGTGAAAGGCAACCATGTAGAGCATTGGCTGAATGGCGTGAAGCTGATTGAGTATACTCGCCAGAACGAAATGTGGAATGCGTTGGTGGCTTATAGTAAGTACAAAAACTGGCCTGATTTCGGTAATGCAGAGTTCGGTAATATCCTGTTGCAGGACCACGGAGATGAAGTTTGGTTCAAGAACATAAAGATTAAAGAACTGTAGTAAGTTGCTATACATAACTTGCGACATCTAAATTCTGATTACTAATATTTTGTAGGAAAGGGCAAGCTGCAATGTTGTGACTTGCCTTTTTCCTTTCTTTAAACACTGTTTTTTCAAGGATATGCTCCAGCATCTTTATAAATTTTCCGATTCGCATGGTGGGCTGCTTTATGCTTGGTTCCCGGCAATGCATACGCGGGTAGACCTGCTGCTGCGTGGCATGCAGGGCGAAGACCTGCTGCTGCGTGCGGTCGGTGCCATCCGTCAGGAGCTGTGTCGTTTGGAGAAGATGGGCAATTGCTATGATGCTGGGAGCGAATTGGCATGCCTGAATCGTACGGCATCCGTGAAGCCGCAGCCGGTGAGCCGGGAGCTTTATGACATGCTTGCCTTTTGCATTGATTGTTATACCCGGACCGACGGATGTTTCGATGTGACAGTTCATTCGGATTGCCATACGCAGGAGTCTGTCCATACCGTCCGGCTGTCGCCCGGGGAGCAGACCCTCTTCTTTTCACGTCCCGGAGTGACTATCAACCTTTCCGGTTTCCTGAAAGGCTATGCTCTGGAGAAGATACGGCCACTGCTCCGGCAGTTTGGGGTGGACAATGCGCTGGTCAATATGGGCAATAGTTCCGTGCTGGCCTTGGGGTGCCAACCGCAGGCCGAAGGGTGGAAGGTGAATTTCGGGCAGAGCCGCATGCCGGGCGAAAGGGCATGGCCGGACCTCCTGTTGAAAAACGAATGCCTTACTACTTCGGGGAATGATTCGCACACGCGGAAACATATTATCGACCTCGAAGCGGAAAGCTGATAGAGGGGAAAAGGGAAGTGGCTGTAGTGACAGCTAATGGAGCGGTTGGCGAAGTGTTGTCGACCAGCTTGTTCGTAGCAGAGAGTGGTGTGCGCGAACGTTTGAAAAAGGAGTTTTGTCCCCGCCTGATATTTGATTTTTAGTAACAATTAAAAAATAACTTGGGCATTTCAATCATCAGTTTCATGGATTATATATATCTGATACGGGATTGCGGATAATGCAGGCCGTCTGTCAGGTACCGGATTCTGAGCCGTCAGACTCCGGTACCTGACAGCTTGGACACCAGTGTCTGACGGCTCAAACACCGGACTCTGTCAAAGTGCAGTCGTTGCTCCTGGAACGGCATGGCCGGGACATTCAAGTGTCCAAGTCATTTTTCGTATCTTACTTATCTGTTTCAGCCTGCACCTCTTTCACCTTTTTGCGTATCGCCCTGTTCATCGGGGTTTCCGGTGAAACCTTTATGGATATTTGTTGCATCTATAGATGCAGCACGCCATGTCTATACAACTACAACATGGCCAAGTTAAGGTTTGCAGTCGTCAAATAGGGGTTTACAGTTTTCAATCCCAGCTTCAGCATCATTCCCCCTATTTTGTTTTTTGCCAAAACGTCTTTCACTGGAAAGTACTGTTAGCCAACCACTTCTTTGCAAAGGTGAAGGATGTGAAGCATAGAAACTTGTTTTATAGTAGAAAGTAATTGATTTGCGAAAAATACGGAGTAACTTAATTCTCCTCCTCCGAGGAGGAGGAGTACCCGAAGGGGGAGGTGGTAGCGATACATATAGCATTGTTTTTCATTACTTTGTATTCCCTACCACCCCGCCCGTTGGGCACCCCTCCTCCTCGGAGGAGGGGAATTAAG
>NZ_BAKJ01000023.1 GCF_000614125.1 Bacteroides rodentium JCM 16496
GACTTTAGGGACAAATTGATATTGGTGTTCCTTATAATATGAATGATTAATTTGTATCTTCATATAAATGGAAAAAAGTAATATATACATCGGAGAAATAATCAAGAACGTGATGCTTGAACAGCAGGTTACCAAGGCGGAACTTGCACGAAGACTGAAAGTTAAGCCTCAAAGTGTAGACTATATGCTTACGAGAAAAAGTATTGATACGGATACGTTGTATAATGTCTCACGTGCCTTGAACTACGATTTTGCTTTGTTGTATTCCATTCATAAGGAACAGATAAATTATGATACGTTAGAGCAGGAATACAGGCTCTCCACAGCGAAGGTGTTGGTGGAGCTTGAGCTGAAGCCTGAAGACATTGCGAAATTGAATCTCAAAAAGCGGATTGCTGATGTCTTGAAATAAACGCACTCTTGGACTGGTGCTATTGGTGTTTTCATTTTTTTCCATTTTTTCTTCCTGATTGTGTAACAAAATCCTTTCCCCCTACGTCTGAAGGGTATAAACAGAAATCTACTATTGATAAATAGCCCATGGACGCTGAAAGTTTTAAAAAAGAGTTTCTGCCATATCATCGCAAGCTGTACTGCATAGCTTACAGGCTATTGGAGAATGCTGCCGACGCTGAAGATTTGGTGCAGGAAGCTTATCTGAAGTTGTGGGACAAGCGGGAAGGACTGGCCATTATCAGTAATCCGGAAGCATTCAGCGTTACTCTGGTGAAAAATATGTGCTTTGATTTGCTTCGTTCGGGAAAGTATACTTTGAGCAGACAGAGTGTGGAGTTGGCCGAAGTACATAATGTGCCTCAAGCAGATAACTTTGAAGTGAGGGATGAAGCGCAGCAGGTAAGGCACATCATTGCCCATCTGCCGGTGCAACAGCAGAAGATAGTAACGTTGCGTGATGTCAAGGGATGTTCTTATGAAGAGATAGAGCAGGTCACGGGATTGAATGCTACCAATGTCCGTGTACTGTTGTCCCGGGCAAGAAAAAAGATACGTGAGGAATTTAATAAATGGAGTAACTATGAAAGTCGAGGAAATTGAAAGGCTGCTCGCCGAACTTTATGAAGGGAATACCAACGAGCAGGAAGAAGAGTTGTTGAAGGAAGCTTTCAGAACCGAAGAAGTGCCCGAGCACTTGCAGAAGGACAAGAAACTCTTTCTCAGCTTTTTTCCCGGGGAAGTGGTGGATAATGTTCCCGCCGGATTGGAGGATAAACTGAGCCGGATGATTGATGAAAAGGCTGAAGAAGAACAACGTTTTTTCCACCGGAACAAGGCCAAACGTAATTGGCGCTGGATAGGAGGTATTGCTGCCACCATTCTGGTTCTTGTAGGTGTAGGTTATGGCATTACGAACATGGGGGAGGATATGTGTCCTCCTACGCCTCAGGACACTTTCTCTGATCCGGAAGCTGCTTATAAGGCATTGCAGGCCACTTTAATCGAGGTGTCTGCGAATCTGAACAAGGGAATTGAACAGATAGAGGAAACGCGGATAGACGTAAAGAAGGTGAACCAGGAAGTAAGAAAAGAAATTCAACAATAATCTGATATGAAAACAATGAAAATGATTTTGGTAGGTGTACTGCTGATGTTGCCTTTGCTTTGCCAGGCACAGAAGAACCTATTCAACAAGTATGGAGATATGAAAGGCGTGTCGTCCGTCTACATATCCAAGGCAATGATAGAAACGAATCCCAACTTGTTTACTAAAGATGTTTATATTGGGAAAGTGTCCGGACAGTTGAACTCTGTGCAGGTACTTTCTACAATGGATAATAATGTAAAGAAAGAAATGCGTAAGGATCTTCGTTCTTTGGTGCAGTCTTCCAGATATGAATTGCTGATGAAGCAGAAAGGGACAGTCTCCAGTTCTGAATTCTACATGAGCCGTAAAGGGGAAAAGGTGAAGGAGCTGATAATGATTGTAGATGGTGCAGCCACTTTGAAATTTGTTTATCTGGAAGGTGATATGACTTTGAAGGATATACAGAATATCATGATGTATCAGAATACCAGCTGGAATGGGAACAATGTGAATATACAGCTTCCGGATATAAACTGGGCGGAGATAGAGAAGCTGAAGAACCGCGATTGGCTTGGAGAATTGAAGCATTCGCAAGAACTGGCATTGAAAGGGCTGGAAAATGTAGCTAAGCTGAAAGACAACAAGTATCTGAAAGAACAAATGGATGCCGATACATGGAAACGTTTTGAAAAAAGCATGGAGGCTTTGGAAGAACGTTTGGAAAAAATGGAGTAGGAAGCGGTAACCTTTTAGGGAAGAGGATGTGTCGAAACTGGTATTCACCACAGATTACACAGATTTGTACAGATAAGCATCTTTGATTATCAGTAGATTAAGTTCATTCTGTGTTAATCCGTGTAATCTGTGGTGAATTTTGACACCCTCTTTTTTGTTATTTGTCTTTTCTCAATTCTGCAAAGATAAGCCTTCCAGCTCTTCTGCCAGTTCCGGATTGTCAAGGATGACCTGCTTGGCGGCGTCGCGTCCCTGGGCAATTTTCGTCTCGTTATAGCTGAACCATGAACCGCTTTTCTTGATGATGCCAAGCTCTGCGCCCAAGTCAATGATTTCGCCTGCGCGGGAGATGCCTTCACCGAACATGATGTCGAATTCCGCTTTGCGGAAAGGAGGAGCTACCTTGTTCTTCACAACTTTCACTTTGGTCTGCTTGCCGATTACTTCATCGCCGTTCTTGATGGCTTGGCTTCCACGGATGTCAAGACGTACGGAGGCATAGAACTTCAGTGCATTACCGCCGGTAGTTGTTTCGGGATTGCCGAACATGACACCGATTTTTTCGCGCAACTGGTTGATGAAGATGCAAGTGGTGCGTGTTTTGCTGACAGCTGCCGTCAGTTTACGCAAGGCTTGTGACATGAGTCGGGCTTGCAGACCCACCTTGTTGTCACCCATATCGCCTTCAATTTCAGCTTTCGGGGTCAAGGCAGCCACAGAGTCCACTACAATGATGTCAATAGCGGAGGAACGGATCAGTTGCTCTGCGATTTCCAGCGCTTGTTCGCCATTGTCCGGCTGTGATATCAGCAGATTGTCCACATCCACACCCAGTTTTGCCGCATAGAAGCGGTCGAAGGCATGTTCTGCATCAATGAATGCGGCA
The DNA here is from genome assembly GCF_000614125.1 of Bacteroides rodentium JCM 16496. GTDB lineage: Bacteria > Bacteroidota > Bacteroidia > Bacteroidales > Bacteroidaceae > Bacteroides > Bacteroides rodentium. Next base: position 3,165 of record NZ_BAKJ01000023.1, read on the forward strand.
ATGCCTCCTGCCTTTTGCGCTTCAGCGATGGCATGAATGGCAAGGGTTGTCTTACCGGAAGATTCCGGGCCGTAAATCTCGATAATACGCCCGCGGGGATATCCTCCCACGCCAAGAGCCACATTGAGCCGATGGAACCTGTGGGAATAACTTCTACTTGTTCGACGCTTTCGTCGCCCATTTTCATGATAGAGCCTTTACCAAAGCTCTTTTCTATCTTGTCCATGGCAGCCTGCAAGGCTTTCAGCTTTTCGCCTGATGCCAGATTGCTGCCATTTTCAAAATTCAGTTCGTCTTTTTTTGCCACGTTGTTAATGTTTAATGATTATAAAATTTGTGCCGCATGGTCTTTGGTCTTCACTTCTTTCGGAGTGATGATGCGCTCTACAATACCTTCTTCATTAATGATGAAAGTTGTGCGGAACGTTCCCATATATTTGCGGCCATACATGCTTTTTTCGCCCCATACTCCGAATTGTTCTACCAGCTTCTTGTCGGTGTCTGCAATCAGGGTAAAAGGCAGATTGTTTTTCTCAATAAATTTCTGGTGTGACTTTTCGCTGTCCACACTGACGCCGATGACTTCATAACCGGCATTGCGCAGGTCGGCATAATTATCCCGCAGGTTGCAGGCTTGTGCCGTGCAGCCGGATGTCATGTCTTTGGGATAGAAGTAGAGTACAATCTTCTTTCCCTTATAGTCACTCAAGCGGATTTCTTCACCTTTTTCGTTGATACCCAATACTTCGGGTGCTTTATCTCCTATATTCACTTTGTTGATGATTAATGTTTAATTTCAAACTTCCAAGTCTCCGTCGATAATCTCATGCCAAGGCAGGCCTTGTTTGTTGAGCTGTTCCATGAACGGGTCCGGATTGAATTCCTCGACATTCCATACACCCGGCTTTTTCCACAATCCCTTGAGGAACATCATGGCGCCAATCATGGCGGGCACACCGGTGGTATAGCTTACGCCCTGCATGCCGGTTTCCTTGTAGGCCTCCTGGTGGCTACAGTTGTTATATACATAGTAGGTACGCTCTTTGCCATCCTTTAGTCCGCGGATGCGGCAGCCGATGGATGTTTCGCCTTCGTAGTTTTCGCCCAGGTCTTGCGGGTTGGGGAGGACGGCTTTCAGGAATTGCAGCGGAACAATCTTCATGCCGTTATATTCCACTTCGTCTATGCGGGCCATACCGATATTCTGGATGACACGCAGATGTGTGAGGTATTCCTGGCCAAACGTCATCCAGAAGCGTGCACGCTTGATGGTGGGGAAATTCTTCACCAGAGACTCCAGTTCTTCGTGATAAAGCAGGTAGGAGTCGCGTGGACCGATGTTCGGATAAGTCAGGTCTTTGTGGATTTCCAGCGGCTTGGTTGTCACCCATTCTCCGTTTTCATAATAGCGTCCGTTTTGTGTAATCTCACGGATGTTGATTTCCGGATTGAAGTTGGTGGCGAATGCTTTATGATGATTTCCGGCATTGCAGTCCACGATGTCCAGATATTGTATTTCGTCAAAATGATGTTTGGCGGCGTATGCAGTATAGATACCGCTCACTCCCGGGTCGAAACCGCAACCGAGGATGGCCGTCAGTCCGGCATCTTCGAAGCGTTTCTTATAGGCCCATTGCCAACTGTATTCAAAGTGGGCAACATCTTTCGGCTCATAATTGGCGGTATCCAGATAGTTGACTCCGCTTTGCAGACAAGCCTCCATGATGGTGAGGTCTTGGTAGGGGAGGGCTACGTTGATGACGATTTCGGGTTTGAAACTATTGAAGAGTGCTACCAGTTCGTCCACGCTGTCGGCATCTACCTGGGCGGTTTTGATGTTCGGGTTACCGATTGCCTTGACAATAGCGTCACATTTGGACTTGGTGCGGCTGGCTATCATGATTTCTGTAAACACATCAGGATTTTGAGCCACTTTGTGCGCAACAACGGTACCTACACCGCCTGCACCGATAATAAGAACTTTACCCATTTCTTTGTACTATATTATTATATTAGGTTTATAAAAAATACGGAGAGCAAATATAAGGGTTAATTCTTAGATAAACATTAAAATCCTGCTAAATACTTTGAGGTAAATGCTTCAAATATTAAACAAATTACTTGCATTTGGGTTATTTTCTATATATTTGCCCCTTGAATAAATTAACTTAAACAACGAATAACAATGAAAAAAGTATTTGTTTCCCTATGCATGGCAAGCGTGTTGATGGGCTTGTCTTCTTGTGCATCAACCAAAAATGCTGCAACTCTTTCTTCCATCAGCGGTGAGTGGAATATTATTGAAGTGAATGGTACTGCCGTAGTCCCTGCTCCGGGTCAGGAATTTCCCTATATCGGTTTTGACACAAAGACTGGAAAAGTATTTGGCAACAGTGGTTGCAACCGTATGATGGGTTCGTTTGACGTGAATGCCAAGCCCGGCACGATTGACCTTGGCGCTTTGGCAAGTACCCGTATGGCTTGTCCGGATATGACTGTAGAAAATAATGTGTTGTCGGCTTTGAACAAAGTGAAAAAGTATAAGAAGCTGGGAAAGGAAAATATAGCTTTATGCGGTGCTTCCAATCGTCCCATAGTCGTGTTGCAGAAGAAAGAGTCCGTTTCCAAGTTGTCTGATTTGGAAGGAAAGTGGATAATTAGTGAGGCTGTGGGCGAAGCCATTCCCGACGGAATGGAGAAGCAGCCGTTCATTGAATTTAATATTGTAGAAAAGCGCTTGCATGGTAATGCGGGTTGCAATTTGATTAACGGTGCTTTTCTGGTTGATGATGAAAATCCGTCGGCAATCTCTTTCCCGCAAGTTATCAGTACCATGATGGCATGCCCTGATATGGAGGTGGAAGACCGTGTGCTGAAAGCCTTGAATTCCGTTCAGTCTTTTGGCAAGCTGGCAGGCGGAGGCATCGGGCTGTACGATGCTGACAATAACCTGGTGATGGTGTTGGTGAAGAACTGACAGGATAGATTGAAATAATAAAAGGGGTGTGTCAAAATTCACCACAGATTACACAGATTTGCACAGATAAGCATCTTTGATTATCAGTAGATTAAGCTCATTCTGTGTTAATCCGTGTAATCTGTGGTGAATACCAATTTCGACACACCCTCTTTTTTGCATCTTGACATAAAATGGTCTTTTACTTTTTCTTTAATCCTGCGCGTATCCGGCTCAGGGATTGCGGAGTGATGTAGAGATAAGAAGCCAGATACTTGAGCGGTACATCCTGCAGCAGTTCCGGATTCTCTTCCATCAGCGTCATGTACCTTTCTTTTGCAGTGGGAGGGGTGCCGTAGGCTACTGTAGAACTGTCTACCGACAGAATTTCCCGTTCAAAGATTCTTCTGCCGAAGTTGGCCATATCTATGGAATACGAAAAAAGGGCTTCCAGCTCAGGCTTACTGATACAATAGGCGATGCTTTCGTTCACTGATTCGATGTTGATGGGGGAAACCTCGCCGTCCACATATCCCCACGATGAGAAAGCTGTGTCGCCCGGTGCGGCGAACCAAAGGGAGTTTTCCGTGCCGTCTGTCAGGTAGTAGCGCGCCAGATGCCTTTCTTCAAAAGATAGAAGTTGCTGTTCCTTTCCCCTTCGCTGATAATGAGTTCTCCCTTGCTGAAACGAACTTCTGCCATGTGTGACAGAAGTTCGTGCAAAGTGTTTTCCGGTAGTTTATACTTCTTGCAGAATTTCTTTATCATGGTTTCCATGTTGCAAAGATAGTGTAAACAGAAGACAGAACTTTTATGCTTGCATGAAAAAGTTCTGTTGGGATGTCGCTTATTTATCTATAGATAGGTATTTCTCTTCATGCTTTCCTTTCCCGGATATGTAAATCACAAGGATAAAGAGCGTTGTCAGTATTTCTGCAAGAGGAGTGGCAAGCCAGATTCCCCGGTCTCCCAATAGCAGGGGCAGTCCGAAAAAGCAGGCTGTCAGCAGGATAAAACCACGCAACAAAGTGATGGCTGTGGCATATTTGGCACGCTCCACACTCTGGAAATAGCCGATGGATACGATGTTGACGGCAAAAAACACGAAGCCAGTGGCATACAAGGGCAACCCTTTTACCGCTATGTCATAAGCCGGATAACTGCGGTCTATGAACATGCCGACAATTTCAGGACTGCAGAATATTGTGACCAGGGCAAAACATACACCGCAGCCTATGGCGGTTTTCAGCGCCAGCAAGTAGGCGCGGCGGACACGCAGGCTCTCGTTCAGGCCGTAGTTGTAGCTGATGATCGGCTGTGCCGATTGTGCAATGGCATTATATACCATAAATATGATAGGAAAGAAATAGCAGGCAATGCTGAATGCCGCCACTCCGTCTTCCTTCAGATAATGGATGAACACTTGGTTGCCGACAAACATCATGCAGGCAATAGCCGCCTCGCACAAGAAGGCAGACGAACCCAGGCAGCACATGTAGCCAATGTTGCGGCGCATCAGTTGCATGCTTTTCCGGCTCATCTTAATGGGGTGGAAGCGCAGTGCGCATCGGCGGCGCAGCAGATAGAACACTATCATCAATGCGCCTACCGTGGTGCCTATGGCACTTGCCAATGCGGCACCGAACATTCCCCAGTCAAAGGGGAAGATAAAGAGATAATCCAGCAGGATGTTCAGAACGGCAGCTACCACATTGCACATCATGCAAAGTTGGGTGAACCGTCCAGCCGCAAGAAAAACATACCCGAATTGAGCAATGCCGTGAACAGAGAGAAAGGCACAAACCAAAGCATGTATTCCACAGCCAATGGCGTGAGCCGTTCGGACCCTCCGAGCAGCTTTACCACCTGCGGGGCAAATGAACAGAATAGGGCGGAGGTGCACATCAGCAACAAGGAAGATATGGCTACCGACTGTGTGATATTGATGCGTGCCACCTTGACTTTCCCGTGTGACAGATGAATGGAGGCTACCACAGAGGCGCCGACACCGAACATAAGTCCCACACCCGTAGAAAACAACCATAGCGGTGCCACAATGTTGACCGCCGCCAAAGCATCACTGCCAATTCCTTTTCCGACAAAGATGCCGTCGGTGATAACGAATAGTGCGGAGAAAATCATCCCCAGTACAGTAGGGAGCAATAGTTTGCGGAACAATGTCTTGATGTCCGTGTTCTTGAAGTCGATACTGTCTCTAATCTTTTCCATACTCATCTTATTTATTTCTTTATATGTGAAAACCAATCATTTCCGTGCTGCGATTAAGCCCAATGTTAACTAATCCTTAATCGTTCCACCATGGTGGAACGATATTTCCCTCGTGGTGGAATGATATTTTCTCCACGGTGGAACAATATTTCCTCCATGGAGGAACGGTTAAAGGTATGCAAGGAAAATGATTAATGTTGTTCATGTTTTATTATCTCTGATTCGGGCGACAAAAGTAGAGCTTTTGAATGGAATGGAAATTAACAAATGGTAATTTCCGACAGAAAAAATGATTTTAATTCTGCCAAACTGACAGATAAACTGCCACAAGTATAAATCTGCGGCTGCTCTGAACAATTTGGCACAACGTTTGTCTTTTTATTGGCGTCTGCCACTGAGGTGGACGTCGAAACAGAATAATAACAAATAAAAAAATAACGATCATGGGAAAAATTATTGGTATTGACTTAGGAACAACAAACTCTTGCGTTGCAGTATTCGAAGGTAACGAACCTGTAGTAATTGCAAACAGTGAAGGTAAGCGCACCACTCCTTCAGTAGTAGCATTTGTTGATGGTGGTGAACGTAAAATTGGTGATCCTGCCAAGCGTCAGGCTATCACGAACCCCACCCGTACAGTGTTCTCCATCAAACGTTTCATGGGTGAAAACTGGGACCAGGTGCAGAAAGAAATCGGCCGCATGCCTTATAAAGTAGTAAAGGGTGACAACAATACTCCGCGTGTAGACATCGACGGACGTCTCTATACCCCGCAGGAAATCTCTGCAATGATTCTGCAGAAGATGAAAAAGACTGCCGAGGACTATCTGGGACAAGAAGTGACAGAAGCCGTAATTACCGTCCCCGCATATTTCTCCGACTCCCAACGTCAGGCAACAAAGGAAGCCGGACAGATTGCAGGTCTTGAAGTGAAGCGTATTGTGAACGAGCCGACTGCCGCAGCTCTTGCTTACGGTATTGACAAGTCTCACAAGGACATGAAGGTTGCCGTATTCGACCTTGGTGGTGGTACATTCGATATCTCTATCCTTGAATTCGGTGGCGGTGTGTTCGAAGTATTGTCAACCAACGGTGACACTCACCTGGGTGGTGACGACTTCGACCAGGTAATCATCGACTGGCTGGTTCAGGAGTTCAAGAACGACGAAGGTGCCGACCTGACTCAAGACCCGATGGCTATGCAACGTCTGAAGGAAGCTGCCGAGAAGGCTAAGATAGAGCTGTCCTCTTCTACAAGCACTGAAATCAACTTGCCGTACATCATGCCCGTAGGTGGTGTGCCCAAGCACTTGGTGAAGACGTTGACCCGTGCCAAGTTCGAGGCTTTGGCTCACAACTTGATTCAGGCTTGTTTGGAACCCTGTAAGAAGGCTATGAGCGATGCTGGTCTGAACAATGCGGACATCGATGAAGTAATCCTTGTAGGTGGTTCTTCACGTATCCCGGCTGTACAGAAGTTGGTAGAAGATTTCTTCGGTAAAGTTCCTTCCAAGGGTGTGAATCCGGATGAGGTAGTAGCCGTAGGTGCTGCCGTGCAAGGTGCCGTTTTGACGGACGAAATTAAGGGCGTTGTGTTGCTGGATGTTACTCCGCTGTCTATGGGTATCGAGACTATGGGTGGTGTGATGACGAAGCTGATTGATGCCAACACTACCATCCCCTGCAAGAAGAGCGAAACATTCTCTACTGCTGCCGACAACCAGACGGAGGTTACCATCCACGTATTGCAGGGTGAGCGTCCGATGGCTGCACAGAACAAGTCAATCGGCCAGTTCAACCTGACAGGTATTGCTCCGGCACGTCGCGGTATTCCTCAGATTGAGGTAACGTTCGATATCGACGCCAACGGTATCTTGAAGGTATCTGCCAAAGATAAGGCTACCGGTAAGGAACAAGCTATCCGTATCGAAGCTTCCAGCGGTTTGAGCAAGGACGAAATCGAAAAGATGAAAGCCGAAGCCGAAGCCAATGCCGAAGCCGACAAGAAAGAGCGTGAGAAAGTAGACAAGCTGAACCAAGCCGACTCTATGATTTTCCAAACCGAAAATCAGTTGAAGGAACTCGGCGACAAGCTCCCTGCCGACAAGAAGGCTCCGATTGAAGCTGCTTTGCAGAAGCTGAAAGATGCCCATAAGGCTCAGGACCTGGCTACCGTAGACTCTGCCATGGCCGAATTGAATACGGCATTCCAGGCTGCAAGTGCTGAAATGTATGCCCAGAGCGGTGCTCAGGGTGGTGCACAAGCTGGTCCTGATATGAATGCAGGGCAACAAGGCGGTGCTCAGGATAATACAAAGCATGGCGATAATGTGCAGGATGCTGATTTTGAGGAAGTGAAGTAAGTATCGGTAAATAACGATAACTAACGATAGTAAAATAGGGTGTAACTCAATTGGTTACGCCCTATTTTGTTTTTAGCACTTTCTGATTGATTTGCTTGTTTCTCGGATTTTTATTGTATATTTGTACCATATTTGTTCCGACACTTAGAAGTAGATAATGTGAAACTTATATAGTTGTCGGTGGTGATAGTGAATAACTTATGTTTCAAAGACAGATATGCCAGCAGCAAAGTTCGAGATAGTACGTAAATGCAAGATCTGCGGAGAACCGTTCAAAGCGAAGACCATTGAATCTTGGTATTGCTCTCCAAGATGTTCTAAAATTGCTTGGAAGAGAAACAAGGACGAGGAGCTAAGGATGCAGAAGTTGGATGAGGTTGTGAAGAAGATACCGAAGTCCAAAGACTATATCACCGTTCCTGAAGCCTATGCCTTGTTCGGGATTAGCAAAGAAACCCTATATCGCTTGATTCGTAAAGGTGTCATTTCAAGTGTAAACGTAGGCGAACGACAAACAAGAGTCAGCAAAGAAGAACTGCTGAAACTCTATCCTCTGCGGAAGAAAGCTCTGACAAAACCAAAGCCCGTTGCCAAACTATATAGCTTGGAACCGAAGGACTGTTATACCATCGGCGAAATATCCAAGAAATTCCATTTGGACGACAGCACGGTCTATCAGCATATCCGCAAATACTCTATCCCTACCCGGCAGATAGGTAACTTCGTTTATGTACCAAAGAAAGAAATTGACAATCTATATAAAGGAGCGAAGCAATGAAAAAAGCACTGGCCAATACGCGAGTTTCAGTAAAACTTCGCAAATCAGAATACCGTGAAGAATGGTATTTGTATGTAGAGGCTTATCCGGTTTTTCAAGCCGATAAGCCTACACCTCAGCGAGTGCGTGAATATTTAAACCGTACTATCACCACTCCCATTTGGGATAAGTCGCGGAACGCCCGAACTGACAAGGACGGCAAAACCACTTATAAGCCTAAACGTGATTTGAACGGTATTATTCAATGCAAGTCACAGTTAGACCAAGAATCGTGTATCTATGCCGACAAAGTGAGAAGTCTGCGGCAGAAGGAATATGATAATGCTTCTTTATATTCTGAAACAGATGCAGAACAAGCAGAACAGCTGGAACGTTCACGCTACAACTTTATTGAATACTTTGACCATGTGCAGCGCACCCGTCATGCGCACAGTTCTGATTCTATCATCGCCAACTGGAACCGTGTATATGAGCTGCTGAAGATTTTTTCAAAAGGCAATACCATTCCTTTTTTGCAGATAGATCTAAAGTTTGTAGAATCGTTCCGGCAATTTATATTGAACGCCCCACAAGGAGGCACAAAGAATGGTACTCTTTCTCAAAACACGGCATCCACTTATTTCTCCATATTCAAGGCAGCATTGAAGCAAGCTTTTATTGACGGCTATCTTACCGTTGATATTTCGGCAAAGGTCAAAGGCATTCAGGGGAAAGAGAGCCGCAGGGAATATCTGACGGTTGAGGAACTGAACCGTTTGGCTCAAACTCCATGTGACCCATTATTAAAACGAGCCTCGCTGTTTTCAGCCTTGACAGGACTTCGCCATTGCGACATACAAAAATTGAAGTGGTCAGAGGTTGAAGAATTTAATGGCGGTTACCGCTTGAACTTTACCCAACAAAAGACCAAAGGTGTTGAGTATATGCCCATATCCGAACAGGCATACCAACTTTGCGGCGAAAGGAAAGACGGTGAGAAACTTGTTTTTGCAGGACTTCCCGACCCGTCATGGATTAACCGTCCAATTAAGAAATGGGTTGCAGAAGCCGGAATAACGAAGCACATCACCTACCATTGCTTTAGGCACTCGTATGCAACCCTGCAACTCGCCGGAGGAACAGACATTTATACGGTCAGCAAAATGCTTGGTCATACGAATGTCCGTACAACTCAAATTTATGCCAAGGTCGTTGATGCCAAAAAGGAAGAGGCAACCAAGACGATTAAGCTGGATTTGCCAATGACCGAATAACCTCTTATATCATTTCATTTAAGTCATAAGCCATCTGCATCTTCATGTGGGTGGCTTTCTGTTTCTGTGCATTTTTATCTTCACAACCTTATGATTCAATGATGATTCGCTTATGCCGAGAGGCATAAGCGAAAAAATCTAATAATGGAATTTGTCATTATAGATGCTGATAATCAGTGCATATTGTTTATGATTCTTATGACCTGCTGATGTTTCTTTATGTGATATTTGTCACCCATAAATCAGTATTGGGATTTGCCATTACTTTGCGGCAAAATCAACTGATAATGATATGGAAGACAAGAACATTACATTTGAAGATTTGCCCAAGGCAATGTCATGGATGATGGACAAGTTGAATAAACTTGACTCCAAGATTGACGGTCTGAACAATATCCCGCAAATACGGCCTGCCGACCAGTGGATGAACCTGAAAGAACTGTGCGAATACCTGCCCAGCCATCCGGCGGAACAGACCGTTTACGGATGGACGAGCTGCCACCAGATTCCATTTCATAAGAGAGGCAAGCGCATCATGTTCCTCAAATCGGAGATTGACGCATGGCTTCATGACGGCAAACGGAAATCACAGAAGGAACTGGCGGAAGAAGCTGCACAATTCATTAATGCCAAACGAAACAGACCGTTCTAATGGATTCACTTGACTTGTGCAACAGCATCAGAATGGAGTTCGAGGGTATCGTAGAGAACAAGATACCTTTGGACGTGTTTCCTGCCAAGTTGCAGGACATGGTTCTGGCATTGGCACGGCAAGAGAACTATTCCATTGAGTACACAATGGCATCCCTTATTGCAGCAGCATCAACGGCCATCGGCAATGCGGTCAACATCCGCATCCGTGGCGGCTGGGTTAGCAGTCCAATTCTATACATGATATTGATCGGACGGCCAGGCATGGGTAAAACACCACCGCTTGACTTTGCTTTTCGCCCCATCCGAAAGCTTGATGCCAAAGTCATTAAGCAATTCAAGATAGATATGGAAAACTACAATTCCATACTAGAAAGTCAGAAGGGCAAGAAAGATGAAAGGCCGTCATTGCCGCCCAAGCCGATTTTGAAGCGAACAATCATTTCGGACTTTACCCCTGAGGCTCTTATTCGTGCACTTAACGATAATCCAAGAGGTGTGACCGTGTATGTGGATGAAATAATGGGAATGTTCAACGCCGTGAATCAATACAGCAAGGGGCAACTGATAGAACAGCTCTTGACGGCTTTTAGCGGTAAGCCTCTTGATGTGTCAAGATGCAGTATGCCGATACCTATTCACATTGAGCGACCTTTTATAAACATAGTCGGCACGATGCAGACTACCCGTGTGCATGAACTGGTCGATAAGGGGTACAAGGACAATGGCTTGCTGGATAGGATAATTTTCGTATATCCCTCGTCGCAGGAAATATCAGACTGGCCGATTGACGAAGATTTCACAGCTTCATCGTTTGAGAAGTATTCTGCCTTGTGGGAAGATGTAATCAACCGTATTTGCGAGATTTGTTTTATAACGGATGAGAATAACGACTACGCTTTACAGAACGTACTGAATTTTTCTCCAGAGGCTGGTACCTATTTTACCAACTGGCGCAATGGCCTAATTCATAAGGTAAACCAAATAAAGGATGACGGCTTGGTTGACAGTCGGATAATGAAAATACCCATGATTGCTGCACGGTTGGCTTTGGTATTTCAGATACTCCGATGGGCTTGTGGCGAAGTACACAAGGATTTCGTGGATATAGATTCCATTAAATCGGCCATCAGATTAAGTTCCTATTTTGAAGACTGTTATTCAAACATACAAAGATTCATGTTGATGGAGAGCATAGAACCGCAAAAGAAAGAATTGCTTGACAACGTACCAGCCTTGTTTTCTACCACCGAAGCCATCCAAGCAGGAAAAGAAGTCGGCCTGTCCGAAAGGTCTGTGATGTATATGTTGGTCAACCTTACAACGAGCAAGATTATCAGGAAAATCAAAAGAGGAGAATATGAGAAACTGCAATGAGCTACACGGTTTGCACCTTGCAGTATTTGCAGTTTGCAGTTCAGAAGACATGGGTAACCTGCAAAACTGCAACAACTGCAAACTGCACGAACTGCATTTATAAAAAAGGAGGAACTATGACTGAATACAGATTTACGCTCCAAAAATACAAGCGAGGCTCTAAGCTGACCTGTCCTAAATGCGGAAGGAAGCAATGCTTTGTCAAATATGTTGATACGGAAGGGCAGATTGCCTTTCCCGATTATGTAGGCAGATGTGACCATGAACATTCGTGCCAATACCATTACAAGCCATCGGATTATTTCAAGGATAATCCCGTTGCATTGGAAGAAAGGAAGTCGTGGAAGTCACAAGCAAAAGTTATGCAGCCCAAGCCAACAGATTACATTGATCGTGACATTATGCATCGCTCGCTTGCCAACTACGAACTGAATCCGTTATTCATCTTTCTTTCGGGTGTATTGGGTGAGAAAGAAACATCCCGGCTGTTCAAATTATACTGTGTCGGGACATCCAAGAAATGGGGAGGCTCCACGGTGTTCTGGCAGATTGACCGACAAGGAAAAGTACGAGCAGGAAAGATAATGTTGTATAATCCGACAACAGGACATCGGGTAAAAGAACCGAGAAGCTATGTGAGTTGGGTGCATACGGAATTGGAACTTGAACACTTTAACATGAAGCAATGCTTGTTTGGCGAACATCTTTTAGCTGGTTATCCAACAAAAGCTGTAGCCATTGTGGAGAGTGAGAAATCCGCTTTAGTGGCCAGCCACTTCATGCCTGATTTTGTATGGTTGGCAACTGGAGGAATACACGGCTGTTTCAAGGCTGACACCGTTGGCGTATTAAAGAACCATGCCGTAATTCTTTGTCCTGATTTGGGAGCGAAAATGGTTTGGCAGGAGAAAGTGCAGTTGCTTTCTTCCGTTTGCTCTAAGGTGGTTTTCAGTGAAAAACTGGAGCAGTGCGCTACAAACGAACAAAGGGAAAAAGGATTAGATATAGCTGACTTTCTGCTGATGGCGGACACTCCCATGATGACGCTTCAAAAAATGATAAAGCGATGTCCGAGTTTGCAAACGCTCATTGACCAATTTCAGTTAGAGTTAGTTGAACAATAAATAGAAATGAAAATGAAGAAAGACGTTTATTATTGCATAGTGCTTTCCGACAGCAGCTTGATTTTCTGGCAGGAAGCAAGTACGGCATCGACCGCATGAAGGTATTGAAATGCCTCATTGACGCTGTGGTCATTAAGGAAACGAAGTACGAAAAGAAAGGCTTTGCCGTTACATTGCATATCGGGCAAGCCGCCCTTTCGGAAGTTGAATTGGCTACCCGTTTAGGCTATGACAAGAAGACTGTTTCGAGGTTACTTGACAAAATGGCCGAGTTGGGGATTGTCACATCCGAACAGACCAACCGCACAAGCATACACACCGTGCATTGTGTGTCGGCATGGTATACGGACAATCAAAAGATACTCAATCCGTATTACGTGAGCGTGAAAGAGCGGCACCATTGTGTCGGAGAGATTGGCGACAATGGTATAGATAAAGATGGTATCTCTGCCAATACGCCAAATGATGGAATTGGAAAGTCGGATACCTCCGCCTGTTGTAACAGTGAACAGCCGTCTCTATCCCTTATTTTGGGCAATAATGTTCATGACGGAAACGGAGCGTAAAACCTAATGAAACCGAGACCGTTGCAAAATGCCGTGTATTGGCTTTCAAAAGATGGCTTTTTACAATGCGAAACACGGCCTTTCACGCTGCATTTTGTGACCTTTTGGAAAAGCGTTGGTTTATGGCGGAATTGGGACTTGTTCTTATGAAGCGGTTGGAAGCACTTTTTTGAGGAATGAATGTAGCGGAGTACGTTTGTTTTAGACGTTTATAAAGACTTCGGACAAACTGCCCGCTCTGTGAGTCATGATATATCCAAAGTTCGTGTCAGGACTGTTACAAGAATTGCCTATGTCGCACAAAAACGCTCCGCGCTTCCATGCCACATAAGCCGTTACAGCCGCTCGCAAGCTCGCACCGGGCTGACCAGTTTTATTTATTTTATCGTATCACCTTATTACAAATCATTAGATATGACAACAACGGAAGAAAACAAGGACGAAAAGAAAAAGGATATAAAGCGCACAAAGCGGTTGGAGGCCAGAGTGACCGAAAAAGAATACGCAAAAGCCGTGGAACTTGCCGAGACCTGCGGTTTGACTTTGAGCGACTATATTCGAAAATGTGCTTTGGGGCAGCATCCGAGGCGGCGGCTTACCGACAAGGAGGTGGAAGCCCTTTGCAGTCTCTCTGATGCACGGGGCGCACTAATGCGAATAGCGGCAGCCGTCAAGTCCATACAGGGCAGCCATCGGGCGCAATACTTCGCAGACACCCGTTTCGTGGAGCAGTGGATGCGTGCAGCCATTCCCCTTATGGCCCGTTGGAATGAAATTCAGGAATACATCACCCAATAAATTCCCAACCAAATGATAGCAAAAGCGGCCACCATCAGCCACGGCGGAAACGCCGTCCGCTATTCGGTCAACAAGGACAAGGCCGAGATCGTGAAAGTGAACTTTCTGCCCGATGACATATCGGCTGAAGCCATGTACCAACGTATGGTACTCAAGCAAAAAGAATTTGCCAATACAATCAACAAAGGCAGACCGCTCAAACGGAATGTGATAAGAATGGAAATATCCCCAACTAAGGAAGAATCCTCAGGCTGGACGCTGGACGATTGGGTCAGATTGGCAAACGAGTACATCCAAGTATTCGATTCCATTGACCTCTCGAAAAAGACTAAACGTACCAGTGCGAAATCCACCAACGTAAAGAACAGCCAGTATGTAGTTGCTCTCCATCATGATGCAAAGAGTGGCATACCTCATCTGCACATAGATGTGAACCGTGTGGACATGGATGGAAAAGTCAACGATGACCACTTAATAGCGGAACGGGCAATGTCGGCTGCGTACATTATCAATGAACGGCGGGGATGGGTACAGCCGGAGGATATTTACGAGAAACGCAGGCTGGAGATTGCTGGCACTTGCATGGACGTGCTTCGCTCCTTGCCGAATTTCAGTTGGTCAGGCTATGAGGCCGGACTAAAAGCACACGGCTACGGCATACACTTGCAAGAGGATGACAAGGGGAATGTACGAGGCTATTCTATTCTGTCGGGCAACTCCAGTTATAAATCCTCCATTCTCGGTAAAGGCCGACATCTCATGCCTTCAAAGATAGAAGCGACATGGGCAAGGCTTCATGAAGAGCGGAAATCTTCGCTAATCCCAAATACCGAACAGAAAATACGGCCAGCTACCGTTTCGACTGAAATGCCACAGACAAACCGTCCGGCTCTAGTTATTAAGCACTACGACATTTCCACGGATGAATATCACCATTACCATGTGGCCATACCGGAAGAAGCGGACGAAATCATCTGCAAGGAATGTTCCGTGCCGGATGACAATCCCTTAGCAACTATAGAAGATGTACAGAAAACCGCCTTGCTCCTTTTTGCTGAATACCTTGACGGTGCAACGAGCATGGCTGCATCCAGTGGCGGCGGAGGTTCTGACATGAGCGGTTGGGGAAAGGATAAAGATGAGGATGAACGCGAATGGGCAAGGCGATGCGCTCAAATGGCTAATCATCTTTGCAAGCGCAGGAGGGGTTTACACAGATAATTGTTTCACTCAAAATCAATGAATATGGGAATAGGAAAAGGGAAATCTGACAAGATAGACATTGACGGCCTTATAGAAGGTGTAGGCAATGAAAACAAAGTAGCCCAAGAAGAAAGTAAACTTGAACAGAAAATTAAAGAACTAAAGGATGTACGTTTAGAATTGGAAGCCGCTACCCGCAAAATGGAAGAAGTTACTTTTGCGCTCAAAACAGCTACGGATAGTGCCGACAACATTATTTCAGGCATTTGCCGTGCTATTGTCAAAGCGGAACAAAATATAGTTTTCCGTGCCAAAATCAGCACAGATGAGTTGGCAAAAGTGCATCAATGCACAGTCCGACATATTAAGGCCGAAGAAGATCTATTGGAAAGGCATAGTGACAAAATGGCCAAACACCTCCAGAACAATGAAGGCGTTTGGCTTTCCACCTCTTGGCTTATATTTACTTTGGTCGTACTGGCGATTAGTTATCTTGCCGTAATTTTATGGGCTATATATAAAAGATGAGTTACACACTTTTACTTGCCCAATGATTTGAACATCTTGGTAATGCAACGCTTCTTCTGCTCCATGTTAGGATGAACGTAAAGGTTGAGCGTGGTTGAAATGTTGGAATGACCTAACAATACGCTGACAGTTTTATAGTCGCATCCGGCTTCAATGCAACGGGTGGCAAAGCTATGGCGCAGGCCGTGATATTTCAATTTAGGGATGTCGAGTTTCGCCATCAAACTGTTGTAGTAGTTGCGGTATGTGCATGGTTCTGTTGGATGCTCGTCGTTACCAATCAACACGCCATCAAACATGGCATTGAAGTCGATAGTGTTGTTGACATAGAATGTATCGTACTCTCCGCATCCTATCTTGAAGTTGAATGATACACCCTGGCACTTTACACCCTTTCCTTGTACTGAGTGTATGTCCATGGTCTTGCCGTCTATTACACTTGACTCGTCGATCAATGAAAGTACCGACTTGTTGAGTATGCAATGTACGGAACCGCTATCAACCATCATAGCACCCACGTACACATTTCCATCCTTTCCCTTGAATGCAGCTTTCACAATAGGGAACCCCACTTGCTCTATGTCTCTCAGTTTTGCAGTTCTTGTTCTTCATCTTTTTCTGGTTTTGTTTGTTTGGAAGAGCCACCTGCTTTATGCTGCAGGCTGTTCTTCGTTGAATTCTTGCTTTTTGATTCTGCGAATCAAGTAAGCGATAGCCTTTGGTGCCTTCTCTCGGCAGACCTTCAGCTGAGCAAGGAACTCCTCCTCGGTAGCGTCTGAGTTGAAGAGGTCCACCAACTCGCAGTTGTTGTCCGACTGCTTGTCAAGCTTTAGGTTGTGGCATTGCATCAAAGTGCGAAGGGCAAGGATGCCAAGGTCGTACTTTGGACGTGCCTCTACCAGTTTGCGCATCAAGTCAAGTCCTGGATCGCCAATGTGCATCTCGTTGAGCATGGCAATCATGAAGAGCACCTTTGCGTCTGGTGTTGCCATCTCGAACACGTTCGCAAGCTGGCAGTTGGTCTCGTCAGCTTCTGTGTAGCGTTCGAGTTTTGCCAAGCACGCGACTTGATGTACATGGCTTCTGCACATTGGTGTGTTGCCAGTACCTCGTTAGCGTACGCCAATGCTTCCTCGTACTTCTCTGCATAGAGGCAGAGCAACGAAGCAAGGAATTTCGGTGCCCAATGGCTTGCCTTTGTCAGACACTCTGGTACCGACTCTATCGAACCATAGAGATGCTCGTCGCACACGAGTATGTCAAGGAAGCGTTTTGCTTGCTGCATGGCTTCTTTGATGTCGCCGTTCTCAGCCTTCTTCGCTACGAGGAGCAGGTACTGACGTGCCGCTTCGTCGTAGTCGTTGTGCTGGAGTGCGCCATAGACAGCTTTTCCGCTCTCTATCTCGTTGCCAATCTGTTGCTCGTTGTTGTACTCGCTTGCGTAAGTCAGCACCTCACGACTCGTATGAGCATACTGAGGTATGACGTTCTTCGAGAGGTACAGACCTTCAAGGCTGCGAACACGGCTCAGAGCTACGTAGAGCTGTCCTGCTGCGAACATGCCACGGCTGAGGTCGAGCGAGAGTTTGTCGAAGGTCATGCCCTGACTCTTGTGGACGGTGATTGCCCATGCAAGTTTCAGAGGGTACTGGGTGAATGTACCAATGAGTTCCTTCTTCATCTTGCGCTCCTCCTTGTTGTAGTCGTAGCTGTACGACTCCCATGAACAGCATGGCACAATGTATGTCTCGCCGTTGTTGAGCGTCACGCTGATTTCGTCCTTAGTGAGTTTGCTCACCTTGCCGAGAGTGCCGTTTGCCCATCGTTTTTGCTGGTCGTTGCGAGTGAACATCACCTGAGCACCAACCTTGAGGCGAAGCTTCATGTCCACCGGGAACTTCTTTTCCTCGAACTTGCCGTCAATGGTTCCTTCATAGACGAACTCCTCCGACTCAATCTCCTCTAGTCGCTGAAGGTTGATCTTGTCTGCCGTCTTATTGATGGAAGCCAGCGTGATGACAGCACCATCTTCTGCGGTCGGAATGTGAACGCGATCGTTGAGGTGCATGATGTTCTCTGGTGTTACCTTGTTCAGGCGCACGTTCTCCAAAATGTGCAGGAAGTGTTCGTCATCCTGACGGTACACCTTGCGGAACTCAATCTTCACGAGTCGCATGCGCTTGATGGCGTCTGATTTGTAGAAGAAGAAGTCATCCGTTTGGTACAGATCCTTCAGCATATCCTTCTCAGGACCTTGCTTCACCACCGGTGGCAACTGGAACATGTCGCCTACGAAGATTATCTGCTTGCCGCCGAAAGGCATGTTGTTGCGCAGAGCCTTACGCATGGTGTAGTCGATGGCATCCATGATGTCGCATCTTACCATCGACACTTCATCGATGATGATCGTGTCTGCATGTAAAAGCGTCAGAATCTTTGCCTCGTTCATCTTGCCGCATGTTCCTGGCGTACACACCTCCATTGGCAAGCCAAAGAAGGAGTGTATTGTGTCGCCACCGGCGAGGATGGCAGCCACACCTGTTGGGGCAAGGGTGATGAACTGCTTTCCAACCAACTTCTGTACGTTGTGAAGAAAGGTTGTCTTACCTGTTCCAGCACGACCTGTGAGGAAGAAACTGGAGTTTGTGTTGGCAACAAGCTCGTATGCAAGCTGCTGTTCGTGGTTGTGTGGGTCTATCTGTGTGTTCTGCATGTCCTACTTCTGTTCGATTTGTGGGAGGATTTGGGTGAGACGTGTGTTGTAGTCGCTGTCGAGGAAACTCTTGTAGCATCCATCGATGATGCCTTTCGCCTTCTCTTCGAGTTCTTCCTGTGGCATGCAGCTTCTCTGGGCTTTGAGTACTCCTTCAAAGAAGTTGCGCACCATGATTTCTAATTCCTTTCGGATGAACTCCTCGTTGCGATGCACCTTGTCGTAGTCTCTCTTCTGAACAAGTTCAAGGCGTGTACCGTTGAAGGCGTAAACCTCGATGCCGTCGATGTAGGTCCAGTTGTGGTAGAGTCCCACCTTCTCGACAACTACGATGCGGTCGCAGAACCTCACGCCCTTGTAGTAGCGGTTTCCGCTTGCGCTCTCGTACTCTTCGCAGAGGAACATCTTCTGTCCTTCGTCCCATACAGGAATATGAACTCGTTGGTTTCCGAATGTCGGCAGGATGCTGTCGAACAGATCTTTGTTGATCGCTTTTGTTAAGCTTGCCATGTCGTTTTGTTTTTCTTGGTTTGTGATTTTTGTTTGTTCTCTCTTTGATTGGGCATGATGGTTAGCCCAAGCACTTCTGATGAGTTGCCTCTATCATGCTTCGCGAGAAGTCAAGGAGCTGACTCTCTGCCACCATGCTGCCCATTGTCTTGGCTTGTCCCTTCAGGAAGTCCTTCAGCATGAGGATGCTCTCTTCCTTGGCGCTTCGTTCGTTGAAACATCGCCAGTTGCATCCGCCCCAGAACTTCTGGGCAATGATGTTTGCCTTCTGTCCGTTCCATGCAAACAGCGTGATGCCGTTGAGGAAGGTGTGGGCGTAACCTTGTCCGATGTGGTAGTAAACTGCCAATCGGTCAGAGAGGCGGATTGCTCGGTAGTAGGTGTTGCCAGCTGCGCTGGTGTAACCGAGGGTGAGGTACACGTTCTTCTCTGCGTTGTAGGTGAGAGAACTACCCGAGAGGCTGGGAGTGCCTTTGCGGCAATGAGTGCGAGTGATGTGTTCATCGTACATCTGGTTTTTGTTTAGCGGAATAGGCCGCCACCTCTGTTGTTTGTAATAATAAAATAATGTATAAACAAAACCAACTCTCTCGGAATTGTGATGCAAAGTTACTATGTTAGTATAGGGCATGCAAGCTTTTTTACATGAGTATTGGTTCCTTCCGTTTTGGAACCAATCACACTCATTTTTGAAAGTTCATGCAGCGTATCTTTTCTTTCTGATATCCTTCATGCACTTGCTTGTGCATGCAAGGGTGATGTGCATTGAGGTGAAATCTTCTGAACGACCATGCTTCTTGTGGTTTGCCTGTGCCTGACGTTTCTCTATGATGCGACGGAGAATTCTGTCCTGCACTTTTGAAGGCTTCATCTTACTTCTGATGTTCAAGTTGAGAAGGATGCCGTCAAGTACCTCAATCTCAATCTTGTTTGTTGTCACATTGCAGAGCTCTTCGGTAGCTGCCTTGCGATAGCGATTAGATGTCTCAACACGTTCCCAACGCTTGTTGGTTCTTCTGTGAGCATCTGCCTCTGCCTTCCTCTGCTTCTTTGTCTGCTTTGCTGTTACCTTGTTATTCATGGTTGCCTTGTTGTTGTTTGGTATCTGTTTCATAGTCGTCCGTTTTTGATTTCGAGTGCAAAATTACTACTTGATTTCGGATTTGAATAATGTTTCTGTCTGAACAATAGTTCCTCTCATTTTGGAACCATTGTCTCTCTGATCAACTACTTCTTTCCTGCGAAAAAACAGTAATAGCAGTACCGATTGCCGAGCAGATAGCTGCTGCGAGCAACCAACGATCTTTCTCTGTCATGGGCGTTTCTGTTTTTGGAGATTGCTGTGTTTCCATTTGCGATCAGTTTTAGGTTTCCACCAACGAATTGCAGCGTCAACTTCGTGGCGGTTTTCGAAGTTTGACTCTGCAAAGGTAATAACTATTCTTGTGATAAAATCAAGAACTTATGATTCTAATGGTTCCTCCGTATTTGGAACCATTCGTTGAAGTTTCTCTCCAGGTTCAAGGTAGTGTGAAACTATGTCTTTCACTCTTGTCGCGAAGATCTTACGTATCCTTGGCGGTGACATAACTTCGAGTCCTGCACCCATCTGGAGAACACGACCAATAAACTCGTTGTTCATCTCTACATCAACAGAGAACTCAGCATACTCTCCATCTTCGTATAATCCGTAAGGCTTCACAACCTCGTATGAATGATGCAGAGGCTTTGTGTCTATTAATTTAAATATATAATGTTCGTGCGCGCGTATAACGATGTGTTCTTTGTTCGGGTGCTCCTTCATGTGGCTCACGCCCACGATGTCCTTGAAGAACTCATCATAATAGTGCTCCGGTGCAGGAACATAGTCCACCTTACTCCTCTCACGAGGTTTCTCTTGTATGCGGTCAAGAGCAATGTTGTACCCGAATTCCGGTTCTCTACCTTCTGCATGACCGAATAAATGCCATCGTCCATTGTACTCTTTCAAGTAATGCGGATGAAATAGTAAGGTTACTTGTTCATTGTCGTATGGCTTATATTCTATCTCCATCACCGTTTTGTTGGTAATAGCTTCATAGAGCTGAGGGAGATATTCTATATTGGTTAATATTCGGTCAAGGCTTGAACTTATCACCTGCTCACCTTTCCGGCGCTTAGCCTTCATGTCGAGCAAATCCTGACAATCATGGAAGAAGTACTCCAACCACGATTTAGGGAAGAATCCAGCAGAGTCCTGGCAAAACTTCCAGTACTGACGAAGATTATTGATGACCTTGGCATTACGCATGTCTGCAAGTGGATCATCATCCTTACCAACGTATCGAAAGCGCTTATTGCGGTTGTTGCCTTCTTCCTCAAAGCATTCGCCAACGTCCTTTTCAAGCTTATCGGCTATAGCTTTCTTTAGTGTGCCAACCACCTTCTTCAACTCGCCATACCCATCGCAATTTGACAAATTAGCAGGAAGTTCTTTTGTTGTCACACCAATATAATCAGCCATGATATCTGCATAACTAACCCATCGGTGACTCATAAGCCACCGATAGGTTATCAAAGCAAATTGTGCCTTATAGCTATCTCCGTCAAAGAGGTTCTTGCGTTGCATGATTATTAATCATTTGCCGGTCTTACGTTTATTGCAAAAAAGATAGGCTTTCCCGTTTTTGGATTCGTTCCTTCTTTTAATTCAAACAAAACCTCCTCTCTTTCAGAATAGTCGTATTCTCGAGGGGAATTGTTTGGTGCAAATCCCTTTCTATTGTCAATAATGTATACAGGATGATTATCTACAAGAATTCTGTTTCTGTCACCATTAATTTTTCCTCTTAAAGCAGAACTGCTGTCCGACCCAGTTGTAAAGGTATTTGTATTAGTGCGAGAAGGAGAAGTTGGAACTTGCATGCCACATAATTCATCTCGACATAATTGTAGAATTCTAACTTGCATCTTCGCGAACTCATAATCATAAATCGGGCGACTACCATTATTGACAATCATCAATAAACGCTCCTCCGGCATTGTCGAAGGAACACATTCTCTATGATTATATAGATGCCTTAATGCACGAGTTAAATTAGCGAATTCGGACGATTTATCAGGAAGATTGTTTCCGTTATTACTTCCTTCATAGTATAATTTATACAACGATCCCGAAAATGCATCCATTGAAGCTTCATCATAGCATCGCTTTCTTAAGATTCCAAATTCGATTGGATCTTCGTGAGAAGGAATAAATACCTCATGAACATTAATATACCGTTTATTTACGCCAACTCGCAATCTTTCTATTTGACCTACTAGCTCATTTAGTTCTTCTTGCTCTATGGAATCAACATCCACAACTTCCTTGTCATGGCTACATGCACGCAAATAATCTTCCAAATACCCAATCGGCAAATAAAAGGTCGATTCAGAAATGCTATTTACAAGACCCTTAGACCTTAAACTCGTTATTCCGTCTGGTATAGTTCCTTCAAAATTCTTAGGTCCTTTTGAAAGTAAGAACATTGTGGAACGCTCTGCTTCAGATACAAACCGATTATTAATTATCTCACATAAATAATCTCGAATTACATCATATTCAGGCAGAGCAACCTTTCTATTGGTATACATATGAGAAGCTACAAACTTAGCATAATATGGAACGCCTCCTGTCTTCTGAAACAAAGGAGACAATAAATCCAAATACTGTTGTCTTAAGAAAGTTTCTTCAATCAAAGAGCATTCATGTTGCCAAAGAGAGGTGAAGTCCTCCTTTGATGTTGAAGTAATCGTCACATTCTCCAATCCACAATTAAGTTCTGGAGAGCCTACACTCGTGCATATTGCACTCCATGTTGAGGTTCCGGCAATCCAAAATTTCAGATTAGACTCTGGAGAAGTAGCAGCACCTCTTATTCTTGAAAAGTCAGACGGAGTATCAAATGCCTCTAAAAGGAGATAATCAATTTCATCAAGAAGCAACAACAAATATTTGTTGTTCTTTGCAAGGCTGTTTGCAAGTGTAAATAGCACTTGCTTTTGATATTCAGGATTCCATTCTTCCATTTGTACTCGCATGTCGAGTTCATCGCAAGAAATATCTAAAGAACATCTTCTAGATATTTTCAGCTCCCCTTCTGGCAACAAATTATCCAAACACATTTTTGATGCAAGAAGCGAAGCCATAGATCTATATACAGCAGGAGTATTTTTCTTAACTCCACATTGAGTTTTTACATCAAAATACAAAGGGTAAGCCCCAATACTACTATTGTTAACCAAATATGTTTCCAAAGACTTCATTAAGCAAGTCTTACCAAAACGTCTGGCGCCAATTATTCCTGCGTTTCCTTTTCTTTTGGCACATGAAATCAATGTCTCGATTTCTCTATTTCTACCAAACAAATCTTTTGTAGAGGTAATATCAATACCTACAATGAAAGGTTCCATATTATTGATTGTTAAAGTGAAAATTCTAAATCTAAATCTCTATGGTGAACAAACCACCAACGTCTAAACAAGTCAACGCTCAAACGATACACCTCTCTACCTTCATCTGTAAATGAATATAGTATCTTCTTATCTTTTAAACTCACCAAAGCTCTTGTCATATTGAGTCGTCTTTCTTCATTTACAGAATACTTATCCCATAAGCGTTTAAGTTCATCCATACTTATGCCGCGTTCAATTTGAGTACTTTCTCTATTAAGGTAGGAAATAGATGAAATCAATTGATGCTCGGCAATATTTTCCGGATCAATCTGATTATTATGGAAATTAGTTTCATCCAAAGACTCCCAAGTATCTCCTTTACCAGGTTGTACTTCACCGGTTAATACTCTAACCACATCATTAACCTCATTGAATCCTAAATGTCTATGTTTGCTAGCGACAGCATACTTACCACATGCTAAGCATATCCATTGAATCCAATATGGCACACAACCAGACAAAGCGCGGATATAAGCTTTTGCCCTTTCGTCAAATATTATTTTAGGACATGCATCGATTAATTCATTTGCATATTGCTCCTCAATTTGGTTAATAGGCATTGGCAAAGTATTATTCATTTGACCTGCAATATACTCTTTTTCCTTTGGAAGTTCCTTTATATCGTAGGTACCAGAGTAAACAAAGCAAGCTTTTCCAGTCAACGCCAAATTTCTTAATGTAGAAATAAATGTCGCATCTATTAAACCCTCCTTGAGCATAAGTCGAACAAATGAGAACTCGTCTATTGTAACAAGCGGAATAACATTATTCTCGTTAAGGACATCGATTACCTTACAAAAATCAATTTGCGAAAGACTTTCTGCAGGAGGAAGACCATCTTCACCATAGGCTGCTTCAACTTTATCGGCCAATTCATCTGTTAACTTGTCATATATATTCGTTTCCAAAGCCCAAGTCCAAAATTGGGCAGAGGTCGAATTCTTGTATGGGAATTCGTTTAAATACCATTTGAAAGCTAAAATGTGTTTAGAAGAGTCTTCTTTTAATATCTGACCATCAATTCGATTTCTCAGATAATCCAAAATTGAAGATTTACCTGTACGAGTTAATCCATAAAGAATATAAGTCAAAGAACGATCTTTTGACAAATAGTGATCGATCAATGTCCTCAACTCTTTCTCGCGACCTTTAAATATGTGTTCCTCTGGAGTGTTGGATATTGTCCAAGGAATATCAATTTCGTCCGACAGCACATCCTCATTTTCCACTTCATATGTAGCTTCATATTCTCTTGGTTGTAATTCCTTACCTTGATATTTAGCTACTAAATCGAACTTCACATTGGCAGATATGATTTCATAGAAGTCAGGAGAAATAAATCTCTCTCCACAGCAATCTCCTGCGGATAACTCTTCATTATGAGTTATACTGTATTTTTTGCCATTAATTGATGCGGTAACAACGAAAGATTCAGCAGTAGAGTCACCATTATTTGTTACAACAATGCTGATACAGCCATTACCACTAAGATCTTTAGTGATAAAAGCAGGTTCGCAAGAAATACTCAAGACAGGCAATGTTCGTGCTTCTTTTTCTTTGATTTGTCGCCCGATTTCCTCCAGCCAATTGTTAAACAAGTGAGAAAAGAATGTTCTACCATAATTTGTGGTCGTTTCTGTAATTGATTTCTGACCATTGAGAAGAATTTGCTGAGATGTAACTAAGCTTCTATATCTTTCATTCTCTCTATGTCCAGCATAATTAGCGAGAGTATTTAGAACCTCTTTAACGATGTTTTGAGAATTTGTATCAGTATTTGTCATTAAGGCCGAGTGCTCTAGTACCGAATTCCATAATGAAACGAAAGTTGTTATGTCAAATTGGTCAAATTTCCATTCTAGGCAATCATGAAGACACGTTTCAAGTTTCGTGATTCTTGTTCGACGATGCTGAATAATTCTCTTTAAGAATGTACCCGAAGTTAATTTACTGTCAACATTCGCATTTTCTATTGAATTAATTAGATTACAACATTTTTTTCTAAGATTATCATCATCTCTGAAAGCAGAGAACATCGGCATAAGTCCGTCTGGTGAACCACTTAAAGTGTTCCACGAATTTTCAGATGATGCTCCTATTGCGATACATGATCGGAAGAACACTTTTTGTTCTTCATTGCTATCCCCAAACAAAATTTCTTGCAATTTTGCCTTTAAAGTCCAATCTTCCCAATCAGAGTCGGGAGTTTTTCCTCCTTCTAATTGCGAAATAACGAAATGTAATTGTAAATACTTTAATAGTAATTCTTGGAGGTGATTTTTCTCTCCTAAACTATTAAATATACCTAGAGCTTCAATATAATAGCTACAAGCGCAATCACAAAGAGCTTGTAATTCTGCAAATTCACCAGTATTGTTTCTTATTAAGTTGGCAAATCGAGCATACATTCCATGCCCTTTCATTCTTGCATAGTTAGCAACAGAAATCTTATACATAATTGAAGATGTCTGTTTGGTGTTATAATAAGCACCAGCTGCCTCTAAAAATAACTGAGCCTTACCCTCAAATGATTCCGTGTCGTCATTGCGTTTGTTTTGAGCTCTACCAAACAGTTGTTCGGCAGGAATTATTTCATTCGAAGGAAGTAGTTCCTGCCGTTTAGCCTCTTGGCACACATCCTCAAGAAGCATTTTGCTGATACTATCGCTTGAAGAATCTGGATTATTGATATCATTGGAATCCATCCTTTGAATGGACTCTTTTAGCTTTGTGATGGCATTATTATTGGGTTTAACACTTTCTGCATATAATATTGCTTTTAATGCCTCTTCTCTATTATTATCTTTCTGATACAATCTTGCCATTGTTATATACAAATGGCCAATGCTATTTACATTAACGTCACTCTGTTGTTCAGTTAGAACAATAAGATATGCAAGGGATTGCAAAGCTTCAGTTGTATGATTTAATGCAATCTCTGTATTCACAATTCTATCAAGATAACTTCTTAAGTATTTAGGGGTTGGACGACTTGTGTTTATAATTTGATAAGAACGTTTAAGACATTCTTCTTTCTGTCCATTTCGAATTAAAGTATCCAGTTCCTTCTCTAATTGCTTACACTTTGATTCGTTCAAGTTTGGCATTTTTTTGCTTAGGAAAGCCGTTACTTCATTTGAAAATAAAATTGTAGGCTTAACCAATTTTCTTTGCGATGAATCATTATCTGTGTGAGAAGTCTCTATGATTTTTGGAAATCTTGTTCTTTTACTATATGGAATACTATCTAAATCGACCTTGCCCATTACTTTTAGTTGAAGGCCTCCATTCTCTAATATTTTTTCCGACTCGGTTTTGTATAGTTCTACATTTGTTGGATGGATGGCTTTTATAGACTGATCTTCAGGGGTATTGGTTGATTTGTCATATTCTTCCGCTTCATCATCAAAAATATCTGGATCTGTTCCTACATACGAAAGGATAATTTTTTGGAATTTCTCTATTTCTATATAAGCTTCCTTTTTGGAAGTCATTTCATCCATCATGAACTTCAAAACAGCAAGCATTGTTTTTTTTCTTTTAGCTGTAACTCCTTTGCGATATACAAGAGCTTTTCTAAAAAGATTCATTACATCATGGTATGATGTTTCAATTAATGAAAACATAGTTGAATTCTCATTAATCCTGTTGCAATATAAGCGAGAACCAGGAGCGCAACTTTTTTTTCTTGAAATTGACAAAATTCCCTCTTAACGTCTCCGATAATCCAGAATCAGTTGTTATATTTATACCATTGTCATTAATATCTACGATAGTTGCATTAGTAGGTATTAGCGTCCTATTGTTTATGGATAAAATTGGAAATATTTTTAACAATAATAGATCAAAGATATCAAGCACTTTCTGAGAAGACAAACTATCTGCATCTCTGAAATTATTTTCTACCTCAGTTGTGGTTAAAATATTTTGAATACTATCTATGGAAGTTTGACGAACCGTTATTATAGTTTCGTCCCTTTTTTTGATTGTTGCAAAAACCGGTGTCAGGTTAACGATTTCACCAGACACTTTATTTGTGTTAAAGGATATTTGAACCTTGTCGCCAACCTTATAGCTATTAGTTATAATATTGTACAGAGGAATATGGCCGCAATTAGGACAAATAAATGCGGATTTTGATATTTTTTTTCCACAATCTGGACATTCGACAAGTTTGTTCAATAACTCCGTATTTTTTGATTCTTTTATTGGGGCAATAGATGGACTTTGATCTTGCATCTGAATAGTATTTAATTGTTCTTTTGCAAATAAAAAAATGTTTTGGGCAATCCTTTGTAACCTAACCCCAGTCCATGTGATAGGTGGGTTATTAGCAGCTACTATCAAAATCTGTTTTGTCTCCTTTATTTGATGAAAACTAAAAATAACCCCGTATACTTCAAAATACAGGCATTTTTGGTTCTTATCATAATATAGTTTTGAATCATAGAAACTTGTTGCATTCTTTAGTACACAATCTGCAACTGCAGAAACTCTTGTTTTTATGAATTCATAAAACAATCTGGATTTATATTTTTCTGTTTTAATAGCAGCATTGAGTAAATTAATAGCAGATAGAAAATAAAAGAGTGAATTATCATCTGTGACATTTATTTTATTGATTACGCCCATCGCCTCATCAACTACATTTTCGTCAATTGGTTGTATTTCGTCTCCAACCAATTGACTGTATAGTCCAAATATGTGTTCTGATATTTTGCTCATAACATTTATCAATTATTGCGTTCAACCAAAAGTTCTCTAATATTAACCTTAAGCAAATCTGAAATCTTTGCTAACGTCTGCAAGTCTGGTTGTGAGGTATTCGTGCACCATTTGCTGACGGTAACAGGATCCTTGCCAAGTTGCTCAGCAAGCCACTTGTTTGTTTGACCTGCGTCTGCGAGAACTGCTTTCAGTCGATTTAGTTTTTGGGGATTTTCCATATTTAATAAATTAACGTTGAACACAAATTTACTAAATTACATCTTAATAAAAGAAATAATATGTAGTTTTCTTCAATTTGGAGTGGCAATTTAACATTAACTACCGAAATACACAATAAATTGATGGAAATTACAGGATGCGCTTTAATATTAACGTGTTTATCCACATATGTGTGAAAATATATCACATCCATCCTTGCTCACCCCTTAATAAAACATTTATCAACAGTGTTAAGATGGGTGTGGTAAAACGACCTCTATCCATGCGTAAGAGTCTCTTGTGCTAAATCAACTGCAATTTATGGTATTATTTTAAAAGATGTTGCTAATTTTGTAGTTTAGAATGTTTTGTATTTATTAAATGGTTCGATACAATGGGTAAAAGTCATCTGTTTTTAAAGAACGAATTTGGTATCTGCCTTAAGTTTAACCGAACAAGAGGCAGAGATGATGAAGAAGAAACTTCGGAAGACGAAAAGAATTATTGTCGGCAGAGAGAAAAGCTTCATCGTTGCCGAATTAATTTTAAGCAAGCCTTAGAAGAACGCCATAGCTTACGGAGACAAGATGTGGTAAGTGAACATTTTGATATGCTGTCTATTGATTTTTTGAAAATTGCAGATAGCACCTTAACAAGACAATATTGCCAAGTCTATGGATTATCCGAGCTTAATTATTCCAACATGAATCAGACTGTCCTATTCGCTATAGTTGACGAAGATCGATTTAATGATGTTTTTATAACTCAAATTGATTCCTTTTCAACGGAAGAAAATAACGAAAGTACAGAATATAAGCCACTGACTTTGATGGCCGGTTTTAGTTATTGGGATAGTGATTCGATGAAGCCTTTTGGTATTACAAGCGATGATGCTCATGATGTACTTCTAGAGTTGGTGGAGAGTTCACCTAGAATAGCGATGAAACATCAAGCTATAGTGAAAGCAATGGAGGAGTATTTAGATCAGAAGCAGATTCTTTATAAAAGGATAGAATCTGGAATATACCAAATAAACTTCATTTCTAAAGATGATTTGGCTATTTTATTGGATAATTTTGATGTGATACAAAGAATTCAATCTTTGTACACTACTCGTGTACGTCCTAACACTTTTGGTGATTTGGAAAGGGTGTCAGATGCAACTTTAAATTTGCTGGAAGGAGCACCAATTATTGGTGTAATTGATACAGGTGTTCAAAGACTGGCCGTACTAGATCCCATATTGGAACATGATGGACTTGATTTAGTTGATAAGAATACCCCGCATCCGTATGAGATTGATTTAAGGTCCGATTCAAGTCATGGTACAACTGTTGCAACATTAGCTGCATTCGGAAACAACTTCTATCGTAACATGGATGCTAACGTAGTTGATGCTGATGCCAAAATCTTTTCTATCAAAGTACAGAGAGGCGAAACTGGACTCGTGAACATCGCCGACATAAAAGAGGCTATCACTATAGCTCATCAAAACTATGGCATTCGTATCTTTAATCTTTCAATGTCCGTTCGTGGAAAATTTTATAATGAGGATATTTCTACTTATGCATATATACTTGACGAATTAGCCTACATATATGATTTGCTGATTTTTATTTCCGTTGGTAATCTTAGTGAAGAGGATATTAAGAATATGCAGATTGTTGCTGCTAATCCTAATACGAGTGAAAGAGTTAAGCGTTTTCTGAAATATCCGAATCATTATTATAATCCCTTCATTTCGATAGAAGAAACAGAGTGTCACGACGGCGAGTGTATGAATCTTTGTGAACCTAGTGAAAGCATGAACAACATGTCTGTTGGTGCTATTGCTGAAAGTTATAATATTAATCACGGTAATCATGGATTGAGTTTGGGGTGTGAGTTTCCTGCTTATTATTCGCGTAAATACCACATAGACTACAATTCGTTGATTAATGGCACTCGTTTCAAGAACAACCAAAAAAATAAGAATCTCTTTAAGCCAGATATTGTTATGCCTGGTGGTGACCAATTGGATGTTGAGTCACGCATGCTAGTTTTAGCACCGAGAATAGATGGAACAGGCCTGAAAATAGAACAAAACTCTGGAACGAGTTACGCAACTCCATTAGCAGCTAATATTGCAGCTAAGATTGTTAGTAAATATCCTAACATAAATATGCAATCAGTGAAGGCTTTGATGATTAATAGTGCAGAACCGATTAAAAAGTATTATCTCGAAGAGATTATCGATGAATTGAAATTTTTGGATAATAATTCATATCCCTATGTTGATAGTAAAGAGAAAACTCTTTTATCCAAAAAGTATAGTGCAGAACGATTATCCAAGTATATTTCTGGTCATGGTGTGCCTAACATTTCTAAGTGTATAGATTCAGACGATAATCGTTGTACGTTTGTTATTGAAGATACAATAGCTTTCGATAGTCACAAGGTTGTTAATCTGAATATCCCTAATTATTTACTTCAATACTCAAAGAAAGGTGTATTATTAACTTTAACTGCTACACTTTGCTATAAGTTTAATCCTAAACGGGCTGATGTATTATCTTATTGCCCAATTCATATTGCTTTTAACTTTGGAAATAGTATGAATCATGATGAACCAAGAAAGAATGCAGAGGAATATGCAAGTAAAAGAGCCTCTGACGATAAGGATAGAATGGCAATAAAGTCTAGCGTAGGTTCATGGTCTGATGATTTTTACCCTGTATCAAGTAAAATGTTCTCAAATGTACAGAAGATGAGTTTAAATATTAGCCGTGATGAAATCGAAAAGATTCGTAATCAGATATCTATTATTTTTCGATGCACAGGTCGTGAGTATTTAGAAGGCACAAATCATCCATTCTCATTTGTGCTGACGATTGAACAAAAACATTCTGCAGAATTGGATGGGAACAGTTTATACGATAGTTTGGAGCAAGTCAATATAGTGGAAGCTATTGCTCAGGCTGCTCTTGAAGCAGAACTATAATTTAAATTTAAACGATAAAAGGATTGGCATTAGCTAATCCTTTTATCGTTTAAGAGTTTTTTCCAAATATTAGTTCGAATAATATTGTCATTATATCCATCTAATATATTCCGTTTGATTGCATTAAGCAAAGCGCGTTTTATAACGTAGTAGGACAAATTTCTACATTCGCTATTGATAATGTTTTCTTTGACTTGTTCATCGTCAAAGACGAACCGATCTTTAATCGTATATTGGATAAGAGCATGTACCTGTTCAGAGTTTGGTAAATCCATCTTAATAGATAAATCAAACCTTCTAATAAGGCTTCGTCTATCATTTGTAATTGATTAGTAGCTGCAATGATGATAGTATCTTGACTTACAAAATCAAATAGTTGTAATATGGTATTTACAACCCGTTTCATTTCGCCATGATCTTGATCGTAATCTCTTATTTTCCCTAAGCTGTCAAACTCATCAAGCAAAACAATAGCTTTTTCCTGAACTGCAGTCTTAAATATTTGAGTGAGATTTTTGCTTGTTTCTCCTAGTCTCGATGAAATGACTGTACCCAAATTGACTATAATCAGTGGACGATTCAATTCGCCAGCTAATACATAGGCACTTAATGTCTTTCCACATCCTGATGGGCCATGAAGCAATATCTTATTGGATACTGGAATATCCATTTGGACAAGAGCCTCAGTTTGTTGTCTTTCCTTGATAAAATATTCAAATTCCTCACGAACATCTTGCGTACAAACTAAATCCTTCATTGTAAATGAAGACGTTACTGTCTGTAAAATATACTCGTCAGCTTTGTAGTCAAAATGCTTATTTAGTCGATATTCTTTTAGCTTTCCCAATGAATTCTCTCTATCAGAATCTTTAATGATAGATAGGATTTCAGTTGCAAATTTGCCTCTGTTATTTTGTTGAGAATATTCTACATACTGATACAACAAATCTCGCAAACGAGCATTGTCATTTGCTAAGGCAAATTTTGCTATTTGCTTGATGTAATCAGCCTGCTTCATAATGAATTTATTTTCTTTAATTTACAAAATTAGGCAATTTAGTCGAATTACCAAAATTTTGGAAGATTGAAAAGGATAATTTAACAAGAGATCAATTTCAACATCAACTTTATAGAATCTGTTTGCATTAACATCATATCGCAATTTATGAAAATAAGTATTTCCCTTATTTGTTTTATTGATGTCTTTTCTTCTCAGTTTGATATGGTTGGGTGTTTGATAATTTGCTCATCTATTTTAATCTTATGATTTCCAGTTGTTGTTCGCAAATTCTTTCTGATTGTATCAATGGTGGAATTGACAAACCATTCGTGGAATGTTTGTATAACGAATTGAGCCGTGACATCCCGGCTGATGTTATATTGGAAAGCAATGTTCCAAGCGAAGTTCTTTAATGAAATTTGGGTAACAGCTGTACGCCGTTTGATGTGGATGTTTACGCTAAGAGCTTGCTGATTGGTGACAAAGTATCGGACACATTCGCAGATTTGGAAAATTTCTTCTTCGCTAAAATCAAACTGCCTGAATGTATTTCGAGTGTATTGCAATACGGCTTGTAGTTTTTCATCTTCTTCTCTTTCTTTTTGCTGTAGGTATTGTCGTTCTTTGTGCTGGTACTCATAATGGAATAACTCCATCCGTTTCATTTGAATATTGTCATTGTCAACCGTAGATATAGCAGTTGCAAAAGTGCAATCATCTTTAGTTTGTCGGTCAGATTTCGTAGGCTTATGGCGGACTAAAAAAGCAAGAGATATTATATGTGCCGACAGAGAGAGGCATAAATGGTAAATGAGTTTTAGAGCAACATAACAAGCTACCATGACAAAAGGGAGAATGCTTAACTGCACATTCAAAGCATCACTTACTGGAAATGATATTGTGGATGCCAGAAGCACTGTTACTACTTCTATTGCCCACGATTGGAATATATGTTGCCTTTGCTTCATAACTATTTTTATCTATGGTTGTCTTGCAAAGGTATAATGTATTTCCATAAAAAACGAAAGCCAAAAATAAGCAGCAAAGAGGCAATAACTTCATTTTATGGTGTTTTTGCAAACAAGAGCATAACAAGAGAAAATACCGATGAAAAAATGAAAACATCTGCAAATAAGAAATGAATAGTTAAATAAATATAAATCTTTCTTTGACCTACATAAAGCCAGGTTTGTCCTTATGCTTTTTGTGTGTCGCTTATAAAATTGTCCTTATTTGTACCATAGATTTATAAATTGCTTATAATCAATATATATTATATTTGAGGAAGTGAAGTAAGTTGCGATAGGTGATTTTATAGAAAAAAGAGGCGTGCAATCCATTAAGTTGCACGCCTCTTGTGTTTTTGAATTTCAAGTCAGTCTTATATACTTATTTTTCAGTTTGAGGATTAATGACAATGCGCCAATAGCCACCAAAGTCCGCACCTTCACGAGATAAGATACCCTTAGACCGCAATTTTGCAATTTGTTTTTCTACGGCACGAGAACTTATACCAATCTTGTAAGCCATAGTTTCGGCTGACATAGAAGGATCGGAAATGACGAAATCGATAATCTTCTGTGCTGTCCTTCCTATGTTTTTAGGGGCATCTGGGCTCTCTCCGAACCTTGTCTCCGAACTTGTAGGAGGCTCTCCGAACCTTGTCTCCGAACTTTCTTCGTTTGCAGGATACTTTTTGAGGGGATTGTTTACCCTTTCGGCCACTTCTTCTACGGGTATTCTTTCGTTCTTTCTCCAATTCAAATTATAGAATGTGGTATAGAAAGTCATAGCTTCTGTTTGATATTGCGGTTCTTTGCCTTGCAGGAAATTGGGCAGCTTCTCTGTAAGTTCCCGCATCTTACGTAAGCCCGAACCACGTTTCTCCATATAGTCCAACTGTGTGAATACATCCGCAATGACCGGGTTACGACGCATGGACGGAACTTTGTATATATCCCGGTCTTGAATTTGTGTGCCATCGAGCATCGCACCGGGTGATACTAGTTCTACGCGGTCATCGTAAATGTCGATATGTACTTCACCGCCCATCACGGTGTAATCCCGATGGATAAGATGGTTTACCAATCCTTCAAAGATAGCACGGTCGGAATAGTCGGGGAGATTAAGGCGATAGTTAGGCATCTTTACCCAACCACTCATGGTATGGTTT
Organism: Bacteroides rodentium JCM 16496; assembly: GCF_000614125.1. Lineage (GTDB taxonomy): Bacteria > Bacteroidota > Bacteroidia > Bacteroidales > Bacteroidaceae > Bacteroides > Bacteroides rodentium. The sequence continues at coordinate 37,769 of NZ_BAKJ01000023.1, forward strand.
TTAATGAAGTCCATACCATATTTTAGTAATAACACAAGATTAGCCCGATGTTCTACGGAACTGATAGCATCATCTTTATAAAGTCCGGTCCAGCGAGTACAGAAAATACGTGATTGAAATACGGTACAGTTATCTACAAACAATAGTCCGGCATTAGTCAGTTTTCCGTCAAAAGTAATTAAGCCGAATGATTCTAAATACTTGTCATTCCATTCTTGGTGAGTTTGTTCACGGAATGTATTAGCAAGGATAATGAAAGAGTGTTTGCCAGCATCCACTTGGGTAGGAAGTGAATCCCATGTTATGTGTGTGCCTTTCAGTACTAACGAAAGAAGTTGTTGCGAATTACATTCTACGCTTTCATTACCCACTCTTGTATAGGCAGTACGTGTTCCGTCTTGGTAATAATAATAAGGTGTCAACATCCCTGCTTTTACTGTTACTTCAAGTAGAGTATGTCTTTCGTGTTCTATTGGAATAAGTTGTACTTCCGGTACAGGGTCAAGTCTTGCCTTTATCATTTCGCTGATAAAGTCGGCATCGGCTTGTGCATTCTCTAAACCTACAATCACTCCGTCATCGTTTACTCCGTAGAACAAACAGCCACCGTCAGTATTGGCAAAAGCCGACACGGATTTAAGCCATGACTTCACTTTCTTACGTTCCAACATTTCCTTGAAATCATAAGCTGAACGTTCTGTTATCAATGTATTGTTGCGTATCTGCATCGTTTTCTTTTTGTTGTTCGGGTATAACGCTCTAATATAATTTGCAAAGGTAAGGATAAAACCGGGGAATTGGTTAACCCCCTTTTCCCTTTTGATTTTTATGCATTTACATTACGTAGTTTATAACAGTTGCTTTATCTTTTCTTTATCACACTATTCACCACCCGTACAGAGGAAACCAGTTTATTGGTGGAAGTAAATACATCCACGTTCCACACATGGGATGAACGCCCTTTATGAACGATGGTTGCCACTGCACGTACCGTATCTCCTTCGTGTGCAGAAGAAATATGATTTCCGCTGACTTGCATTCCCACGACAATCTCATCAGGTTCGCAAATAATCATGGAGCCTAGTCCGGCAACGGTTTCTGCCAAGGCAAGGGTGGCACCGCCATGCAGAATGCCGAAAGGTTGGCGGGTACGGTAGTCGACCGGCATGGTCGCTTCTACGCGCTCATCCGAAGCGTATGTGTATTGAATGCCCAAGTTTCCCATCAATGCGTGGCGTGCCCGTTCGTTCAGTAAATCAAGAGGCACCTCTGCTGCATGCACTTCTGCCAATATTAGTTTTTCTACGGCCAGGGCCACTCCATCTTCTTCATTCGATGCGGTCACATAGTCTGCACAGACCTTTACCGAATCTTGTGAATGTCCCATAGCTACCCCCATGCCGGCCAATTGGAGCATGGTCACATCGCATACGCCATCTCCAATGGCAATGACTTCTTCCCGTGTTACTCCCAAATGCTCTAATAGGGCGCCTAGCGTATTCGCTTTATCGACTCCGCAGGGCACCACCTCTAAAAAGTAAGGCTCGGAACGGAAAGCGTCCAGAGTACCTGCCAGGCGTTTTTCCCAATGTTGTTCCAGCCCTATCAGAGCTTCTTCCTTGTCACTCACCAGCATGCACTTGCAAGGTGCGAAGTCTATGGCAGTAGAGAATTCATCTTCCTTGATTATTTTCAAATTGTTTAGCAGGGCTTCATTCTTTATATATTCATTGTCCGGGCTATCCGTAATGAGGGTATCATCGTGGTAGGTGAAGATGGCAAAGCCGTTTTTGCGGGCTTTCTTTTCCAAATAAGGCAGCATTTCCGGATTGATGCGTCGTTCGAACAGTATCTCCCGTTCTGCGCCCTTATTATCTGGCAACCGTTATAGGAGAGGATAAACCCTCCATAATTGCCGAGTTCGAGGGTTTTGGCCAGTGGCATCAGTCCATAAGTCGGTCTACCGGATGCCAAAACTATGCGCACTCCCATCTGCTGGACCTTTAGCAGAGCAGCTAATGTCCTTTTACTAATTTCTCTTTCATCATTGAGTAGCGTTCCATCTACATCAAGAACCAATAACTTATATTTCATGGCAACTCGATTTTGGGGTTATTATGTTACAAAGTTAGAAAAATGACTGTTAAAACGGTAATATTTGTTTTGTTGTTTATTGAAACTTCTTTTATTTATCCTATCTTTGTCCACGTTTTGTTCTGCGTTCTCTATCCGGAGAAGCGGATGAAAAGGGAATCGGGTGAAAGTCCCGAACAGTCCCGCTGCTGTGAGTTCCATGCTTGGTGTATCATACTTGTGCCACTGTTCTTCGGAAAGAACGGGAAGGCGATGTACCGGGAACGAGTCAGAAGACCTGCAAAACAAAGTCGAAAAATTGTCCATTCGAGGAAAGTGGGCAGTGCGCAAATGGTTTAAGATAATCTTCATTTATTCTATGTCAGGAAGGACTAAGGTACTACTGGTCTGTGCTGTTTCATTGGGTGCAAGTATACTTCGGCTCTCTGCCAGGAGGTGGGGGGAGATACGATTACGGGGAAAGTGCATCAGATAGAGAAAGTGACAGTGACAGCACGCAGGTCGCCCAATAAAGTGACTTCTGCCGTACCCATACAGACGATGTCACGGCAGGATATCAGCCAGCTGGGAATACAGAATATGGCAGATGCTGTGCGCCGTTTTGCCGGAGCCAATGTAAAGGACTACGGAGGCATTGGAGGACTGAAAACTGTTTCCATACGCAATATGGGAGCCGCCCATACAGCTGTCAGTTATGACGGGGTGGCGGTGAGCAATTGTCAGGCGGGGCAGATAGATATCGGGCGTTTTTCGCTGGACAATGTTTCCATGCTTTCGCTCGCCATCGGGCAGTCGGAGGACTTGTTGCAGTCCGCCCGCTTGTATGCGTCGGCCGGTGTGCTGGGCATAGAGACGGAAAAGCCTCATTTTGATGACGGGCGCAATGCCGCTTTTCAGGCACGGGTGCGCGGAGGGTCGTTCGGCATGGTCAGCCCCTCGCTGCGCTGGTGGCAGAAACTGGGCAGCCGTACACGCGTGGCGGTAGATGCCGGTTATATGAGGGCGGACGGTAATTACCCTTTCACGCTGGTCAATGGGAAATACGTGACGGAAGAGAAACGTAACAACTCCGGCATCTATTCCTGGCAGGGCGAAGCTACCCTTTATCATACTTTCAAGGATGACAGCGAACTGGATGTGAAAGGGTACTACTTCTATTCCCGCCGGGGACTTCCAGGGGCGGTTACGCTCTATAATCCCCTTTCCGATGAAACGCTTTGGGATGAGAATACTTTTGTGCAGGCACGTTATAGGAAGCATTTTTCGCCCCGGTGGAGTTTGCAGGCACAGGCAAAGTATAATCATGGCTGGAACAAATATAAGGATGAGGGCAAGGAATATACCGACGGATATTATCGGGAAAATCACCGGCAAGACGAATATTATATTTCCGCGACCGTTCTCTACCGTCCTTGGGAAGCTTTGACCCTTTCGTTGGCGCAGGACGGGGTGATAAACAAGTTGCGCAACAGTTTGCCGGAATGTCCTTTCCCCACAAGGTATACTTCCATCAGTGCCTTCAATGCACGTTACCGACAAGGATGGCTCACGGCCACGACTTCGCTGGTGCATACCGCCACTTCGGAGCATGCCGAGAAAGGTACGGTCCCCGATGACTTCCATCGTTTTGCTCCCTCTTTATCAGTCAGTATGCAGCCTTGGCAGGACGAGTCGCTGTATTTCCGGTTGATGTATAAGAGTACGTTCCGTCTGCCCACTTTCAACGACCTCTATTACTACCGGTTGGGCAATCGCAATCTGCGACCCGAGAAGGCGGACGAATATAATGTCGGCATCACATGGAGCAAATCCGGATTGTCTGTGTTCGACTATATCTCCGTTACGCTCGACGGTTACTATAATGATGTGACGGATAAGATTGTGGCTTTTCCCACCACCTATGCGTGGAAGATGGCGAACTACGGCAAGGTGCATGCCGCAGGTGTGGATGCCACTTTGGCGGCAACCGTTCCATTGACGGAGAAAATAAGGCTGATTATATCGGGCGGATATACATGGCAAAAGGCTATTGACCTGACCGATTCCGACGCGAAGAACTATAAGGACCAATTGCCTTATACTCCTCTTCATAGCGGAAACGCGTCTGCCATTGTAGAAACGCCGTGGGTGAATGTGGGCTACTCGGCGGTAGGAGTGGGAAAGCGCTACTATTTGTCGCAGAACATTCTGGAGAATGAGATTGAGGGCTATCTGGAGCATACGATGAGCCTCTCTCATGAGTTTGCTTTGGGCGGTTGCCGGCTTCTGTTGCAGGCCGAGATTATAAATCTGACCGATGAACAGTATGACGTGATAAAGTATTATCCTATGCCGGGCCGTTCGTGGCGGTTGACGGGTACTTTCAAGTTTTGAATAATCTATTTAGGAACAACAAAAACTAATTATAAACAATAAAAACTGTGATTATGAAAGTAAGAAGTTTATTATTCGGTATGCTCTGCATGCTTGCTTTGGGTGCCTCTTTGGCATCTTGTAGTGACGACGATGACGATTCTCTGGATGACGGCGGGTCGAAGGTGACACTGCCACGGACGCGGGCCTATATTCTGAATGAGGGTGGTTGGGGAGCTAATAACGCAAGACTTGCCTTTTATGCACCCAATAAGGATGCGGATTTCATCAGTGATATTTACCAGACTCAAAACAACGCCAAGTTGGGTGACCTTGGTCAGAGTATGATTGAGTATGAAGATGAAATATATATAGCTGTAAGTGGTTCCAATTATCTGACTAAGCTGAATGCTGCGGGTGTGGAGTTGAAACGTGTTTCGTTTGTAGACGACAACGACCTCAGTGCAGGTATTCGTTATATCGATGCTGAGGATGGATATATCTATGCTTCCTTCTACGGAGGAACTGTAGCTAAAATCAATGCGAAAACGTTGGAGGTAGTGGATAAATTGACCGGACTTGGCGACAATCTGGAAGGTGTGGCAATCTGCGAGGATATGCTTTATGTGGCGAATAGCTGTACTGCTGATTGGAGTACTTATCACAATGACGTAAAGGTGATAGATTTGCGTACTTTCAAGTTGAAAGAGACGTTGACGGTAGGTTTGAACCCCAATGCTTTGGTTGAAGAGGATGATAAGGTTTTTTTGATTTCATGGGGTAATTATGTTGATATTGGCTATTCATTACAGATGATAGACCCTGCTGCCAACAATAAGGTGACGGAATTAGGCAGTGCCACCCGTATGTGTGCTACTGATGATATTCTCTATTTGACTTATTCAAATTACACCAATCCTACCGCTTCTTTTTTTACTTATAATATAAAGACTGGAAAGATGGATGAAGCTTCTTTCTTGAAGGATATACCGGAAAAGTTGAAAACTTCTACGATTTATATGTTGGAAGTAAATGATAATAACGGTGATTTCTATATTGGTACTTCTGAATATACCACGAACGGCACCATTTATCGTTTCAAGAAAGACGGTACCTTTATAGAGCAGTTCGATGCAGGAGGTATGAATCCTAATTCTGCTATCTTCTTCAATTAATATCAATGAAAAGAAATAGTTTACTTATCTGTCTGTTCGCAGTCTTGTTTCTTTCCTCCTGTGGGGGAAGGAGCAAGACTGCCTCTGCTTTGGCCAACGGTGACACCATTCCCTTACGTTATGCAGAGAATCTTACCTTAGTGTCCTATCCCGGCTATACCCTTGCCACCTTGCGCAATCCTTGGGATACGTTGCACACGCTACATACCTATATACTGGTCCCGAAAGACCGCGAACTCCCGGCACATCTTCCGGCAGGTACTGTGGTACGTACCCCGCTCTCCAAATCAGTCATCTACTCTTCCGTCCACTGCGGACTGATGGATAATCTGGGTGTATTCGGCAGCATCGGCGGCGTCTGCGACTTGAAGTACATCAAGCTACCCGTCGTGCACGAAGCCTGCCGCCGGGGTGCCATCGCCGATTGTGGTGACGGCATGAATCCCGATATGGAGCGCATCATCGACCTGCATCCCGATGCCATCCTTCTGTCTCCGTTTGAGAACAGCGGCGGTTATGGCCGTATCGAGAAACTGAATATTCCTATCATCGAATGTGCCGACTACATGGAAACCTCCGCTTTGGGACGTGCCGAGTGGATGCGTTTTTACGGACTGCTCTTCGGGGCTGCGCCACAAGCCGACAGCCTTTTTGCCGAAGTGGACAGTTGTTACCAACGACTCAAGATGCGTGCACAACTTTCATCCACCTCGTTCTCCGTTGTCAGTGAGCTGAAAAGCGGCTCGGCATGGTACGTGCCGGGAGGGCGCAGCACCATAGGAAGGCTTTTTCAGGATGCTTGCGGGCGTTACGCCTTTGCCGATGATACCCACAGCGGTTCTGTTCCTCTGGCTTTCGAGACCGTTTTCGACAAGGCGGGCGATGCCGACGTCTGGCTGGTGAAGTACAACCGCGATCGCGACATGAGCTATGCTGATTTGGAGGCGGATTATATCGGCTACACCGGTTTCAAGGCTTTCAAGACCCGGAATGTCTATGGCTGTAATACGGCGAAAGTTCCTTTCTACGAGGAGACTCCGTTCCGTCCCGATTATTTGTTGTCCGACCTGATACAGATTCTGCATCCCGAAATAGGAGATTTGGGAGGCTTGCGCTATTTTTGCAGACTGAAGGAGTGATGAACACAGAGATACGGAACTTTTGTGAAAGTAATAGAAAACTCTGTGCCTCCGTGTTTCTGTGTGCTAAATAATGTAACTATGAGTAAAGGCTGGAAATATGGTATCGGGCTGGGAGTGGTCATCTTATTGCTGTTTGCGGGCAATCTGCTGGTGGGGTCGGTTTCGATTCCGCCTGCCGATGTTTTCCGTATCCTGCTCGGTGGAGAGGGGGAGAAGGCAAGCTGGAGCTTCATTCTTTGGGAATCCCGTTTGCCCCAAGCGCTGACGGCGCTGCTTTGCGGTGGCGCATTGGCTGTTTGCGGACTGATGTTGCAGACGGCTTTCAAGAACCCGCTGGCAGGACCATCCATTCTGGGCATCAACGCCGGGGCAAGTCTGGGAGTGGCCTTCGTCATGCTGCTGTTTGGCGGCAGCATCACGGCAGGGGCGTTCAGTCTGTCCGGCTTCTTCTCCGTACTGCTTGGCGCATTTATCGGAGCCATGCTGATTATGGCACTTATCCTTTTCTTTTCCACGCTGATAAAGAGCAATGTCATGCTGCTGATAACGGGTATCATGATAGGCTACATCGCTTCTTCTGCCATTGCCCTGCTCAACTTCTTTGCTACGGCAGAGGGGGTGCAGTCCTATATGATATGGGGGCTGGGCAACTTCGGTGGAGTTTCCCTGCAGCAGATGCCGGCCTTTGCGCTGGTCACCGTTGTGGGACTGTTCGGCTCATTATTGTTGATAAAGCCCCTGAACGCCTTGTTGCTGGGAGAGCGCTATGCCGAAAACCTCGGTGTAAACATCCGCCGTGTGCGCAACTGGCTTTTGATTATCACCGGGCTCTTGACGGCTGTCACCACCGCCTTCTGTGGCCCGGTCGCCTTTATCGGCCTGGCCGTGCCGCATGTGGCACGCATGATATTGGGGACAGCCAATCACAATTCTCTGTTGCCGGTCACCATCCTGAGTGGCGGTGCAGTGGCACTGCTTTGCAACCTGATTTGCGTCTTGCCCGGCGAAGCGGGTATTATTCCCTTGAATGCCGTCACGCCCATTATCGGTGCGCCGGTCATCATCTACGTTATTCTGAGCCAGCGGAAGCCCCAACAATTCAACTAAACTATAGCCAACAGCTTGACAAGGTTTTGCCTTACTATTTTTCTCTCCATTCCATAGGGTTTTATCTTCCTCACCGCTCTTATTAATAGAAACCCCTTAAAAACATGCCTTATGAAAAACTTTGTAGGATTTACACTTGGGTGTTTGTTTGCATTCTTATCTTCGGGTATCACCCCGTTGATGGCGCAGGACGCGGCAGTGAACGAGCTCGTCATCACCGGTACGGTCAAGAACAAGGACAGCAGGAAGAAACTCGAAAACGTGAACGTCTCTGTTGTCGGCAACAATATCGGAACGGTGACCAATGCCGACGGCACATTCTCCTTGAAAGTAGCGGAAGCGGAAGCTTTCCGTGGACTGGAAGTCTCCCATATCGGCTATCTCACTACACACCTCTCTCTGGAAGAACTTGAAAAAACGGGCGAGCTGACCATCTGGATGATACCGGCTCCCAATCTTTTGAGCGAGATTGTGGTCTATGGCAATAATCCCCGCGTCATAGTGGAAGAGGCCATCAAGAAAATTCCAGTAAACTATTCTGGCAATGACAACATGCTGACTGCCTTCTATCGGGAAACCGTGCAGAAGCGCCGTCGCTATATCAGCGTGTCCGAGGCAGTGATGGATGTCTATAAGACGGATTATAACTCCCGCGATGTGGACCGCGACAAGGTGCAGCTGCTGAAGGGCCGCCGCCTGCTGAGCCAAAAGCAGAGTGACACGCTGGCTGTGAAAGTGGTGGGAGGCCCCAATTTGTCCCTTTATCTGGACATTGTGAAGAATGGCGATGCGCTGTTGAGCACGGACAATCTGGACTATTATGAATTCCGTATGGAGGACCCCGTCAATCTGGATAACCGCATGCAGTATGTGGTCAGCTTCCGTCCGCGGGTCAGCCTGATGTATGCCTTGTTCATCGGGAAACTGTATATAGACTACGAACGGCTCTCCTTTACACGCGCCGAGTTTGGCCTGGACATGGCAAACCGGGTGAAAGCAGTGGAGGCCATTCTGCATAAGAAGCCCGTCGGCTTGCGGTTCCGCCCGCAGGAAGTCACCTATCTGGTGACCTACAAGCAGCAGGGGACCAAGACTTACCTGAACTATATACGGAATGTCATCCGCTTTAAATGCGACTGGAAAAAAAGGCTGTTCTCCTCCAGCTACACCGCTTTCTCCGAAATGGTGGTGACCGACAGGACGGAAAGCCCTCTCTCCGGCATCTCCAACAAGAACACCTTCAAACGGAAGCAGGTATTCTACGACCTGGTGGATGAGTATTGGAACGAAGACTTCTGGAGGAACTACAATATTATAGAACCTACGGAATCCCTGGAGAATGCAGTCAGCAAATTGCGGAAACAATCCGATTGATTATCTGATAGTTTTATCTATATTTGTTGTAATCTGAAGTATCTTATTTGATTACCAACGCTTTGTAGAAAACTCGCATGAGAACGGGCAACGGATAAGAAAATGCCAGACTGTTCAGAACCACCATGTTCCTCATGCTTTCAAATAACTCTTTTGTCAATGCAAAGATAGCATTTTTTCTGTAAAGGCCGGTAATATCCGGTCTGAATTTTATGCAATAATCCATACCGAAAAGTACAGCCATCCCGTAGCCGAGTCCCCGTAACTCACAGGCAAAGGTAACTCGTGTTCTTTTCGTACAAGCAAGGTCAAGCCCTTCGGGTTCCGTGGAAAAATCTTCCGCGCCCGAAGGCTTGCGGTATTTTTCCCGGAAACCTTGCATGTACGGAACACGACCTTTTAAAGCCTGTAGTTACGGGAACTCCGGCCCCGAAAAGCCGGACTAACAAAAATCAATTGTTATGTTACAGCAGATGGCAAAGAACAAGTACAGTATCGAAACGCTCAGAGAACGGAATGTTTCATACGACCATGAACATTGGCTGACGCAGGAAGATGTGGATATGGCCAACAATTATGTACAACTCATCGAGCGGACACGCTCGGAAGTCACACCGCAAATCGGTGACAGGCTGGTATATGTAACCGAACATGGGGACTATTACGGTCACGCCCTTATTGACAGCAGGAGCGCAAAAGAAGGATACCTATCCGTATGCGAACAGCCGTATGTGCCTTTCGTATGGACAGAGGACGGGAACATCCGTCTGAGTGTCAGCGGAGGCGCATTCCACTCTGTAAATCCGAAAGACCTGAAATTCCTGAAATGGACGGAAGGCGCGTTCAAGGACTGGGGGCATTGCGGGGCGTGCGCCAACGGTTCGGTGACATTCCTGGCTAAAGTGCCGTTATGGTTCTATGTCGAACCCAATCCCAAGTATGGAAAATTCACAACCGAGACCTACCGGAAGTTTTACCTGAACAAAAGAGAGGAATCCGGGAATGGCAATCTCTATCAAAGTCTTGATATCGCTTTTGGGAACGAAGCCGACTTCCAACAGTTCTTGAAAGACTACGAAGGAACGGTTTTCAAAGGCAATTGGCCCACCCAAATCGTATTATGGTGTTTCCGTCGCGAATATATATTCCTGCCTCTTGCCGAATGGGAAAAGATTGATGCCCCGGTCGAAGAACGAAGGCTCAATTTCCATCCCGAACAGGTGAAGATAGTCAAGGACATGGAAAAACACATCACCTGTTTCTACCGAATCAAATCACAGAATTTCTAACACTTAAAAATCCAACAGATATGCAAACTACAACAGCAACCAAGACCGGTAACGCTCCCGACCTGCTTCAAGGTATTTTGAGCGTACAAGTGAGAAACGAGGACAAAATCACGGAGCAAGACCGAATCTATTGCCAGAACCAACAGGACTTGCTCTACAAGACACTCGACCAGATAGACCATTGGTACGCCATCTTCAAGGAAGACGCGGAGCAGTATCAGGAGGAACGGAAGTTCCATTATGAGGAAAACGGCAAGGTATCCATGCGCAATTTCTATTCCTACCATAACGACAGGGATGACTATTCGCACAACGAGTTCAAACCGTTCGACCTTATCAATGACCTGGTAGATAAGAACCACAATGCCAACGCGAATTTCGCCAGCCGTATCATCGCCTATTTCAACAAGACCTACAATGTTCAAGTGCCGGTGCCAAGCATAGACGGGAAAACGCTCCGCATGGGATTCCGCCCGGTCTATGAAACATACGTGGATGCCGTTATCGAACATCTGGGTGGCAAGAGTTTCCGGGAAACGGCGGAGGAAGAACTGCTGTCCCGCTTCCTAAAAACAGTGAAACCGTCGTGCTGGAGCAAGGTCAAGCCGGAGTTGAAAAAGGACAAAATCACGTTCCCCGAAATTCTGAGATTTGACGAGTTCTATCTGTCATACAACCGCAACCAGATCCACTACAACTATAAGGGCAACATAGAGACCTTCTGTGAAGGCATCGCATTCGGTGCCGATGACACCATCCATGGTTCAAGCAGGATGATTGTCGGGCTGCATGAAGATGATGTGGATGTTTCCCGTTGGTACGACCTCACCACGACCAATGCCGAACAAATCAGATTCTACAAGAACGGGCGTATAGACGTCAGGTTCAAGGACAGCGCGATAGCGGAAAGCTGTTTCAAGCGGCTCCGGCTGGATGAAATCACATTAAGAGAACAATAACGGCATGAGAAACCAATTCGGGCACCCCGTAAGGCATCCTTGCGGGGTGTCTTCATTTTCAAACGTAAACAATCCCAAGATATGTACGCCATCATCCCCCAACAGATACCGCAGGACAAGCGGGCCGAAATCAACGAGAAGATACTTTTCGCCATAGACTCCGGCAAGGACCTTATTCCGGCGGAGAGCATCTACAACTGCTATACCGGCATCGGAGGGTTGCACAACCTCAGGCAGTCCGACTTTGCCAACTACCATGAGTATGCCCAGGCGAAGAAGGAGTTCGAGATGGGACAGTTCTTCACCCCGCATGAAATATGCCGGGACATGGTGGATATGCTGTGTCCCGTCTCGTCCGAAATGGTACTGGACATGTGCTGCGGCATGGGCAACTTCTTCAACCACCTGCCTAACCTGCACAACGCCTACGGCTTTGACATAGACGGCAAGGCGGTGGCAGTTGCAAGACACCTCTACCCGGAAGCCCATATCGAGAAATGTGACATCCGGCAATATTACCCGCAGCAACGCTTCGATATTGTTATCGGCAATCCTCCTTTTAACTTGAAGTTCGACTACAAACTGTCGCAGGAATACTATATGGACAAGGCTTACGATGTGCTTAATCCGGCCGGTATCCTGATGATAATCGTGCCCGGCTCCTTCATGCAAAGCGAGTTTTGGGAAAAGACACGGATAGCCGGTATAAACGGCAAATTCTCTTTTGCCGGTCAGACTAAATTGGTTCCGTCAGCCTTTGCCGCAGTCGGAGTCCATGACTTCAATACGAAAATCATGGTATTTCTCCGTAAATCGGCCCACATCGAGATGCAGGCTTACAATGCTGAGGAATTCATAACGGCGGACGAGCTGAAAAAGCGCATCGGCGAGGCAAGGGCGATGAAACACCGGTTGCGTTTCGACCTGATGCGCGAAACCAACCGGATCGACAAGGAAGAACTTGAGCTGTTCGAGTACAAACTTGCCAAGTACATGTACGAGCTGAAGGCGCACGTCAAGTTGAACAAACATATAGACAAGGCGGAAGCGTTGGTCACGAAGTTCCGTAACCAGAAACCGCCTGAGAACGCCACGCGGGAGCAGGTGGAGCAATGGGAGAAGAACAAGCTGACCCCGAAGAAAGTGCTTGCCGTCATCCGCAGGTACATCACCTCGCAAAATACCGTACCCCGCAAGGAAGTGGCATTGGTGAAGACCTCATACGGCTTCAAACTGAAACAATATGCTCCGCGACTCCTTGACAAAGTTCCGCACAAGGCGGCAAGTATCAACGACCTCGTGCTGGAGCGTGCCGAACTGCCCATGCCGGAAGTGCCGACAGAAAAGAACATGCATCAAATCCGTGCGGCGGAGAAACTGATCCGACGCAAGCGGAGAGAGTACGAAATGCAGAATCGGCAGTTCCCGGAAATGGAGGAAGATGGCAGGCTGAAAGAATACCTGGACCGGTGTGCATTCATCAACAAGGACGGCGAGACCTGCGAGTTTACCACGCTCCAGAAACACGACCTGAACCTCGTCTTGCAGAAACGCCACGCGCTGCTGAACTGGCAGCAAGGCTCGGGCAAGACAGCCGCCGTGTACCATCGTGCCAAATACCTGCTCAAATTCCGCAAAGTACGGAATGTCATCATACTGCTCCTGCCATCGCCACCAATATGACATGGATACCCTTCCTCTCGATAAACAGGGAACAGTTCCGGGTGGCAAGGAGTAATGCCGACCTGGAAACTGTGCCGGAAGGCGTGTTCATCGTCCTATCCACCTCCATGCTCGCCAAGCTGAAACGGGGCATGGCAAGGTTCGTCAAACGCAGTTCAAGAAAACTGTGCCTTGTTTTCGACGAGTCGGACGAGATAACCAACCCGTCGTCACAACGTACAAGGCATATCCTCGGTCTCTTCCGCCGCCTCAAATACAAGATACTCGACACCGGTACGACCACACGCAACAACATCGCCGAACTGTACAGCCAGTTTGAGCTGTTGTATAACAATTCCATAAACATGGTCTGTTGGAGCAGTCGGGTGTACCACGAGAACAGGGACAAGGAGATAGAGGAAGATAACAATCCGCACTACGGTGAGCCGTTCCCCGCTTTCAGGGGGCATGTGCTTTTCCGTGCCTGCCACTGTCCGGGGAAATCCACCGTGTTCGGCATTGAGAAGCAGAACCAGGATGTCTATAACAAGGAGGAGCTGGCCGGCCTTATCGGGAAGACCATCATTACACGCAAGTTCAGGGACTTTGCAGGAGAGAAATACAAGATACGGACACATACCGTCAGCCCGTCCGACGGCGAGCGTGAGGTTTACCGTGTCATCATCGAGGAGTTCTGCCGCATCTGCGAACTGTATTACAACAGCACGGGGGATGCAAAGAAGGATGCCGGACTCCGGCTTATGCGCCAAATCAGGCTGCTCATCAAGGCCTGCTCCGTCCCACACCTGATAGAGGGCTATTCCGGAGACGGGATTCCGAACAAGACAAGGTACATCGAAAGGCTGGTACGGAAGATACCCGGCAAGGTGGCTGTCGGCTGCACGTCCATAGCCGCATTCGACCTTTACGAGAGCCGTCTCCGCGAATGTTTTCCTGACCGTCCCGTATTTGTGGTCAAGGGCGACGTGGCGTTCAAGAAACGGCAAAGCATCGTGACGGAGTTCGATTCCACCATCAACGGCATACTGGTATGCACGCAGCAGAGCCTGAGCAGTTCGGTGAACATACCCACCTGCAACGACGTGATACTTGAATCCCTGCAATGGAACATCCCGAAGATGGAGCAGTTCTACTTCCGTTTCATACGCCTTGACTCCAAAGAGCTGAAGGACGTGCATTATGTTACCTACAAGGATTCCGTAGAGCAGAACCTTATAGCACTGGTGCTTACCAAAGAGCGGCTGAACGAGTTCATCAAGACGGGCGAAGTAAAGGAACAGTCGGAAATCTTTGAGGAGTTCGACATCACCATGTCCGTTATTGAGAGCCTGCTGGTCAGGGAGCGTGACAGCGAAGGGAAAATACATATCAGCTGGGGAAGCCAGCGCATCATGAACTGAAAAATGGAAAAACAAATGAGAAACCGCAGATTCCATTCCACAGGCAAAGGTAGCCCGCCCCCTTACCGGCAGGGCAAGGTCATGCCGCAAGCGGTTTTCGGGAAAATCATCCTCGCCGGAGGCTCCGGTATTTTCCCGAAAAACCCTGCACTGCGGGGTGCGGACCTTTTGGAGCCTGTGGAATGAAATCCCCGGTTCCGAATCATAAACTATAATGAAGAATATCATGGACTTGAATCAGGCAGAAGTGGCAGTGACCACGCAGCATCTCATAGACATGGGGCAGGAAAAAGACAACCTGCTGCAAATGTCCGACTTCGGCGACATGGGGGAATTCCTGTGCACCTGCTCCGAACTGTTTCCCGAAGAGGAAACGCCGGAATACAGGTACACGAGATGGGAGGAGATCCCGGACCTGCTCATCAACCGGGAATGGCTGTGTCCCAACTTCTTCGAGATAAGGGAGGCGATGGAACAGCTGGAGGAACCCGACAAGGATTGCTTCTTCGACTGGTGTGACCGTTACGGGCATGACATCAGTACGGAAGACCCGCACCTGCTGGTGGCGCACTATATCGAACTTTATGGAAATGCGGCCTATATCGACGATGAGCCTTGCCCGGACAGCGGGGATGAAAGCCTGCTGTACTACCCGGGCATATCAAACAACTATTTCGACACGGGTATTCCCCGCTTCGAGGTATTCGATGACAATTACGATTAAAGCATATAAACATATACAAGATGGAAATCAACTTCAAAGGACCGGTAATGCCGGTTGACCCCTACTCGCAAATGGCGTTTGTGGAGATTCTGAACATTCTCCTGACGGCAGGACACATCGTGGATGTGAACAGGTTTCTGATAAACAGGAATGCAAACCCGCGATTCGGCTCGTTGTCAGGGTATTTCAGGTGGTCGTTCTCCGACAATCACTTCACGCTGTGGCAACGTGTGGAATACAATTCTCCGATCTGCTTCACACGGCGCATATTCAGCATCCATTTCGGAATGCTGGCAAGCCGTGACAGGAAAAGAGACAATACGGTAATGAACTAAAATATATCCATATGAGTCACCAGGTAATTACAAGAATGGCATACAATGCCAAAACCAAGCAGATAGAAACTTGGCAGCATTCCAAGAACGTGTGGCCGACAACAGACCATTTTTATGCATTGGATGTGAAAACAGACGAACAGATGTTTGAATTCATGACATTGATAGCAAACGGATTGTGGCAAGGGCGCAAATGGCGTAAAGCATTCAAGACACTTTTTGAAGAATATCCGGAATTGGTCAGGTCCTCATACGAGCACGAGCTTAGAGGCCAGCCTTGGAAGGCATACTGTGCCATTTGCAAAAAATATGAGGAACTTGCCCAAAGCAAATGCAATGAAATAGTTGCGCGATTCAGGCAACTTACCGGGATTGTCTGACCCAAACAGATGCAAAATATATGGAAGAGATAAAGATTTCAAACAGGCAAATCGCACTGATGGCTTTCGACCGGTTGCGCAAGGAAGACAAGACAGATTCCGCATTGAAACTCGCACGGTGTATGCTGCATGGCACAAGCATATCTCTTGGCATAGGTGATATCGACTGGGAGATAGACAGGGCAATACAGCAGTGCGGAGGAGTGCCAAGAACAGGATACAGATACACGGCTTATTTCCACTTCAACCGGAATACGGAGATGGAAAAGGAAAGATATGACCGGATTGTGAAGGAACTGTATGGATAAAGAAATTTACACGGAGGCGGCCGCAAGGTCGCTTCCGGCATTTATAACGGTATGTACGGGAAAACAGAACCCTGCCGTACACAGGTAACAGAAATGGATGAACAGAAAACATTGACATTGGATTTCATCAAATCCCTGATGGAACCGGTCTATACGCTGGTATGGACAGATTACAATGACAACCTTGACAACCATCGCGGACTGATTCAAAAATGCCTTGACGGCAAAAGCCGCGAACATTTGTGGGAAAAGGCAGACGAGTGGTACAGCGATGCCGAATGGGAGGCTGTCCGTGAGATTATTGCGAAACTGAAAGAGGAATGTACCGTATTCCATGACTTTGACGAAGAAGATGTGGATGATTTCTTCGATGAATACGAAGATGAAATCCGTGACGAGATTTACAGCCGCAACGATTCGGACGTGGTGAAGGAATTGATAAGGCATACGGACGACATCCCCATCCGGGTGGAGATGCTTTCCAACTATGACTGCATCAACTCCAACCGGTTTGAATCGCAAGGCGGTTACAGGTACGAGGAATCCTACTTCGGGGACATGGTGGACAGCCTGAACCTCAATCCGGCGAGAGTAAAGAAAATCCTGACAGAGCATGGCTACAAGGCTTACGGGCGTTTCCCGAACCGTAAGAGCCGGAACGGCAAGGAGCAGGTTTCCTACGAACAATTCTACGAGGAACTTATCAATTCCTGCTGCGGTGCGAACCTGCTGACCTACATAGGCAGGGTAAGCCTGAAAGAGCTGTATGAAGCCGGCTTTTCATTGAAAGAGGTCGTTATCCCCAAAGGCAACTGTTGCGGACTTTTCAGTTCGACGTATGGTGGTGGAAGCCTGCTTGAAATGGAACTGAAACGGGACATAAAGCTGAAATTGGAAGTCAGGGACTATCACGGTTTCCGTTTCCGGCTGGATGACGAACGCTCCAGGTACGACTACACCATCCAACAGGTTTATGGAGTGGATGATTCTTTCTTCGGTGATGCGGTAAGCATAGTGTCTTGACAAATAAATTATTAACGAACAATCAAATCATAGAACAATGAACAAGTACGATGTAAGGGTAAGGTACGCCTTCGAGGGTACTTACACGGTAGCGGCAGACGACCGCGATGAAGCGAAAAGAATGGTCGCACAGGACTGCGGTCTGGTATTGGGCGGCAACATCCACACAACGCTGGATGACGATGAAGTGACGGACTGGAAGTTCGGTTGTCATCCGGACTTGCAGGTTCTCTCCGTAAGGCAGAGAGGCGGGAAATCCCCCATGTCGGTGTTCGGAGACAGGATCGAAGAACTGCGAAAAGACATCATCGAAGCGATACGGCAATTACTCCACGACCATGCCATGAACGCGGTACGGTTTCCGGAAGAGGATGATGACCCGGTCTGGGTAATATGGTTCAGCGATAACGGAGACCCTTACGAGTGCAGGGTAACAGGACTCCGGGTAACGGACAGCAGCCTGACCGTCATCGCCGAAGATAAAGAAAGCGGTGACGAGGTGGAATGTTACAGCCCGTTTGAACTTGGTGCAAAGAACATAGACTGGCTTCATGAAATGTACGAGGCTGTATGGCGGCAACTGGAAGAGAGCGAAAAAGTAGAACCACAAACTGAAGAACAATGAAATATCAAGCGGAAAATGCAGTCTCCAGCTTCTTCTACTATATGTGGAACGCCTGGAGCAAGGAAGAATGCAAGGCCGTATTTGGAAACATGCACCGGCACTTCTGGGATAAATGGTCCACGTTGGCGGACAAGTCCATATTCGGTGCCGCGGAACGATTCTTTGCCGAGTTGTCGGAAAATTATCAGAAGCAGCTTGTTGAGCGTGCGGTTATGCTTTATGACGGCAGGGCTTTCAGAAAAGAACCGGACGATTCCGACATCCTTGTCTGTAAAGAATGCGGCTCACAACAGTTGGAAATTCAAGTATGGATAAATGCCAACACGGGTGAACGTATCAGCTATGTGTATGATGACAATGACGGGCACTGGTGTGACGGCAAATGGTGTGAAGAATGTGTTGACCAGACCTTTTTCTGCACTAAGGCGGAATTCACACAAAAGATGCAGGATTGGTGGGAGTCGTGCGGTTTTGAGACAATGGAACAAATCACAGGGTTGAAAGTCTGTGACTATCCGCCTGCTGAAATTCCACAGGCATTCATTGATGCGGCAGGCCAATGGTGGGACAGCCGGGACTACGAGCGTAAACGGAAAATTTACAACATGTATAATACTAAAAACGAATGATATGCAGACTGATATTATCGAACTGATCAGCAACTCATGCAGTTGCAGCCAAATGGAAGCACAGGAATATCTTGGCTCCGAACTTCGGAACTTGCGCGAATTGCAGGAACTGGACGATTTGAGGGAGGAGGACATAGAAACTGCGTGTCTCGGCCTCGGTCTGGACCTTGACTGTCTGGAATATTTTATCAACCGCCTCGCAGGGGCATAATTACTTATAACTATGGCTTATTTTCAGAATATACACTCATTGGCGGACTTGAAGAAGGAGTACCGCCGGCTGGCATTGGAGCACCACCCGGACAAGGGCGGCGACACCGCCATTATGCAACAGGTGAACACCGAGTTTGAAAAGCTGTACGGGATATGGAAAGACAGGCCGGATGTTTCCGCAAGCGCAAGCGGCTACGAACACGACTATTCGGGAGCGACGGCAAGGGAATACACGGAGTATGTCTATAACGAATACCGCTGGAAAGGCCGCAACTACAAGGGGCAACATGCCCCGGAGATTGTGGAGCTGACACGGACATGGCTGAAAGAGACCTATCCGAGATACAGGTTTTCCGTCAGACGCGAAAACTGCCATTCCATCCATGTCCGACTTATGAAAGCGGATTTCGAGGCGTTCACCAAAGAATCCGGCAAGGTCCAGGACGAAATCAACCATTACAATATCGCTTCCGACAAATCCCTGACGGACCGGGCCAAAGAGGTGATGACGAATATCTGCGATTTCGTCATGTCGTACAACTTCGACGACAGCGATCCGATGACCGACTATTTCAATACCAATTTCTACCTGACATTGGGAATAGGCAGTTACAAGCAACCGTATAAGGTGGAGACACCCGAGCTGGATTGCAAGGGCAAGGACAGACCGGAAGTGTTCAAACATCCCGAAGGTGCCGCACACAAGGCTGTCCGTCAGGCGTTGGGCACAGCCCGTTTCGATTTCATCGAACACAGGAGGCATTCCGGTGAGATGATACTCGGAGAAGACCATTACGGCTCACAGGGCGAACACTATTTCTGGCCGAAGGATTACTCCAGCGCGAAACTGGCGCAGAAACGGATTGACAAATTGGAGAAAGCCGGTATCCGATGCAGACTCACGGGGTACAACGGCGGTTACATCCGTTTTCTCGGCTACACTCCCGAAACGGAAGCGTTGCTGGAGAAGGAACGGCAGGAATATATCATCGCCCATCGGCAATGGCAAACCAGACAGGCAACAACCAATTAAAACTTATGAATATGGAACCGAACAATTTGAATGAATGGTGGGGCGGGCAGCCCGACGGACTGAAACAGGCATTCTCGCTCTTCCCCGACAGACGGTGGGAAGAGGCGGACCTGTATCTGCGGATCAATATCCGCAACTACTGCCTACTGAAGAGAGGCGGAATGCTTCCCGAAGACAAGGACCGGTCTATGCTCAGCGAGATTGTCTGTGAGCTGGCCGATACGGAGCTGTGCCGTGCAAACGGAAAGACGCTCGAAGACATGTGCGATACGGACGGGGCTTTTCTGGAAGAGTACCAGGAGCAGTTCAACCGGATATACGATGAACTGGAAATGAGAATTACGGATTATATGAACGGACTATCAAAAAATATGTGACATGAAAGCAAAAGTATTCAGATACAAGTCTGACGGTAATACCGTCGTGGCTCCTTATATGGAATTGGAGCCGTATGCGGAGAATGTATATCTCTCGTTGTCGAGAAAGAACGAATATGGGAATGAGGACGATGACTGTTTCCATGTGGTCTGCCGGATTGAAAACGTTTATTTTTCCAGCGGGCAGTATTCACGCCGGTTTCTCAAGGGAGAAGGCCGCAGGGAGGAAGCCGCAGCTTATTGCAGGAACTGGATTGCAGATACGCTTCAGGGTGCGGAAAAAGGAACTTTTGTCAAGTCGCTCTCCATCTGCGTGTTCGATGCCCTCGGGCTCGATACCACCCCTTTGGTGCAAGCCCGTGAGGCATATAAAAGGAAACAGGAGCAGAAACGCAGGGAACAGGAGGAGAAAGAAGCGGAAGATCGCAGAGCGCGGGAAGAGCAACACCAGCGGCTGCTCGATGAGCAGAAACAGAAATTCCTGGACGGGGAACGGATCACGGGAGGAATGTTCCTTGAAATCACCGGAAGGGACGGTTTTGACATCCATATCAGAACCAAAGGGACATTCAACAGGCATGTGAGGGGCATTGACAGAAACGGCACCGTCAGTTTCCGGAAAATCAAGGGCTGCCGGACACCGGACTTTACCGGATGCCATAAGGCCGTGTCCGCCTATCTTGCGTTCATAACAGAAAAAGAGGACAAACAATAAAATCCGGGGCGGTAACGGCCTGCTCCATGCAGCTGTTACCGCTGCCGGCTTCCGGCCTCACAATTCACGGTTCAGCGCCATTGCCAGCGGAAACATAAACCGGTTATAGGCTTTAAGCTTTTGTAAATTCAGTACATATCCGGCATAGGGATTGGTCAGATCGGTATAGAAGAATACATCGGTAAATCCTGCATGTTCCTCCACGACTTCACCCTCCAACGGAATCTCCTCCACATTGAACCGCTCCAGAGGCAGTTCTTCCAGACGGGCATGCTCCGCATTGCCCAATACGTTCAGGTTGCGGTTAAACAACACGAACCCTTTCTTGCTGTAATCCACACGCATGCCATACGGACGCTTCACAAGGAAAGCATCCGCCGCTCTCTTTATATAGTCTTCCATGATCCTGAAATTAGAATTGCAAAAATACATCTTTTGTCCGGCAATGGCGAACAAATCAGGAAGATAATCGCCATGCCCCATGCAAAGCACACCACCGTATATTTTATTTCCCACCCTGCAAAGGTAGTCCCGTGTCCTTTGTACCCGTACAAGGTCAGGCCCCTTCGGGGTTGGCTGAAAGAAAATCATCCTCGCTTCGCTGCGGTATTTTCTTTCGCCAAACCTTGCGGGTACAGCCACGGGACAGTCAGGCAGGCGAGAAATAAAAATACCGGCTCCCGGAGCCGGACGTGTTTAACAGATAAAAATACAAAAGTCATGAAAATCCTGAATGAAGAACATTTCGAGAATGTAAAGCGTTATGCCGAATCCATCGGTGACACCTCACTCCAGAAATGCCTGGAACGGTTGAAAAGCTGGGAAGAAAACCCTGACCATCCCAGCGAAATCTCACTCTACTATGATCATGCCCCGTACTCGTTCGGTTTCACACAACGCTATCCCGACGGAAGGACGGGCATCGTGGGCGGCCTGCTCTATCATGGAATGCCCGACAGATCATTTGCGGTGACATTGCAGCCGTTCCACGGATGGCAGATACACACCTGACAAAAAACAATCAACAGTATTAACTTCATAAAATTCAAGATTATGGAAACAACATTGGCAGTATTGGAAAAACAACGGCAGTTTGACTTCCAGAAAAACGGAATTGAAGTGATGAACTTCGAGACGCTCCAGCGTACCTACAAGGAGAACGACATCTACAACAACCCCGTACAGGGCATCTACCATTACCAGGTCATCCGGCGCATGATGGACATCTGCGAGAAGCACAGCCTGAATTACGAGGTGGAGGAAATCTTCGCGGCCCAGAACAGGAACAAGACACAGCCCGGAGTGAGCATACTCCCGCAGGTGGAGCAGACACACGGGGAAAAGGCGGTGGAGGCGCACATCCTGCGCCGTATTTTCGCCACCATCCGGATCAAGGACTGGGAGACGGACGAACTGACCACGACACTGGTCGTCGCCTACCACCAGGACGGTATACAGGCAGCCATAGGCCCCTGCGTGAAGATATGCCATAACCAGTGCATCCTCTCACCGCAGCGGAGCATCTGCAATTACGGGAAAAAGAAGGTAACAACCGATGAGCTCTTCGAAACCGTGGACGGCTGGCTGGCCAATTTCGAGGTGAACATGAACGAGGACATCGAACGGATACAGCGGTTGAAACGCCGGATTGTCCCGATGGAGGAAATCTATATGTACATAGGTCTGCTGACCGCGTTGCGCGTCTCCCACGACAGTTCGGACAGGAACCTTTCATCCTCCGTTGAGACTTACCCGCTAAACCAGGGACAGATTTCCATCTTCACGGAAGAGGTGCTTAAACTGGCCATGAGCAAAGGACAGATTACCGCTTGGGAGTTATACAACATTGCCACAGCTATCTATAAGCCAGGAAAAACAGACTTCCCGGCCCTTATTCCACAGAACGGAGCGATGGCGGAGCTTCTGCTCTCCCGTCTGCCCGAAGAAGCGGAAATACAGGAAGCGGTTACTGTAAGCTGAACCGGGCAGGTACGTGAAACAGCCTATTACAGCAATCGCCCTCTCCACAACAACCGGTGGAGAGGGCGATTTATCCAATTACAAATTACACTATATTATCCAAGACTTGTTCCTGACGCATCTTTCACTCTTCAAAAAGCAGCATGTATTCCACTTTCCTTCTCCGTTCGATGCTCGGAACCACTTTCCCCTTGTAGCATCTGAAAGAGACATATTCCTTATAAATATCCCGGTCACCAGACTCCAGCTTCTTCAACAGCCGGCTCTTGGGCATTTTCCCATATCCTTTCAGACGGTAGGCCCCCACATTATATGAAAGGACTGCGACCAATAAGGAATCACGCCCCAGATAACTGAACATGCGGCACAGCTTACGGAGGTCTGCCCTCAGAATGGAGTCGCCCTGCGCCCTGGAGATGCTGTTGGTGAAAGTTTCTTTGGGAAGCACCTTATGCCCCATCCCACATAAGGCCAATGCTTTCTCTCCCCATGCCAACCCTCGAATCGCTTGATACACTCAATCGCAAGACTGAACTTGTCCGGATTTGCCTTTACCGGATTCTCCGCCCTTGAAGGCATACCCGGAAAAAAGACCGCTGCGGAAAGCACCGCAAACCATATTGCTTTTAACTTCATCATAGGCAGGACCGGTTTTATTGCCCGACAACTGTAACCGACAACTCCTTGCCTCCGGAAGTCGTGGCCGTATCCCCGTCCTCCGTCTCGTTGTTGAAACTGAAACTCAGTTGGAAAAGCTGTGCCGGCTCGCTGTTGTCCTCGAAATAGATGTCTATCGCCTGCTGGTCTTCGCATTCCGAAGTATAATACAGGCGGAATACCTCCCTATCCAGCGGATAGCGGTCATTGGGCAGCAGCACCATCCCGTCGTCCATGCGGAGCGTGCCCTTGCCGTCCGGCTGGAAATAACGGATGGTATAGCGGGCATCGGAAAACCGGCCTTCCCGTTTAAGTTCACATCGGACTTCCACCGTCTCGCCTTTTACGATGCGTGTGGGAACAGGCATCGTTTCCACCGTAAACGGATATTCCTGCTGCACGTCCAGATCATTGTCACAGGACACAAGGGCAACCGCCGCAAGTGCCACGAGCGTTGCCGAAAGAAATGCGGCCAACGCGCTTTTTATATTTCTCTTTTTCATGTTCATTTTCGTTTTAATGATTGTTGTCTGATTTATTCCGGATTCCCGTTCCTGTTTTGCAGGTACTCGTTCAAATCCTTGTACCCCTTGTATAGAGAAGAGCAGTCCTCTATCTTGTTTCCGTAACGGCTGCGGAGAGCCGCCAGCGTTCTCCGTCCCGCCTCGTCACGGTCCAGATAGCATCGGATATGCTCGTACCTGTCCAGAAAGCCGTACGAGCGTTCCAGCAGTGCCACCGAGTTCAGCACGAGGTAATCATCACCGCACCCGAGACCGAGAACCATCCACGAGAGGTAGTCGATGAAACCCTCGAACAGGTTGCAGGTGTCCGAACCGTTGTTTATCAGCGAGATGTCCTTTGGAGACAGGCTTCCCTTGAACAGGCGGCTGCGCAGTTCATACCCGCCGCTGAGATTTTTGAAACCGATGGCGAAATACCGTTTCCCGTGCAGGCAATACCTGACTTCCTCGCAGTTCGGCAACGCCACATCGCTGCAAATGCCTCGTTCTTCCAGATAGCGGAGCAATACCTTGTTGTACAGCGGTCCGAAACGGATATCCTTCAAACATTCCTTTTTATCGGGATCATCCTTGCCGTTCTCTTTAGAACGGAAAACCGTCTTTCTTTCGGGGGCCAGACCGCCATAAATCCTTGTGATGAAATCCGCTTGTTCCTTGAAATCACGGCTGTTTGTCAGTTCCCCTGCAAGGGTGAAAATATCACCGCCCCGTCCGGTTCCGAAGTCGTGCCAGACATTTTTACGGATGTTCACCTGGAACGAGGCGGTCCGTTCCTCACGGTATGGGGCGAGATACCAGCACTCGTCACCACGCTGTCTTTCCGGGGCATGTCCTGCCAGAGCCAGAAAATCCGTAATCGGAATCCTTCTTATTTCCTCTATATTCATAAGTATTGTGATTTTAATGGATTATTATTTTCAGCCCCAGCCCGAACTGTGTCGTGAAGACGCCTAATGAACTGCCCCACAGGGCACGCTCACGCACATTGGCAAGCAGGACTATCCTGTCGGTAATGTAGGTTTCCAGCTCCAATGCGAGCGCACCGCCGTAGAGGAAGGCATCACCGGCAAGAAGCTTGAACCGTCGTGCATCATCCTGTCACCCCAGTTCACCGTCTCATATCCTACAAGGCTGAACCGCCGATGGAAAGGAACAGTGTCTTTGAAGGGTCGGACAGGAACTTCAGGTAATAGCCTCCCTCTGCCGTGAACTGGGCACGGGGTACGGATATGGTACGATACCCATAATTCTTCAGCAGGTATTCCGCACCTGCCACCCAGCGGTCGGCTTTCTTCGTGTATCCCGACACCGCGAATCCGGTATAATAATTCAAAGGCCCTTTAGAGCCGCCCGCAAAACTGCCACGAAGTTCCACGCCCATCATTCCGGGAAGATACCGTTGGGCGTATGCCTGCCCTGAAAACAGGGCAAGCGATACGGCTGCAACAAACATATAAAAGACTCTGCGCATACTCATTTCACTTTAAGTTCATTGATGGCTCTGGCTCTCACGATGTCCTCGCTTTCCACGGTGAAGGTCTGGTGTCTGCCACCGCTTTTCTCGTGCATCTCCACCACCAGCACCTTGTCCGAGGGGATGGTGAACTTGTCAAAGGTAAAGACGGTACGTTCCTCCTTTTTCCCTGCAACCATAGTGGCATAGTTGTAAGCCTGAGCGGGAAAATGACCTGCTCCTGAATGGCTGTACGCTTCAGCACCTTCTTGTCCACAATCTTGAAAGTCACGAAATCCACCTCGAAAGGCACATTGGACGAGTTCTTTATCTGCGTGTGGAAATAAAGCAGGCCGTTATGGGTATAAAGCCCGCGCAAGAGATACTGGATGCCGAAAGCCTTGCTGCCGACATGCTTGATATGGCGTCTGTTCTCCTTATGGATGCTCCTGTTAATCAACTGCACGAGTTTGGGCGATTCGCAGCCCAACTCCTGCAAATAGATGTCAAGGGCGTTGTTCGGGCGGTTCACCTTACTGCCGTCATGGATAAAGTCTTTCATCTCCACATTGAGCAATAGCGGCTCATCTGAATATTTGACATTGAAGGTGTAGAAACTGCCGCTTTCGGTGATGACCGACATATTAGTCTCGTCACGGAAATCCTTTACCGTAGCCTTCACACGGATGACATTCTCCGCACCGTCCGCCTTGCCTGCTATAAGGTTGGCAGAGCCGAGATCCACATACCGCACCGCTGAAGGGAAGATGATATGCGTAGTCTTGTCATAAGTCACTTCCAGACCGTATGGCGGTATCATGCGGTCAAAGGTCAGCTTCCTGGTCAGGCCGTGATAGAGGTCACCGTCCTCCTGCCGCGGATATACATCCGCCGTCAGCGTGACACCGCCGGTAACTGTTGCCGTTGAATCAACGGCATTCTGTGCGAAAGCACTCACTGCGCCCGTCATAAGGGCAAGCATTACAAAAATCTTTTTCATGTTCTTTAATTTTAATGGGTTATTGATTGTCATTCTGATAAAGCATCAGGGTATGGCCGGACTTTAGGTGTACCTTCTCCTCGCGTAATTTCTTGGTAATGTACTGTGACACCCCCTGAATGGCACCGCGTCCGAGTTCGGAAAGCAGCTGGTCCTTGGCCGACTGGTTGGTGATGGAAATGCTCGTGCCGAGGTTCTGCCCCATGTTGGCGGCAACTTCCTTGACCGCGTTCGCTTCCATCGACCCGGGAATGAAAATTCCACCCTGTCCGTCGTTGTCATACACGGTAAGTTCCACCGGGATGATGATACCGTCATGTTCCACCTGCACAATCCCGATATTGAGCCGTTCACCCTGTATGCGGCTCTCCCCGGTAAGCAGGGAGTTCTTCGGAAGGACATGCTTCCCGACACGCATCGGCTCCAGCAGGCGTATCCTTACCCCCTGACCGCTGGTGACGGTCTGGTCGCCGTGGATGCAGGCACGGATGGTATTCCTCATACTCCCGGCTTCCGTTTTCCCGATTGCCGTATGGAACCGCCCCGGTTGTGAAAGCCTTGCGAACAGCACGGTATCGCTGACGGGCTGCGGCAGGGACGATACCACCGGAGTGGAAACATGTCCCACCGGAACGGCTTTCGCCTTCCCGTTCCGCGTGACCGCCTCGTTCCCCGTCTGATTTCCGCCACCTCCCGACGTGTACTTGGCGGCAAGCTCGTAGGATTTCTCCAACAGGGCCACCTGTTCCCCGTAAGTCATCTGCGCGGGCTGTTGTGCGGCGACCGCCTGCTTCAGCTGCTCCACCTCGGCTTTCAGCGCCTCCTTTTCCGGGTCTTCCTGAGGCGACTCGTAAAAGTTGCCCAGCGTGGCGTTGATGTCGTTATAGGCGGATGTGGATGAAGCGATTGAACCGTCTCTGCCGTTACCGTTCCGGTTGCCGTAAGGATTTGCCCCTTGGTGTTCCGAATCCGGTACAATTTCCACAGCCTGCTGATTCTCCTGCTTTTTCCCGTCGGCAAGCGAAGAGAAGTCTCCAGCGTGCGCATCTTCTCTTCCTGCCTGCGCCGCATGTCGGCCTGCTCGTAGGCGGCAATCTTGTCGCCCTCTATGCCCGCGCCCCTCGGATCGGGCAGTTCGGTGTTGAAACCGGCTTTCCTGGCCTCTTCCTGCCTGTCCTCTTTCGACGGGGTGAAAATCCACCACATGCAGCCGATGAACAACAGGAACATTCCGGCATAAACCGGATATTTCCTGATTTCCTGCCTCTTTTTCAATTTGTTCGCATCGTTACTCATTGTCTTGTCTGTTAAATTGGTTAAAAAACTCTTCCATGTCACGTACCTTCTCATCGGAAAGCGTGTCGGCAGGAACGAAGTCCGGAATATCCAGCGGGGGAATCTCGATTACTTCCTGACGGGCATCCTCCCGCCCGATATCGTATATGGCACGGAATATCATATAGAAATTCACTGCCATGAACACGGCGCACAGTCCGATGACAACCGCCTTTCTCCTTTCGGGAGTCAGGCTGTCGCAGAAGTCCCGCAGCTTGCCTTCTGCCAGACCTCTGATTTTCAACATTCTCTTTTTCATACATTCAAAATTTTAACGGTCATACACTCTTATATCCCTGTTCTCCACCACGCGGAACGATTCAATGATGAACCCGTGCGGGTTGTTGTCGCTGCGTATGGAGTTCATGAGCCTGCCCCTTGTGACAAGGCTGCGTTCGGTCACGCTCTTCTCCCGGATGATGGAGAGTTTCGCGTAGGTCACAACCTCGTACGGATAGGTGTTGAAGTCGCATTTCACGCTGTCAATCCCGATACGCTGGTTCACGTTTCCCGAAATTATCCGGTTGTAGTATCCCTGCTCTGCCAGGTCCACATAGTGGGCGTATGCCGAGCGGTCGGCGAGGAACATCGCCCGTTGGATGTTTCCCTCTATCGCACTCTTGTCGGGTGACAGCGTGAAGAACAGTTCATGGAAACGCCTTACATGCTCCCTTGCCTCCACAGGACGGTTCTGCTCCAGGTCCTGCGAGAGGGCCAGCATCAGCGATTTGCCCTCGTCCAGCACATAGATTTTCTCCCGCTGCGCCGCCGCAAAGCTGTAAGCCTTCCACACGGAAAAGCCCACGAGCAGGGTGCATACACACAGATAGACGATCCCGAACAGACGCAGGTGTCTGAAACTGGTCTCGATATTTTTCAATGATTTGAATTCCATTCTGTAAATGTTTTATTGTTATCACTTGACAAGCCTTCCGGCAATGTTTCCCACCGCTGCTCCTGCCGTACCTGCTACCACAGAACCGGCCTGGGATGCCCTCTGGTTCACGTTCTTGAGGTAATTGCCCGCACCGCCGCCGGCCTGCACGATCCAGCCCGCAACCGTCGGAATGGTGAAATACCCGATGATTCCGATAATCAGGAACGTGATGTACACGCCGTTCGATCCGTCGGGTATGAAATCAGGGTCGGCAAGCTGCTCGATGTCCTGCTGTAGCATCAGTACCTGAATCCTTGCCAGCACGCTGCTGAACAGGTCGCTGACGGGAAGCCACAGGTAGATGCTGATATAGCGGACGAACCACTGGCTGAGCGAGGCCTGGAAGCCGTCCCAGCAGGAGATGGCGAAGGAAATAGGACCAAGTATCGAAAGGACTATCAGGAAGAATGTCCTGAGCGTGTCGATGACAAGGGCGGCGGCGTTGAACATCAGCTCCAGCAGTTCGCGGAAGAAATTCTGTACGGCCCTTTTCATATTGTACAACGCCCGGTCCATATACATCCCGCAGGCTCTATCGCGTCCAGCGCGCCCAGCTCGTCCAGCTTGTTGTCGAAAGATTCCTTATCGACCAGATAGGCCGTTTCGGGATTGCGCTTCATCGCCTCCACCTCCAGCCTGTCCTTCTGCGCCCGGTACTCGTTCATGTCGAAGGTCTGCGATTCCAGAATCGTGTGTGTACCTTTTACTATGGGAGACATGACACTGTTGAGCGTACCCAGTACAAGTGTAGGAAAGAACATGATACACAGCCCCAGGGCAAAGGGACGGAGAAGCGGGAACACATCCACGGGTTCCGCTCTCGCCAATGACTGCCACACGCGGTAAGCCACATAGAAAAGCGCTCCCAACCCTGCAAGGCCCTTGGCGACACCGGTCATCTGCGAGCAGAGCGGCATCATATCCGTGTACAAACTCTGCAAAATCTGATGCAGGTTGTCGAAATTTACTGACAGCAATACCATAAGCATTCGGATTTGGGATTACCAGTAGCGTTCATTGGGTGAGCCGTAGAGAGCCATCACGCGGTCAAGTTCATTCCGTTTCTTGGCACGCAGGTAGGACACGCCGATGTTCTTGTTGGTATAATACTGCACCAGGGCACGGTACTGGAGCATGTCGGTATAGCACCGGTCGATGATATCCATCCGTTCCTTGTCGTTCATCGACAGGCCGTTCTCGTTGACCACCGTTTTCAGGTCGCTGAGCAGGTGTGAGCTCTCTTCCAGCAGCTTGGTGTAGCCGAGGGCTATGGCACTCAGTTCCTCCGGCGTGAAGTACGGATCACCCAGCATACGCTCGAAGCTGTTCACATAGATGTCCGTGATGTCACCAACCATCAGGATGGTCTGCTGCACCTTGCGGGCATCCCGGACGAGGTTCTTCACCTTGCGAAGCCCGTCGTAATACTCCTTGCCCTGTTTGTAAATTTTGACAGTTTCCTGAAAATTATTCGCCATATTGCCGGCGGTGGAGGATGTATGTACGATGTTCTTGGCGGCATTGATGATACCCTGTGCCAGATTGCCGGGGTCGGTCACGACCCACTGTGCCTTTGCCGTGAAGCCGGTGAAGATGCAGCCCATGCACAGCACTAAAATTTTTACTTTCATAAATCTGCTTTTTTTAATGATGAATAATCCGATTGTTGTTTCGATGGGAATCAAATTCCCATTTTCCGCCCTTTGGACGGCGGGTTACGGAGAATGGGCCTGTCCGGTTGTTTTTGGGTTTTCTCCTTTACCATACCCTTCTTCCTGTGTCTGATAGAGGCGAACAGCTCGTCGGCATACGGCCTGCGGCCTGTCATCCTGACGAAACGGGCATCCAGCTCGCGGTAAGCCTTCTCCGCCTGGCACGAGCGTTCCGTAGCGGAAGCGTTCTTGTCTATACCGTACTTGGCGAGAAAGTCAGGACTGATATGCAGGATGTCGTGGACCACATCCGGCGAGGCCGCAATCCGTCCCAAAATCTCCAGTTCCCCATTCAGTCTTTCCAGATAGAAATCCGGCAGACGGACATCCTTGATGCTTTCCGCTGCCTTTTCCGCATTCCTGCACAGGCGGCTTTCCAATACCACCCCGTAACCGTCATATGCCGGTCCCGGTTCGGAACGGTTCAGCCTGTCAAGCCTGTCATAATCATCCGCAAGCCCGTACCGGAGCGCCACATACCGCGAAGGCGGCACAAGATGCACGGCCAGGTTGCAGAGTTCCCACGTGTCGCTCCCTTTCCGGCGGTAATCCAGAATCCGGACGGATGACCGCACTTCTTCCGGTGACGGCCGTTCCTGTCCGCTTTCGGGATGTGCCTTCAAGTAAGCATCCCGCATGAACGTGTGCATGGCAAGCATTCCGTGGACGGAGCCGGCTTCTTCGGGACTGATATCCGCAAGCCGGCAACCGTTCTTCTCCATAAAATAAGTGCCTTTCAATGCCTCCATCAATTCCGATTTGTCCGTTTCCGCCGTCCTTTCCGGTGTCGGGAACAGGCACGAGTCTGACAGCAGGCAGGCGACATGGGAAACCACATCCTCGGATTTCCCGTACTGCCTGACCAGTTCCGTCAGTTTACGGTATTCCTTCTTCCGGACAAGGTTCCTTGCCTGTTCCCTCACTTCCTGCAACTCTTTATAGCGTGGCTCGTCCAGATAACGGCGTTGCTGTTCTTTTATCCATTCTTCCATTCCCATGATTCGTGATTGTTTTTGGGTTTCCATGTAAATTCAGTCCCTTTTACTTTTCCCGTTTGCTTTCGGCCAGCTGCTTGATGGCAAGTTCTATGTTGCCGCCCAGCTTTTCCGTAAGCCGCATAAGTTCAAGTTTTTCGGTCTCCTCGGTGGTGTAACATGCGTACTCTTCAAGTGAGACCTCCGTGGCATAGACCGCCGACTGCGTACCGCCCAGCCCGATCCACACTTCCTTGTATCTCCGGGACGGATTGTTCGCCATGTTGATGGAGAGGATCTGCGCCCGCTCCTTGTCGGTCAGGCCGAGCAACGACTGTATCTCATCGAACTTATTGAGATATTTCCGCTGGTCAAGCAGAATCTTGCAGTCGCTGTTGTTGATGATGGTGCCCTTGACAATGGAAGAAGAGATTATATCCTCAACCTCCTGCGTGACCACCACAGCCTCGCCGAAGAACTTTCTGACGGTCTTGAAAAGATAGCGGATATAACTGCTCATGTTGGCGGAAGTCAATGCTTTCCAACACTCCTCGATAAGAATCATCTTGCGGATGCCCTTTAACTTGCGCATCTTTGATATAAAGGTTTCCATGATGATGATAGTTACAATAGGGAGTAATACCTTGTTGTCACGGATATTGTCCAACTCGAAGACAATGAAGCGTTTGTTCAACAAGTCAAGCTGTCTGTCCGAGTTGAGCAGGAAGTCATACTCGCCGCCTTTGTAGTAAGGCTCCAATACATTAAGGAATCCCCACACGTCAAAATCCTTCTCACGGGTACGTTTCTGTTTCAAGATATCCTGGTACTCGTCACGGATAAACTCGTAGAAGGTGTTGAAGGTGGGATTGGGCTGCTTCTCCTGCCGTATTTTTTCCAAAAAGAGGTTCACCGCGTTGGATAAAGCCACCTCTTCCGCTCGTGTCGGCGGCTCATCGTCACGCTTCCACAAGGTGAGGATGAGCGTCTTGATGGACTCCTTCTTCTCTATGTCGAAAACACCGTCCTCCACATAGAATGGATTGAAGGCAATCGGATCGTTTTCCTCGTAGGTGAAATAAATCCCGTCCTCGCCGTTTGTCCTGGCATGGATAAGGTTGCACAGCCCCTGATAGGAATTTCCCGTATCCACCAGCAGCACGTGTGTGCCTTGCTCGTAATATTGCCTCACCATGTGATTGGTAAAGAAAGACTTGCCTGAGCCGGACGGTCCGAGAATAAATTTGTTCCTGTTGGTTATCGTGCCGTTCTTCATCGGCAGGTCGGAAATATCCAGATGGACCGGTTTTCCGGTCAGCCTGTCCACCATGCGGATACCGAACGGTGAAAGGGAATCCTTGTAGGAGGTCTCACCGATGAACAGGCACAAGGCCTGCTCGATAAAGGTGTAGAAGCTCTCCTCGAAAGGAAAGTCACCGGCATTGCCGGGTATCGCCGCCCAGAACAGGACCGGCACGTCCACCGTGTTATAGCGCGGCTTCGCCTCCATCAATGCCAGCTGGCTGCCCACATCGTTCTTGATGCGCTTGAGCTTCTCGCGGTCATCGCTCCACGCCATGACGTTGCAGTGGGCACGGATGGACGAAAGCCCCTTGCTGTGTGCCTCGTTCAGGTACTCCTCGACCCATTCGCGGTTAATCTGGTTGGAACGGCTGTAACGGGAGAGCGAGTGCATGTTCCTCGCCGTCTGCTCGAACTTCCTGAGGTTCTCCGCCGAATCGTCGATGAAGAGGTACTGGTTCACCACGTGGTTGCAGGTGAGCAGTATCCCTATCGGGGCGGCAAAGGACAGGCGGCAGTCGCTGCGGTCGGTGGAAAGACGCTCGTAACGTGTATCGGTCGCCACACCCGACGGCAGGTCTTCCGGATCGGAAAGGGTGTGTAGGCAGAGGCAGTTGTCGCCCACCTTCATTTCCCCCGCGCCGAGCGAAAGGTCCTGCAAGCAGGCGGTCTCCTCCTGCGAGAGCGAGAAGTATTTCTCGATGATACCTGCCGAGGTGTCCGTCCCGGTTATCTCGTCGTCCGTCAGGCGCGTGATGCGGAGCAGGCCGCTGTCGTTCACGATACGCTCGAACTGCCCGCAGCTTTCCAGAAAACGGGTGACGGTTTCCTGGTCCTGCATCTCTTTGGGAATGATGAATCCCCGTGTCAGGGCGTTGAAACTGCTCGTCGTGCGGCTGCGCTCTTTCGTGGTCTTGGTCAGGAACAGGTAGCAGGTATGCTGCAAGTAAGGACGCTCGTTGAAGTGCCGCTCGAAACTGCGGCTGAGGAAACTGAGGCCGTCCTTGCAGATATCCGGCTTATAGCTCTCCTCCACGAAAAAGTCCTGCTTGTGCACGATGCTGTAGTTCGGCAGCACCTTGACCGCCTTCGCCCAGGTGGAGTGCATCGCTTCGTACTCGGCACGTGTCAGCGTGAAGAGTTCGGGCAGCTCCACCCTGTAGGCAACGGTGATGTCCGCGTCCTTGCTGATGATGCAGCCGTTCTCCACTGCGAGCAGAGGAAACCTGCTCTCCAGCGTGGCTGTCTTCATTATATTTCTCATACGCTTCTTTTTTTAGAGGTTAGGGAAAACAACCGGAGGAACTTTCTCCGGTTGATGATGTAGCGGGGATGCCTGCGCAACGCCTGGAGTTTCATCAGCCCCCATTCGCCGTACTTCGCGTTCATGCGGGAGGTCGCCCACACAAGCACCGATGCGGCGATGACACCGAAACCGATGCAGACCCACTGGCCGATGCCTGCCATGTACATGATGACGAACACCACGAATAGGGTGAGCAGACCTCCGGCAAAGACGAACAGGTACTGGCTCTTGAGCCCTTTGAACTCCGGCTGCGCCCGATCCCCTTGTTTACATTATATTCCGCCATATTACAGGAAGAATGAACGTAAGATGGTGGCAGCCACAATCAGGAAGATACACGCGCCAAACCAGCTTGCGGCGGTCTTTGAAGTGTCCGGATCACCGGACGAGAACTTGGAATACACTTTTACGCCTCCGATAAGGCCTACTACGGCACCGATAGCGTAAATCAATTTGG
>NZ_BAKJ01000022.1 GCF_000614125.1 Bacteroides rodentium JCM 16496
CGCCCTGTGCCGAAAACACGACAAGCGCCTGCCCCGTGGAATCTTTCCTTCTGGAGCAGGCGCTTGCCTGGAGTGCTGCTGCAGTGTGCGCAGACATGTTCTTCCGGTTAAATATGTTTACAATAATGGGGGGGGTAAAATCACCCTTTTCCGCTTCTCTGTGTCATTGTCAATGTGCCGGATGGTCTTCATAAGCCGTCTTTTAGAGTTGATGATAGTTGCCTTAAAGTTGCATTATGTGACAAAGGTACATAATAATTCGGAAGAACAAAGGGATGAGGGTGTGTTTTTTCAGTTAAAGGAGTTAGTCTCTAAGTATATGTTGAAATTTATTTGTGTATCTCCGGCGATGTCTTTACCCCACTCAGAACACCTTCTGAAGGGGCTGCTTCTCCGACACCGGGGAACGAGGGGTTCGGCACCGGGGAACCCCACCTCCGGCACCGGGGAACCCCGCCTTCCCCGGTGTCGGAGAAACCGGAAATCAGCACAAGTCATCGGCTTGTCAACAAAAATCAGAAAGCATCTGCCCGAAGAGTGGCTCGTCGGCTTATTTTGTATGGTAAGAATCTGCGCCGCCACATACAAGGACAGACGAAAGCAGTCGGTCCTGTACGAGCCGCACGGCATACGGTCACCATGTAGCTTGATAGTCGAAATGTATCATCCGGTCGGAAATGTCATACGCTTTTCTGGCAAACTCGGCTTCTGCCGGGGTGGGCTCTTCTCCTACCACCTCCATTTGGGGACTGACGGCGAATGCTTTCTTGCGCGGGTCGAGGATGCTTTGTCCCAGTCCGCTCCAGTAGTAATCGTCCAGTTGGAGCAAGTTCAGCAGGGTGGGGTACATATCTATTTGCCCCATCACTTTGTCGTAGCGCATGCTTACCGGAGAGTTGATGATGATGAACGGGGTGAATGTCTTGTCGGACACGACCCCCTTGCCGCCGGGCGCGTTGCACAATTCTTCGCGGTAAGCGGCCAGCCCTTCGTGGTCGCCGGTGATGACGATAAGGGTCTCGTCGTACTGTGGAAGCGTTTTCAGGTACTCCACGAATTTTCCTATCGCCTTGTCTGTGTAGCGTGCGGTGGTCATATAGTCATTCATCTTCTGCGGGATGGCGGGAGAGAAATGGATTTCTTTCAGTTCCTCGGGCAGCTTGAAGGGGGCATGGCCGGAGTAGGTCACCAGTTGCATGTAGCATTCTCCCCCTTCCTCCATATTTCCCCGTTCTCTATCTTGCGGCTGCATTGTTCCAGGAAAGAACCGTCTCCGGTGCGCTTGTGCGTGCCGAAGGCCTCTGTCAGTTCAAAGTCATGGTAGGCTATGATGGTGTCGGTCCCGAAACTGTAGGCTATGACGCCCTGGTTCCAGGTAGACACCTTGTCGATGGTCAGGAGGTAGTTGCGCGAGTTCTTCTGCCGGTGCATGGCTTTTTGCAGGGTTCCGTAGGTGTGGTGCGGATACAGGCTGCTGTATGTGCCGCTGTTGATGGGCAGCATGCCGGCGCAAAGCATCAGCTGTGCGTCGATGGAGCGTCCCCCTTTCACCTGGGTCAGCATGTGGGGAGCGTATAGGGTGGTGGAGTCTTGCAGCAGCTTGTTGAGGTATGGAGTAATTTCCTGCCCTTCCACTTCCCTTTCCAGCACCCAGCTTTCAAGAGATTCTGCCAGGATGACGATGCAGTTGTTGCGGATTCCGATACGTCCGGCCAGGGGGCGATGTTCGGGCTTCCGGCTCAGCCACTCCTCTATCTCTTGCTTTATCTGCGGGGTGGGTTCCTGTTTCCGGTCAATGAGGTCGTAATACAGGTTTCCGAAGACGGTGTACATGGAAGTGGTGCTTGCGCAGAGGTAGGCTTTCTGGCGGACGGCGTTGTACGCTTCCTTGAATCCTCCTTTAGCCAGGGTGGTGGCGGCAAACAGCAGGATGCCGATTCCCAAAGTTCCTCCGTAATACTTGTATGATATTCTTCCGGCAGTATCTTTTTTGTAATGCCGGTAAAGGAAGATACCGGCAATGGTAGACAGAGGGAAGAAGATGTCGTACCAGCGGAAGGAGTCGAGGACGCTTCCGGTGAAGTCGGCAAGGTTTCCCGAAAGCCCATAGCTGGCAAGCGGTATGGCGGTATAGTAAGTGCGGAAATACATCAGGTTGACAATGAGCAGCACGTCCAGCAGCAACATGGCGGCTATCTCTGTCTTCCAAAGCCGGAAGAACTTGTAGGGGGCAAGCAGGATGAGCGTGGCTATTATCTTGGTCGCATAGAATTCGATGGTAGAGAATGAAGCGAATGTGGTGGGTATGCTCCAGATGAAATCGAACAGCAGGAATTT
Organism: Bacteroides rodentium JCM 16496; assembly: GCF_000614125.1. Classification (GTDB taxonomy): domain Bacteria; phylum Bacteroidota; class Bacteroidia; order Bacteroidales; family Bacteroidaceae; genus Bacteroides; species Bacteroides rodentium. The sequence continues at coordinate 2,338 of NZ_BAKJ01000022.1, forward strand.
GAAAAAAATGATAATTCCGAACAAAATCGCTACTTTGTCTGTTACTCTCCGATGATTGTCGGAGCAATGAAAAAGATTTCTTCTCATAAAACAGTTTTTTTTAAGTATAGGGCTGCAAAGGTAGTAAATCGGGAGGACAAAATGCTTCATAAACAGTTACTTTTGAATAAAAGTACATAAAACTCGCATTTTTTTTCCCGTTGATGCAGTATATAAGGAATTCTTGTATTTACTTTGCAGATGTTTGAAGCAAAGAAAGCAGAACCTCTATAAGATTAAGACTTGACTTTATTGTCCTATTGGTAATTTGGGTGACATTTTGTTGTCACTGTGATATTTTAATTATATGAAGAAACATTACTTATTTTTCGTTTCAGTAGCCTATTCCTATCCTATACTTCGCCCGCTTCAAGAGGAAATTTGGCGTAGAGGAGATGACGTTGCATGGTTTATCGAGCCGGATTGCCCCGTTCTGTTGACCCAAGACGAGAGGTGGCTCCGTTCTGTCCGCGAAGTGATGGATTATGAACCTATTGCCGTTTTCGCACCGGGCAATTATATCTATGATTTCTTCCCCGGGGTGAAGGTTTCCCTTTTCCATGGTTATCCCATCAACAAGCGTGGCGATGAGAAGGACGACCACTTTTCCGTTCGCGGCTGGTTCGATGTATATTGCACGCAAGGAGAGTCGAGCACACTGCCCTTCAAGGAACTTGAGAGGAAATACGGTTTCTTCAAGGTGTACGAAACCGGCTGGTGCAAGGCGGACACTTTCGTGAAGGAGCGTGCAAACACCTCCCGCCATACCCGTCCGGTGGTATTGTATTCTTCGACGTTTACCAAGAGCATCACTTCCGCTCCCCATCTGTTAGATGCCATCCGGCGAATGGCGCAAGAGAAGGAGTGGGACTGGATTATTTCGTTTCACCCCAAGTTCTCGGATTCGGAACTCCTTAAGAAATACAAGGCATTGGCCGCTTCCTGCCCCAACGTTACCTTCCACGAGGGCGGGCTTGTGGATGCCCGGTTGCTGAACAGCGCGGATGTGTTGTTGTCCGATGCTTCGTCTGTCATTGTGGAGGCCATGATGCTGGACAAGCCGGTGGTGACCTATTGCAACACCATGCCGGGCAGCCACCTGCTGAATGTGACGGAGGCGGATGCGGTGGAAGGGGCTATAGAAAAGGCCATTTCCCGTCCTGCCGAGCTGATGGAGCAGATTCGCGCCTACGTGCACAAGCATGAAGCGCATCTCGACGGCGAGTCTTCTTCGCGGGTATTGGATGCGGTGAACAATTATATCTGGTACTATCAGGCAGGCTGTATAGCAAGCCGTTGAACCTGTTGCGCAAATTCAAGTTGCGTTGGCGGGTGGGCTATCCGTTGGTATCGTCATTAGGAATATGGTAACTGCTGTGCTTTATGGATGATACCGGTTCATTGCCTTTGATAAGCATTATAGTTCCGGTCTATAATGTGAAGGAATATTTGGAGAAGTGCCTGCAATCCGTTTGCGGGCAGACTTACCGGAACTTGGAAATCATATTGATTGACGACGGCTCTTCCGATGGTTCGGGAGAGCTTTGTGATTTTTTTGCCCAAAGGGACAAGCGGATAAAGGTTATCCACCAGACGAATGCAGGCCAGAGCGCAGCCAGGAATAGAGGTTTGGCGGTGGCTCAGGGTGAATACCTTGGTTTCGTGGATAGCGACGACTGGATTGAGCCGGATATGTACGAATTCTTGTACCGCTTGCTGAAGGAGAATGAAGCGGATATATCCATTTGTTCGCATTATAGGGATAAAGGAAAGAAGAGTGTGGCGAAGTATGCTTCGGGAGAGCAGTTTGTGTTTACTCGTGATGAGGGTATTCGCGCTCTGGCAGTAGACAAACATGTCAGAAACTATATGGTGGATAAATTGTTCAAACGCAGTCTGTTTGCGGGTATTTTCTTTCCTGTCAACCGTGTTTTTGAGGATTTGGCTATTTGCTATCGGGTGTTTTACGGAGCAGAGAAGATTGTGATGCAAGATACTCCTAAATACCATTATATGATACGGGAGGGGAGTACGATGCAGAGTAAGTATAATCCCCAGAAAGAATATAACCTTTTTCAGAGCGTCTACGAACAAGTAAAGTTTATATTGGAAAAAGGTATATGGGATAAAGCTGGAATTTATGTCATGCGTCGTGGGATACGTTTACTGGACCATACAATGATGATAAAAAACTCGATTTCCACCGATGAAATCATTTGTGATGTGATTGTCAAAATGCATGAATTTGACTGTGTTGGCTATAGACAATTGGGCTTTTCCCTTTTTTTAAAACGTTATCTTATTTATAATCATAAAGATTTCTATCGAAAAGTTTATCGATTGATAAGGTCAATCTTTAAATCGAAGCGTCATAAGTATTAAAGTTGATTGAGTATGGCTGAAATAAAGATATCTATTATAGTTCCGGCATATAATGCGGAGAAATATCTGGAACGTTGCCTCGATTCATTAGTAAATCAGGATTTGCCGACCGGGGAATATGAGGTGATCGTAATTAATGATGGTTCGACGGATAGAACTGAAGCTATTTTGCATGAGTATTCCGGTCGTTATTCTAATGTTCATTACGTGACTATAGAAAATAGAGGTGTCAGTGAAGCGCGGAATTATGGTTGTCGGGAGGCCAGAGGAAAATATTTCTTATTTGTTGATGCGGATGATTGGATTCAAAGTAATGTCTTACAATATGTTTATGACTCTCTTGAAAAAGAAGAGTTGGATATCCTGGTAATGGATTTTCAGTATTGGGATGAAAAAGGAAAACTTCCCAAAGAGTTTAACCGAGTGTCTGATGAAAAGGTTTTGTCTGCTCAAGTTTGGTCTGGAACGGATTTTATGCAACAGTTTTTGCCACAAGTGGTCTGGTGCAATGCTTATAGAGCCTCTTTTTGGCAAGAACATAAATTGAAGTTCTTGCCCATTCGTCATGAAGATGAAGAAATTATTCCCAGAATCTTCTTTTATGCAAGGCGTGTAAAATATTCATCTATAATTTTCTATCATTATTATAAGAATTCAGATTCGTTTATGATGAATTATGATGAACACGCTTCTCTTTATATGCTTCAGGCTATGGAGAGCTTGGAAGCATTCAGACAAAAGAATGTGAAAACGGAAAAAATGAATAGTTTTTTTAAAAATTTGATTGCAAGAAGACTATTGACTACTTTTCGTATAGGAATAAGAAAAGGGATACCGGCAAGATTCCAGCATGAGATGATTGTGCAGATGAAAGCAAAGGGACTGGCACCGTTACCTAAAGGAAAGGGAATTATGCATATCTTTTTATATAAGTATGCCCCTTCTTTATTTATTGCATATTATCGTAATAAAGAGAAACGAAAAAGAAAATAACTTTTGGACTGAATGATAGCTTTTTATGATGTAGGGAAAGTGATTTGCATTAGAGTCTGAGTTGAAACTAATTATGAAGCGAATTTTATTTTTTCATGAAGTGTTTCCTTGTGGAGGAGCAGAAAGGGTTACAATTGATATAGCTAATTATCTATCTGGCTATGGTTATGAAAGCTTTGTGGCTTTATGCCATAAAACGTATGATGTAGCTGGTATAGAAGTCATAGAACTTCCTGATAAGGACATTAATTCGTTGGAGAATGCAAATGCTTTTATTGAAATTATAAATTCACTCTTTATTGATGTTTTTGTATTGCCTATACATCTTCTGAAACATCTGGATTACATCATGGACGGTGTTCATTGCAAGCTGGTATTTGCGCCGCATAGTATTCCTTTATGGGAGGCTGTGGCAAAAGTGGCAGATAAAGGAAAACGCGCCGAAGGTTCGTGGTTGAAAATGTTGAAGTGGCGTTTTATAACTTGTCCAAGGGAAAAATGGTTCCCAAAATATGATAAGCCGTTTATTGAACAACATAAAAAATTGTATGGGCGGGCTGATGCATATGTTGTATTGTGTGAAGACTATAAGCATAGACTGATAAAGAAACTCGGTGTACCTTTTGAGAACAATAAATTTCACGTGATACCCAACTCTGAAAGGCAAATTCTTTCGGTCAACCATCATAAGAAGAAACAAATATTATTTGTAGGGCGCTTTACTTATGTTGATAAACGTGTGGATAGGTTGATTGATGTTTGGAAGCGGATTTATAAACAAGTGCCGGATTGGGAGCTGCTTCTGATTGGTGATGGTGTTGAAAGGCAGAATCTTCAGCAGAAAGCTGCTGCCTGCAATTTGCAAAGGATCCGTTTCTTGGGCTATCAGGAAGATGTGTCCGGTTTTTATAGGGATGCATCGGTGCTGTGTCTGACATCTACTTTTGAGGGGTGGGGGCTTTGCTTGACGGAAGCGCAGGCGAATGGAGTAGTGCCCGTGGCTTATGATTGTGGCGCCGGAGTGCGGGAGATAATTTCACCGTCAGGAGTGAATGGATTTCTTGTATCGCCTTTTAATCAATCTAAATATGCGCGAACACTGTTGAAGCTATTGAAGAACCCCGATATGTTGAAGCAAATGCAGCAGAATGTTGTCGTGAAAGCGCAAGAGTACTCTCCGCAGATTGTGGGAAAGAAATGGAAAGAGTTGTTTGAATCTTTGTGACAGACTAAAAGCTTTGATGTATGAATAATGATGCTTTGCCATTGGTTTCTGTTATCATACCTGTTTTTAATACAGAGAAATATATTGAGGATTGCATTTTTAGTGTGATAAATCAGAACTATAGTCGATTGGAAATTATAATAGTGAATGATGGGAGTACTGATGGCAGCCGTTCAATAATCCGGAAATATATGGAAGTTGATAGGCGTATTGTTTGTATAGACAAGAAAAATGAAGGGCTGCCTCTTGCTAGGAAAACCGGAATATTGAAGGCAACCGGGAAATATATTCAGCATCTTGACAGTGATGACACGTTGATTGATGGGGCTATTGAAAAGTTAGTATGTAGGGCAGAAGAAACTGATGCTGATATTGTTGCATCTTCTTTCCTTTTTTGTTATCCGGACAAAGAGCCTATTCTTTCAAAGCCTTATACATTCGGTGAGATTTCAGGAATCAGTTATTTTAGGCAGAAATTGAATTTGCAGGCTTATTGGAGTGTGTGGTCTCATTTTCAAAAGCGTTCATTGTTTCTTAACAACAAGATTGAAACTATCGCCGATATATCGATAGGTGAGGATGCCATCATGATGACACAATTGATTCTGGCGGCTGATAGAATTGTTTCTTTGAATATTCCTACTGTTAATTATTTTAGAAATTCGTCCTCGATGTCTTGTCTGCCGAATGAGGAAAAGTATAAGGACTTCAGGGCTTATCAACGATGGATTGAGAAATATGTGTCGGCTAAAGGCTTGTCGGAACAATTGGGAAAGGAGATTGCCTATATGCATCTTCAGACTACATATACGAGTCTTTATTGGAAACAATACGGGGATGTTGCAGATGACATGAGACGGTTGGTTGCTGATGTGAAGCGATACCCGGATTTGGTTGAAAATCTGTCCAGGCGGGAACGTAAGCTGTTGAAGGCTTACAAGCTTTCAACCTTTTGGGGGAATTTGAGGGTGAAATATTATATCTTAAAAAATAAACTATAGAATGAATATATTGCACAAGATAAAATGTAAAATATATCGTTTTCTTCTGAAAAATGGAATATTGGCTTCTAAGGTGGTACTTTTGATGGATGGTGGGGTCTGTTCACAGATGCATCAGTATTTGTTAGGGCATGTTTTTAGCCGAAAAGGTTATAAGGTGGAGTATGACTTGACCTTCTTTAAGGAGTGGGGGAGCGATATGGATTATCATTTTGTCAGAAACTTTGATTTATTGAAAGCCTTTCCCTACTTATCTGTCGAGGAGGCCTCTAAGGTAGCTGTTGACGTGTATAAGAGGAAATATTACAATTTAGGTAACAATACGTTAAGTCGGGAAAATGACTTTTCATTTCTACAAAAGAAGCCTCCTGTCTATTTGGGGGGATATTATCATGTCCCGGCTGACATTTGGCTTCCTGAATTCCGGTCGCTTTTTAGGGTGATGCCCGAAGTGCTGGATGAACAGAATAGATTGCTGTATTCCAAGATTGGTTCATGTGCTTGTTCCGTGGCAGTTCATGTAAGGCGTGGGGACTTGAAAGTGGAAATTCCGGCTTACGGAAAACCTGCTTCATTGGAGTATTTCAAGTCGGCGGTGACTTATATGCAGGGCAAGGATAAGTCTTCTTTCTTCTATTTCTTTTCGGATGAGCCGGACTGGGTGAGAGATGAACTTATTCCACAACTTCGTTTGACGGAGGGTAGTTGTAAAGTAATTGATGTGAACGGTTCGGATAAAGGATATATGGATTTGTTTTTGATAGCTCGTTGTAGGCATCAGATTACCAGTAAAGGGACTTTGGGCAAATACGGTGCTCTCTTGGGTGATAATCCGGAAAAAACGGTAGTGCTTTGTGATGATAAGGTGGAATATCCGTGGAAGGAACTGTTTCTGAATCCGGTGTTTTTATAAAACCACTTCGTTGTCGTTCCCAATAGAATGAATAAGATGGCGTATATTTGCAAATTATAGAAATTTTAAAATCAGCATGAGACCTAAACTAAGCATTATAACTGTAAACTTTAATAATAACAGTGGTCTAAGCAAAACGTTGGAAAGTGTCAGACACCAGTCTTTTTCCTCTTACGAGCATATTATTATTGATGCCGGTTCCAAGGATGGTAGTCTGGAAACAATCAAGCAGTATGCGGAAGGAAACCCACATGTGACATTCTGGGTGTCAGAACCGGACAAAGGGATATACGACGGAATGAATAAGGGAATAGAACATGCTGGTGGAGAATACTTGCAATTCCTTAATTCCGGTGATTTTTTGGTGGGAGATGTTTTAGGTCAGGTGGATTTTGATGGGACGGAATACATTTATGGCGATGTAAGGGTTGCTGTTTCGGCAAATAAGACGATAGATGTGCAATCTCCTTTTCCTCTCGACCTTGTTTTCATTTTACTGAAAGATACAATTTGTCATCAAGTGTGTTTCATTCATCACTCCCTTTTCAATAATCAACGATACAGAACAGACTATATCTTGGCATCCGATTGGATTCATATTGTAGAGAATATCATCCTGAAAGGATGCAGTTATAAACGTGTGCCGATATGCATTGCCGAATACGATGGAAATGGAATTAGTGCGTCCAGTGGGTCTTTAGGGGTGGACGAACGGATGCGTTGGATAAAGGATAATATACCGGCAGCATTTTATGATAGCTTGCTGGAACTCGATAGAACCCGGATGGAACTTAATGAGTACAAGAATTCTGAGTTAGGTAAAATAATCCCCATAGTGAGCCATACAAGGAGGTTCTCCAAACGTGCCCGGAAACTCGTTCTGTTCTTGTATAGAATAAATTCCATCTTCTCGTCTTCGTCAAAGCGGAATAAGAATCAGATAAAAAAGAAGTAGTGGCATGGATGTTGTGATATGTGTTTCTTCCAAAGACTGCTTGATTGTTAAGAAGACTATTTTTTATATTCACCGGAATATAGAAAGCGATAATATCTATCTTATAACAGACAAGCATAGTTTCGGTTTCTTCTCAAAAAGGTTTCGGAGCAGATATAATGTCAGCCTGATTGATGAGGAAGAAATTGTTGCGGACCGTCGGCAGCTGGAGGGAATAGCTAGGCGGCACTTCACATGCGAGTATAGATTCGGATGGTATTACCAGCAGTTCCTCAAGATGGAATTTGCGCGTAGCCGATACGCCAAAGATTATTATCTGATATGGGATAGTGACACCATACCTCTTAATCGGTTATCCTTTTTTACCTCAAATAAAATGATATTTACTCCGAAAACAGAATATCATGAGCCCTACTTCAGAACGATGCAGGCACTCATCGGCTATGATAAGGCTACGGACTATTCATTTATTGCCGAACACATGCTCGTTTCTGTTCCTATTATGAAGGAGCTGATTCGGAAGATGGAAACTTCCGGTATTCCGGGCGATTCATGGTTTGAGAAGGTTATCAATGCAACTCCTGCGGATGAGCCAAATGGATTTTCTGAATTTGAGACTTATGGAACCTATTGCCGTGCTAATTATCCGGATTGTTTCATCTTGAAGGAACTCCGTACATTCAGAGAAGCAGGAAGCATTTATAGTCGTAGCATCTCTAAAAGAAAGCTCCGGAAATTATCCAGGAAATACGATACTATTTCGTTGGAGAGCTGGAGCACTCCCCATAAGTTCGTTAGAAGATTTTGCAACGATATGGGGGAACATGTGTTCTATCCATTGATGAAACTGATTTCAAAATTACGGTAAAACTGAAGGTGTGAAGCTGAATACTTTGGAGGAGGTTAGTCAGAAATAACCTGAAACCCTTTTCCATTCCCCCGTTTTCTTGTATCTTTGCGACCTCATAATTCACTTAACTACAAGCAATGAAGGAATTTCTGCAGCTGATGCGGCGCTTTGTGTCGCCTTACAAGAAGTATATCGGTTGGGCAATCGTGCTCAATGTACTGTCTGCCATATTCAACGTATTTTCATTCACATTGTTGATTCCTATTCTTAATATCCTCTTCAAAACGGGGGAGAATACCAAAGTGTACGAGTACATGGAGTGGGGGAGCGAAGGCATCAAGGAAGTGGCGGTGAATAATTTCTATTACTACGTCACCCAGATGATTGAGACACACGGACCGCAGATGACATTGCTGTTCATGGGACTCTTCCTTGCTTTCATGACTATGCTGAAGACTTCCTGCTATTTCGGCTCTTCCGCCATTATGATTCCCCTTCGTACGGGAGTGGTACGCGATATCCGCGTGATGGTCTATTCCAAAGTGATGCACTTGCCGCTCGGCTTTTTCTCTGAAGAACGGAAAGGGGACATCATTGCACGTATGAGCGGTGACGTAGGCGAAATTGAGAACTCCATTACCAGCTCACTGGATATGCTGCTCAAGAATCCTATCCTGATTCTGCTTTATTTTTCCACTCTGATTGTAACCAGCTGGCAGCTGACCCTGTTTACTGTCTTGGTATTGCCGGGTATGGGCTGGCTGATGGGAAAAGTCGGCAAGAAACTGAAACGCAAGTCGTTGGAAGCCCAAGGGAAATGGAGTGATACCATGTCTCAACTGGAAGAGACGCTTGGCGGACTGCGTATAATCAAGGCTTTCATAGCCGAAGACAAGATGGTGGACCGCTTTAAGCAATGCAGCGACGAGCTGCGTGATGCCACCAACAAGGTAGCCATCCGTCAGTCGTTGGCACATCCGATGAGCGAATTCCTCGGTACGCTGCTCATTGTATTGGTGCTGTGGTTCGGTGGTTTGCTCATTTTGGGCGAAAGCTCTTCCATCGAGGCATCTACATTCATATTCTATATGGTGATTCTGTACAGCATCATCAATCCGCTGAAGGACTTTGCCAAGGCAGGATACAACATCCCGAAGGGTCTGGCATCCATGGAACGTGTGGACAAAATACTGAAAGCCGAGAACCCCATTAAGGAACCGGTAAACCCGTTGCCGCTGCATGGGATGAATGACCGGATTGAATTTAAGGACCTCTCCTTCAGTTACGACGGCAAGCGCGAAGTGCTGAAGCACGTCAATCTGACGGTGCCCAAGGGGCAGACCATTGCACTTGTCGGCCAGTCCGGCTCCGGCAAATCTACATTGGTGGATTTGCTGCCGCGCTATCACGATGTGCAGTTAGGTGAGATTACAATTGACGGCGTGAATATCAAGAATTTCCGCATCCACGACTTGCGCGCGTTGATAGGGAACGTGAACCAGGAGGCCATTCTGTTCAATGACACCTTCTTCAACAACATTGCCTTCGGTGTGGAAAATGCCACCATGGAGCAGGTGGTCGAAGCGGCAAAGATTGCCAATGCCCACGACTTCATCATGGAGACCGAGCTCGGTTATCAGACCAACATCGGCGACCGTGGCGGCAAGCTTTCCGGCGGACAGCGCCAGCGCATCAGCATTGCCCGTGCCATCTTGAAGAATCCGCCTATCCTGATACTCGATGAGGCCACTTCAGCACTCGATACTGAAAGTGAACGTCTGGTGCAGGAGGCTCTGGAACGGCTGATGAAGACCCGTACCACGATTGCCATCGCCCACCGCCTTTCCACCATCAAGAATGCGGATGAGATTTGTGTACTCTATGAAGGTGAAATAGTGGAACGCGGCAGACACGAGGAGCTTCTCGAGAAGAACGGCTACTATAAGAGACTGAATGATATGCAGTCTCTCTCATAGAAATAAAATTCTGCGTACTTTGCTTCCACCCGCTTGTGCTAGGCTGTTATGACTAAATAGGAAGTTAATTTCCTGCAAACAGCCTATTAATTCTTCTTTCTCTTCTATATTTCTTACGCAGAAGCTATGATGCAGGTGGGTGTTGGCGGCTGCCGGCAGAGTGTTTCACGGCCGTTAGGCGATGATGAATAAAGGGCGTTCTTTTACCTTTTACGCTTTTTTAATATCCGCTTGCTTCCATTCTATCACTAATTATCCTATTTTTGCAAAGAACACATACATAAACATTGCAAATATCATGAAAAAATTATATCCAACGTCTACGACGACAGCTACTATGACTATCAGTCCAAGTACTCTTAATCATGTAATTCAATCGACCCCGATAATACTATAACTGTAAATATTTAATATTCGCCTACCATGAAAATAAAAGTTGGTTTGATAGGGTTCGGCAGAATGGGGCAAATGTATTGGGAGGAAATGCAGAAAAGCGGTCGATGGGAGATCGCATATATCTGCGATACCGATCCGGCCTCCCGAGAATTGGCAAGAAACCTTTCCCCTTCATCCAGAATCATATCCGATGAACAAGAAATCTTTGACGACCAGAGTGTAGAAGCTGTTGGTCTTTTTGCATTGGCAAATTCCAGAAAAGAACAAATAGAGAAAGCTGTCCGGAGCCATAAGCATATCCTGACGGAGAAACCCATTGCCGATACCATTGACAAGGAATGGGAAATTGTGGACCTGATTGAAAAGTATGACCGCATTGCCGCTGTCAACCTTTATCTGCGCAACTCCTGGTATCACCAGGCTATGAAGCAGTTTATCGATGAAGGCGAGATTGGCGAACTGGCCATTTTGCGTATCTGCACATGACTCCGGGACTGGCGCCGGGTGAGGGACACGAATATGAGGCCCCGCCTATCACGACTGCGGCATGCACTACATAGACATTGCCCGCTGGTATGCCGACAGTGAATACAAGACCTGGCATGCGCAAGGTATGCGGATGTGGGACTACAAGGACCCTTGGTGGGTACAGTGCCACGGTACGTTCGAGAACGGCATCGCCTTCGATGTCACACAAGGATTCGTCTACGGACAACTCTCCAGAAACCAGACTCATAATGCATATACGGACATTATCGGTACAAAAGGTATCGTGCGCATGACGCATGATTTCCGGACTGCCGTGGTGGAACTTCACGGCGTGAACCGTACGCTTCGCCTGGAGAAACCGTTTGGCGGGAAGAACCTGGATAAGCTATGCAATATTATGGCCGACTCCATCGAGAGCGGGAAACGCGATCCGAGATTGCCGCAGATGCGCGACTCGGCCATTGCTTCCCAATATGGATGGACCTTCCTGGAGGACGCGCGCCGCCACGACCTGCCCGGCATAGGCGACTTGCAGACGCTGGAGGAAATCAGGGAGCGCCGGAGGCATATGAAAGAAGGTTACGGACTGCTCCGTCCGAAGAAGACGGTAGTCTGATGCCTACTGTAATAGGGATTGTTTTAAAACTCATTATATTAACCGATTTTAAAATCTAAAGAACCATGTCGAAATTTACAAGAAGAGAATTTCTTAAGACCGGAGGTTTAGCTTTGGCGGGTCTTACCATTGCTCCAAGCAGCATTTTGGGTAAGAGCCACGGACACGTACCTCCCAGTGACCGTTTGAACATTGCTGCCGTAGGTATCGGTGGCATGGGACACACTAACATTAATCATGTAAAGGCTACGGAAAATATCGTGGCGCTTTGTGACGTAGACTGGCGCTACGCGAAAGGTGTGTTCGATGAGCTCCCTAATGCGAAGAAGTATTGGGACTATCGTAAGATGTACGATGAGATGGGCAAGGACATCGATGCCGTTATCATCGCTACTGCCGACCATACACATGCCATCATCACTGCTGACGCCATGACGATGGGCAAACACGTATATTGCCAGAAGCCGTTGACGCACTCTGTATACGAGTCCCGTCTGCTTACCCGCCTGGCTGCTTCTACGGGTGTAGTTACCCAGATGGGTAACCAGGGTTCCTCGGATGAAGGTACCGACCTGGTGTGCGAGTGGATATGGAACGGCGAAATCGGTGACGTGACGAAGGTGGAATGTGCTACCGACCGTCCCATCTGGCCGCAAGGTTGAATGTGCCGGAGAAGGAAGACCGCATTCCCAAAACCCTGAACTGGGATTTGTTTACCGGTCCTGCCAAGATGAATCCATATAACGAAATCTATCATCCCTGGAACTGGCGCGGATGGTGGGATTATGGTACGGGTGCTTTGGGCGATATGGCTTGCCACATCCTGCACCAGCCGTTCAGAGCTTTGAAGTTGCTGTATCCTACCAAGGTAGAAGGTTCGTCTACATTGTTGCTCAATGCCTGCGCTCCGCAAGCACAGCACGTGAAGCTGACTTTCCCCGCACGCGAGAATATGCCGAAGGTGGCTATGCCCGAAGTGGAAGTTCACTGGTATGATGGTGGCATGATGCCCGACCGTCCGAAAGGCTTCCCCGAAGGAAAGCAACTGATGCAGAGCGGTGGCGGTCTGACCATCTTCCACGGAACGAAGGATACGCTGATTTGCGGTTGCTACGGACAGAATCCGTGGTTGCTTTCTGGCCGTGTGCCCAATGCACCGAAGGTTTGCCGCCGCGTGCCGAAGGCTATGAGTGGCGGTCATGAGATGGACTGGGTACGTGCTTGTAAGGAAAGTGCTTCCAGCCGCGTAATGCCTAAGTCTGACTTCTCCGAAGCCGGACCGATGAACGAAATGGTGGCAATGGGTGTACTGGCCATTCGTCTGCAGGGTCTGAACAAGACACTGGAATGGGACGGCGCCAACATGCGCTTCACCAATATCGGCGATGACGAAACATTGCGTACAGTCATCAAGGACGGCTTCAAGATACACAACGGCCATCCGAGCTTCGACAAGACATGGACAGACCCGGTAAATGCCAAGGCTTTTGCAGAAGAGCTCATCAAGCACAACTACCGCGAAGGCTGGAAGTTGCCCGATATGCCCAGATAAACATTAAAAAGAGCATCGGAACTTGGTTTCTGATGCTCATAAACGAATACTAATCATTTAATTTTTCAGATTATGAAGAAAATATATTATCCTTTGGCTTGTTGCCTTATCGGAGGTATGCTCGCCTCTTGTGGTGGCGGTGCAAAGAAATCGAACGCTACGGAAGAAGCCGCAGCTTCCACTACAACTACTTTGTCTTACTCCAAATCCTTGAAAGCCGACGAAACCGAAAGCTTGAATCTGCCGGTAGACGCAGATGGTTACATTACTATCTTTGACGGAACAAGCTTCAACGGATGGCGCGGTTACGGCAAGGATAAGGTGCCTTCCCGCTGGATTATCGAAGACGGTTGTATTAAGTTCTGCGGAAGTGGTACAGGTGAAGGTCAGACCGGTGAGGGGGGCGACTTGATTTTCGCTCACAAGTTCAAGAACTTTGAGTTGGAGCTGGAATGGAAGGTTTCCAAAGGTGGTAACTCCGGTATCTTCTATTTGGCTCAGGAGGTCACTTCCAAGGACAAGGACGGCAACGAAGTGTTGGAACCCATCTATATCTCTGCTCCCGAATATCAGGTGTTGGACAATGCCAACCATCCTGATGCCAAACTGGGCAAGGACAACAACCGCCAATCGGCTTCTCTCTATGATATGATTCCGGCTGTTCCGCAGAATGCAAATCCTTTCGGCGAATGGAACAAGGCCAAAATCATGGTATATAAAGGCACCGTGGTTCACGGTCAGAACGATGAGAATGTAGTGGAATATCACTTGTGGACCAAACAATGGACTGATATGTTGCAGGCTAGCAAATTCAGCGAAGAGAAGTGGCCCTTGGCATTCGAGTTGCTGAACAATTGCGGTGGTGAGAATCACGAAGGTTTCATCGGATTGCAAGATCATGGCGATGACGTATGGTACCGCAACATCCGTGTAAAGGTTCTCGACTAATCCTTTCTAAAAAAGATAGTACTATGAGAATCAAACATATGATGATCTTGTCAGCATTGTGCTTATCCATGATGGCCACAAGCTGTAGCAGCCAGAGCACGGAAACGACGCCGGAAACGACGAAAAAGGAAGTAGCCATCCAACTCTACTCTGTAAGAGACTTGGTGAAGGACGGCAGTAACCTCGACCAGATTCTGAAAGACTTGGCTGATATGGGCTATACCAGTGTGGAGGCCGCCAACTACAATGACGGTAAGTTCTACGGCAAGACTCCCCAGGAGTTCAAGCAGATGGTGGAAAAGAACGGTATGACCGTGCTTTCTTCGCACACTACCCACGGGTTGTCGGACGAGGAACTGGCTTCGGGCGACTTTACGGAAGCCTTGAATGGTGGGACCAGTGCATTGCTGCCCATAAGGAGGCCGGTATGGAGTATATCGTGACTCCGTATCTCTCCGTTCCCAAGACATTGAAAGACTTGCAGACCTACTGCGACTATTACAATGAAGTGGGCAAGCGCTGCCAGGCTGCCGGTCTGAAATACGGTTACCATAATCATGCCCATGAATTCCAGAAAGTGGAAGACAAGGAGCTGATGCTGGACTACATGCTGCAACACACCAATCCCGAATATGTATTCTTCCAGATGGACGTTTACTGGGTAGTGCGCGGCCAGAATAGCCCGGTGGATTACTTCAACAAGTATCCCGGACGTTTCACCATGCTCCATATCAAGGATCACCGCGAGATTGGACAGAGTGGTATGGTAGGTTATGATGCTATCTTCAAGAATACGGATGTTGCCGGTGTGCGCCACATCGTAGCTGAGATTGAGAAATACAGCTGCCCCGTAGAAGAGAGTGTGAAGCAGAGTCTTGACTACTTGCTTGATGCTCCTTTCGTGAAGGCATCGTATAGCAAATAAAACCTGTTTCACCACAGATTACACGAATTTGCACTGATTGATATTGCAGGTTATCAATAGGCTTAATTGATGCTGCGGATCTGTGTAAATCTGTGAAATCTGTGGTGAAATTATTTTATTTCCTTCCGAAGTCGGCCGGAATTTCTCCCCATTGCTTTGTTTCCCATTTCAGGATGCGGGTGGTATAGGTGTTTTCGCGCAACCACTTCTCCGCACGTTCTATCAGGCGGAAAAGCTCTTCGGTCTTGGCGTCGCGCGGCAGTTTGGTCTTGCATTTTTTCTGTTTTATCCAGTTGATGGCGTTTACGCTGTCGCTGTAGATGGGCATGTCGAAACCTTTCTGTTTCAACAAGGCAAGTCCGTGGACAATGGCGAGGAATTCGCCGATATTGTTGGTTCCATACATCGGCCCGAAGTGAAAGATTTCCTGACGGCTGGCGACGTGTACTCCCCGGTACTCCATGGCACCGGGATTTCCGCTGCAGGCGGCGTCTACGGCAAGGCTGTTTTCTGCAACGGCGGCAGGAAGGGGAGCGTCGGCGTCGGGAATGGTCTTGGCAGGAGAAGGGGCCGACCGCTTGATGTACGCGTACGGCGAAGAGGCAAAGGCTTTTTCCGCTTCCTCGCGTGATTCGAACGACTTGTATTTTGCTCCTTCGTAGCCTTTGGTCTGCAATTGGCAGTCTGTCCAGGAAGTGTAGATACCCGGGCTGACTCCCGCCCATACGACGTAGTATTTTTCTTTCTTCATAACTGCGGACAAAGGTAAAAAAAGAAAATCCGAACAACTTACTCTTTTATTTGTTTCTTTCTATGGTGGATATAAAATAAATAAGAGAAAACTCAATAAAAAAAGAAAGGACAAAAAATGAAGAGAACATTTGCAGAAGCCATGGCGCATCGCCGTAGTTATTACTCTATCGGCAGCGATTCGCCGGTACTGGATGAAGAAATAGTACACGTTATTCGTGAAGCCGTAAAGAATGTACCGTCAGCTTTCAATTCACAGTCTACAAGAATTGTATTGTTGCTGGGCGACGAACATAAGAAATTGTGGAACATCGTGAAGGAAACCCTGAAAGCGCGCATCTCTGCCGAGGCTTTTGCCAAGACGGAAGCCAAGATTGACGGCTGTTTTGCCAGCGGACACGGTACTGTGCTCTATTTTGAGGACACTTCTGTAGTCAAGAAGCTGCAGGAAGCATTCCCTTCCTATAAGGATAATTTCCCCACTTGGTCACAGCATACTTCCGCAATGCACCAGTTTGCCATCTGGACTATGCTGGAAGATATGGGGTTGGGTGCTTCTCTGCAACACTATAACCCCTTGATTGACGACGAGGTACGCCGCACCTGGAACCTGCCCGACGACTGGATGATGATTGCACAGATGCCCTTCGGTACACCCACCGGTGAGCCGGGAGAAAAGGAATTCGAAGATTTAAGCAAGCGTATCAAAATTTTTCTCTGATACAGAGGCGTTTTCAGC
Source organism: Bacteroides rodentium JCM 16496 (assembly GCF_000614125.1). Lineage (GTDB taxonomy): Bacteria > Bacteroidota > Bacteroidia > Bacteroidales > Bacteroidaceae > Bacteroides > Bacteroides rodentium. Next base: position 19,087 of record NZ_BAKJ01000022.1, read on the forward strand.
TTGGAATTGCTACCTTTGCAGGAAACCTGTAACTCGTAGCAGATATGATACGTATTTTCTTGACCGGCTACATGGGAGCCGGTAAAACTACTTTAGGAAAGGCTTTTGCCCGCGAAATGAATGTGCCGTTCATTGATTTGGACTGGTACATCGAAGAACGTTTTCACAAATCAATCCGTGAATTGTTCACCGAGCGGGGAGAAGCCTCTTTTCGTGAATTGGAGCGAAACATGCTGCATGAAGTAGGGGAATTTGAGGATGTCGTGGTCTCTACCGGTGGCGGTACTCCTTGTTTTTTTGACAATATGGAGTATATGAACGGTTGCGGGCAGACGGTGTTCCTGGATGTACACCCCGATATTCTGTTCCGCCGGCTCCGGGTGGCGAAGCAGCAACGCCCCATCCTGCAAGGCAAGACGGACGAAGATTTGCGCACCTTTATTGTGGAGGCGCTGGATAAGCGTGAGCCTTTTTACTCGCAGGCCCGTTATCGCTTTGATGCCGGTTATCTGGAAAGCCGCAGCCAGATTAGCGAATCCGTGCAACGGTTACGCCAACTTTTAGGACTTTAATCCCTTGTAAATGTGTATTTTTCAGTCCGAGGAGCTGGATATATTAGATTTATGTGTATTTTTGTCACCCCCTTTATAAGACACACTATAGTGGGAAAATAGTAAATTGTAAATAGTCTAATAGTAAATGTACTGATGAGAAAATGGCGTATTGAAGATTCAGAAGAGCTGTACAACGTAACTGGTTGGGGCACTTCGTACTTTGGTATCAATGACAAAGGTCATGTTGTGGTGACACCGCGTAAGGATGGAGTTGCCGTCGATTTAAAAGAGTTGGTGGACGAGTTGCAGTTGCGCGATGTAGCGGCTCCGGTATTGGTGCGTTTTCCCGATATTCTGGACAACCGTATCGAGAAGGTGTCCTGCTGCTTCAGACAAGCCGCCGACGAGTACGGGTATAAAGGAGAGAACTTTATTATCTATCCCATTAAAGTGAATCAGATGCGTCCCGTGGTAGAAGAGATGATTAACCATGGGAAGAAGTTCAATCTGGGGCTGGAAGCGGGTTCAAAGCCGGAATTGCATGCTGTGATAGGGGTCAATACAGACCCGGGTTCCCTCGTGGTTTGTAACGGATATAAGGACGAGAGCTTCATTGAACTGGCACTGTTGGCACAGAAAATGGGCAAACGCATTTTTCTTGTTGTAGAGAAACTTAATGAGCTGAATCTTATTGCCAAGATGGCGAAGCAATTGAAGGTGAAACCTAATATCGGTATTCGCATCAAATTGGCTTCCAGCGGAAGTGGCAAATGGGAAGAAAGCGGAGGAGATGCCAGCAAGTTCGGCCTGACATCCAGTGAACTGCTCGAAGCGCTGGACTTCTTGGAGAAAAAAGATATGAAGGACTGTCTGAAGCTGATACATTTCCATATCGGCAGTCAGATAACCAAGATACGCCGCATCAAGAATGCTTTGCGTGAAGCTTCGCAATTCTTTGTGCAGCTGAACAAGATGGGCTTCAACATCGAATTCGTGGATACCGGTGGCGGTATGGGAGTTGATTATGACGGTACACGCTCTTCAAGCAGCGAAAGCTCCGTCAACTATTCCATCCAGGAATATGTCAACGATGTGGTGTCGACTTTCGTCGACGTTGCCGACAAACACGGGTTCCCTCATCCCAATATCATTACCGAAACGGGACGCAGCTTGACTGCCCATCACTCCGTGCTTATCTTTGAAGTACTGGAAACAGCTTCTCTGCCCGAAATGGACGACGACTGGGAACCGGGAGAGGATGCCCACGAACTGGTGAAGGAACTGTATGACATCTGGGACAACCTGAGCCAGCGCAGTATGCTGGAGCCCTGGCACGATGCGCAGCAGATACGCGAAGAGGCACTCGATCTTTTCAGCCATGGCATCGTCGACTTGAATACGCGCGCACAGATAGAGAAACTCTATTGGAGTATATGCCGCGAAATCAACTCCATTGCCAGCGGCATGAAGCACTGTCCCGAGGAATTCCGCAAGTTGAGCAAGCTACTTGCCGACAAGTATTTCTGTAACTTCTCGCTATTCCAGTCATTGCCCGATTCCTGGGCTATCGACCAGATGTTCCCCATCATGCCCATACAGAGGCTGGATGAAAGACCCGACCGCGAGGCTACTTTGCAGGACATGACTTGCGACTCGGATGGCAAGATTGCCAATTTCGTCAGTTCGCGTGCCGATACGACTACCCTGCCGTTGCACTCGTTGCGCGACAAGGAGCACTATTATCTGGCGGTTTTTCTGGTCGGAGCTTATCAAGAGATTCTGGGAGATATGCACAATCTGTTCGGTGATACGAATGCCGTGCATGTATCTGTCAATTCCAAAGGCTACACCATCGACCAACTGATTGACGGCGAGACGGTGGCTGAGGTGTTGGACTACGTGCAATATAATCCTAAGAAACTGGTACGTACGCTGGAAACTTGGGTGACGCAATCCGTCAAGGAAGGGCGCATCTCTGTGGAAGAAGGAAAGGAATTCTTGTCTAATTACCGTTCCGGACTGTACGGATATACTTATTTGGAATAAAATGGAGAAACTGACTGTAATAAAGGTGGGTGGCAAGATTGTAGAAGAGGAAGCCACCCTCTATAAGTTATTGGATGACTTTGCAGCCATCGAAGGCTACAAGGTCTTGGTACACGGAGGCGGACGCTCGGCCACGAAGCTCGCCGCCCAACTGGGTATTGAAAGTAAAATGGTGAATGGCCGCCGTATCACTGATGCCGAAACGCTGAAGGTGGTGACAATGGTATATGGCGGACTGGTGAATAAGAATATTGTTGCGGGCCTGCAGGCGCGCGGTGTCAATGCACTGGGCTTGACGGGAGCCGATATGGATGTAATCCGTTCGGTAAAGCGTCCCGTGAAAGAGGTGGATTATGGGTTTGTGGGCGATGTGAAGCAGGTGAATGCTGCTTTCCTTGCCGACCTTATACATAAAGGGGTAGTTCCCGTAATGGCTCCGCTGACGCACGATGGCGAAGGACACATGCTGAATACGAATGCCGACACCATTGCCGGAGAGACGGCAAAGGCTTTGGCGGGTTTGTTCGACGTAACCTTGGTGTTCTGCTTTGAAAAGAAAGGTGTGCTGCGCGACGAGAACGACGATGACAGCGTGATTTCGCAGATAACGCCGGAAGAATTCAAGCAATACGTGGCAGATGGAGTGATTCAAGGTGGCATGATTCCGAAGTTGGAGAACTCTTTCGAAGCGTTGAATGCCGGTGTGTCCGAAGTAGTGATTACCTTGGCTTCGGCGATAGGAGAAGAAGGAGGTACACATATCAAGTTATGATGATGTCTCATCACAAATTACACCGATTGGTACAGATGAATGTTGCAGATTATCAATGGTATAGAATAATTCTGTGTGAATCTGTGTAATCTGTGGTGAAAAAAAATGCCTTTACCCTGTAACTTTCTGAATACTTAACCGTCAATTTATTAGAGATGCAAGAACTCAGCTTTCGTAATGACATTCTCCCGCTGAAGGATAAGCTCTTTCGGCTAGCCTGAGAATTACGTTCGATAGGGCAGAGGCAGAGGATGTTGTGCAGGAAACGCTGATAAGGGTTTGGAACAAGCGTGACGAGTGGCCGCAGTTCGGTTCTATCGAGGCCTATTGCTTGACAGTGGCAAGGAATTTGGCAATAGACCGTAGCGAGCGAAAAGACTCCCGCACTGTGGAGCTGACCCCTGAAATGGAGCAGGCCTCCGATGCATCGAGCCCTTACGAAAAGCTGGTGAACAAGGAACGAATGACGTTGATACACCGGCTGATAAACAAGCTTCCCGAAAAACAGCGGTTGATTATGCTGCTTAGGGATGTGGAAGGTAAGAGCTATAAAGAAATAGCAGCGGTCCTGAACTTGACCGAGGAGCAGGTAAAAGTGAACCTCTTCAGGGCGCGGCAAAAAGTAAAACAAACGTTTATTGATATAGAAGGTTATGGACTCTAAATATATAGAACAACTCTTGGAACGCTACTGGCAGTGCGAAACTTCTTTGGAAGAGGAAGCCTGCTTGCGTGCTTTCTTTAGCGGAAACGATGTTCCCGGGCACTTGCTTCGCTACAAGGATTTGTTTGTATATCAGCAGCTTCAGCAGGAAGTGCATCTGGGAGAGGATTTTGATGCCCGGGTGCTTGCCGAAGTGGAAGTTCCGGTAGTCAAGGCAAAGCGCCTGACATTGACCGCACGCTTCATGCCGCTGTTCAAAGCCGCCGCAGTAGTGGCAGTGGTCCTTTCGATGGGGAATATGATGCAACATTCATTTTTCTCGGATGTGGAGGAGGTGGCAGCAGCTGATACTATCGGTAAACAGATTTCCGCACCGTCGGTAGCTCTCTCGGGAGATGTGGCCGTGTCTCATGAGAAGCAGGTGATGGACAGCCTGCGCCGGGTAGACAAGGAGTTGGAAATCAAGGAATAGATATTTTCATTTGCTTTTAAAATAACATTTTCATTTGCTTTAAACATAATAGTTAGTGTGCTTTATTAAAACAACTTGAGGCTGTGAAGTTTCAATTCTCTCAAAATCTTATAAAAACTAACTAAGATAGAAGGGACGCCGCGTGATGCAGCGTCCCTTTATTGTTTTGGTAGTGAATTATTGTTTACAGTACATTGGGTTTGGAGTCTATCGTTTTTTTTTCTCAACTTTGCGCACTTCAAATGTATATATAATAAGACTATGAGAAACATGCTATATATCTGTATAATGTTTTTAGGCATTATATGCTTTATAGGTTGCAAGGACCCTAATGGCAATAAAATACTTCTGGCGCAGGCGGACTCCTTGTTGCAGAGCCGTCCGGACAGTGCCTTGAAATTGCTCAATTCTGTAGAAAAGGATGTCCGCTTTTCAGAAGCGGAGTGGATGCAGTTCATTTGGAACTGTGCGCAGGCCCGTCACCGTATGGGCATGTCGTTGGTGGAAGATTCGCTGTTGCCCGGTGCAATAAACTACTATCGTGAGCGGAAAGACTCTTCCCGCATGTTCGACAGCTATTTGCTGGAAGCCGCCTATTACAAATGGATGAACCAGGAGGAACGCATGAACGAAGCGATTGAAAACGGCTTGAATTATGCCGAAGCCCGGAAAGACACCTTCTGGCTCCTGCTCTTTTATCGGGGAAAGGCGGAGATAGCCTATCTGAAGAACGATCACAACCAGGTGATAGGACTGATGGAAAAGATACTGCAATATGCCGATAGGCTGTCTGTCCACGAGCACTGTTCCGTGCTCTACAATTTAGGGCTCAATATGGCATTGGTCAATCATCCTTCTTCTTCCGATTATTTTGAGCGAAGCGTTGATATGTCGTTGGCGGCTGCTGATACCGTTGCGGCTTGTCACTATATGAGGAATTATGCCACAGCGCTTGCCAATAACCGCGAATACGTCAAATCCAATGACCTCCTGCGCCGTGTCAAACGTCTGATGCCGGCAGTGGGCAGCCATGTGATGCTGCAAATTACCTTTGCCGAAAACTTCCTTAATCTTCATCAGCTTGATTCTGCCCGTTACTACTGGAACCAGGCATGGGCCAATGAACAGAATCACGGAGGAGATAAAGCCGAAGGCTTTTCCGTACGCAGTGCATTGGTACAGCTGAAAACCGTTCTGGACTATACTTCCGGTACACCTTTGGATATTATCAGCTTCGGCAGGTTTGCTGACTCCGTCAGAGTAGAGATGAGGAATAGAAACAGCGTGATAGAGCAACAGTTGGAGACCAAAAATAATCTTCAGCGGTTGAACTACGAGCTGATAATCAAGCGGCAAAAGACACGGATGTATTCTGTACTGGTTGCCATTCTGCTTGTCGGGGCGCTGGTATCTTTGAGTTTTTATATCCGCAACAGAAGGAAACGCCTTGTCGAAGCCGAAGAACGTATTGATGCGCTGACCCGCCTACTGGAAGATGCCCAGAAAGCATCGGATAACCAAGAGGAGAATAGCGACGCTTTCTTCAAGAAGTTGCTTCTGCAGCAGCTGGGTATCATACGGCTTGTTGCCAATACGCCTACCTCACAGAACCAGGCATTGCTGAAACTTATCTCAGGCATTAGCAATAAGGAGATTCCGGTGGAGGGACTGCTTGCCTGGGCGGACCTTTATCCGGTGATCGATAGACTATACGACGGATTCTACTCCTGCATGATGGAAAGATTCGGACAACTCTTATCCGATAAGGAAGTGCAGATATGCTGCTTGCTCTGTGCAGGTTTCTCCACCAAAGAAATTGGAGTAGTGACCCAACAGACAAGTGCGACCATCTACGTGCGTAAAACTTCCATCCGAAAGAAGATAAATGCAGGCGAAAAGCAGGATATTGTGGAGTGCATAAGAGGCATTTAGACCGGAAGAATCCGAATTAAGACTTTTATAATATATTGTTATTGATAATCAGAATTTTAAGTACCGAGTATTAAGACTTTTAATAGTGCGATTTAGTAGGAGTTAAGCGACTTTTCGCCTTAACTTTGCATCAAATCAAAAAACAAAAAGTCTTATGAAAAGTACATTCAGAACAATGACAATCGCAGCGTGTTTCGCACTTGTATCTCTTACTTCATGTTACTTCCCCGGAAGCGACCAGTATAAAATAAAGTCGGCAACCAAGGAATATGTTAAGTCGCAGTTAGGCGAAGGTGAGAAATTCCGTTACGGATACCTGGAGCGTAAGTGCGGTCGTGACGTAGACGGCAGGTTTTGCAAGTATGCCGAAGTGCACTATGAAGTGATAAGTGCGTCGGGTGAAACTTCAGAGAAAATGCTCTTTCTGCTGATGTCGGAACATTGTGATTCCGTATTGGATATCTCGGAGGAGAGAGACAAGGAGTGGACTAATAAAGAATCCCTCTCGTCAGAAGAAATAAAGGCAATCATCAAATCAGCTTTGAAAGACAGACTCTAAAACACCGGCATTTATGAAAAAGATTCTTATTATAGCTATTGTATTCCTATTAGGCAATCTTGCCGCCATAGCACAAACAGTAAAAGTAAACGGCACAGTTATCGACGAACAAAACCGACCGGTGGAATTTGTCAATGTAGTCATGATTTCTTTGCCCGACTCTTCATTCGTTACGGGAAGTACTACGAATGGAAAAGGCAAATTTACCTTGAAAACTACTGCCAGTTCGGATTTTCTGCTGAAACTCTCTTATATCGGCTACGTCAATGAGCAAATTGTCATCAAGAATCCCCAAGGCACTGTAGAGATGGGGGATATCATCTTGAAAGAACAGTCGGTATCACTGGACGAGGTAGTGGTATCGGGCAGCAACATCACGCAGAAAGTAGACCGTATGGTGGTAGTGCCTACGGCTACTGCGCTGAAGAACTCTTATAATCCGTATGACCTGATGCTGAATCTTGCCATCCCGCACTTGAAGGTAGACGCCCTCACCAAAGGGCTGGAAGCCAACGGTGGCAACGTGCAGACCCGCATCAACGGCATTGTGGCTACCGCTACCGAAGTGGCAGCCCTTCTGCCCAAAGACATTGTAAGAATAGAATTCATCGAGAATCCGGGAGAGCGGTATGGCGACAACAGTCTGGGAGCAGTGGTCGACATCATTGTCCGCCGCCGCGAAACGGGCGGACTGGTCAATATACAGGCCACCAACGCTCCCCACAAGCTGTTTAGCGATGACAATGTAGTGGCTAAATTCAATCATAAGAAGTCACAATGGGGTTTGTTCTATAATCTGTCTGCCCGCAACTTCAAGAAGATGTACACGGATATAGATGAAACCTATGTCTTGGAAAACAAGACCGTACACCGCGTGCAGGAGGGACTCTACGACCAAAACAAGCACTTCACCCACAACATCGACCTCTCCTACAACCTGACCGAGCAGGACAAGTACGTATTCAACGTGGTATTCCGCAACGGCATTTATGACGCCCCCTTCCTCAACCAGTCTAACAAGCTCTACAATGCCGGCAATACTGACAGCTATATCTTTGCCAAGCTGAAGAACAGCCAGTCCAGCTATACCCCTGCGCTCGACCTCTATTACCAGCGTACATTGCCAAAGAATCAGATGCTTACGATGAGCGTAACCGGTACGCTGATGCACACCGACAACAACCGGCTCTATAACGAATATACCCCCCAGAACGATAACCTGGCAATGATTGAAACAGACGTGACCGGAAACAAACGTTCCATCATCGGCGAAGCCATCTACGACAAGCGCTTCAAGTCCCTTGTATTCAGTGCCGGACTGCGCCACTACCAGATGTATGCCAGGAATGAGTATGCCGGTTCCTCGCCCGTAGTGTCGGAAATGAACCAGGCAAAGACGGCAGCCTTTGCCGAGGTGCAGGGAAATATCAAGAAAGTGAGTTATGGAGTAAGTGCCGGGCTGACCCGCTCTTATTTCAAGGAAGGAGGAGAGGACCATGCCTATTACACCTTTACCCCCACCGTCCGCCTGAACTTTGCACCGCATAAGAACGGTAACATCAACTACCGCTTCAATGTCGACCCCAAGATACCTTCACTTAGTGCATTGACCAATGTGGAGCAGGCGATAGATACCATCCAGATAGTACGCGGTAATCCGGCATTGGAGACTTACAGTGTTTTTAACAATACGTTGAACTACTCCTATATGAAGCAGAAGTTCGTCTTCATGCTGAATGTGACACATGGCTATCATAAGAATATCATCATGGAGAGTGTGTTTGCCGAGGGAGACAAGTTGGTTTCGATGAACGAGAATCAGCGTTCTGCACAGTTTCTGCGCTTTGGCCCTTCTTTCACATTCCGCGGACTGAACATCGGTAGTCTGAAGAACTTCCTGACACTGAGTATAGACGGTGGATTTACACGTTACTGGTCCAACGGCAATACCTATACCCATACGTACAATGACTTCTATTACAATCTGGGTGCTGTGTTCAATTATAAGCAGTTCTCTCTGTTGGGACAATTCAGTAAAAGGGCGAACGAGCTGGTGGGGGAAACGATTTATAAGGGTGAGAACCAAACTGCCATTCTAGCTACTTATACCCACAAGCGCCTGCAGCTGGGTGTAGGGATGATGTTCCCGTTCACCAACAATTACAAGACGGGCAAGGAGCGGGTAAGCAAAGTAGCACCCTATACTTCGTGGAGCCATGCGAAAGAGGTCGGACAAATGGCCATTATCAAGCTGAGCTATAACTTAGAGTTCGGCAAGCGTTACAAGTCATCCAACAGACGTATCAATAACAGCGACAATGAGTCGGGTATTCTGAATGTAGACAAATGATAGTTGTTCCCATGCTTCGGAGGTGTGGGGTGATAAAAGAACGAAGGACTTCCTCGCGGGAGTCCTTCGTCATTTTTATAGGTAATTATTTGAGAGAGAATTTAGTTTAGGTTTATAATCATCAATCTTAAAGTCTATATTTTCCAATGTTAGAGCTTATACAGCCCTTTCTTCGGATAGTCCAGTTCCGGATTACCCTTGTAACCTACACTGCCGCTTCCGCTGGTGCGTACTTTCAGGAAATCTGTGGCATGGCACTTGATGTCGCCTGAACCGGCAACACTGGCAGATGCTTTCTTGGCAACGAAATCGGAAGCAAACAAATCACCCGAACCTGCTACACTGTATTCAGCTTCTTGGGTGCTGCCACTCAGGATAGCGGTGCCCGAACCGGCAACGGATGCTTTGGTGAAGTTGGCTGTTACATTGTTCAGCTTCATGTCACCTGAACCTGCAACGGATACTTGGAGATCATTGCAAGTGATGTCGCTGCTGTTGATGTCTCCCGAGCCTGCGATGGAAATATCGAGGTCTGTGCAGGAGATGTTGTTTCCACTGATGTCACCCGAACCGGCTACGGAAATTTTGAGGTTGTCCGTCTTCAGTCCGTTTTTCAGTTTCACGTCTCCCGAACCTGCCACGCAATGCCGTTCAACTTTTCTGCGGACACACGTACTTCCAGCTTGTCATAGGAGACGTTGACGTTCTTCTTGAAGCCGATGTAGAGGGTATTGTCCTTGACACGGATATCCAGTAAGTCTACAATGTTGTCCGAGGTGTATACTTCCACTGACGGTTTGCCGGACTTCTGCGTGTAGGTCACGTCGGGGCTGCCGGCTACACTCAGCTTGGTGAAGTTGTCCACTTTTATGTCTTTGGTTACATAGTTTTTGCTTGCCTTGACCGTCTTGCTGCCGAAGCCTCCGGAACGGTATGTGTGTTGTTGTGAACAAGCAGTTGTACTGAATGCCAATAAGGCGATTGCGATAAATGTTGTTAGAGCTTTCATATTCTTTTGTTTTTTGTGATTCAGTGTTTATTAGTTAGACGTGATTTGCCTTGAAAAAGTTGCATGTAGAAATACTTTTTTCAAAGGACGCTCGGTCATCATACTTTAATCAATTATTGTGCCACAAGTGTAAGTCGCTGATAACTAAAGTATAATAACTTTTGCATAGTGTTCATTATCGGACACTCCGTCCGTTTTTACTAAGTATTTACTTGCTTTTTCGGACGATTCTTTGTTCATTTGCAAAACTTGAAGGTCAGTATTCACCACAGATTACACAGATTTGCACAGATAAGCATCTTTGGTTATCAGTAGATTAAGCTTATTCTGTGTTAATCCGTGTAATCTGTGGTGAATTTTGACAACATCCCCAGAGAGACTTTGATTTATGACAGTAAACCGCATTATAGAAGATAAAGAGCTTGGCCCTTTGTTTGTCCGGGTCAATGCCCGGGCACGGCGTCTCACTTTCCGTACAAAGGAAGATGGAATTTACGTGACTGTGCCTCCCCGGACTTCTCTTGCCGAGGTAGAGAGTGCTATCGAGCAGCTTCGTCCGCGTCTGAAAGCTGCCAGACAGAAGCAGGTCAGAAAGCTGATTGATTTGGATTACCGCATTGATACGGAGTTCTTTAAACTGACGTTGGTCAGCGGACAACGGGAACGGTTCTTGTCCCGTTCGGAATTGGGGGAAATGCAGATAATCTGTCCTCCTGATGCCGATTTCTCGGATGAGAATCTGCAGGCTTGGCTGCGCAAGGTGATTGAAGAGGCTCTGCGCCGGAATGCGAAGATTATCCTTCCTCCCCGTCTGTATATGCTCTCCATGCAGCACAATCTGCCTTATAAAAGTGTGAAGATAAATTCCAGCAGCGGGCGTTGGGGAAGCTGTTCCACGCGTGGCAATATCAATCTGTCCTATTACTTGATACTTCTTCCCAAGCATCTGATAGACTACGTGCTGCTGCACGAACTGGCGCATACCCGCGAGATGAATCATGGGGAGCGTTTTTGGGCGTTGCTCGATGGGATGACTGATGGAAAGGCACAAGCATTGAGAGCGGAGCTTCGGAGGTACAGAACGGAGATATAGAGGAACCGCTTCTTTTTTGAGCCTATTGTAACTTCTTTTCTTGATCTGCAATGAGGCTGTAAAAGCATCTTCTTTTTGTTTTACTAAAACTCTCCGGACGATTTACTAAATCTTCACCAACGTTTTAGTAAATCGTTACCCAAGATTTACTAAAACGTTTTCTCCTGCCTTGCAGCACATTCTGCCGATGTTTTTGGAAATTATCTTGAAGGAATGGAAACTGTAAATTTTTGTAACTGATTATCTTCTGATGTAGTAGCTGCTATTCCTGTGCCAGCTGCTTCACTTCTTCCCCTTCCTTCTCAAAGCGGTATTCTCCTCCTTTTTCGCTTAGTTCAAATAGGGAAAGCTTTTCGGTTGCATTGTTCACAATCATCAGTGCGCTCTGTTCGGCAAAGCGTTTCACTTCGATGGTGAAAGGTTCTTCTGCAATGGTGCGGTTCACCAGCAGGCTGTCGTTGATGAATATGGAAGTGGAATCTCCGGCAAATCCTTTCGTCAGTGTGATGGTGTATGTCTCGATGAAGTTGCGTTCTCCTTCTTTCCGTTGTTGCAGCCTCATGCTCATGTAGACAAAGATGACAACTACAAAAATCACGGCGAAAGCAAGGATGCCGTTGCCTATCATAAACTGCTTGTTGGTATTAAGACGATGTGCCATATACGGGTTAGTTTTAAGAGATACTGCAAATGTAATGAAAAAAAATGAACCGGAGGATAAACATTTGAACAAATAGGAAAGAATGCTTTGAGGGCAATTTGCTAATATTGCGGTCGTAAAAACAAATTGTTAAAGATACAATGAAATTGAATTTTGCTTTTTGGCTCATGTTTTCTGTAGTTGCACTACAGATGAAAGGGGCTGGCGGAACCCATGAAGGGCTTCCTCCGTTTGTTCGTTTTCCTGGATTGGAGCAGGAAGTTTACATTACGCGTGATACGTGCAAAAGTGTAGAGGGACGTTTTCCCGGCTTTTCCCCTTTTTTCGTGATTTATCCGGACAAGCCGTGCGATGCCTCCGAAGCGGCGGCGTTGACGGATGAATTGGGTATTGCGTCCTATGCTCACACCTACTCGGGGACGGTTTGTGTGATGAATCCCTTGGGAAAGGAGTATGACGTGGTGAAGGATTTGGAAGCTTATAAGAGTTTCCTGAACAAGATGCGTGTTTTTACTAATCTGAAGATAATCGGTATAGGTAAGGGAGCGACGTTTGTCAATAAGACTGTTGCCGCACATGCGGGTGCTGTTGCTGGTATTGTATCGCTGAATGGCCGACCGGGCAAGACGGTTGAAGGTGCTGCCCCTGTTCCTGCTTTTATTGCCGGAACACACAGTCGGCAGGTAGCGGCTGCCTATATCTTGCAGAACCAGGCGGAATTGGTGCGGAAAGAAAACGGGTTGGCTTGTTATGCCAACCGGAAGGAGCCGTTACAGCAAGTTGTGGTAAGTGCAAACAAGTACACTTCCCTGAAAGAGGCTTTTGCAGAAGCCTGGAAGACATTGCTTTGCAAGAACTACCGTTTCAACAATTACGAACATACCTGGTACACGGGAGCTCAATTTGACCAATATGGTACGTATGAGCTGGAGCCGTATATCATGCCTGAAGATTGGGGAATTACTCGTTGTGTGATGAAGAAAGACCTTATCGGGACGGGCGATTTCCTATGGTATGAATTCCATCCGGAAGCTACTTTGAAGGCAGAAAAGGCTTCTGTGCCGTTGTTGCTTTTGCTGCATGGCAACAACAATGATCCGCGTACGCAGGCTGAGACATCCGGCTTCATTGAGTTGGCGGCTGAGGAAAACTTCATTGTTGCCGAACTGGAGTGGCAGGGCAACGGTTATGCTCCTATGGGGTTGGACGGCATCGAGCAAGTGGTATATCATCTGTTGAAGACCTATCCGCAGATAGATCCTTCGCGGGTATATGCCGAAGGGCTTTCGGCAGGCGCTGCCACAGCGACGGGGCTTGGTATACGCAAGTCGCACGTGTTTGCCGCTGTGGGTGCCCAATCGGCGGGGCTGACTCCCGACCGGTATATGTTCGGTTATAATGGCGAAGCGTTGATGAACGAGGCAGTGCAGAAACGGGGCAGTGTGGAGACCGCTTATTTTTCTGTGACGGGTACGGACGACGAAGTGGTGCCTTTTGTAAGCGAAAGCAATTGGCGTACCAATGCCTTCTTCTGTGCCTGGACTGCCTATCAGACCATGAACGGCATGGAGGTGAGCAGTCGGCCTGACTTTTCGAAAGATGCCACCTTCGGCATGGCACTGAAGGATAGGGAAGTGATTTCCACCAACAAGCGGGTCACGATGGAAGCGGGAGTGCTTTACAAGGGAGACATTCCGCTGATTAAAGTCGTAGCTGTGAATGACTACGGTCATTGGAACTTCAAGCCTGATGCACGGTTGATGTGGGATTTCATGAAACAATTCTCTCGTGACCCTCGGACGAAGAAGCTCGTTTATAGTAAGCGGTAATTGGTAGTTTCTATCGGACTATAAAAAGAAGAAAAACATGAAAAGAAATTTAGTGATATTTGTCCTGCTGTTGGTTTGTATGGCTATGGGGGCGCAAACGGTATTCAAGAATGAAGAGGTAGAAGTTTCTTTGCTGAAAGAGAAGACTTGGGTATTCTCCACTTGGGACTATACTACCATGTATCTGATAGAGGGCGAAGACAAGGCCGTGCTGATTGATACCGGCACGCGTTGTGCGGATTTGGATAAGATTGTGGGACAGATAACCGGGAAACCGCTGGAAGTAATCGTCACCCACATGCACCCCGACCATGCCGGCTGCATCAAGTATTTCGATAAAGTATGGATGCATCGGGCCGATACGGTGCTGGTGCCCCAGCATGCGGCGGATTATCAAGGAGAATTCCTCTATATGGAAGAAGGACAAGTGTTCGACTTGGGTGGACGCAAGCTGGAAGTGGCATGGATGCCCGGGCATACGCCCGGCTCGGTGGTACTCCTGGACAAGGCAAACGGAGACTGTTATTCGGGTGATGCGTTCGGCTCGGGTGAAGTATGGCTGCAGTGTGTGCCGATGTCTCCCATCGCCACTTTTCATGAGTCGTGTTGCCGTATGGAAAAGCTCATGAAGGAAGAGCACATCCAGAATATCTGGTGTGGACATTATCCTTATCTGAAATCCTCTTTACCGCTGGCCTATATGCAGACGATGATATGTATTTCCCACAGGCTGATGAATGGAGACCAGGAAGGCTCGGAACCTTATTCCAACTATTTCATCAAGATGCCTCCCACTGCGAGGAAGTTGACCGAAGGCCGGGCGATGATTGTATATGATTCGACTAATATTCCGGAAGTCCGGTAGGCTATTCCTGCTTTATTTTAAGACGTAACTTTTTTATGCACGAGATGTATATCTCATGTGTCTCGAAATGTGTATCTCGTGTTGTATGAGATATGCATCTCGTGCATAGAAAGACCGGTTGATAGAAGAATGAGGGTTATACCTTCATTCCTGAGAGGCATAATCCTCATATAATAGGCTAAGTAGCCGCGCCCTTCTATTTGCCATATTCGCTCGGACTCACCCCGAACTGTTTCTTGAAGCTTTTCGAGAAGTGGGACAGTGTGCTGAATCCCGTCAAGTCCGCAATTTCCGAGACGGTGTATATTCCTTCCGTTATCAGTTCAGCGGCACGGTTCAACTTGTAGGTCTTGAAGAAGGTGCTGGGGTTTTCGCCGGTCAGTCCTTTTACTTTATAGTAGAACTTGGTGCGTGATATTCTCAGCAGCTCGGTCATGCGGGCAATGTCCAGTTCGGGGTTGGAGAGTTCGCTCTCCATCAGGTGGTAGAGTTCGGTCATGAAGACATTGTCTTGTGGGGAAAGGATGTTTTCTTCTATCTTGTCCGTCTGGGTGGCTCTGCCAAGCATGTTACGTGCTTTTTCACGGTTCTTGAGCAATGACTTGATGAGTGCCAGCAGATAGGTAGGGTCGAAAGGCTTGGTCACGTAGGCGTCGGCTCCGGTATTCAGTCCTTCCACTTGGTTTTCCATTGTGGCTTTAGCGGTTACCAGAATCACCGGCAGGTGGCAAAGCAGCAGGTCTTCCTTTATTTCCCGGCAGAGTTGGTAACCATCTTTTCCCGGCATTACCACATCGCTGAGGATGAGGTCGGGAGCTTCCTCGCGCATGGCTTTCAGTGCGTCGTCGGCATTGAAACGGCATATCACCTTATAGTGAGAGGAGAGGAGCATACGCAGGTAGTGGGCCACTTCGGTATCGTCGTCCACAACCAGTACGTTGGATTGCTTTTCGTCGGTGTCGGCCTTGTCTCCGGTAAGCTGCGAGGTAGAGGTGAGCGGGAAGGCTTCCGATTGGTTGCTTTGTTCGGTAGTCCGTTCATCCTCGGCATACACTGCATCGTTGACGGGCAGTATGAAGGTGAATACGGCACCGCTTCCTTCGTCGGGCTGCCGGGCTTTCAGTTGTCCGTGATGAAGTACGGCCAGGCTGCGGGCATAGTATAAACCGATGCCGGTTCCCCAGTTGTAGGTTCCTTCTGCTTGGTTTCCTATCTGGTAATAGCGTTCGAAGATTTTCTCTATCTTGTCTTCAGGGATGTTCTGTCCCGTATTGGCTACGGATACTTTGATGTATTGTGTGGCTCTATCGTCCGGCTGCAGGCTGAAGGATTGCGAGGCATTGGCACGGCTTATCACGTCGAAGTTGACGTTGATTTTCCCGCCTTGGGGAGTAAACTTCAGGGCATTGGACATCAGGTTGTTGAAGATTTTCTCCACTTTGTCTTCGTCCAGCCACATCAGGAAGGTATCTTCCAGCCCATGGGTGCTCAGGTCGATGCATTTGTCACCGGCATTTACTTGAAAGACGCTCACTTGCCGTTGCAGGCAAGCGATGATGTCGGTACGTTTTACTTGCAGGCGCAAGGTGTCGTTCTCCAGTTTGTTGAAGTCCATCATCTGGTTGACAAGCCTTAACATGCGGCTTACGCTACGCTGTACGATGAGGAGCAGGTTTTTGTCCTCGCCTTCTATCCGGGAGCTGTTGCAGAGTTGCGTTACCGGTCCGGAAATCATGGTAAGGGGAGTACGGAATTCGTGTGAGATGTTAGCAAAGAAACTCATGTTCATTCGGTTAACCCGTTGTTCTTGCTCTTTTTCCTGTCGTGCATGCCGTGCAGCTTTTTTTTCTGCCCTGATGCGTAAAAGGGCACGCAGGAAGAGAAGGGCGAGGGTGGTTGCCAGCATGAAGTAGATGCTGTATGCCCACCATGTACGCCAAGGGGCAGGATATACTTTGATACGGATGGAGTTTTCGGCTTCTACAATGCTTTTGTCATTGTTGGTAATCTTGACATGGAAGATATATTCTCCGACGGGTAGGTTGGCATAGTAGGCTTCTCGATTGTTGCGGGCGTCTATCCAGTAGTTGTCGAAACCTTCCAGATGATATTGATAGTGTACACGGTCAAATTCGCTATAGTCTAAGGCGGCGAAGGAGATGCTGAAACTGTTCTGGTCGTGTTCTAGATGGATGTCGGGGCAATAAGAGAGGTGTTTCTCGATGGTTTGTCCGCTTTGTTGGGGGCGTATCAGCTTGTTGTGTATCTTCAGGTCGCAGAACAGCAAGGGGATGCTGCGCTTTATGGTCACATCGATGGGATTGAAGAAAGTAAGCCCGTGTGTGCCGCCAAAGACCAGTGTCCCGTCGGACAAGCGGCAGGATGCGCGGTCGTAGAACTGGTTTCCGCCTATGCCGTCGGCGGCGTAATAGTTGGTGAAGTGCTCTGTCGTGCGGTCGTATTTGCTCAGTCCGTATTGCGTGCTTATCCAGAGGTTGCCTTGCAGGTCTTCCTCAATGCCCGATATGTCGAGGCAGGAAGTGCCGGGTACGGGTGTCATCCTGCCCGTTTGGGGTTGGTAGCACATCAGGCCGTTGCTGACAGTCCCTATCCAGATGGTTCCATACGTGTCTTTGTGCAGGGCGGTGGGGATGAAGACGGAGCGGCGGATGCAGGCTTTCCGGTCTTCCTCCGTAATCTCCACCGGACTGGCTGTCAAGTCTTCGATGTTAATCTGCTTCAGTGGCTGGTAGAATCCTGCTGCCAGTAGCCGGTGATTGTCTATCATCTCCAGACCGGGAACGAAGGTGAATCCTTCAAAGAGTTTCATCCCCTTGAATTCCTTTTCGCCAGGGCGTAGCGCATAGACATTGATTGTGGCGGTCCCTATCCAAATGGTACCGTCGGGTGACTGGGTGATGGACATGGGCAGGAAAATCCGGTGTCGTTCTTCTATTTTCACTTGTCCGTCGGGGGTGTATCTCACTTTCAGCACTTCGTGGTTGGTGCTTGTCATCCAGATGGCGTTGCTGTTGTCCACCATCAGCTGGTTCACATAGACTGCCTTTTGTTTCTCTTGTGTGAAGAGCGTTTCAGGGTCGATGTGTTTGATTTTGCGGTTCCGAGTGTCATAGATGTACACACCGTCCATGAGCGTAGATATCCACAGCTTGTTGTCTTTGTCGGCACTGAGGGAGACGACTGATTTGTTGTTCAGTTCGGAGCGGAGGTAGTTGTCGTTGTTGAAGCGTTCTTTGTAATGGTAGCATACGGTGTATCCTTGGTCCACGGAGCCTATCCATAGGTTTTGTTGCGAGTCGGTGAACAGCTGGCTGATTTTGAAGCGGGGCATCTTGAAGGGGAATCCGTTTTCGCCTTGGCGAGTCACGTTTCCGGTACCTGGGTTGTAGTAGAACATGCCGTGTTTGGCGGTGTTCAGCAACAGACAGTTGTTGCCGTAGGGATGTATATAGTCGATGTCGGCATTGCATAGCATGGCGTTTTGGGCAATGGGATTCGGCAACGGCTTGAAGCTGCGTGTACGGGTGTCGAAGATGTTGATGGTCCGGTTGCCGGTTATCCACAGCTCGTTATTGTGCAGATAAGAATAGTAGGGATATCCGTTAAGAGGGATGGATTCTTTCAGTTGCAGGGTGGAGAGGTCGTAGCGGTAGAGCTTGATGGAGGTCATAACCCAGAGGTTGTTGTCCGGGTCGATGTGGCATTGTGCGTAGAAAGTATGTCCGGGGCTGATGTCGGGCAGCACGCAGGTTATTTTTTCTACTTCGGGGTTGTAAGCATAGAGTTGGAAGCCGGTGTTCAGAAAGATGCGACCGTTGCGGTCTTCCATAATTTGCCTCACGTTCTTGTTGTTGGCTTCGACGGGAATTATCTGGAAGTTGTCCTTATCGGTATATAGCACACGCCATTTACGGTAGCCACCCAGAAGCGGTTCTTCGAGTCGCGCAGCAGTTGGGTAATCTGGTTGTCGGGCAGTCCCAGCGAGTCGTCAGTACAGAAGTACTGGTGGTATTCGTGCACGTTGTATTTGTTCAGTCCCCGGAATGTACCTATCCATATATGGCCTTGTGCATCTTCGGCCATGGCGGTGACTTTTTGGTTGGAGAGGTCGTTGGCGATGACGGGGCTTTCGATCTCGGTATTCTGGTTTTCGGGCAAAGGCTCCTTAGCGTCGCATGCCAGCAGACAGACAGCGGCTAAAATACCGGTCAGCAAGTGGAACAATGTGCGGAGGTAGATAAAGGCATATATGAAGTTTTTGAATTGTTTGCGAAAATAAGGATAAAAAATTGAATATAAGTTGCTTTGCAGCATGTTTTGAACAAAAGAACAAATGTTTGAACGTATGGGCAAGCGCTTTTAAACCTCCGGGCAAGTCCTTTGTACATGTCGGCCAGCCCTTCCGGCGCAATAGGTGTAATATTGCAACCGGAACAACTTAATTCTTTAAACTAATATGTAGCCATGAAAAAACAACATCTATCCATGCTGGTATTTGCATCCTTGCTTCTTCTTGCTTCCTGCGGACAGACAGTAGGCGTGAAAGTTTCCGGCACACAGACAGCGGGCGAAATCATCGCCTCCTCCGAGACAGCCATCATCCAGACCGAATCTGGCAAAGTGGGAGGTTTTTTGCAAGACGGTATTTATATATATAAAGGTATTCCCTACGCCAAGGCGGAACGCTTCATGCCGCCCGTGCCCGTGGAGAAGTGGGAGGGCATTCGCAGCAGCCGCATGTTCGGTCCCACCTGCCCCCAGGGAAAACGCGCAGGGTGGGGTGCCGACGAGCATGCTTTCGCCTTCCATTGGGACGACGGATTTTCCGGCGAAGACTGCCTGCGGGTCAACATCTGGACTCCGGGACTGAATGACGGCAAGAAGCGTCCTGTCATGGTGTGGCTCCACGGAGGAGGCTATTCTGCCGGAAGCGGTCAGGAACTGCCCTCTTACGATGGCTTCAACCTTGCCAAGAAAGGTGACGCGGTAGTGGTGACGCTGAACCATCGCCTCAACGTCCTCGGTTTCCTCGACCTTTCTGCCTACGGTGACAAATATGCCAAATCCGGCAATGCCGGTCTGCTCGACCTGGTAGCAGCACTTCAATGGGTAAATAAGAATATAGCGGCGTTCGGTGGTGACGCGCAGAATGTAACCATCTTCGGGCAGTCGGGCGGTGGCGGAAAGGTATCCACGCTGCTTGCCACTCCATCGGCAAAGGGACTCTACCACAAGGCTATCGTGCAGAGCGGTTCCATGCTTCGCACGATGGATGCCAAGTACTCGCGCCGCATCGGTGCTGCCGTGATGGACGAGTTGGGCTTGAAAGCCTCGCAGATAGACGAGTTGCAGCAGATGCCTTACGAGAAGCTGCTTGCCGCCGGCGAGAAGGCAGTGGCCAAGGTGAAGGCTGAGGCCGAGAAAGAGGACGGCGTATCTACCTTCATTTTCGGATGGGCGCCACCGTGGATGGAGACGTGCTGCCCGCACAGCCTTTCGACCCGCAGGCTCCCGCGCAGAGCAAGGACGTGCCTGTGATGATAGGAACTACCTTGCACGAGTTCACCATGAGCACCTACGTGCCTGCTTTCCGCACCATCTCCAAAGAGAAAGCCGTGGAATTCCTGAAGCAGCGCTACGGCGACCGCACGGACGATTTCCTCGCTGCCTTTGAGAAAGCTTATCCCGGCTACCAGCCCAAGGACTTGGTGGATGTGGATTTCGTATTCCGTCCCAGTGCCGTGGAGCAGGCTAAACTGAAAGCTGCGCAGCAGGGGGCTCCGGTCTATATGTATATGTTTGCATGGGAGTCTCCGGTGCTCGACGGCATGTTCCGTAGCACGCACTGCATGGAGATACCTTTCGCCTTCAACAATGCTGTGCTCCACGCTTCCATGACGGGCGGCGGTGCCGCAGCGCAGGCTCTGGCCGAAAAGATGAGCAGCGCTTGGCTGAACTTCGCCCGTACCGGTAATCCCAATGCAGAGGGCCTGCCCCAGTGGGATGCTTATACCGAAGAGGGAGGAGCCACGATGTTCTTCAATAATACGTGTGAGGTGAAGCATCACCACGACAAGGAGTTGCTGGAGGTGGTAAGGGCGTTTCCGACACGGGGGTTCTGAATTTAGTTTATTGTCTTAATATGTTGACAGCCAGTGAATACTGGTGTCGGCGTGCTACCAAAAGGTTGGCAAGAAAGGCAAGATATATTTGACTTGTAACCAATGAATGTAACTATAAATCTAATTTTAAACTAACTAAAATGAAACAAATCATGAAGCAAACAGCCCGAAAGAGACTTGCCGCTATGGCACTCTTTCTCTTAATCTGCCTTCCTTTCTCTCTGGCACAAGCCCAGACCGTGAAAGTGACCGGCAAGGTGACTGACAACCTGAATGAACCGATGATTGGTGTAAGTATCGTAGAGAAAGGTACTACCAACGGTTGTATTACCGATATTGACGGTAATTATACATTGAATGTAAATCAGGGAGCGACAATCATTTTCTCTTACATCGGCTACGTAACCCAAGAGAAACAAGCCGTTGCCGGTGTGATGAACATTGTCTTGAAAGAAGACAGCGAGACACTGGACGAAGTGGTGGTAGTAGGTTACGGTGTGCAGAAGAAAAGCTCCGTGACGGGAGCCATTTCGCAGGTGAAGGCCGAAGACATGCAAAACCGTACTATCAGTGATGCTTCACAAGCCTTGCAGGGTAAGACAGCCGGTGTGCAGTTGATTACGACTTCTGCCGCTCCGGGTTCCTCACCTACGGTACGTGTGCGCGGTTATTCGTCCAATGCGGCTTCCAATCCGCTTTATGTGGTGGACGGTGTACGCATGAGCAGCATTGCCGGTATCGACCCCAACGACATTGCCAGCATGGAAGTGTTGAAAGATGCTGCTTCCGCTGCTATCTATGGTGCTGAGGCCGGTAACGGTGTTATCCTTATATCAACAAAGAAAGGTAAAGCCGGACAAGGAAAAATTACGTATGACTTCCAGCTTTCCACGCAATCCATTGCCCGTATGCCCAAGTTGCTTAATGCAGAAGAATACGTTGATTACATGTCGGAAAGCAGTGCTTTCGACCCCAATTTCATAAAAGCCAATTGGGATGGAAAGACCAGTACGGACTGGCTGGATATTGCCTTTGAAAATTCATTGATGATGAAGCATAACTTGGCTTTTGCCGGAGGTGGCGAGCAGGGCAATTATTATTTGTCGCTGACTTATCTGGACAATGACGGTATTGTAAAAGGGAAAGACGATGTTTACCAACGTATGACGGCTACCATTAATGCCGAATACAACATAAAGCCTTGGTTGAAGGTAGGTACGACAAACCAGATTGAGAAGTATAATACCCGTGGCGTATCTACGCAGAATGCGTATGGCAGCTTCCTGCAATCCGTTCTGATGATGGATCCCTTGACTCCTGATACTTATGCACCGGACAAATTGCCTGCCCACATGCAGAACGCCCTGAATCAGGGCAGCACATTGTTGCAGGACGAAAACGGCAATTATTATGCCTCTTCTCTTTTCTATGAAGGTGAAAACTACCATCCTACTGTGATGCGTAAGAGCACCATCGGTCGCAACAGCGGATTCAATGTCAATGGTTCTATCTATGCGGATTTCACACCTATCAAAGGCTTTACCTTTACTTCTCGTTTCGGTTATCGTTTGGGAGGCACTCGCTCTGCCAACACAAGCCTGCCTTTCTATGGCAATTCGACCCAAAGACGTGACTATGTAAGTATCAATAGTCAGTCTGCTACAAGCATTTACTATCAGTGGGAAAACTTTGCCAATTATGTGAAGACATTCAACGGTCATACCATCAATGCCATGTTGGGTATGTCGTTCCAGGAATCTTCTTACGACTATGTAAAGGGGTCTCTCGACCCGGATGGCGAACATGCCGTACTCCAGAACAATCCGTTATTCTTTTATCTGAATTACGCTGCTTCCTCAGCAGTCAAAGGTCTGAATGGTGAAAAGACCCGTTCTGCCAAAATGTCTTACTTCGGTCGTGCAAGCTATGACTACATGGGTCGCTACATGGCGCAATTCTCCTTGCGTGCCGATGCAGCCGATATGTCGCAATTGCCTGTTACGAACCGTTGGGGTTACTTCCCCGCAGTCTCTTTGGGATGGACGGTTTCAGAAGAAAAGTTCTTTGAGCCTGTAAAGGAAAGTGTCAATAGCTTGAAGTTGCGTGCCAGCTGGGGACAGAACGGTAGCCTTTCCGCATTGAGCGGTTATGCCTATAGCACGGATATGGCTTCCAGCGGCATTTATCCGTTGACTGGCGGCAATGGCTTTACTACCGGAGTAAATCCTGCTTCATTGGGTAACGATGAATTGAAGTGGGAAACTTCCGAACAGATTGACTTTGGTTTGGATGCTCGCTTTTTGCGTGACCGCTTGACCTTCAGTGTGGACTATTATGAAAAGAAGACGAAAGATTTGTTGGTTTTAGATACAAAACCTTCTCTCAGTATTGGTGGAAAGACTTCTCCGATGAATGCCGGTAACGTAAGCAATAAAGGTTGGGAATTTGAACTGGGCTGGCGCGATAATATCAAGGATTTCAGCTACAGCATTCGTGCTAACCTGGCTACGTTGAAGAATGAAGTAACTTATCTTGACCCTTCGCAACCTCGTCTGAATGGAGCTTCTTTCCATACTTACCAGCTCAGTTTCTTTGAGAAGGGATATCCGGTGTACTATTTCCGTGGCTATCAGTTCAATGGTTTGGACGAGCAAGGCAATCCTACTTTCAAAGACCTTGATAACAGTGGCGGCCTCAACGAAGGTGACTTGACTTACATTGGCGATGCTATTCCTGACTTCACGTATGGTATAACCTTGACGGCAGCTTACAAGGGACTTGACCTGACAATATTCGGTACTGGTTCACAAGGTAACGATATTTTTCATTGTTACTATCGTCCCGATTATAAGACAAGTAACCGCCTGAAAGAGGTTTGGTATGATAATCATTGGTCTGCCAACAATCCAACCGGTACGAAGCCTTTGGCAAATGCCAACAATATAGACCAATACATTCAGTCGGATGCCATGGTTTATGATGCTTCTTTCTTCCGTATCAAGCAGATTCAGTTGGGTTATACTTTGCCGAAATCATTGTTGAAGAAAGTGTTTATCAATAACATGCGCCTTTATTGTTCACTCGATGATTTTATCACTTTCACTAAATATCCCGGTTTCGACCCAGAATCTTCAGCTAACGCTACTACAGGCATGGGTATTGATATGGGCGGTTATCCTGCTTCCAAGAAAGTGGTGCTTGGCTTCAATATAGAATTCTAACTTTTAAATTTAATGTATAAAACAATGAAAGCAACACATTATATATATGTACTTTTTGCAGCCTTGTTCACTTTGGTATGTGCCGGTTGTGAAGACCGCTTGAATATTGAAAAGCATGGTAGTTTGGGAGGTCCTGAAAATTACTACCAAACTGATGAGGAGGCTGAGGCTGCCGTGGCTTCTATGCTTATCTCTTGGCGTGATATGTATTCTAACTGGTTTTATGTAAAAAAC
Organism: Bacteroides rodentium JCM 16496; assembly: GCF_000614125.1. GTDB lineage: Bacteria > Bacteroidota > Bacteroidia > Bacteroidales > Bacteroidaceae > Bacteroides > Bacteroides rodentium. Next base: position 43,491 of record NZ_BAKJ01000022.1, read on the forward strand.
TGTCTTTCTGACGATGCCTATACGGGCGGTGGCTCTCGTGGTGATAATGCTATGATGGAGCAGTTGAATGAATTTACGTTCTTTACGGATAACGGTTTGATTTCTGGTTTGTATTCCGGGCTTTATGCTGTGGTTTATAAAGCCAATCTGATTATAGAGAATGTCACAGGAGATTCATCGGTCATGAGACGTGCCGTAGCTGAGGCAAAATTCTATCGTGCATGGGCTTATTTTGAGTTGGTGACTTTGTGGGGGAATGCGCCTTTGGTGGATCACTTGTTGACTCCGTCTGAGTATCATGTAAGCAACAGCACGCCTGAAGCTTTGTGGGCTTTTGTGGAACAGAATCTTGAAGAGGCTATTTCTTCAGGGGCTTTGCCTTCCAAAGCTAATGTGGACGATGCGGATGCTACTTCACGTGTTACGCTTGAAACTGCTAAAGCTTATCTTGGCAAAGCTTATCTTTTCCAAGGTAAATATTCTGATGCTGCTACTGTTTTGGACGAAGTCATTGATTCTAAGAAATATGAGTTATATCAAGGCAGCTTTGACATGTTGGGACATGCTGTGACCAACAATTGTAGTGAATCTATGCTTGAAGTGCAACGTCGCAAAAACAGCGAACAAGCTTGGAATCAGTTCGTTCAATTCTATATCATGTTGGGCTGGCGTACAAGTCACATGTCATACGGCCCCAAGGCATTGTTTGAAGAAGGCATTGCAATGGGTACTTATGGATTTTTCAATCCTACTAAGTCATTGTATGACGCTTTTGTTGAAAGAGAAGGCGTGGACGGTTATCGTCTGAAAAGTACGATGCGTACTTACGAACAAATGAATGAAGTGGAAATGGCTATCAATCCGGGTCTTTATTTAGTTGGTAACGAAGGTTATTTCTTTTGGAAAACCCGTCTTTTGGGCTCAGACAACATTATCGACCAAAGTTGGTTCCAAAGTCTTCAATATACTAACCTGCGTGTGATGCGTTATGCCGAAGTATTACTCATGGCCGCTGAGGCTCATGTAATGGGTGGTGGCTCTGCCGACAAGGCTGTGAAGTATATTAATGAAATCCGTACTCGTGCCAAGCTTGCCCCACTTTCTTCCGTGACATTGGATGATGTGAAGAAGGAGAAACGTCTGGAACTCTGTTTGGAGAGTGTCCGATTCCAAGATTTGGTTCGTTGGGGGGATGCAAAAGCTGTGTTGGGTGAGCAAGGTAAGTTTATTCCGGCTTATGGATATTTCCCGAAAATTGATCCTTCCACAGGTGAAGTGATGAAGGATGCTCAAGGTAATCCGATATTTGAATTTAAATTGGAACCGGAAAATACCAAAAATTCTGTATATGGCTTCCAAGACAAACACATGCTGTTGCCTATTCCTTACACAGAATTGAATGTGAATCCCAATATCAAGCAAAATACAGGTTGGTAATTCTAATAAAACATGAAAAGATTCTTAACTCCCCTTTTCACCTTTTGCGTGGCGCTGGCTGTGAATGCACAGCCGGTGCCCGCCACCGGTTCGCCCGTGCTGCGTGCCGACAACATTGACGAAGTGGTCAGTGCCCTGACCCTCGAAGAGAAGGTGCACCTCGTCATCGGTTGCGGCATGTCGATGGGCAGTGACTCCAAGTTCCCCGGTACTGCCGGACGTACCTACGACATTCCCCGCCTGGGCATCCCATCGGCTTTCCTTGCCGACGGACCGCACCGCCTGGCGATGGCTTCCAAACGGGAATTCGACAGCCGCACCTATCACGCCACCGAATTCCCCTCGAGCACCACGGTGGCAGCTACGTTCGATCCCGATGCCGCCTACCGTGTAGGCCAGGCTCTGGGCACCGAAGTGAAAGACTACGGTATGGACGTGCTCCTCGCCCCCGGTGTCAACCTGATGCGTAACGCCCTCTGCGGACGAAACCACGAGTATTATGCCGAAGACCCCGTGCTGGTGGGCAAGATAGCCGCCGCCTACATCAACGGCATCCAGAGCGAAGGTACCGGCACCTGCCTGAAGCACTTCGCCGTGAACAACCAGGAGACCAACCGTAACAACAACGACTCCCGACTGACGCAGCGCCCCTTGCGCGAGCTTTATCTGAAATGCTTCGAGATAGCCGTCAAGGAGGCTCAACCCTGGAGCGTGATGACCGCCTACAACAAGGTGAACGGCAAATACACCTGCGAAGACCGCGAACTGACCGAAGATATCCTCCGCGACGAATGGGGATTCAAGGGACTGGTGATGTCCGACTGGAATGCCGGAAAAGATGCCGTGACTTCCATCGCGGCAGGCAACGACATGTTGCAGCCGGGGCAGGAACGCCAGTACAACGCCATTCTGGAAGCCGTGAAGAACGGCACGCTGGATGAGGCGCTCCTCAACCTCAGCGTGAAGCGTGTGCTGGAGTTTGTGGTGAAGAGCCACACCTTCTCCGGTTACAATTATCCCAACGAGACCGACCTCAAAGCCCATGCGCAAGTGGACCGCCGGGTAGGTGCCGAGGGCATCGTGCTGCTGGATAACAAGAATGCGCTGCCTATGGCTGCCGGCATCAGGAAGGTAGCCCTTTACGGCACTACTTCCTACGACATGGTTCCTGCCGGTATGGGATTCGGCAGTACGGGCTTCGGCTACTACACGGTGTCTATGGTAGAAGGCTTGCGCAATGCGGGCTATACGGTAGATAAGGATTTGTTGAACCGCTACAAGAAGCACATGGCCGACGAGCAGAAACGCCTCTTCCCCCACGGTCGCCCTCCTTTCGCGTTTACTCCGCTGCCCCGTGCCGAAGAGTTCCTGCCCACTGCCGAGGAACTGGCCGCGCAAGTGAAAGCCAACGACATCGCCGTGCTTACGCTGGGACGTGTCAGTGGTGAAGGCTGCGACCGCCGTGTGGAAGATTTCCTCTTGAAGGAGAACGAACTGGCCCTGATCAAGCAAGTGTCTGCCGCCTACCGTGCCGCAGGCAAGAAGCTGGTGGTGGTTCTCAACATCTGCAGCCCCGTGGAGACAGCTTCATGGAAAGGACTGGCAGATGCCGTGGTATGCGCATTCCAGCCGGGTCAGGAAGTGGGCAATTGCATTGCCGACGTATTGTCCGGCAAGGTGAACCCCAGCGGCAAGCTGCCCATGACCTTTGCCATGAAGTATGGCGATGCTCCCTCGGATGCCAATTTCCCCTTCGACTATGAGTTCAAGCTCCCATCGTTCGCCATGGGTACCGGTATGAACTTCAAGTCCGATAAGAAAGAGGAGAAGCCGAAAGAGCCGGAACGCAACGTTGATTTCACCCTCTACGAGGAAGGCATCTACGTGGGCTACCGTTATTTCGATACCTTCGGCAAAGAGGTGTCTTACCCCTTCGGTCATGGACTGAGCTATACCACCTTTGAATATGCGGTGGAAGAGGCTACCATCGACGGTGATTGTTGCCGCATGAAAGTGAGCGTGAAGAATACCGGCAAGGCGGCAGGCCGTGAAGCCGTGCAATTGTATGTCAAGGCTCCCAAGGGCAACATGGACAAGCCTGCTAAGGAACTGAAAGCCTTCGGCAAGACCCACCTGTTGAATCCCGGCGAGAGCCAGATACTGACTCTGGAATGGGACGTGATGGACATGGCATCTTTCAACGAGAAAAACAGCTCTTGGGAGTTGGCTAAGGGCGAATATCAGTGGATGGTCGCCGCTTCTTCCGCCGATGTGCGTTGCACCACGGTGCAGAAGGTGGCAAAGGCACGCAAGCAGAAAGTGCACGATGCCATGCGTGCGCAAGTGTCTGTGGCTGTGCATCCGATGGTGAAAAGATGAGGTGTGCATCACCTGAAAAAACTGATAAATATCAGTTCGTTTTAGAATGGAAATCACTTATTTTGTAGCACATTTTAAAATCTATACCATGAAAAGATTGATACTTTCTCTTTTTGCCGTCTGCTCGTTGTGGATGGTAAATGCACAGAATCCTGCGTGGGGACCGCAAAGCAAGGTCGTGACCGACAGCATCTACAGCCGGGTGCTGAAGACACACCGCGCCTATACCATTTATCTGCCTCAGAGCTATGACAAGGAGGCGGACAGGAAGTACCCCATTCTCTACCTGCTACACGGCATGTCGGGGGTAAATACCAGCTGGTTTACGGACCAGCGTGTGAAGGACGTGATGGACCAGTTGACGGCATCGGGCGAGGCGTGCGAGATGATTATCGTCAGCCCAATGCCGGAGGCAATCCGGCCACGTGCTGGAACGGTTACTTCAACATGCCGGGATGGGCTTACGAAGATTTCTTCTACAAGGAGTTCATGCCCTATATTGAGAAGACTTACCGTGTGGTGGGCGACCGTCAACATCGTGCCGTTGCGGGCCTTTCGATGGGTGGCGGCGGAACCACGAGCTACGCGCAGCGCTATCCCGACCTCTATTGTGCGGCATACGCCATGAGTGCCTTGATGAACATCCCCGTCAGTGGTGAGGCGGCGGGAAAAGACCCCGACCCCACAAACAAGATGGCTGTGCTGACCCGTTCGGTGCAGGAGCATAGTTGCATCAAGTATGTGCTGGAGGCTGATGAGGCCCGTAAAGCTGCTCTGCGCACCGTGCAGTGGTTTGTGGATTGCGGTGACGATGATTTCCTGCTCGACCGTAACATCGAGTTCTTCCAGGCGATGCGCAATGCCGGCATTCCTTGCCAGTTCCGCGTGCGCGACGGAGGGCACACCAGTGAATACTGGCATTCGGCATTGTATATGTGTTTGCCTTTTGTGAGCCGGTGCTTTTCTTCCAACCCCTTAAACAATTAAAATGATTATGAAGAAATTTACACTTTTATTTACCTTGTTGCTGATGTGTGCAATAACCTTTGCGCAGCAAGCCTTGTGGGGCGGCGCTCCGGTAGTTTCACCGGAGATTCATGAAGACAATACGGTGACTTTCCGTCTGAAGGCGCCGAAAGCCGTGAAGGTGCAGTTGACGGGTGACTTCCTGCCGCCGCACACCATCCAGACACCGAGGGGCGAGTATGACGCTCCGGGTATCGTCGATATGAAGGAAGGCAAGGACGGCGTGTGGGAATATACCACTGCCGAACCGCTGAAACCTGAATTATACGGTTATTCATTTTATGTGGATGGCCTGAAAATAATGGATCCCAGCAACGTCTATATGATTCGCGACGTGGCAACTGTGACGAATGTGTTCATCATCGGCGGTGACCGTGCCGACCTCTACAAGGTGAACAAAGTGCCTCACGGAACAGTGAGACGTATGTGGTACAATAGTCCCACGCTGGGCATGGATCGCCGTCTGACAGTTTATACACCCGCCGGCTACGAGAACGGCAAGAAGCGTTATCCCGTCTTCTACCTGCTGCACGGTGCCGGAGGTGACGAAGAGGCATGGATTGCCTTGGGCCGTACTTCACAAATCTTAGACAATTTGATAGCGCAGGGAAAGGCGGAGCCAATGATTGTAGTGATGACCAACGGCAATGCCTGGCAGGATGCCGCTCCCGGCGAGTCGCCCAAAGGCTTTACTGTTCCTTCCATGAATCCGAAGGAACGCGCTTCTGCTCCGGAAGGAGGCTTCGAGCTTTCTTTCCCGGAAATCGTGAAATTCGTGGAGAAGAATTTCCGCACATTGCCGAACAAGAAGCACCGTGCCATTGCAGGCCTCTCGATGGGTGGCTTCCATTCTTGTAGCATCTCGAAGTACTATCCGGATATGTTCGACTATGTGGGCTTGTTTTCGGGTACTGCTTCCAGGAACGATAAATCCACTTGTCCGGTCTATACTGACTTCGAGGGTAAACTGAAGACACAGTTTGCCAAGAAACCGGCACTCTATTTCATCGCTTGCGGTAACCGTGATTTTGTCTTCAAAAGCGTGACGGACTTCCGCAAACTGCTCGATGACAACGGTTGCAAGTATGAGTATCTGGAAACGGGCGAGGGACATATCTGGAGGAACTGGCGCATCTATCTGACGGAGTTCGCGCCGAAGTTGTTCAAGTGACCTCGTGCCGATTAATTCACTCTGCACTTCGCCAATCCGAAGTGCTGGATTATAGACAATCTGTTTAATAACAAAATAACAAACCCATTATGAAAAGAATTTCTATTTTATCAGCCCTGTTGCTGATGTGTGCGATGTCCTTCGCACAACAAGCTCTTTGGGGTGGTGCCCCGGTGGTATCGCCTGAGATACACGACAACAACACAGTAACTTTCCGTCTCAAGGCGCCAAAAGCAGTGAAGGTGCAAGTGACTGGCGACTTCCTGCCAACTCAGAAAATCAAGACTCCTTTCGGTGAGTTCGACGGGCCGGGCGTGGCCGACCTGAACGAGAACAAGGACGGCGTATGGGAATTTACTACTCCCGAACCGCTGAAACCGGAACTTTATAGCTATACTTTCCTGGTGGACGGACTGAAAATCAACGACCCCTCCAACGTTTATATGATTCGCGACGTGGCAAGCGTAACGAATGTGTTCATCATCGGCGGTGACGAGCGCATCGACCTCTACAAGGTGAATAAAGTTCCTCATGGAACGGTGTCCAAGGTATGGTACAACAGCCCCACGCTGGGTATGGACCGCCGTCTGACTGTCTATACACCTGCCGGATATGAGACAAGCGGCAAGCGTTACCCCGTCTTCTACCTGCTGCACGGCATGGGCGGTGACGAGAACGCATGGAGCGAACTGGGACGTACGGCACAGATTCTGGACAACCTTATCGCACAAGGCAAGGCTAAACCGATGATTGTAGTAATGACCAACGGCAACGCTGCATTGGAAGCGGCTCCGGGTGAATCTTCACTGGGCTTTACCGCTCCTAATATGAACCTGCCCAAGACGATGGAAGGCTCTTTCGAGACTGCTTTCCCCGACGTGGTGAAGTTCATCGACAAGACTTATCGCACACAGGCCAACAAGCAGGGGCGTGCCATTGCCGGTCTCTCTATGGGTGGTTTCCATTCCATGCACATCTCCAAGCAATATCCGGATATGTTCAATTACGTAGGTCTGTTCTCTGCCGCTATCATGCCCGACAAGAACGTGAAGTCTCCGATTTACGATAACCTTGAGGCCAAGCTGAAAACCCAGTTTGCCAAGAAGCCGGCGCTCTATTATATCGCCATCGGTGACAAGGACTTCCTGTTCCAGGCCAACAACGAATATCGCAAGATGCTGGACGAGAAGGGCTACAAGTATGAATATTATGAAACCGGCGAAGGCCATATCTGGAAGAACTGGCGTATCTATCTGACAGAGTTCGCACCGAAAATCTTTAAATAAAATGATGAAGAAAAATCTTGTATCAATGGCAGCCGCCCTGGCTGTCCTGTCTGCTTGCGGGCCGAGTGTGCCGCAGCTGGGAAAGGCATCGTTGGATGAGGTGATTGGTGCTATGACCTTGGAAGAGAAGGCGCATCTGGTAGTAGGTACCGGTATGGCGGGTTTCTCGGGCGACAGTGCCGTTATCGGTGCCACGAAGAAACTGGTGCCAGGCGCGGCAGGAACCACATACCGATTGAGCGTCTCGGCATTCCCGCCGTGGTGCTGGCCGATGGTCCCGCCGGACTGCGTATCGACCCCACACGTGAAGGGGATTCGGCTACGTATTATTGCACCCATTTCCCTATCGGGACTTTGCTCGCTTCTACTTGGGACCAGGAATTGGTGGAAAGTGTAGGTCAGTCCATCGGTAACGAAGTGCTGGAATACGGTGCGGATGTGCTGTTGGCTCCGGCACTGAACATTCACCGTAACCCGCTTTGCGGACGTAACTTCGAGTATTATTCCGAAGACCCGGTGGTTTCGGGTAAGATTGCCGCAGCTTACGTACGTGGTGTGCAGAGTAACGGTGTGGGTACCAGCATCAAGCATTTTGCCGTGAACAATCAGGAAACCAACCGTATGGCTACGGATGCACACGTGTCTCCACGCGCCCTGCGCGAAATCTACCTGAAAGGATTCGAGATTGCCGTGAAGGAATCGGCTCCCTGGACCGTGATGTCCTCATACAACTACCTGAACGGTGTCTATACTTCGGAAAACAAAGAGTTGCAGACAACGATGCTGCGCGACGAATGGGGCTTCAAGGGCATGGTGATGACCGACTGGTTCGGCGGCAAGGATGCCATGGCGCAGATGGTGCAGGCAACGACATGCTGCAGCCCGGTCTGCCCAAGCAGTACGAAGCCATCGTGAAGGGTGTGCAGGACGGAGCGTTGGATGAAGCCATTCTCAATCAGAATGTGAAGCGCATTCTGGAAATGATTCTCCAGACTCCCCATTTCAAAGGATATAAATATTCCAACAAGCCTGATTTGAAAGCACATGCTGCCGTTACCCGCCAGTCGGCGACAGAAGGCATGGTATTGCTGAAGAACGATAATGCTTCTCTGCCGTTGGCAGCCGACGTGAAGAACGTGGCACTCTTCGGTTGTACTTCCTACGACTTCATTGCCGGAGGTACAGGCTCGGGCAATGTGAATCGTGCTTACACCGTTTCGCTGCTGGACGGCTTGAAGAATGCCGGCTATGTGGTGGATGAAGCGCTGAAGAATAGCTATGAAGCTTACCTGAAAGCAGAGAAAGGACGTCTGTCCAAAGATAAGAAAGAGTGGTTTATGCCCGACGAGCGTCCTGCCGAGATGGCTGTGTCCGCAGAGGTCATCCGTGAGCAGGCAGCCAAGGCCGATGTGGCATTGGTAACTCTGGGTCGTACTTCCGGTGAGTTCCTCGACCGTATGGTAGCAGACTTCAACCTCACCAAAGAGGAGCTGGACATGCTGAAAGCCGTGTCCGATGCTTTCCATGCTGCCGGAAAGAGGGTAGTGGTGGTACTCAACATCGGTGGTGTGATTGAAACCGCTTCTTGGAAATCTGTTCCCGATGCCATTCTTTGTGCATGGCAGGCAGGCCAGGAGGGAGGAAACAGTGTGGCCGACGTGTTGAGTGGCAAGGCTTCCCCCAGCGGCAAGCTGACAATGACTTTCCCGGTGAAGTTTGAAGATGCCGCTTCTTCTGCCAACTTCCCGATAGACATGCGCGTAAGCATCGACCTCGTGAACAAGGGCGGGAAGAAGAACGACGTGAAGAATGTGGATTATACCAATTACGAAGAGGACATCTACGTGGGCTACCGTTACTTCGACACCTTCGGCAAGCAGGTTTCCTATCCTTTCGGTTACGGTCTTTCCTATACCACTTTTGCTTACGACAAGGCTGCTGTCAAGGCTGACAACGGCGTCTATACCGTATCTGTAGAAGTGAAGAACACCGGTAAGGTAGCAGGCAAGGAAGTGGTTCAGCTTTATGTATCCGCTCCCGATGCTGCAGACGCCAACAAGCCCGAAAAGGAGCTGAAAGCCTTTGCCAAAACCAAGGAACTGAAACCGGGCGAAGCTACTGTGGTAACGTTGAAAGTGAGTGCTGCCGACCTGGCTTCCTATGATGAGGCTGCATCTGCATGGGTGGTAGCTCCTGGAAACTATAAGTTCCTTGTTGGAGCTTCCTCTCGCGATATCAAAGCTACACTGGAGGCTGAAGTGGCTGCTTCGTCAGAGAAGACAAATGACATTCTGAAACTGCAAGAACCGATAAGTCTCTTGGAGAGATGAGACGGATTTGTCTGAAAAGATAACAAATCATACCCTAAAAAACATCCTGTTGTACCTTTCGGTATGGCAGGATGTTTATATATTTGTACCGCATATAAACAGATAGTGCAAACTATTATAAACCAATATCACAACCATGAACAAAAAGTTAATCTTATCTTTAGCCTATCAGGGTTAGTATTTACCGCTACGGCGCAGACCACTGTTGCGCCTGCCATCCCGAGAGACGAGAAAATAGAACAGCAGATTGAGACTTTGCTGAAGAAGATGACGCTGGACGAGAAAGTCGGTCAGATGTGCGAACTCACCATCGACCTCTTGCAGAAACGCGCCAATCCCTTCGCCGGTCTCGACCCGAAGAACATCACGGTGAAAGACCTGCAAAAAATCATCAAGAAATACAAGCTGGAGAAAGAGTTCAAGCTGGGCAAGGAGATGCCTTCACAGGACGTGATGATGCAGCTCTATATGCGCATTCAGGGCATTGAGAATGCCAAGGGCTTCCAGTTGGACGAGGCGATGCTCGACTCTGTCATCGGAAAATACAAAGTGGGCTCCATCTTGAACGTGCCCAACGGTGTGGCACAGAGCGTGGAGAAGTGGCAGGAAATCATCAAACGCATTCAGGAGAAGTCCATGGAGGTGATGGGTATTCCTTGTGTGTACGGTGTAGACCAGATACACGGAACTACCTATACGTTGGGCGGTACTTTCTTCCCGCAAGGCGTCAATATGGGAGCTACCTTCAACCGTGAACTGACTCGCGAAGGTGCACGCATCTCCGCTTATGAAACAAAGGCGGGAAGCATTCCCTGGACGTATGCTCCGGTGACCGACCTCGGACGTGACCCGCGCTGGCCTCGTATGTGGGAAAACTATGGTGAAGACGCCTACGTCAATGCCGAAATGGGACGTGAAGCAGTTATCGGTTTCCAGGGCGAGAACCCCAACCTGATTGGCGAGAACAACGTTGCCGCTTGTATGAAGCACTATATGGGTTATGGTGTTCCCGTTTCCGGTAAGGACCGTACACCGTCTTCCATCACCGAGCAGGATATGCGTGAGAAGCATTTCGCTCCTTATCTGGAAATGGTGAAGGCAGGTGCCCTCTCCGTGATGGTGAACTCCGCCATGAACAACGGTCTGCCTTTCCATGCCAACTATGAGCTGCTGACCAAGTGGCTGAAAGAAGACCTCAACTGGGACGGTATGATTGTGACTGACTGGGCGGACATCAACAACCTTTATAGCCGCGACCACATTGCCAAGGATAAGAAGGAGGCCATCAAGCTTGCCATCAATGCCGGTATCGACATGTCTATGGACCCGTACGACTGGAAGTTCTGTACACTCTTGAAGGAGCTGGTGGAAGAAGGCGAAGTCCCCATGAGCCGCATTGACGATGCTGTCCGTCGTGTACTGCGTCTGAAGTATCGCTTGAACCTGTTTGAAAAGCCTTACTATGATTTGAAAGACTTCCCCTTGTTCGGTGGTGCAGAACATGCCGCCGCCGCACTCCAGGCTGCCGAAGAGTCTTTGGTGCTCCTGAAGAATGCAGACGGCATATTGCCGCTGGCAAAAGGCAAGAAGTTGCTGGTTACCGGTCCGAATGCCAACTCCATGCGTTGCCTCAACGGTGGCTGGTCCTACTCCTGGCAGGGTGACAAGGCCGATGAGCATGCAGGCCAATATAACACCATCCTCGAGGCCTTCACCAATAAATTCGGTGCGGAGAATATCATCTACGAAGCCGGCGTCACTTATAAGCAAGGTGGCAACTGGTGGGAAGAAAACACTCCGGAGATAGAGAAAGCTGTAGCTGCCGCTGCGGGTGCCGACTACATCGTGGCTTGCATCGGTGAGAACTCTTATTGCGAGACTCCGGGTAACTTGACAAACCTCTTCCTCTCCCAGAATCAGCTCGACCTGGTGAAAGCTCTTGCCAAGACCGGCAAACCCATCGTTCTGGTACTGAACGAGGGTCGTCCCCGTCTGATTGCCGACATCGAACCACTGGCCAAAGCGGTTGTCAATACCATGCTTCCGGGCAACTATGGTGGCGATGCGTTGGCAAACCTCATTGCCGGCGACGCCAACTTCAGCGGAAAGATGCCTTTCACTTATCCGAAAGAAATCAACTCTCTGATTACGTACGACTACAAACCGTGCGAACACATCGGCAAGCAGATGGAAGGTGCTTATAACTACGATGCGCAAGTGTCCGTACAGTGGGCGTTCGGTTATGGATTGAGCTATACCACCTTTGCATACAGCAACCTCAAGGTGGATAAGTCGGACTTTACCGCTGATGATGTGCTTACTTTCACCGTAGATGTGAAGAATACCGGCAACCGCATTGGTAAGGAAAGCGTGCTGCTCTTCAGCAGCGACCTCGTTGCTTCCCTTACTCCCGATACCCGCCGTCTTCGCGCTTTCGAAAAGGTGGAACTGAAACCGGGTGAGACAAAGACCGTGACACTGAAACTGAAAGGCTCCGACCTTGCTTTTGTAGGCTATGACGGCAAGTGGATTTTGGAGAAAGGTGACTTCCGCATTCAGACGGGTGACCAGACAGTGAACGTGGTTTGTACGGATACCAAGAAGTGGGAGACTCCGAATAAATGAGAGTGGGTTTCTTGTGCTTCGCATATCCATTTCTTCTGAAAGACCTTTTGGTCTGCCGACGCTCCACCTTAGTGGACATATCGGTTCATCCGCGTGAGCTGATTCGTTCACTATCGTGAACAAGACAGCTCACCTCAGTGGGCCGGTAGCCGGTCTTCTGTATTTATAGTAAGAAATATCAATGTTTCCCCTATAAAAGACGTGGGAGAGAGACAACAAGCAAGTGGGTACACCCAAGAGGGTGAGGGCAAAGTTTTCCCTCACCCTTTTTTATTGCTTTCACCCACCTCTGTAAGCCCGATGAATAGAGAGGTTCGGGAAAGTGGTGAGGGTGGTGAGGGCGGGCTGAGTAACTTTTGTTTTGTTTTCAGCCGCGCGTTACCCCGAACACAGGGCAAGCCGGGCTTCGTCATCCGATAATCCGCTTTCGGTCGGCACTTTTCCCGCTTGGGTAAATTAGAAACGGACGGATATTCTTTATTCTCTATTTTTGTGACCGTTAATTACAAATATGCACATGAGAATAAATGTATTTTTATGGATGCCGATAGCGTTGGTGCTGTTTGCATCTTGTTCCGGGAATAAAGAGAAGAAAAAGAGCTGGGTTCTTGTCAAGACCGAAAAGGCAGTCGGGCATTCTACCGGAGGCGAACAGGAATATCCGTTCATCTCCCGTCCTTATCGCACTTCGGAGCTTTCTTTCCGGGTAGGCGGTCCGATTGACCGGTTTGATGTGTTTGCGGGAAACTATTACAAGCAGGGCAGCATCATTGCAGAGATTGACCCTCGCGACTTCCGCATACGCAAGGAGCGTTCCGAAGCGGTATACCAACAGATGAAAGCGGAGTTTGAACGCATACGGAAACTCTATGAGAAGAATAATATCTCTGCCAGCCAATACGAGAAGGTGAGGGCAGACTATGTCACTGCTAAGACGGCTTTCGACATAGCTTCTTGTGAAGTGGAAGATACCAGGCTTGCAGCTCCGTTCAACGGCTATGTAGGCGAGGTCTACATAGAGAAGTTTCAAGACGTGAAAGCCACGCAGCCCGTCTTGTCATTGATAGACATCGACCGGTTGAGGATTGAGGCGTACGTCACTCAGGAAGTGGCGGCTTCGGTGCAGCCGCTTGATTCGGTGGAGGTCTGCTTCGACTTGTATCCCGGCAAAAGATATAGAACGCAAATAGTCGAAGTATCCAAAGGAACCACCCGCAACAACCTCTCTTACCTGCTTACGGCTTTGCTGCCCAATCCTGACGGCAAACTGCTTGCCGGAATGTCCGGTAAACTACGGCTCCACATAGCCTCCGATGGTGGAAGCAAAGGGGTGGTTGTGTCGCAATCCTCCTTGTGCCATCGTCCCACGGAGGGCGATTATGTGTGGGTGGTGGATGAGCATAACGCCACGGTCAGTTTGCGGAAAGTAAACAAAGGCGGTCTGCTTCCCGACGGGAAGGTAGTCATATCCGGGGGATTGGAAGAGAATGAGGTGATTGCCGCAAGCGGGCTTCGCTTTCTTTCGGACGGTATGCAAGTGGAACTCTCTTCTAAAAAGGATTGAAGCGTATGAAGTTCGTTAAATTTTTCTTGCAGAAGAAGTCGGTCACCATCTTGCTGCTGCTCCTGGTGCTTGCCGGAGGATTGTTCTCGTACGTCAAGATGGGCAAGCTGGAAGATGCGCCTTTCACCATCAAGCAGGCGTTGGTATTGACACCCTATCCGGGAGCTTCGCCCTCGGAAGTACAAACACAAGTAACTGATATATTGGAGGAGGCCATACAGTCGATGGGCGAACTCTATTACCTGAAGACGGAAAACCGTACGGGTCTTTCCAAAATCACCGTTTATGTAAAGAAAGAGATACGCGCCGACGAGATGCAGCAGCTTTGGGACAAGTTGCGACGGAAGGTGGGCGATGTGCAGAGCAAGCTCCCCGAGGGAGCCGGCACTTCGGTGGTCAATGACGATTTCGGTGATGTGCTTGGCGTGTTCTATGGGTTGAGCGGCGACAGTTATACGCCTCGTGAGCTGGAGGATGAGGCCAAGCTCATCAAGAACGAGCTGCTGAAAGTAAAAGATGTGGCGAAGGTAGAGATTTGCGGCGTACAGACACCTGCCATTGACGTGACTGTCAGCCCGGCGGTCATGGCGCAAAGCGGAATAATGACAGCGACATTGCCCGTGCCTTTGAAGCGCAGAACAAGGTTGTGGATGCGGGAGGGATAGACAACGGCAACAGTCGTATACGCATTGAGTCGACCGGTAACTTCTATTCGCTGGATGACATTCGCGAGTTGACAATCGTGTCGCGTACCGGAGAGCATTTCCGCCTCGCCGACATCGCCCGTATCGAAGAGAGCTACCAGACCCCTCCGGGCAACATCATGCGGATAGACGGAAGTCCGGCAGTGGGTATCGCCATCTCTACCGTTCCCACTGGCAATGTGGTGGATATGGCGAAAAACGTACAGGCTACGTTGGACCGGTTTAAAGAAACCATGCCCGCTGGCTTTGTGCTGACTTCTATCTACGACCAGGGGTACGAATCGGAAGTAGCCAATCAGGGCTTTATCCTGAACCTGATAATCTCCGTGCTCACCGTTGTTGCCATACTGCTGTTCTTTATCGGTTTAAAGAACGGTCTGCTGATTGGTAGTGGGCTGGTGTTTTCCATTTTTGCCACCTTGATTGTCATGATGGCATCCGGCATCGCTTTGCAGCGTATGTCGTTGGCTGCCATTATCATTGCGATGGGCATGCTGGTGGATAACGCTATTGTGGTGTCCGACTCGGTGCTGGTCAACATGGAGCGGGGCATGCGTAAACGTGTTGCCATCATGCGGGCTTGCTCGTCCACTGCACTTCCGCTGCTGGCTGCCACCGTGATTGCCATATTGACTTTCCTTCCTATCTATTATTCTCCGCACATCACGGGCGAGCTGCTTTCCTCCTTGGTGGTTGTCATCGGCGTGTCGCTGATGTTCAGTTGGGTGTTTGCGCTGACACAGACACCGTTCTTCATTCAGGAGTATGTGCGTCGTCCGCGTCCGGAGGAGCTGAAAGCCGGATTGTTCGATGGCAAATATTACAATATGTTCCGTAACTCCCTCCGTTGGGTGTTGCGCCACCGCTTGCCGGCGGTCGGCTTGTTGGTGGTGGTGCTGGTGCTTTCGGCATGGAGTTTCAAGTTTATCCCGAAGGTTTTTGTCCCGGCATTGGAGAAACAATATTTCACGATGGATATGTGGTTGCCTGAAGGTACGAACGTTTATGAGACAGACCGTATTGCAGGTGAAATGGCTGATTATGTACGCCGCCACGAAGAGGTGGAAATGGTTTCCAACTTTGTAGGACGTACGCCGCCTCGCTACTACCTGTCGAACATAGCCTTCGGCCCTCAGCCCAATTATGCGCAACTTCTCATCAAGTGCCACTCGTCCGGGGATGCAAGGAGCATGCACGCCTTGTTGCAGGACTCCATCCGCCAAAAGTTTCCGGAGCCGCTTATCAAGGTGAACAAGTTTGAACTTAGTCCCCTTACGGAAGCCATGATTGAAGCCCGGTTCCTTGGTCCGGATGCCGCCGTGCTCGATTCGTTGGTGAACGTGGCTACCGGAATTATGCGGCGCAACCCCAAGACGGTGGATGTACGTAACGAGTGGGGCAACATGACGCTGGTGATGCGTCCTGTGTACGACCCCGTTAAAGCCGGTGCGTTGGGCATTACCAAAGCGCAGATGATGCAGTCTGTCAAGTCTGTCAGCGACGGCTTGCCCGTAGGCGTTTATCGGGATGATGAGCGGAAAGTACCGGTGCTCCTGAAGTCGGAGAATGCCGGTATAACGGATGCCCGTTCATTGGAAAACTTCTCGGTATGGAATGGCGAGCGCTCCGCTCCGCTGTCGCAAGTGACGCAAGGCGTGGAGACCGGCTGGGAATGGCCTCAGATAAGAACCTATAACCGGCAGTTGTCCATGGCTGCCATGTGTGGCGTGCAACCGGGACATACCATGGCTGAAGTACACGGAGAGATACGGAAGGAGATTGAAGCCATGGAACTCCCCGAAGGTTATGCCTTTTTCTGGGATTCACAATACAAAGACCAGAAGGAAGGTTTGCAGGCATTGGCAAAATACTTTCCTCTGGCGTTCCTGATGCTGGTTGTGGTTCTGGTGGCATTGTTCGGCAATTTCCGGGAACCGGGTATCATTTTGTGCATACTCCCCTTGTCGCTCATCGGAGTGGCTGTCGGCATGCTGCTTACCGGATTTGATTTTGGATTCTTTCCGATTGCCGGTTGGTTGGGGCTGCTGGGCATGATTGTCAAGAATGTCATTGTGCTGTTGGACGAAATCAATGTGCAACGGCGAAGCGGTGTCAAATCTTACACGGCAATTGTCGAGGCGACCGTGTCCCGTACGCGTCCGGTACTGATGGCGGCTACCACCACTATTCTGGGAATGGTTCCGTTGCTGTTCGACATTGCTTTTAGAGGAATGGCAGCTACCATTATTTTCGGACTGACTTTCGCTACACTGTTGACTCTGTTCGTCACTCCGGCATTGTATTCATTATTTTATAAAGTAACTGAGAAATAGTCATGTTGAAGAATAACATATTACTTGCATTTTCATTGTGTGTCTCCTCCGTAGCCATAGCCCAGCAAAATCCTTTGTTAGACAAATACAGGTCGATGGCTGTTGAATACAGCCACGACTGAAGGCTGCGGATAAGAACATTGCCGCTAGTATTGAGCTGGAGAAGGCTGCGCAGAAAGAACTATACCCCAAACTGGCAGGAGGAGCCAACTTCCAATATACTGGCAACCCGTTGCAGTTGACGTTGGACCTGCCGTCAATGGGCAATCCTGCCACCTTCGAAGGAAAAGATATGAAGTACGGTGCATCCGTATCTTTGCTGCAACCTGTCTATACGGGAGGACGGTTGCTGGAAAACATACGGATGGCGCATTACCGTCACAACATGAGCGGCTTTCAGGAGGAATACATTCGCTCCGGCATTTTTCTGCAGACGGACATGCTGTACTGGAATACGGTGGCGCGGACGGAAATACTCCGCATTTCCGAAGACTATCGCAATTCGGTCGCCTCGTTGGTGCAGACCATCCGCGAACGGGTGGAAGCCGGACTGACAGACCCTCAGGACTTGCTGATGATGGAAGTAAAGTTGAACGAAGCGGAATACCAACTGCTTCAGGCGCAGAAGAATTTTGAGAACGGCCGTATGGCGCTCAACTCTTTGATAGGCGTGGAGCTTCAGGCGCAAACCGAAGTGGAAGATAGTGTGGCGGCAGTGGTTATGGATGGCTTGACTGCTGAAATGGACAACAGTGTCATTCGTCCGGAGCAGAAGATAGCCATGGAACAAATCAACATGATGGAAAGCGAAAAGAAACTGATAGACTCCAAATACAAACCGCAATTCTATATCGGTATTGATGGCAGCTATTCTTCACCGGGCTATAACTTCCGTACAGACATGGACCCGAACTATGCCGTCTATGCCAAGTTGTCTGTCCCTTTGTTTGAATGGGGAAAACGACGGAACGAGAAACGCGCCTCTGCCTTTAAGGTAGACATGGCTGTCGATAACTTGAACAAGACGACGGATGGGGTGAAGCTGGAGATACAGACCGCACGCAATTCCCTCCGGCAAGCCCTGGCGCAGGTGGATTTGACTAAGAAGTCATTGGATAAAGCTTGCGAAAACGAAGTCATGGCGCTCGACCGCTACAACGAGGGAAAGTCGTCCGTCATCGAAGTGATTGACGCGCAGACCTACCGGCAGGCGGCACAGATTAACCATGTACAAGCTAAGGTTTCGGCACAAGGTCATTATTCCGAATTGCTAAAGGCGTTAAATATGTATTAAGAAACTGTTTTTTATGGTATCTTTAGCGCATGAAATGGAATACACTCATATATACACTGCTGTTTTCGGGATTGGGAGTCTTCTCCTATTTCCTGATTGTCAATTACACGGATTTTTCGCCGCAAACGGCAGAAGTCCTGTATTCGCGCGGAGCGCTTATCTTCACAATCCTTACGTTCAACCTGCTGGGGTACTCCACGCTTCGGATGTCTGAGTGGGTGAACAGACAGTATATTCTCAGCCCTTTCAGGAAATGGAAAAGAATTATGATTTATGTGACTGTGACTTTTCTGTTTTTGCTGTTGAACTATAGTTTGTTTGTCACAGCCAAAGTTCTGGCTGACATAGAGCCTGTGTTTAGAATCTCGTACAGCGGTTGGAGTTTGTTGGTAGTCGTATGCTTGGTAGAACTGGTGGTCATCGGACTGCTGCTTGCCAACCGTACCCTGCAAGCCAACCAGTTGCTGGAACAGGAGGCGGCAAAGTTACGAATAGAGAATACGCAAGCCAAATATACTGCTTTGCAAAGCCAGTTGAATCCCCATTTCTTGTTTAATAGCTTGAATGCGCTGATTGCCGAAATAAAATACAACCCCGACAATGCCATATGCTTTACCCGGCATCTGTCGAATGTGTATAGATATGTGTTGCAATGTCAGGACAAGAATTTGGTCCCACTGAGTGAGGAACTGGAGTTCATGTATTCTTACCTGTTTCTGCACAAAGTGCGTTTGGGTGACTGCATCCACTGCGATTGCCGGATACCGGCTGAGTCTATGGAGCGCCAGATACCACCTCTTACTTTGCAATTGCTGGTGGAGAATGTGATTAAACATAATTCCATATCGCTTGGCAAACCTATGACAATCCGTATTGAAATAGAAAACGGCTATTTAGTTGTGAGTAATCCCGTCTCGCCCAAGAAGAAGGCAGACGCCTCATCGGGAATAGGACTGGAGAACCTTTCAAACCGCTGCCGGCTCATATCGGACAAAGACATTCTTGTCCGGAAGGAAACAACTGTTTTTATTGTTAAAATCCCAATTGTCGTATGAAACCATTGAATGTTATTATTATAGAAGATGAAATACCGTCAGCCCGGTTGCTGCATTCCATGGTGTCGTCACTGCGCCCGAAGTGGGAGGTGGAGATTGTATCCGGTAGTGTGGATGATGCTGTAGAATGGTTTACGTCGCATCAACAGCCCGATTTGATATTTCTCGACATACACCTTGCGGACGGCGATGCCTTCGACTTCTTGTCGGCTGTACATCCTGAGTCTGCCATTGTTTTCACAACGGCATACGACCAATATGCCATACGCGCTTTCTCTGTGAACAGCATCGACTATATCCTGAAACCGGTGGACGAGCAACATCTGTTGAATGCCATTCTCAAATATGAATCTTTTTATAACCAGGCATGGTTGCGGTCGGGGGAATACATGGAAACGCTACTCGAAGCGTTGAAGCACCCCGACAAGAAATACAGAAGCCGTTTCCTGATTTCCGGCAGTGATGAGTTCTGGTCTTTGCAGGTGGAAGACGTTGCCTACTTTTATTCGGAAGAGAAAACTACCTTTGCCGTCACATCGGGTGGACGTGAGCATATCATAGACTTGTCCTTGAACAAACTGGAGGAACAACTGAATCCGGAACAATTCTTCAGGGTAAACCGGCAGATGATTCTCAATATAGATGCCATTGACCGTGCCACTCCTTATTTGAAGGGGCGGATTAAAGTGATGGTACACCCGGCATTCAAATCAAACATCATAATAAGCGAAGGAAAGACTTCTGCATTTAAGTTATGGCTTAACTACTAAAATATCCGTTGGCGGAATTAATCAGAAAGGACCTGAAAGATGTTCGGCCCCCCCCGTTTGAAGCCTTTTTCAAACGAAGTCCGAACAGCGCTTAATTCCGCCAACGGGTTACTGAATGGATTTTTCCGCAAAAGAGCTTTCGTTAATGTATAATTATACTATCGGCCTCTAACTCCTAAGCCCGAAGGGAGATAGCTCCTTCTAACTCCCTCAAATGAAAAAGCCGTGGTGCTATAAAAACTTTTTTCTCTAATATTTTGTAGTCGAACAGATTATTTATATCTTTGCAACCGAAAACGGATGAAAGGTGGAGGGGCGATTAAGCTCCTCTTTTTTGTTCCTAATGGTTAATCTATGATAGAAAAGAAAACTGTTTGTCAGATTGTTGACGAGTGGCTGGCAGGAAAGGACTACTTCCTTGTGGAGGTGACAATCAGCCCGGATGACAAGATTTTGGTGGAAATAGACCACAAAGAAGGTGTTTGGATTGAGGACTGCGTAGAGCTGAGCCGCTACATCGAGTCCAAGTTGAACCGTGAGGATGAGGATTATGAGTTGGAAGTCGGTTCGGCCGGCATCGGACAGCCCTTCAAGGTACTGCAGCAGTACATCAACCACATCGGCAAGGAAGTGGAAGTGTTGGCAAAGGACGGTCGCAAGCTCAGCGGCGTGTTGAAGGAAGCCGACGAACAGCATTTCGTCGTGACCATTCAGAAGAAAGTGAAAGAGGAAGGTGCCAAGCGTCCCAAGCTGGTGGACGAGGACTTGACCTTTACGTATGAAGAGATAAAATACACTAAATACTTAATCAGTTTTAAATAAGACTATGGCCAAAAAAGTAGAAACTGTCAGCTTGATAGATACATTTTCGGAATTTAAGGAACTGAAGAATATCGACAGAACCACGATGGTAAGCGTACTTGAGGAGTCGTTCCGTAGTGTGATTGCGAAAATGTTCGGTACCGATGAGAATTACGACGTAATTGTAAACCCGGACAAGGGTGACTTCGAAATATGGCGTAACCGTGAGGTAGTGGCAGACGAGGATTTGGAAAACCCGAACCTGCAGATTGCATTGTCCGAAGCACAAAAGATTGATGCTTCTTATGAAGTGGGCGAGGAAGTGACGGATGAAGTTATCTTCGCGAACTTCGGTCGCCGTGCCATCTTGAACTTGCGCCAGACGTTGGCCTCCAAGATATTGGAACTGGAGAAAGATAGTATTTATAACAAATACATTGATAAGGTGGGTACCATCATCAATGCGGAAGTCTACCAGATTTGGAAGAAGGAGATGCTGCTGCTCGATGATGAAGGCAATGAACTGTTGCTGCCCAAGACCGAACAGATACCGAGTGACTTCTACCGCAAGGGCGAGACTGCCCGCGCCGTAGTGGCACGTGTGGACAACAAGAATAATAATCCGAAGATTATCCTGAGCCGTACGTCGCCCGTCTTCCTGCAACGTCTGTTTGAGATGGAAGTACCCGAAATCAATGACGGACTGATTACCATCAAGAAGATTGCCCGCATCCCCGGCGAGCGTGCCAAGATTGCCGTTGAGAGCTACGATGACCGCATTGACCGGTAGGTGCCTGCGTGGGTGTGAAGGGTAGCCGTATCCATGGTATTGTCCGCGAGCTTCGCAACGAGAATATCGACGTTATCAACTATACGTCCAATATCCAGTTGTTTATACAGCGTGCCTTGAGCCCTGCCAAGATTTCTTCCATCCGCTTGAACGAGGAAGAACGCAAGGCTGAAGTGTTCTTGAAACCCGAAGAGGTGTCGCTGGCTATCGGTAAAGGCGGTTTGAATATCAAGCTTGCCAGTATGTTGACTGAGTACACCATCGACGTGTTCCGCGAGTTGGATGAGGCTATAGAGGATGAAGACATCTACTTGGACGAATTCCGTGATGAAATAGACGGTTGGGTTATCGATGCCATCAAGGCTATCGGTATCGATACGGCTAAGGCTGTGTTGAACGCTCCCCGTGAGATGTTGATTGAGAAGACGGACCTTGAAGAAGAGACGGTGGACGAGGTATTGCGCATTTTGAAACAGGAGTTTGAAGAGGAGAATGAATGATTTACGATTTTACGATTTACGATTTACGATTAGAGTTTGATTGTAAATGTAAGTCGTTCCGCTCCGAGTATTATCAATCGTAAATCGTAAATGGTTAAATCGTAAATAGAAAAATTTGATGACGATAAGGTTAAACAAAGTAACAAGAGATTTGAATGTAGGGATTACGACGGCTGTCGAGTTTCTGCAAAAGAAGGGATTTACCGTCGAGGCAAATCCGAACACAAAAATTACGGATGAACAGTTCGAACTGCTCAAAAAGGAGTTTAGTACAGATAAGGACCTTAAGATAAAGTCGGAGCGTTTCATCCAGGAACGTCAGAGCAAGGACCGCAACAAGGCGTCCGTGTCTATTGACGGCTATAAGGAAACGCAGGAGAAAGCGAAGCCCGAGGAGATTAAGACGGTTGTTCCGGAAGACGCACGTCCGAAGTTCAAGCCGGTAGGCAAGATTGATTTGGACAAACTGAACCGTAGACCTGCTCCTGCTCAGGAAAAAGAGAAAGAAGCGGAAAAAGCGGTAGAGGAGAAGAAGGTGGAGGAACCGGCAGTTGTAGAAACGCCGCAACCGGAACCTGCTCCTGCTCCCCAACCGGAGCCACAGCTGCAACCGGAAGTACAGCCGGCATCTGAGCCCGAGCCGCAGCCCGTTTCGGAACCGCAGCCACAACCCGTTGTCAAGGAGGAGCCTGCTCCGGTTGTAGAGGCTCAACAAGAATCTAAAAAGGAAGAAATGATAGAAGCGCCTGCTCCCGCACCGGCGGCTGAAGAAGCACCGGTTGAAAAAGAGGGGAAAGAAGAAGGAGAAGAAATCTTCAAGATACATCAGCCTGAGTTTGTTTCGAAGATTAATGTCATCGGACAGATAGACTTGGCGGCCCTAAACCAATCCACACGCCCGAAGAAGAAATCGAAAGAGGAGAAACGCAAGGAGCGTGAAGAGAAGGAAAAGATTCGCCAGGATCAGAAGAAGCAGATGAAGGAAGCTATCATTAAGGAAATCCGCCGTGATGACAGCAAGTTGAAGGATACTGCTGCCGGCGATGCCAACGGCAAGAAGAAACGTGTCCGTATCAATAAGGAGAAAGTGGACATCAACAATGCTTCCAACTTCCAGCGTGGTGGCAACGACCGTGGACACGCAGGTGCCCAGCAAGGTCAGGGTGCCCGCCCGCAAGGTGGAAACCAGCCTGGTGGAAACAATGCCAATAATAACCGCAACCGCAATAAGGACCGCTTCAAGAAGCCGGTCATCAAGCAGGAGGTTAGCGAGGAAGATGTAGCAAAGCAGGTAAAGGAAACTTTGGCACGCCTCACTTCCAAAGGAAAGAACAAAGGTGCCAAGTATCGTAAGGAAAAACGTGACATGGCTTCCAGCCGTATGCAGGAATTGGAAGACATGGAAATGGCAGAAAGCAAGGTACTGAAGATTACGGAATTCGTGACGGCCAACGAGTTGGCAAGCATGATGGATGTTTCTGTTACTCAGGTCATCGCCACTTGTATGAGCATTGGTATGATGGTATCCATCAACCAGCGTCTGGATGCCGAGACCATCAACTTGGTGGCTGAGGAATTCGGCTTCAAGACAGAATATGTAAGTGCAGAAGTGGCGCAGGCCATCGTAGAGGAAGAGGATGATGAGGAAGATTTGGAACCTCGCGCTCCGATTGTAACGGTGATGGGTCACGTAGACCACGGTAAGACTTCATTGCTCGACTATATCCGTAAGGCGAATGTGATTGCCGGTGAAGCGGGTGGTATCACACAGCACATCGGTGCCTACCACGTGTCGCTGGACGACGGACGTAAGATTACATTCCTCGATACTCCGGGCCACGAGGCGTTTACCGCCATGCGTGCCCGTGGTGCCAAAGCTACGGATATTGCCATCATCATTGTGGCTGCTGACGACAACGTGATGCCGCAGACAAAGGAAGCCATCAACCATGCCATGGCTGCGGGTGTTCCTATTGTATTTGCAATCAATAAGATTGATAAACCGACTGCCAACCCCGACAAGATTAAGGAAGAGCTGGCTGCCATGAACTTCCTGGTGGAAGAGTGGGGTGGTAAGTATCAGTCGCAAGATATCTCTGCCAAAAAAGGTATCGGTGTACCCGAGTTGATGGAGAAAGTGCTGCTTGAAGCAGAAATGCTGGAGCTGAAAGCAAACCCGAACCGCCGTGCTACCGGTTCCATTATCGAGTCCTCATTGGATAAGGGGCGTGGCTATGTGGCTACGGTACTCGTTTCCAACGGTACCTTGAAGATGGGCGACATCGTGCTGGCGGGTACCAGCTACGGTAAGGTGAAGGCTATGTTCAATGAGCGTAACCAGCGCATGCAGGAGGCTGGTCCTTCTACACCTGCCCTGATATTGGGCTTGAACGGTGCACCTGCTGCTGGCGACACGTTCCACGTAATCGAAACGGAGCAGGAAGCACGCGAGATTGCCAACAAGCGCGAACAGTTGCAGCGTGAACAAGGTCTGCGTACGCAGAAGATGCTGACGCTTGACGAAGTGGGCCGCCGTCTGGCGCTGGGTGACTTCCATGAGCTGAACGTGATTGTGAAGGGTGACGTGGACGGTTCTGTGGAAGCGTTGAGCGACTCTTTAATCAAGCTGTCTACGGAGCAGGTGCAGGTAAACGTAATCCACAAGGGTGTCGGTCAGATTTCCGAATCGGATGTCTCGCTGGCTGCCGCTTCGGATGCGATTATCGTCGGTTTCCAGGTACGTCCTTCGGGTGCTGCCGCCAAGATGGCAGAGCAGGAGGGTGTGGATATCCGCAAGTACTCCGTCATCTACGATGCCATCGAAGAGGTGAAGGCTGCCATGGAAGGTATGCTGGCACCGACATTGAAGGAGCAGATAACGGCAACCATCGAGGTGCGCGAAGTGTTCAACATCACGAAGGTGGGACTGGTGGCAGGTGCCATGGTCAAGACCGGAAAGGTGAAACGCAGCGACAAGGCCCGCTTGATACGCGACGGTATCGTAATCTTTACAGGTGCCATCAATGCCCTGAAGCGCTTCAAGGACGACGTGAAGGAGGTCGGTACCAACTTCGAGTGCGGTATCAGCCTGACAAACTGCAACGACATCAAGGTGGGCGATATTATCGAATCTTACGAAGAAATAGAAGTGAAGCAAACATTATAATTGAATAATGTGCAAATATGCTAATGTGCCAATTGGCTGCGCGTACAGAAAATGCCGCAGGGCAATTGGCACATTTTGCATATTAGCTATTTGCTCATTGCCCCATTAGCACATTTGCATATTAGCACATTAGCACATTTGCACATTGATACATTAATTTTATGGCAATTATAGATATCATCATATTGGCTGTTTTCGGCTTGGGCACAATCATCGGCTTCATGAAAGGTTTTGTGAAGCAATTGGCCTCTTTGCTGGGGCTGATTGTCGGTCTGCTGGCGGCAAAGGCGTTGTATGCCTCGTTGGCAGCGAAGCTGTGCCCCACGTTGACGGACTCTATGACAGTGGCGCAAGTACTGGCATTTGTCCTCATCTGGCTGGCTGTTCCTTTGCTCTTCTCCCTGGTGGCTTCTCTGCTGACCCGGGCAATGGAGGCCGTCTCGCTGGGTTGGCTCAATCATTGGTTGGGGGCCGGTCTGGGAGCTTTGAAGTACCTCCTGCTGACGAGCCTGCTGATTGGTGTCATCGAATTTATAGACGGAGACAATACGCTGATTAGCAAAACAAAAAAGAAAGAATCAGTGTTATATTATCCTATGGAAGAGTTTGCCGGGATATTCTTTCCCGCGGCAAAGGCGGTTACGGAGCAGATTGTAAACGGAGACTTTGACTGATACCGTGAGCCGTGATTTTGTAATTCATAATTTGTAATTATAGAAGTGATGCAACAAGAAGAACCCAATAAATATGTAAAGGAACTCACTCAGGAGAAGTATAAGTACGGTTTCACGACCGACGTGCATACAGACATCATTGAGCGCGGGCTGAATGAAGATGTAGTGCGGCTTATCTCTGAGAAGAAGGGAGAACCGGAATGGTTGCTGGAGTTCCGCCTGAAGGCATATCGCCACTGGCTGACGTTGGAGATGCCTACATGGGCACATCTCCGCATTCCCGAAATAGATTATCAAGCCATATCCTACTATGCTGACCCTACGAAGAAGAAGGAGGGTCCGAAGAGTATGGATGAGGTGGACCCTGAGTTGATAAAGACTTTCAATAAGCTGGGCATTCCGCTGGAAGAGCAGATGGCGTTAAGCGGTATGGCTGTGGATGCCGTTATGGACTCGGTGTCTGTAAAGACTACCTTCAAGGAGACGCTGATGGAGAAAGGAATCATCTTCTGCTCATTCAGCGAGGCTGTACGCGAGCATCCCGACTTGGTACAGAAATATCTCGGTTCGGTGGTGCCTTATCGTGACAACTTTTTTGCGGCACTGAACTCGGCGGTGTTCTCCGACGGTTCTTTTGTCTATATCCCGAAGGGGATACGTTGTCCGATGGAGTTGTCCACCTATTTCCGCATCAATGCCCGCAATACGGGGCAGTTCGAAAGAACCTTGATTGTGGCGGATGATGATTCGTACGTTTCTTATCTGGAAGGGTGTACGGCTCCGATGCGTGACGAGAACCAGTTGCACGCGGCCATTGTGGAAATTGTGGTGCACGACCGTGCAGAAGTGAAATACAGCACCGTGCAGAACTGGTATCCCGGTGATGCCGAGGGCCGGGGTGGTGTCTATAACTTTGTGACGAAGCGTGGCCATTGTAAAGGGGTGGACAGTAAACTGTCTTGGACACAAGTGGAAACAGGCTCGGCCATTACCTGGAAGTATCCGTCTTGCATTCTTTCCGGAGACAATTCGACGGCAGAGTTCTATAGTGTGGCAGTAACCAATAACCATCAGCAGGCAGACACGGGAACAAAGATGATTCATCTGGGCAAGAATACCCGGAGTACCATTGTGAGCAAAGGTATCTCTGCCGGAAAGAGTGAGAACTCTTACCGTGGTCTGGTGCGCGTGGCACAGAAAGCGGACAATGCCCGTAATTACAGCCAGTGCGACTCCTTGTTGCTTGGCGACAAATGCGGTGCGCATACTTTCCCTTACATGGACATCCGAAACGAAACGGCCATCGTGGAGCATGAGGCCACCACCAGCAAGATTAGTGAGGACCAGATATTCTATTGTAACCAGCGCGGTATCTCTACGGAAGATGCGGTGGGGCTGATTGTGAATGGCTATGCCAAGGAAGTATTGAATAAGCTGCCGATGGAGTTTGCCGTAGAAGCGCAGAAATTGCTTGCCATTTCGCTGGAAGGAAGCGTGGGGTGATTTATTAAATAGTAAATTGTAAATAGTCAAATAGTAAATACAAAGATGTTAGAGATAAAAGACCTGCATGCCAGCATCAATGGCAAAGAAATATTGAAAGGCATCAACTTGACCATACGTGATGGAGAAGTACATGCACTGATGGGACAGAACGGTGCCGGTAAAAGTACGTTGAGTAATGTGTTGGTAGGCCATCCTGCTTACGAAGTGACGCGCGGCTCAATTACTTTTAATGGCAAGGACTTGCTTGCCATGAGTCCTGAGGACCGTGCACATGAAGGAATCTTCCTTTCTTTCCAGGCTCCGGTAGAGATTCCGGGCGTGTCGATGGTGAACTTCATGCGTGCGGCTGTGAATGAGCAACGCAAGTACCGCCATCTGCCTGCTTTGTCGGCCAGTGAGTTCCTAAAGCTGATGCGCGAGAAGCGTGCCATTGTGGAGTTGGACAACAAGCTGGCCAACCGTAGCGTGAACGAAGGTTTCAGTGGCGGTGAAAAGAAGCGTAACGAGATATTCCAGATGGCGATGTTGGAACCGACTTTTGCCATTCTGGACGAGACGGATTCCGGATTGGATGTGGATGCCCTGCGTATCGTGGCCGACGGTTTCAACAAACTCAAGACTGCGGAAACCAGTGCTATGGTCATTACCCACTACCAGCGATTGTTGGACTATATCAAACCCGATACGGTACATGTACTGCTGGGCGGACGTATCGTAAAGACCGGTGGACCGGAATTGGCGAAGGAGATTGAAACACGTGGCTTCGATTGGATAAGGAAAGAAGCAGGTGAATTATAAACTCATAATCTGAAAACATGAGTGTAGAGCAACAATACATAGACCTTTTCTCCCAAACGGAGGCGATGATATGCCGGCATAGTGCCGAGGTGCTGAATGCGCCGCGTGCCGCTGCTTTTGCCGACTTTGAGCGCTTGGGCTTTCCCACCCGTAAGGAGGAGAAATACAAATATACGGATATCAGCAAGTTCTTTGAGCCGGATTATGGCTTGAACTTGAACCGGTTGGAAATTCCGGTGAATCCTTATGAAGTGTTCAAGTGCGATGTTCCCAATATGAGCACTGCTCTTTATTTTGTGGTGAACGATGCTTTTTATGGCAGGGCTTTGCCCAAGTCCCATCTGCCTGAAGGGGTTATCTTCGGCAGCCTGAAGGAGGTGGCCGAGAAACATCCCGATTTGGTGAAGAAATATTATGGCAAGTTGGCTGATACGGCAGAGGATGGGGTGACGGCGTTCAACACCGCTTTTGCACAAGACGGCGTTCTGTTTTATGTTCCTAAGAACGTGGTGGTAGAGAAACCTATTCAGCTGGTGAATATCTTGCGTGGTGACGTCAATTTTATGGTGAACCGCCGTGTGCTGATTATTCTGGAGGAGGGCGCACAAGCCCGCTTGTTGGTGTGTGACCATGCGATGGACAGCGTGAACTTCCTGGCAACGCAGGTGATAGAAATCTTTGCCGGTGAGAATGCCACTTTCGATTTTTATGAACTTGAAGAGACACACACCAGTACGGTACGCATCAGCAATATGTATGTAAAGCAGGAAGCCAATAGCAATGTATTGCTGAATGGCATGACCCTGCACAACGGAACTACGCGGAATACAACCCGTGTGACGCTTGCCGGTGAACATGCGGAGCTGAATCTGTGCGGTATGGCCATTGCAGACAAGAATCAGCATGTGGACAATCATACGACGATCGATCATGCCGTGCCCAACTGTACCAGCAATGAGCTTTATAAGTATGTCCTTGACGAGCAGGCTGTAGGTGCCTTTGCCGGTCTGGTTTTAGTGCGCCCTGACGCACAGCACACCAGTTCGCAACAGACCAACGCAATCTTTGTGCCACCCGAGATGCACATATGTACACCCAGCCTCAGCTGGAGATTTATGCAGATGACGTGAAGTGTAGTCACGGCGCTACGGTGGGGCAGCTCGATGAAAGCGCTCTCTTCTATATGCGGCAGCGTGGCATCCCGGTGCGTGAGGCGCGCCTGCTGCTGATGTTCGCTTTTGTCAACGAAGTCATCGACACCATCCGTTTGGATGCTTTGAAAGACCGTCTGCATCTGCTGGTAGAGAAGCGTTTCCGGGGGGAACTGAACAAATGCCAGGGATGCGCCATCTGCAAGTAAAGCCGCTCCCCCGAGAGGGTGTGTCAAAACTGGTATTCACCACAGATTACACAGATTTGCACAGATAAGCATCTTTGATTATCAGTAGATTAAGTTCATTCTGTGTTAATCCGTGTAATCTGTGGTGAATTCTGACACACCCTCAGAGCGAATCAAACGGGCTTTAATACGGAATAAGAATATCATCCATAACTTATAATCCCGATTCATTATGAACAACGATATAAACAAGAGTATCCTGTCCCCCCTCCCTACGAGGGAGGGGTTGGGGGAGAGGCTTCGAGCTGATTTCCCCATCCTTTCCCGTGAGGTATATGGCAAGCCGTTGGTCTATCTGGACAACGGTGCCACTACGCAGAAGCCCCGCTGTGTGGTAGATGCTATTACGGACGAATACTATTCGGTCAATGCCAATGTGCATCGCGGGGTGCACTTCCTTTCGCAGCAGGCTACAGAGTTGCACGAGGCCTCGCGTGAGACGGTGAGACGTTTCATCAATGCCCGCAGCACGAATGAGATTGTCTTCACCCGTGGTACGACGGAGAGTATCAACCTGCTTGTCTCCAGCTTTGGTGAGGAATTTATGCAGGAGGGGGATGAGGTGATTCTTTCTGTGATGGAACACCATAGTAACATTGTTCCCTGGCAGCTGCTTGCCGCCAAGCGTGGAATTGCCATCAAGGTGATTCCGATGAATGACAAGGGCGAACTCCTGTTGGACGAATATAGGCAGTTGTTCTCCGAGCGTACCAGAATTGTCAGTGTGGCACATGTTTCCAATGTGCTGGGTACGGTCAATCCCGTCAAGGAGATGATTGCTTTTGCCCATGAGCAGGGCGTTCCGGTGCTTGTGGACGGTGCTCAGTCCATTCCCCACATGCCGGTGGATGTGCAGGACCTGGATGCCGATTTCTTCGTTTTCTCCGCTCACAAGGTGTATGGTCCTACGGGGGTAGGGGTGCTTTATGGTAAAGAGGAGTGGCTGGATAGGATACCTCCCTATCAGGGCGGTGGGAGATGATTCAGCATGTATCTTTTGAGAAAACTACTTTCAACGAACTGCCCTTCAAGTTCGAAGCCGGTACGCCGGATTATATCGGTACTACCGGACTTGCCAAAGCTTTGGACTACGTTTCGCTGGTTGGGATGGACAAGATTGCCGCCTATGAACGCGAATTGACCCAGTATGCCATGCAACGGCTGAAAGAGATTCCCGGTATGCGTATCTTCGGCGAGGCAGAAGACAAGGGTAGTGTCATATCGTTTCTGGTAGGTGATATCCATCATTTCGATATGGGTACATTGCTCGACCGTCTTGGCATTGCCGTACGCACGGGACATCACTGTGCCCAACCATTGATGCAGCGTCTTGGCATCGAAGGAACGGTGCGTGCATCTTTCGGACTTTACAATACCCGGGAGGAGATAGATGTGCTGGTGGCAGGTATAGTTCGCGTCAGCCGGATGTTCTGACCAAAGCAAAGCTTTGCAACCTTTCTTTCATTCCTTGCGTCTT
>NZ_BAKJ01000021.1 GCF_000614125.1 Bacteroides rodentium JCM 16496
ATCAACTATCAAATCGGAAAAAATAGCAGAGAGAACTGTTTCCAATGTGACAAATGCGATGGCAGGTCAGGTTGCCGGTGTGCAAATCACCCAAAGTAACGGTCAACCGGGTAGTTCGGCCAGTATTCGTATCCGTGGTATCGGCTCTATGTCGGCCAGTAATGCTCCTCTGTATGTAGTAGACGGGGTACCTTATGACGGCGAAATCTCAGCTATCAACCCGCAAGATATTGAGTCTATGACTGTGTTGAAAGATGCTGCTGCCAATGCTATTTATGGTGCACGTGGTGCCAATGGTGTGGTGCTGATTACCACAAAGAAAGGTGCTACCGGTGCGGCTCAAATTACAGTAGATGCCAAATGGGGCTCCAACAGACGTGGTGTGCCCAATTATGATGTGATGACCGATCCTGCGATGTACTATGAAACCGCTTATCGTGCCATGTACAATTCTAAAATCTACAATGGTTCTTCTGCTGCTGAGGCTTATGCTTTTGCCGACAAAACATTCTTGGACGCCAATAACGGTGGTTTAGGCTATCTGGTTTATACCGTTCCTGAAGGCGAGAAGTTAATTGGAACCAATTTCAAACTGAATCCTAATGCTACTTTGGGCTATTCTGATGGTACTTATTATTATACACCGGATGACTGGTATGATGAAATTTTCGGTGAAGGAAATATGCGTCAGGAATACAATGTGACAATTTCCGGTGCTTCCGACAAATTGAACTATTATGTATCAGCCGGCTATTTGGATGACAATGGAATTATTGCCAATTCTGGTTTCCAGCGTTTTGCCGGTCGTGCCAAGACTGACTACCAAGCTAATAAGTGGTTGAAAGTGGGTACCAATATCGCTTACACCTATTATAATATAAAGTCTCCGTCGGGACAGGATGACTGGGGTTCTACCGGAAACTTGTTCTACATATCCAATTTGATTGCTCCCATCTATCCGATGTATGTTCGTAATGTTGATGGAACTATCATGAAAGACAATAGGGGAATGACTGTTTACGATTTCGGTTCCGGTTCTTCCAATTTTAACCGACCTACTTTAATGGGTAATCCGGCAGGTACATTGAATCTGGATGACCAAAACACTTACAGTGATATGTTGAGTACTAAGTGGTATGCTACCATTACTCCGATAGAAGGGTTGAACATCACTGCTACGTTGGGTGCCAATGTGTTGAACCAGCGCAAAAATACGCTGAATAATCCTTTCTATGGAGGTGCTGTTTCTTCCGGTGGTTCCGTGTCTGTTGTTCATCAACGTATTTTCGACATCAACCAGCAGTATATGGCAACCTACAAGAAGACATTTAATCAGGTGCATAACATGGATTTGTTGGCCGGCTTTGAGTCTTATTCCCACAAGATTCAATACTTGGGCGGTTCTAACTCCAAGCTCTATAATCCTTTTATCGGTGAGCTTAACAATGCTATCAATACTCCTCCGAGTGTAAGTTCTTATACACATGAATATGCCACAATCGGTTATCTGGCACGTGCCCAGTATGATTATGACGGAAAGTACTTTTTGTCTGCTTCTTATCGTCGTGATGCTTCTTCACGTTTCCACCCGGACAATCGTTGGGGTAACTTCGGTAGTGTAGGTTTGGCCTGGTTGATGACCAAAGAAGATTTCATGGACGGTATCGACTGGATTGATATGTTGAAAGTAAAGGCAAGTTACGGTGTTCAGGGTAATGACAATTTAGGGACCAACTCTGCATATTATTATGCTTATGCGGACCAGTTTACTGTAAAGAACAGTAATGGTGACTACGCTGTGTCTTTTGCATTCAAAGGTAACAAGGACATTACTTGGGAAACTTCACATGCATTCAATGCCGGTTTCGACTTTGAATTGTTCGGTAGCCGTTTCAACGGTACGGTAGAATACTTTAACCGTAAAACTTCCGACTTGCTCTACAATCAACCTGTGCCCATCTCTTATGGTTACTCTTCTATCCCCAAGAATGTGGTTCTATCGTAAACCAAGGTATCGAATTGGATTTCAATGGCGTTTTGTTTAAGAACAATGATATAGAATGGTCGGCCAACTTCAACCTGACTCATTACAAAAATAAGATTACCGACCTTGATGCAACAGTGCGCGAAGAAGGTATCAAGTACTCAAATGCCATCTATCGGGTAGGCGGTTCTCTCTACAACTCTTACTTACCGGTATATGCAGGTGTTAATAAAGAGAACGGTATGGCACAATATTATGTAGATCCGGATAATGGCGATTACACGCTTACCACCGACTATGAAAAAGCACAGCAGTCTGATTTGGGCAGTACACTTGCGAAAGTATATGGCGGTTTCGGTACGCAGTTGAATGCATATGGTTTCGATTTGGGTGTACAACTTTCTTATCAATTGGGCGGTAAGGTGTATGATGGTACCTACGAGGCACTGATGCAGACCGGTGACTTGATAGGACAGAATTTCCACAAAGATGTATTGAAAGCATGGACTCCTGAGAATATGAACAGTGATATTCCTCGTATGTCTGTATCTGATGTTTCAAGCCAACGTATCTCATCTCGCTTTTTGGTAAGTTCTGATTATTTGAGTATCAACAATGTGACGTTGGGATATACATTGCCCAAACGTTGGGTTCAAAAGTTGGGTGTATCAAGCCTTCGTCTTTATGTAACGGGAGACAACTTGGGTGTTATATCTTGCCGCAAAGGTTTTGACCCGCGTCAGTTCATCGGGTTGGGTAGCTCTACCGGTAGCGGTAACTTCACTTACTCGGCTTTACGTACCATCACCGGTGGTATTACTTTGAAATTCTAACCAATAGACTTTTATTATAAAAAGAGAAATATGAAAACATATAATAAGATATTATCAGCATTGGCCATAGGAAGTATGGCGCTGGCTTCATGTACCGACTTGGACACCTTTCCTCAAAGCGGTAGTTTTACTGAAGACCAAAAGCAGGAGGTGGTAGGCATGCTGCCCGAACGTCTGGCTGCAGATATTGTGGGTATGTACTCTTCCAACCTGAAACAGTTCACTGTATTCGGCTCTACTTCGGAACGTGGTGATGACTTCGGTTATCCTGCCGTATGTCTTTCTAATGATTTGAATGGTCCCGATATGGTGGCACCCGATAACGGTTATAACTGGTTCACCACTTGCAGTGAATTTTCTGACCGTAGTGATACGTATGCCAATCCCTATATGCGTTGGGCTTTGTTCTATAATCAAATCAAAATGGCAAATGACATTTTGAATTCAATTCCCGATGATACGACAGACCCCACACTGCTTTCTTATCGCGGTCAGGCCAAAGCCATCCGTGCTTTCGACTATCTGAGCGTGGCTCCGTACTTCCAGTTCAAATATAAAGGTAACGAAGATAAACCTTGTATCCCTTTGGTTACAGAAGAAATGGCGGCAGACCCTAATAACCCGCGTGCTACAGTGCAGGATGTCTATGAATTGATTATCAGAGATTTGACGGGCGCAATTGCTGACCTGGAGGGCTATACGCGTAAAGATAAGAGTGAAATAGACCAGCAAATAGCTTACGGTTTGCGTGCTCGTGCCAACCTTTATATGGAAAATTGGCAGGCCGCTGCCGACGATGCCGCTAAAGCCATGGTGGGTTACACTCCTTATCAAAGAGCGGAGTTGACAAAACCGATGTTCGTTTCTTCTGATGAAAGTGGTTGGATGTGGGCTTTGGAGATTACTGAAGCGGATTATAACTCTGAGAACAGTTTGATTTCTTGGCCGGGAGTAATCGGGTCTTTCTGTGAAGGTTCTTATTCAGCCGGTGTAGGTATGTACAAGTGCATCAACGTATTGTTGTTTAATCTGATTTCTGAAACCGACGTACGTAAGGGGTGGTGGGTTGACGAGAACCTGCACTCTGACAACTTGGCGGGACAGAGTTGGCGTGGTCTTGCCTCCGGTGATGGCATTGCAACTCTGACGGTTGCCAATCAAGGTAAAGCAGCTTTCTTGCCATATACCAATGTCAAGTTCGGTATGTACGGAGGGCTTGGCAACAATGCCGCCGCTAATGACTGGCCGTTGATGCGTGTGGAAGAAATGATTCTGATTCAGGCAGAAGCCACTGCCATGGCCGGGAATCCGGGCAATGGCAAGCAACAGCTGGAAAACTTCGTTAAGACCTACCGTGACGAAAAATACACTTGTAGAGCTACCGATGCTACAGGCGTGCAAAATGCCGTATGGTTGCAACGCCGTATTGAATTATGGGGCGAGGGCTTTGCCATGGCAGACATTATGCGTTTGGGCAGAAATATAGTACGTGTGAAGAATGGCGTAACGACTAACTTTCCCGATGCTTTTGCCTTCAATGTCGCTGCTGATAACGGCTGGTTGCTGATGCGCATTCCGCAAGATGAGACAAATGCCAACACCGGTATCCCTCCGACGGCAAACAATTTGGATGGTACAATGCCTAAACCCGGTGAAGGAATGGGGCTTACTGATGGTGTAACAGATTAACTACTTTAATAAGATGAATATATGAAAACTATAAATAAATATTTTCTTTTTGCACTGACCGGAGGGTTGCTGGCCTTTTCGGCTTGTTCTGACGATATCGAAAGAGAATCATCTCCCTTGGTGCCGGAGAGTTGTCAAGGTGCTTCATTCTCTGCTGCGAATAAGTATGACTATGAGTTGGAACCGGAAGCTGCAATGGAACTGACATTGACCGTGACCCGTGAGAAGACAGATGGTACTGCAACCGTAGGAGTGGAGGTATTGAACAATACAGAAAACGTATTTGAAGTACCTGCCACAGTATCTTTTGCAGATGGAGAGAAAGAAGCTGCATTGACTTTGAAGTTTCCGAATGCAGAAATCGGAACATCTTACAACTATGCTTTAAAGTTTGTAGAAGGTGATTACAATCCGTATTTGGATAAGACGGTTTATGTTTCAGGTAGCGTCATCCGTATTAAATGGAATCCATTGGAAACGGCTATCTACACAGATGGTATGATTTCTACACTTTATGGTGTTGATTATCCGCTGTCATGGTATGTGAATGCTGAATATGCTTCATTCCCGGATGGCAGTCTGCGTGTACGCTTGAATAGTCCTTATTGTGTGGCAGAGAATGTTGATGACAATGGCATTTATGACGGTTATCCTTACTTTGATTCGGAAAGTATTGTTAATCCGAATGTCAAGATGCAGATTGATATTACTGGAAAAGAAGCGCATATACCTGCATTCAAGTTTGGAGCATTCTTGAATAGTAGCGACGGACAGTTGCTTGGTGGCTCTGCGTATGGTGTGTTCAAGGGTACTAAGGATGATTTCCCGTTGGGCGAAGTGGCTTATGATAAAGAAGGAAAACTTGCTTCTATCGTATTCGGTCCTAATTCTCTGTTCGCGTCTATAGAAAGTTTGTGGGCTGTGGGAAAGGCTGGTATTGCAACCAATCCGACCACTTTGTTCTTCTCTTTGGAAGGTTGGGAAGAATACCAGGAAGCTTCTGCTGAATAGTTTGTAGATGGCATGTCAATAGATTGACATTATTATATTGAAAGAGTTGTATCAACATAAAATGATATTATGTTTGGTGCAACTCTTTTTAGTTTAATCTTTGTATCTGATTAACGGTTTAATTATAATACGTGAGAAATATGAAAACAAAATTATCGTTTCTTCTACTGTGCGTCTTCGTGCTGGTGGCTTGTTCTAAAGATGATGAAGAGGCGCCGTCCCTCCAATTCAGTTCTGGTGTAGAGAATCTTGTCTTGGGGGCTGAGAAAGATTCTAGGCTTACACTCAATTTCTCCAGTTCCCATTCTTGGCAAGCAAGTACCGACACTGATTGGATTACTCTTTCTCCGGCACAAGGCAATGCGGGAAACTCTTCTCTTGCCGTTTTTGCCAAAGAAGGAAACCGTACGGGAGAAGTGCGTGAAGCAACCGTTACTTTCTCTGCCGGTGGTACTGTAATCAAGGAATTGAAAATAAGCCAACGAAAGAAGGATATTCTTGAAATGAAGCAAACGACCTATAATGTGCCTGCCGAAGGCATGGCTATACGGTTGGAGTTCACCACGAATTTGCAAGAGGGTGTTGTGAAAATACGCTATTCAAAAGATGCAAAAGATTGGTTAGCATTCAATGAAAAAACAAAAGCGTTGGTGGAGAAGTCGTTTGATGTCAGGGTATTACCAAACTCTTCCCGCGCTGAGCGAACAGCTATATTGCAAATAGTAATAGAAGATGCTGCCGGTAAGCAACTGATAGAATCTGATGAAATCTCTATTGTGCAGGAAGGAGCGGGAGTAGGTACTTCCACAGATCTTGAAACGGATGATGGTAAGGTGGTAAAGTTGCAGACACACTCTAAAGGGAACGGAATCCCGGTAGTGTTTATGGGAGACGGATTTCTGGATACTGATATTCAAAGTGGCTTTTACCGGAAAGTAATGGAGAAAGGTATGGAACACTTCTTCTCGGAAGAACCGGTAAAATCTTTGCGTGAGTATTTCGATGTATGGATGGTGACTGCCGTATCGTTGAACGATGCTCTGGGTGAAGGTTATTCTACAAAATTCAGTTGTTGGCTGGAAGGTGGGAACAGTACGTTTATTAAAGGAGATGAAGGGATGGTACAGCGCTATACGCAAGCCGTGGATGAAATCAGAACCAATCTGGGGATGTTTTACGAGACGATGTCTATAGTCATATTAAATACGGAAGCGTATGCCGGCACTACTTACTTTGGTTATGGTACGGAAGATGGTAGTTTGATAGAATATGCTATCGGTTATTGTCCAATTATTAGTGGTATGGAGAGCGAGGCTTTCCGCCAAGTGCTGTGTCATGAGTGTATAGGACACGGATTTGCCAAGTTATTGGATGAATATTCCTATCAGTCAATGGGACAGATTCCTGCAAAGGAGATAGAGGATAATCAACTGTTGCAAACGTTTGGTTGGGCTATGAATGTCGATTTTATCGGTGACAAGAGCCAGGTGATATGGAAGCACTTTTTGGAAGACGAGCGCTATGCCGGTGCTGATGCTTTTGGAGAGACTCTGAGTACCTATGAAGGTGCTTGTACTTATTGGAACGGTGCTTGGCGCCCAACCAATGAAAGCATGATGCGAAGCAATATACACGGTTTCAATGCCCCTTCACGCGAAGCCATCTACAAACGTGTTATGGAGACTGCCTATGGCACTCCGTGTAGTATAATTATGAAGAGTTTGTGAAATTTGACCGTGAACACTTGCCGCAGCCGGTCGGAGTCACCACTAAAAGTGTGGAACAAGTCGGTAAAGGCAGATACTTTGCCCCACCTCAGTTTGTAAAACGTGCTTTGATAGGCAAATAAGTATGACTTTGGGCCTTTCCTAATTAGAAAAAGTAGAGGATGCGTGACGAATGCCTTGGTATAATGGTATTTGCCCCGCATTACTATTTGTAATATAGTCGAACAGAATTGGTTTGCGAAAAAATACGAAGTAAGATACTCTCTCTATTCGCTTTTCTTTTCGCAAATCATTTCTGTTCTACTATAAAAGGCAATAGCGATATACCTATTCCATTAAATTTTCGTATATTTGTCGCCACGAACCAACAATACATAATGTATATATAATAAGGTATAGAAACTATGAAAGAATTTGTAATCTCCGAAGTACAGGCAGAAACAGCGGTATTGGTAGGGCTTGTCACGAAGACTCAGGATGAGCGAAAGACCAACGAATACCTGGACGAGCTTGCATTCTTGGCTGAGACAGCGGGGCGGAAGTCGTAAAGCGGTTTACTCAGAAGTTGGACCAGGCAAACTCCGTGACTTACGTCGGCAAGGGCAAGCTGGAAGAAATTAAGGAGTATATCCGGAATGAAGAAGAAGCCGAACGTGAAGTCGGTATGGTGATTTTTGACGATGAACTTTCTGCGAAACAGATACGTAACATTGAAGCGGAGTTGAAGATTAAGATATTGGACCGTACTTCGCTCATTCTCGATATTTTTGCCATGCGTGCACAGACTGCCAATGCAAAAACGCAGGTGGAGTTGGCGCAATACAAGTATATGCTGCCCCGTCTGCAACGCTTATGGACCCACTTGGAACGCCAGGGTGGTGGCTCCGGTGCCGGTGGAGGTAAAGGTTCCGTGGGACTTCGCGGTCCGGGTGAAACGCAGCTGGAGATGGACCGCCGTATCATCTTGAACCGTATGTCATTGTTGAAGGAGCGCTTGGCTGAGATTGACAAGCAGAAGTCTACCCAGCGGAAGAACCGCGGACGCTTGATTCGTGTGGCATTGGTGGGATATACCAACGTGGGAAAATCCACATTGATGACTTTGCTTTCGAAAAGTGAAGTTTTTGCCGAGAACAAGCTGTTTGCCACGTTGGATACTACGGTGCGTAAGGTGATTATTGAGAACCTGCCGTTCCTGCTCTCTGATACGGTGGGCTTTATCCGTAAATTGCCGACGGATTTGGTAGACTCCTTCAAGTCTACCCTGGACGAGGTGCGCGAGGCAGACTTGCTGTTGCATATCGTAGACATCTCTCATCCGGATTTTGAAGAACAGATAGAAGTTGTGAACAAGACGTTGGCAGATATCGGTGCCGCCGATAAGCCCATGATTCTTGTATTCAATAAGATAGACGCTTATACCTATATAGAGAAAGCGGCTGACGACCTTACCCCCAGAACCAAGGAAAACTTGACGCTCGAAGAACTGATGAAGACGTGGATGGCTAAGATGGAGGATAACTGCCTCTTTATCTCCGCCCGCGAAAAAATCAATATGGAGGAACTGAAGAGTGTGGTTTATCAGCGTGTGAAGGAATTGCACGTGCAGAAGTACCCCTATAATGACTTTCTTTATCAGACCTACGAAGAAGAAGTTTAATTTTAGGAGGGTGTGTCAAAATTCACCACAGATTACACGGATTAACACAGAATGAGCTTAATCTGCTGATAATCAATGATGCTTATTTGTGCAAATCTGTGTAATCTGTGGTGAATACCAGTTTTGACACACCCTCCTCATAACTCATTATAAGGATGAATTACAGAAGACTGACCGAAGATGAAATTCTCCGGTTGAAGAGCCAGTCATGTCTGGCAGATGATTGGGGGAAAGTAACCGTTGCAGAAGAGTTCTCAACGGAATTTGTGCATCATACCCGTTTCTCGGGCGAGGTGCGTTTGGGAGTGTTCCATTCAGAATTTATGTTGCCGGGAGGAATCAGGAAGCATTCCGGTTTGCGGCATGTGACGTTGCATAATGTAACAGTGGGAGATAACTGTTGCATTGAGAATATCCAGAACTACATTGCCAATTATGAAATAGGGCATGATACCTTCATTGAGAATGTGGATATTATTCTGGTAGACGGTGTGTCGAAGTTCGGC
This sequence comes from Bacteroides rodentium JCM 16496, assembly GCF_000614125.1. Classification (GTDB taxonomy): domain Bacteria; phylum Bacteroidota; class Bacteroidia; order Bacteroidales; family Bacteroidaceae; genus Bacteroides; species Bacteroides rodentium. The sequence continues at coordinate 9,411 of NZ_BAKJ01000021.1, forward strand.
AACGGGGTAGAAGTGTCTGTCCTGAATGAGACGGGAGGCCGTGAGGTGCTGATTAATGATAAACTCTCCGCACACCAAGCCTATATTCTGGCGCTTTACCGCCATCGTCCGGAGCTGATTGCACGGATGAAGGAAATCACGGATTTTTATTCCAACAAACATGCTTCTGCTGTAGGAAGCATCGGGAACCATGTAATGATATTGAACACCGGTTCCATAAAGAATGTGCGCATCGGTGATTATTGCCGCATCTGTGGTACATGTCGTCTGTATAACGGAAGCATCAACAGCAACGAGGTGGCGCCGGTACACATTGGGCATGGGGTGATTTGTGATGATTTCATCATCTCTACCGGGTCGCATGTGGACGACGGAGCTATGCTGAGCCGCTGCTTCGTGGGGCAGGCATGCAAGTTGGGACACAACTACTCTGCCTCGGATTCTTTGTTCTTCAGCAATTGCCAGGGAGAGAATGGGGAGGCGTGCGCTATTTTTGCCGGACCTTATACGGTGACGCACCATAAATCCACGTTGCTGATTGCCGGTATGTTTTCCTTTATGAATGCCGGTTCGGGGTCCAATCAGAGCAACCACATGTATAAGTTAGGGCCTATCCATCAAGGTACCTTGGAGCGTGGTGCCAAGACGACTTCCGATTCGTACATCTTGTGGCCTGCAAGGGTGGGGGCGTTCTCCTTGGTAATGGGGCGCCACGTTAACCATTCCGATACTTCGAACCTGCCGTTCTCTTACTTGATAGAGCAGAATAATACGACTTATCTCGTGCCCGGTGTCAACTTGCGTAGTGTGGGTACCATTCGTGATGCCCAGAAGTGGCCGAAACGTGACGGGCGTACCGACCCGAACAAACTGGATTACATCAACTATAATCTTCTCAGCCCCTACACGGTGCAGAAGATGTTCAAGGGACGGGAAACGTTGCAGAATCTGCGTCATGCCAGTGGCGAGCTTTCGGACATCTACTCTTTCCATAGCGCGAAGATACGTAACTCGGCTTTGGTGAAAGGCATCCGCTTCTATGAAATAGCCATTCATAAGTTCCTCGGAAACTCTGTCATCAAGCGCTTGGAAGGCATTGACTTCCGGAGCAATGAAGAAATACGGGCCCGTTTGAAGCCCGATACTGCCATTGGCAGCGGCGAATGGGTGGATATTTCCGGATTGATAGCCCCGAAGAGTGAGATAGATGCGCTGATAGACGGTATTGAGTCCGGTAAAGTCAACCGCTTGAAGTCTATCAATGCCGAGTTTGAGAAGATGCACAGCAACTACTACACCTACGAATGGACCTGGGCGTATGAGAAGCTGGAAGAGTTCTATGGTATCAAGCCGGAAGGTATGACGGCGGAAGACGTCATACATATTGTCGAAAAATGGAAAGAAGCGGTAGTAGGCCTCGACCGCATGGTGTATGAGGATGCCAAGAAAGAATTTTCACTGGCTTCCATGACGGGCTTTGGAGCCGATGGCTCACGCTTGGAAAAGGAACTCGACTTTGAGCAGGTACGCGGCGACTTTGAAAGCAATCCGTTTGTAATGGCTGTGCTGAAACACATTGAGGTGAAGACGGCGCTGGGCGATGAACTGATAGGGCGGATGCAGCGGGTATCAGAAAATTAATTATGATTTGTTGCGTTTTTACTCTAATTAAAGAATTATTTCAATAATAGTTTTTACCTTTGCTCGGTAAAGGCGGTTTTGTGCTGCCTTTGCTACCCGAATCACTTTTAAACATTAAATATACGAGTAATTATGGCAACAACACCTCCGTTCAAGTATCAGCCCATGTTTGAGAAGGGAAAAGATACTACTGAGTATTATCTGCTTACGAAAGATTACGTGTCAGTAAGCGAGTTTGAAGGAAAACCTATCCTGAAGATTGAAAAAGAAGGTTTGACGGCAATGGCCAATGCGGCTTTCCGCGATGTATCGTTCATGTTGCGTCGTTCGCACAACGAGCAGGTTGCTAAGATTCTGAGTGACCCCGAAGCAAGCGATAACGATAAATATGTGGCGCTCACCTTCCTGCGCAATGCAGAGGTAGCATCCAAGGGGGTACTTCCTTTCTGCCAGGATACGGGTACGGCAATCATCCACGGCGAAAAGGGACAACAAGTATGGACCGGCTACTGTGATGAAGAAGCTCTCTCACTGGGTGTTTACAAGACTTATACCGAAGAGAACCTGCGCTATTCGCAGAATGCTCCCCTCACCATGTACGATGAGGTGAATACGAAATGCAATCTCCCGGCACAGATTGACATCGAAGCTACGGAAGGTATGGAGTACGAGTTCCTCTGCGTTACCAAGGGGGGTGGATCTGCCAACAAGACTTATCTCTACCAGGAGACAAAGGCTATCCTCAACCCCGAAACATTGGTTCCCTTCCTTATCTCAAAAATCAAGACTTTGGGTACGGCAGCTTGTCCTCCCTATCACATCGCATTCGTTATCGGCGGTACCTCTGCCGAAAAGAACTTGCTGACTGTGAAACTGGCTTCCACCCACTTCTACGACAATCTGCCCACTACCGGCAATGAGTTCGGCCGCGCCTTCCGCGATGTGGAACTGGAGAAGCTGGTACTGGAAGAAGCTCATAAGATTGGTCTCGGTGCCCAGTTCGGCGGCAAGTATCTGGCTCACGACATCCGCATCATCCGCCTGCCGCGTCACGGTGCGTCCTGCCCCGTGGGTCTGGGTGTTTCCTGCTCTGCCGACCGTAACATCAAGTGTAAAATCAATAAAGAAGGTATCTGGATTGAGAAGCTCGACAGCAACCCGGGCGAACTGATTCCCGAAGAACTCCGCAAGGCAGGTGAAGGCGACGTGGTGAAGATTGACTTGAACCAGCCGATGGCCGATATTCTGAAGGAACTGACCAAGTATCCGGTTTCCACCCGTTTGTCTCTGAATGGAACCATCATCGTAGGCCGTGACATCGCACATGCCAAGCTGAAAGAACGTCTGGACCGTGGCGAAGACCTGCCGCAGTACATCAAAGACCATCCCATCTACTACGCCGGTCCTGCCAAGACTCCTCAAGGCATGGCTTGCGGCTCCATGGGCCCGACTACTGCCGGACGTATGGACCCGTATGTAGACCTCTTCCAAAGCCATGGCGCAGCATGATTATGCTTGCCAAAGGTAACCGCAGTCAACAGGTGACGGATGCCTGCCAGAAGTACGGCGGTTTCTACCTGGGTTCTATTGGTGGCCCTGCCGCTATCTTGGCGCAGAACAACATCAAGAGCATTGAGTGCGTGGAATATCCCGAGCTCGGTATGGAAGCTATCTGGAAGATTGAGGTGGAGAACTTCCCTGCATTTATCCTGGTGGACGATAAGGGCAACGACTTCTTCAAGCAACTGAAGCCTTGGAATTGCAGCAAGTAAAACAGAAGCCTTTTAGAAGGGCATAATATAAGGAAAGCCGTAACGGAGAAAATCTTGTTACGGCTTTTTTGTTTTACTTTGATAAAACAGCTTGTTTTTTTATAGGAGGACAAAGCTGAAACTCGTTTGTTGTCGCATTTTTGTTACATTCTCCTTTTCATTTCTCAGTTAACTTCTTTATCTTTAGCCCTCCAAACAACCAATTTAATAAAACATGGAACCAACTCTTACACGACAAACTCCGGCACAACGCATCGTATGGCTGGATGTGGTACGCCTTGTTGCAATGTTTACAGTAGTTTGCTGCCATTGCACAGACCCTTTTAACTTCTATCCGGGCACATCGCCCGACATTGTTGACATCAAGTTCTGGGGAGCTGTCTACGGTGCGGCGCTCCGTCCTTGCGTACCGCTTTTTGTAATGATTACCGGCGCATTGCTGTTGCCGGTACGGGGTGACGCCTCGGCATTTTACAAGAAACGTATCCCCCGCGTATTCTTTCCTTTCCTCATCTGGTCTGTGATTTACAATCTGTTTCCCTGGATAACGGGCCTGCTGGGAGTGGAGCCGAAAGTGATTCTGGATTTCTTCCCTTATTCGGGTGAGGAAGCGATGCGCCAGTCTCTGGCAGTGAGCCTGGGATATATTGCAGAAATGCCTGTTAATTTCTCTCTATTGGATGTGCACATGTGGTATATCTATCTGCTGATAGGGCTTTATCTCTATCTGCCGATATTCTCGGCATGGGTGGAGAAGGCCTCGGAACGTGCCAAACTATGGTTTCTTGCAGCATGGGGAGTGACACTGCTGCTGCCTTATTATACCGAGTTTGCCGCTCCGTACCTTTGGGGGACTTGCTCGTGGAACTCGTTCGGTATGCTGTATTACTTTGCCGGTTTTAACGGCTATCTATTGTTGGGCCATTATCTGAGGAACCACGAATGGACGTGCCGTCAGCTCTGCTTCATCGGCATTCCTATGTTTGCCATCGGCTATGCGGTGACCTTCTTCGGTTTCCGCCACATCACAGCGTTGCCGGAATATACGGAGGAGATGCTCGAACTCTTCTTCACTTACTGTTCGCTTAATGTGGCGATGATGACCATCCCCGTATTTATGCTTTGCAAGCGGGCCGATTTCCGTTCGGAGCGTATCAAGAAAGCATTGGCAAACTTGACGCTCTGTGGTTTCGGAGTCTATATGATTCACTATTTCTTTACCGGACCGAGCGTAGTCCTGATGCGTGCTATTCATGTTCCTGTCTATCTTCAGATACCTTGTGCCGCAGTCGTCGCTTTCTGTGTCTCCTGGTTTCTGGTGGCAATGGCATACCGTTGTTTCGGGAAGCGGACCAAGTGGGTGTTAGGGTAGTTGGGATGAAAGATTGTTTTTCTTCTTCCATTGCTCGTACTTCTTCAAGACTTTGAGCCCGTGGCTATTGTACCAGCTGTATCCGTTGCGGCGTTCATATCTTATCTCGGAGATGTCGAAGCGTTTCACTCCGTCGCGGTCGCAGAAGAAGGGACGGTTGTCTTCCAGGGTATAGAAACGCGCCCAGAGTGGGGGACAGTCGAAATCATCCTGGGGGCAGGGAGCCATGCGGTAATCTTTCTTTCCGTCGCTGTTTGTAAAGTATTCCTGTATGATACCGGTTATCTTGTTGGCGTTGAACCAAGCGACAGCGGCTTCTACAGATGCGATGATTTCAGGTGAGGGGTGGGGGATGGACATCAGCAGCAGCACAATGCCGTCGGACTCGGCACCGCTCAATGAGGGCAGTTCATAGGCGCGGGCCTTGGCCGGGGCAAGTGTATGCTCGTCGTGCTGGGCACACCACACGGTGAGCTTGCCGTTCTGCCGTACTTGGGTCCGGAGTATACAGTCCACCCCCTTGTCAAAAGCCACGCGGGCCTGCCGGCAGATGCTGTCCGGTATGTAGGTGTAGGGGGGCTTCTTTTCATAAACATCACGAAGCAACTGCATGACGTTTACCATGGCATTGTCATTGTAGGTGATGTGGGTATAGTAGCCTTTGGGGCGTGGCCAGAACTGGGGCCAGCCTCCATTGGGGTATTGCGCTTTGAAGAGGTAGCAGATACCTTCGATGGCGGCATTCTTGTACTTGTCTATGCGGGTGGCTAGGTAGATGCGCGAAAGGTAGCGTATCTCCGTGCTTGTGGCACCATTGTCGATGGTACTTTGATTGATGTCGTCTTTGGCATGCAGCACGTCGTCCAATTCCTGGGGAGCCAGTTCGGCAGGCATATAGATGTTCTTGGGCCATCCTCCGGTGGTCTGTTGATATAGCAGGACATTGTCCGCAATACGGATGGCTTCGGGAGTCCGGAAGAAGGCATCGTCCAGCCGGGGGGCCATCTTTACCCAACTCTTATAGGGCTGCTTTCCCTTGTAGGTGGCTGTTTCCTGAGCCTTTACTCCTGCCAGGCAGGCAATCAGCGTGTAAAGTAAGATAATCCTCTTCATGGCATATTCGCTTTTTAATATTCGTTTCTACGGACAAAAATAGCGAAAGGACCGGAAGAAGAGGGGGAATATTTATCTTTAAAGGAGGAAATTTTGGGCTTATTCCATATAGCGTGCTATTTTTCCACTGATTTGCAATAGGGAGATTTCACATAATTTGGTATCATATTCCGCGGAGAGAATACGTTCTTCTGCATCCAGCAAACTCTTTTGGGCTTCGCGCATCTCGATTCCCGAGAGGTTGCCCAGCATATATCGTTCCATGGCAATCTCGTGGTTCTCCTTGGCGGCGACAAGGTTCTGGCGTTCCAGGTTCAGCATTTGCAGGTTGTTCTGGTAGGCCTGCCATAGGTTGCTGAGGTCGGCGCGCAGGGCTTGCTCCAGTTGTTCGCGTTCCAGGCGGGCGTTCTGCACGGCAATGCGGGCATTCTTGCGTTCGCGGCGCCGGTTGCCGTCGAACAGATTGAAGCCAACCGTGACACCGAAGTTCAGACCGAGATTGCTGCGGCGGCTGTTGGCAGAGATGTCGTATTTGTTGAGGGTGTAGCCGTATCCGCCGTTCATCTTCACGTATGGATAGTCGCGCGAGCAGACTTTCTTGTAGTCCAGGCGGGCCAGGTTGTTGTTCTGTTCGGCACGTAGCAGTGAGGCGTTGATGGCAAGGGTGGCGTTCCACAGCTCCTCAAAGTTCAGGGCGGCGGTCACGTTGATGAGGCTGTCTTGTATGATAAACGGCTGGTCCACATTTTTGTTTGCCATGAGTTCGTTCAGCCGGATACGTGAGGTGTGCAGCAGTTCCTGCTGCTTCATGTATTGGGCGCTGTCGGCATTGAAGTCCACTTTGGCCTGCTGGTAGTCTAGGCGCGAGAAGTTACCGATGTGGTAACGCTCTTCCACAATGCGCAGGCGCTCTTTGGATAGCGATACGGCATAACGGAAATTCTTCAGGCGGATTTTCTGCTGCACATAGTTATAGTATTCGGCGGCTATATTGGCTATCAGGTCCTCAATGGCAATGCGCGTATTGGTCTCGCCTTGGCGTTCCAGCTCCTTGAGCCTTTGGTAGTTGGCGGTAATGTTGAAACCGTCGAAGATGGTCCAGTTCAGGTTGATGCCTGCATCGAGAGTCTGGTCAAACACTCCGTTGTCCTTGGTTGTCTCTCCGGTGGCCCGGGCTTTGGTTTCGGTATTGTCTATGGTTCCCTTGTAGCCGGCAGAGAGGTCCAGTGTGGGCAGGTAGCTGCATTGCCCAGTGTGGCGTTGTTCTTGCTGACCTGCTCTTCATTGCGGACAATGCGCAGGGAGTAGTTGTTCAGCAATCCCTGCTCCAGGCAGGACTTCAAGGTGTAGAGGGGGGCCTCTCCCCCGACCCCTCTCCCGTAGAGAGGGGAGAAGAATGTGAGCAAAACTGTCATCAACAGTATGCTCTTTATAGACCAATTCTTTATCATCATCGTTTCTTTAAAAGAACACATAATATTCACACTTTATCTTTTTCGGGCTATCTCCGTCCCCCCCTCCCTGGCGGGGGAAGGTTGGGGAGAGGCTTCGGTTCGTTGATACATAACTATATATGGCAGGCACGATGTACATCGTCAGCAGTGTGGAGATGAGCATACCGCCTACGACGGCAGTACCCATGGCGATGCGCTGGTTGCAACCTTCGCCGGTGGCGAAGGCAAGCGGTATCAATCCCAGGATGGTGGAGGCACTCGTCATCAGGATGGGGCGCAGACGTTGCAGGGAGGCGTCCTTGATGGCGCGCATCTTGTCTTCACCCGCCTCCTGCTTCTGATTGGCAAATTCCACAATCAGGATACCGTTCTTTGCCACCAGACCAATCAGCATGATAATACCAATCTGGCTGAAGATGTTCATCGTAATCCCCCCGAAATACATGAACACCAGTGCGCCGGCAATGGCGAGAGGCACCGTCAGCATGATAATCAGCGGGTCCTTGAAGCTTTCGAACTGGGCGGCAAGAATCAGGTAGATCAGCACGATGGCCAGGATGAAGGCGAACATCAGGCTGGAGGAACTCTCCCGATACTCTTTGGAGTCTCCGGTCAGTGCGGTGCGGAAGGTCTCGTCCAGTGTCTCTTTGGCAATCTTGTCCATCTCGTCCAGGCCTTGTCCGATGGTCTTGCCGTCCGCCAGTCCCGCAGAGATGGTGGCGGAGACGAAACGGTTGTAACGGTACAGTTTCGGAGGGGCGATGCCGCCGGTAAGCTCAATCAGGTTGTCCAGCTGCACCATGTTCCCATTGTCGCTACGGATATAGATGCCTTTCAGGTCGGCAGGCTTGTTGCGTTGCTGGCGGTTGATTTCGCCCAATATCTCGTATTGCTTTCCGTTCATGTAGAAGTAGCCCATGCGCTGGCCGCTCAAGCCGTATTGCAGGGTTTGGGCTATGTTCTTGGTACTTACACCCATGATGCTCGCTTTATCTCGGTTGATGTTGATGCGCGCTTCGGGCTTGCTGAACTTGAGGTTCACGTCTGCCATCTGGAATACCGGATTCTCGTAGACCTTCGTCATGAATTTGGGAAGCACCTCCTGCAACTTCTCGATATTGGTGGCCTGCAACACATACTGTACGGGCATTCCGCCGCGTCGTCCTCCGAAAGAGGAGGACTGCTGTACGAAAGAGCGTGCCATTGTCTTTTTCTGCACTGCCTTCGACAACTTTTCGGCAACTGCCATCTGGGTATAGTCACGGTCTTTCATGTCTTTCAACGTGATACGCACGTTACCGCTGCCGCTGGATACGCGTGCCGTTACCGCTTCTGCATCCGGAATCATGGAGTCCACCAGATGATTTATGTCCTCGGTATAGTCGCGCATGTATTCGTAGGTCACTCCTTCGGCCCCCATAGTATTGATGCTGATTTGTGAACGGTCCTCCAGGGGAGCCATTTCGGCAGGGATGGTGTTCCACAGGTAGCCGATGAGCAGGATGGTGACAGCGGTGAAGGGTAAGGCAATCCAGCGCCGTTTCAGGAAAGCGGCCAGTGAGCGGCTGTATATCCGGTTCATTCCTTCAAAGAATGGTTCGGTCTTGCGGTAGAACCAGCTTTGCTGCTCGCGCTTCACCAAAAGTTTGGTGGCGAGCATCGGCGTAAAGGTGAGTGCGGCAAACGAAGAGATGACCACCGAACCGGAAACCACGATGCTGAACTCGCGGAATAGGCGTCCCGTCATGCCGTCCATGAACACGATGGGGAAGAACACCGCCACCAGCGTGATGGTGGTGGAGATGACGGCGAAGAATATCTCCTTGGCTCCCTCGATACCAGCCTCCTTGGGTGGCATTCCTTTCTCTATGCGGACGTAGATGTTCTCTGTCATTACGATGGCATCGTCCACCACCAGCCCCACGGCAAGCACCACCGCCAGCATGGAAAGCACATTGATGGAGAAGCCTGCCAGATACATCACGAAGAAGGCGCCGATGAGCGAAACCGGAATCACGATGCAAGGCACCAGTGTCACGCGCCAGTCGCGCAGGAAAAGGAAGATGATGATGATAACCAGTACAAATGCCTCGTACACCGTCTGCTTCACTTCGTTGATGGAGGCGCGGATAAACTTGGTATTGTCGAAACCGTAGTTGTAAAGTATGTCTTCGGGCAAGTCTTTCTTCATCTTTTCCATACGGTCGTACACGGCATTGGCTATCTCGATGTGGTTGGCGCCCGGCTGCGGGATGACGACTACTCCCACCATAGGCACGCCATTCATCTTCATATAGCTCTTTATGTCGGCAGGGCCCAGTTCGGCACGCCTATGTCACTGAAGCGGACAATGCGGTTACCGTCTTCCTTCAGTATAAGGTTGTTGAACTCTTCTGCCGTGTGCATCAGCCCCAGTGTGCGGATGGTGAGTTCGGTGGTGTTTCCTTCGATGCTGCCGGAGGGAAGCTCCACATTCTCCTTGTCCACGGCATTCTTTACGTCCATGGGGGTAATGCCGTAGCCGGACATCTTGACGGGGTCCAGCCAGAGGCGCATGGAGTAGCGTTTCTCTCCCCAGATGCTTACGCTGCTGACGTCGGAGATGGTCTGCAGCTGTTCTTTTACGGTGAGGTCGGCTATCTCGCTCAGTTCCAGCAGCGAGCGTTTGTCGCTTTGCAGTGCTACCATCAGGATGGGCATGGCATCGGCATCGGCTTTCGATACGGTAGGTGGGTCACAGTCACGAGGCAGATAGCGCTGTGCACGCGACACTTTATCACGTACGTCGTTGGCGGCGGTTTCCAGGTCAACGGAAAGCTCAAACTCCACCGTGATGCGTGATGAACCTTGCTGGCTGACACTGGAGAGGGAGCGTATGCCCGGGATACCGTTAATGTTCTGCTCCAGAGGCTCCGTTATCTGGTTTTCGATGACATCGGCGTTGGCGCCCGGATAGGAGCAGGACACCGATATGATGGGATTGTCTACAGACGGGTATTCGCGTACGCCCAGATAATTGTAGCCGATGAAGCCAAACAGCAGGATTATTAGGGTAAGTACTGTCGAGAGTACCGGTCGGCGTATACTTAATTCGGATATATTCATTCTTTACAATTGATAATTGACAGTTGATAATTTACAGTTGATAATTGACAGTTGACAATTGACAGTTAACGGCATTCATTAATTGTCAATTGTCAATCGTCAATTGTCAATTGATATTGTCCAGTGTTACCGGCAGTCCGGTGCGTAGTTGCAGGGTTCCCGAAGTGATTACGGTGTCGCCTGCCTGCAAGCCTTTCACTACTTGTACTTCCGCTTCGGTGCGGATTCCCGTGATGATTTCCGTCGGCTGGGCTTTCCCCGACTTATAGAGGAATATCTTGTCTTTTCCCATTTCCGGCACAATGGCTTCGGACGGTACAGCAAGGGCGTCTTGAATTTCGTCCTTGTTCAGCTTGATGTTGGCATAGCGGCCCGGAAGCACGGCTCCGTTGGCATTGGGATAAAGTGCACGGATTGTCAAGGTATGGGTCGTAGGGTCTATCTTCGATTCGCGTGCATAAACCGTGGCGTGGAAGGTGTTTAGCTTTCCTTCGAGAGTGAAGTCCAGTCCGGCGCCGGTCTTTACGTCATTGGCATACCGCTCGGGTACGGCAAATTCCACCTTCAACGGTGAAATCTTGGTGAGTTTGGCTACAATGGTGGTAGGGGAAGCGTAGGTACCCACACTGACTTGGCGCAGACCGATGACACCGTCGAAAGGGGCACGCAGCTCGGTTTGTGCGATGTTCGATTCTATCAGGTCAATGTCGGCATTCAGGGTGGCGAGTTCGGTCTTTACTTGCTCGTAGGCTTCCTTACTGACCGCATCCCTTTCCAGCAGGGCGTTTTGGCGAAACACGCGGTCTTCTGCCAACTTTAATTGTGAGACGAGGCGTTGCAATTGTGCTTGCAGCGGCCGGTCATTGACTTTGGCAAGTAATTGTCCTTTCTTGACGAAGCTGCCTTCTTCAAAATTTATCTCTATGATTTTGCCGGATGTCTCGAAAGAAAGGTCCACTTCCTCATCCGGTAGCAGGCTGCCGCTGATTTGTATTTCATCCTTCAGTAGTTGCGGTTTGATTATTTTTGCGTTTACGTTTAGAATTTTCTTACCGCCACGTTGACCGGTCATCACCTTGTCTGCAGCGGCTAATTCTTCATTCTCTTTAGGTAATTGGGAGTAGATTCCTCCTCCAATCAGTCCGGCACCAATCACGATAATGATGCCCCATTTAACTCTCTTATTCATGTTGTTGTATTAGTAGTAATAAAATCAGCCTTAAATTAGACAGCAGGAAAGAGGAAAGGTTTAAAATATAAAGAGTTAAAAAGTGTAAGAATATGAGCTCGAAAGATGACAAAATGACAAATCAGTAAGCAGCCCGGTATTTTCCCTCCTCCTTGTCTTCCAGCATGTTCAGGTAAGAAGCGTATCGTGACTCGCTGATATAGTGCTTCTCGACAGCCTCGCGCACGGCGCATCCGGGTTCGTGCCGGTGGGTGCAGTTGCCATAGCGGCAATCGGCGGATACTTTGAATATTTCCGGAAAGTAGTGTCCTATCTCTTCCTCTTCCATATCGAAGGTGCCGAAGCCTTTGATGCCCGGGGTGTCGATGATATATCCGTCACCGGGAACCGGGAACATTTCCGAGAAGGTGGTGGTGTGCATACCTTTATTATGATAGGTGGATATCTCTCCGGTCTTAATCTCTATATCGGGCAGTATTGCCTTGATAAGTGTCGATTTCCCCACTCCGGAATGTCCGGAAAAGAGGGTTATCCGTCCTTTGAGTTCTTCCTCGATAGTGTCGATGCCTTCCCCTTTCTTGGCAGAAACTTTGAAACAAGGATAGCCGATGGTGGTATAAAGGTTGATGAGACTGTCCAGATAGTGCAGTTCCTCTTCATCGTAGGCATCCGCTTTGTTGAATATGATTTTGACGGGAACACGGTATGCTTCGGCAGAGGCAAGGAAGCGGTCGATGAATGTGGTGGAGGTTTCGGGATAGTTCACCGTCACTATGAGCATGCACTGGTCGAGGTTGGCGGCAAGGATGTGCGATTGCTTGGAAAGGTTGGAGGCACGGCGGATGATGTAATTCTTCCGGTCCTCTATCTCGCTGATAAAGGCCGTACCTTCCTGGTTCAGTATGATATTCACATAATCTCCTACAGCCACGGGATTGGTGCTTCGTATGCCTTTCAGCCGGAAGTTCCCTTTGATTTTGCATTCAATTTCCTTTCCGTCGTCAGTCCGTACCAAGTACCAGCTTCCGGTGTTTTTTATAACGAGTCCCCTCAAAATATTTGATAATTGATAATTGACAATTGACAATTGATAATTGACAGTTGGAAGATGGAGTATGCCACCATTCCGCAGGTAATTGTCAATTGTCAATCGTCAATTGTCAATTGAAATTAAACGGTCATGATTTCTTTATCCTTTGCAGCCAGCATGTCGTCAATCCGCTTGATGAACTTGTCATGAATCTTCTGCAGCTTTTCTTCACCGCCTTTCTGGGCGTCTTCTGCCAGTCCGTCCTTTACGGATTTCTTCAAGGCGTCGATGGCATCACGGCGCGCATTACGTACACTTACCTTGGCGGTTTCTCCTTCTCCCTTGCACTGTTTGGCAAGCTGCTTACGGCGTTCTTCTGTCAGCGGCGGGATGCCGATGCGGATGATTTCACCGTTGTTTTCGGGCATGATGCCGAGGCTGGAGTCGATGATGGCCTTTTCGATGACGCGGAACATGCTCTTGTCCCATGGCTTGATGGCAATGCTGCGTGCGTCCGGAGTGGTTACGGCTGCCACGTTGTTGATAGGAACCATACTTCCGTAAGAATCCACACGGATACCATCCAGCAAACGGATATCGGCTTTTCCGGCGCGGATATGAGCCAATGCCTCGTCCAGATACATGATGGCCATGTCCATACTTTCTTGCGCTTCGTCTAAGATGTCTTTTACGTCTCTCATATTATTTTCGTTTTGGAATAGCTTTGATTTGAAACTTTGCAAATATAATTATTAAATTGAAAATTGAGAATCAAGAATTGAATAACATTTATTTTTTATTCTCCATTTTCCATTCAATTGTGCACCAGTGTACCGATTTCTTCTCCTTGCATCACTTTTTTCAGATTACCCACCGTGTCCATGTCAAAAACGATGATGGGCAGATTGTTCTCCTTGCACATGCAGGTGGCGGTGAGGTCCATTACCTTCAAGCCGCGCTTCAACACTTCGTCGTAGGTGATGTCGTGGAACTTCGTGGCTGTCGGGTCTTTCTCCGGGTCGGCGGTATAGATGCCGTCCACACGGGTACCTTTCAGCATGACGTCTGCCTCAATCTCGATGCCGCGCAGGCTGGAGCCTGTATCGGTGGTGAAGAACGGATTGCCGGTACCGGCGGACATGATGACTACTTCGCCGGCTTCCATGCACTCGATGGCACGCCATTTATTGTAGAATTCACCGATGGGTTCCATGCGCACGGCGGTCAGTACGCGGGCTTTTACACCGGCAGCCACCAGGGCGGAACTAAGGGCAAGGCTGTTGATGACGGTTGCCAGCATGCCCATTTGGTCGCCTTTCACACGGTCGAATCCCTTGTTGGCACCGCTCAATCCGCGGAAAATGTTTCCACCGCCTATCACGATACCTATCTGTACTCCCAATCCATGTATTTCCTTGATTTGAGCTGCGTACTCGGCAAGGCGTTTCTCGTCGATGCCGTATTGCTTTTCGCCCATCAGGCTCTCGCCGCTGAGCTTCAATAAGATTCTTTTGTAGGTTGCCATAATATATCGTTTGAATATTTTTCTGTTAGGGCAAAGATATGAAACCGCAGGCAGAAAGAAAAGGACTTCTTTGTTTTTTTTCTTTCCGTAAGGTTGTTATAGTAGAACAGAAATGATTTGCAAAAAATACGGAGTAACTTAATTCTCCTCTTTTCTTCGCAAGTCATTTCTGTTTGACTATAAATCCCACGGCAGGGTGGCTTGCCCCATGTGCAGATGCCACATGGCGGGACTCTCTTTCTGATGGATTTGTGTGGCATACACCTTGCTTCTTTCCAGCAAAGGCCTTGCCTCTATCTTGCTGGTTGCCTTTTCTTGCTATCAGTTCACTCTCGTGGTTCGGTCGACTCACTAAAGTGAGCTGCCCGGACCACTAGGGTGAACAAGACAGACCACCGACGTGAGCCGCTGTGAAACCTATGGACGGTGCAAAAGGAAGATAGGGGAGCGACCTTTGAAAGAAGGGCATCCGAATGGAAAGAAGCAGCTCTCTTTCCTCTCTTTCCCCTTATAGGGATTTTCTGCCTCTACGGGTAAGTCTTGGAAAAAGTTTTCTGAAACGAACCAAGTGGCTCGTGATGTTTCCCCCTGCAATGACGAGCGTTACGGCAACGATAATCATCACCAGCTATGCTGTCCCTGACCGTCAAACTCTCTCCAAAGACGGTGATTCCGAAGATGATGGCCGTTACCGGCTCCAATGCGCCGAGAATGGCGGTGGGGGTAGAACCGATGTATTGGATGGCACTGGTGGTGCAGAGAAAGGAGATGGCGGTGGGAAATACGGCAAGGGCTATCAGGTTGCCCCACAGATACCATTGTGTGGGAGTATGCAGTTCGCCTGTCCACAGCAGTCGCCCGGCAAAAAGCGACAGACCGAATAGCAACACGTAGAACGTTATCTTGAGCGTGGGCATATCTTTCAGCCGTGTCTGGTTCACTCCCACGATGTAGAGGGCATATACCAAGGCGGAGAGGAACACGAAAACAGTGCCCGTCAGGCTCAGTGTGGCACCGTCACCGCCCTTATAGAGCAGCCCGATGCCTGCCAGGGCGGTTGCCATGCAGAACGTGGTTTGCCTTGAAATCCGTTCCTTGAAAGCGAATGCCATGATGAGTGCCACCATGATGGGATAGACAAAGAGGATGGTGGAGGCGATGCCCGCAGCCATATAGTTGTAGCTCAGGAACAGGGTCAGTGAAGAGAGCGAGAGCAGGATGCCCATTGCGACGAGCAGAGGCACGTCATGTCTCTCTATCCGGAAACTCCGTCCCCTGGCCTTTATCATGATACCCAGCAACGGGATGGCGAAGAGGTATCTGAAAAAGAGCACCGAGTCCGGGTCCATGCCGGTCTTGTACAACGGAAGGGCAAATAGCGGGTTCATGCCGTAGGTGGCTGCGGCGATGGCCCCCAAAATATATCCTTTGGCTTTTGCGTTCATATATTTATCTGTAAATTAGCGCGCAAAGGTAGATATTTACTTTGATTTCCTCCCTCTTTTCCGTATGAAAACTGCATGGAGCCTGTATTTATGCCTTCAGTGTGTAGTCGCCGGCTTCTTCCGTCACTGCTTTCTGCAACTCTTCGAGCGTCTTTTCCCCGTCCGAAAACTCTACGGTGGCTACCGGAGGGTCTAGGGTCACGGTGGCGTGTATGCCTTCCATGCTGTTCAATGCTTTCTCTACATGCATGCGGCAATGGTTGCACATCATGCCTTCTACCTTGAATTCTTTCTTCATGATTGTTTCTGTCAATGGTTCAACTTCTTTGTTCCCTTCTCCCTCTTCATGAACTGTTTTAGGGATGCTTTCTTCTTCCCGATGTATCTTCTTGCGCTTCAGCAGCAGGCTGTTGCCCACCACACTGACACTGCTGAATGCCATGGCCGCACCGGCTATCATCGGGTTCAGCAGGAAGCCGTTGACGGGATAGAGTATGCCGGCCGCAATGGGTACACCTATTATATTATATATAAATGCCCAGAAAAGATTCTGCCGGATGGTGCGGACGGTGAGGCGCGACAGGCGGAGGGCTTCCGGTATCTTGGTCAGGTCGGAGGAGATGATGGTCATCTTGGCTACATCCATGGCTATGTCGCTTCCTCCACCCATGGCGATGCTCAGGTCGGCTTGGGCAAGGGCGGCGCTGTCGTTGATGCCGTCGCCCACCATGGCAACCTTCCGGCCTTCGGCCTGCAACCGGCTGACGAAGGTGGCCTTGTCTTGCGGCAATACACCGGCCTGGTAGTGGGCGATGCCTGCCTTGCGGGCAATCTCACGGGCGGTGGCCTCATTGTCTCCGGTCAGCATGTGGACTTCAATGCCGGCGGCACGCAGCTCGCTGACGGCGCGGATGGAGGTTTCCTTTATCCGGTCTGTGATTCCGGCCATTGCCAGCACGTTTTCTTCATCGGCAAACCAGATGACGGTCTGTGCCTCTGATGTCAGCCGGGCTGCCTCTTCCTGCAGGGAGGGGGAGATGGCGATATGGTTCTCTTCCAGCAGTTTCCGGTTCCCGGCGAGGTAGGTCCGGCCTTGTGCACGTCCTTTCACGCCTTTTCCGGTGATGCTTTCAAAGTCTTGAATGTCTATGGAGCCGACTCCTTGAGGTGGTTCACCACGGCTTCTGCCAACGGATGTTCCGAGAGCTTCTCCAGACTATGGAAAATGTCCGGCAGCGCATTGCCTGCGGTGGCGTCAGTACCGGGCGTCATTGCCTGCGTATTCCATATCAGCTTGCTGACTACCGGTTTTCCTTCGGTCACCGTTCCGGTCTTGTCGAGTACCACGGTGTCTATTTTCTTGGCAATCTCCAGGCTTTCGGCATCTTTTATCAGGATGCCCCTTTCGGCTCCCTTGCCGATGCCTACCATGATGGCAGTAGGAGTAGCCAATCCCAGTGCACACGGGCAGGCGATGATGACCACTGTGACAAATGCCAGCAATCCGTGGGTGAATCCGCCAGTTCCGTCCAGCAGCATCCATGCGATGAAGGCAAGCACTGCGATGCTTATAATGGTAGGTACGAATATCCCGGCTATCTTGTCCACCAGCTGCTGCACCGGTGCCTTGCTTCCTTGCGCGTCCTGCACCATGTGTATAATCTTCGCCAGCAGAGTATCCGTGCCTACCTTCTCTGCCCGGAAGCGGAAACTTCCCTTCTGGTTGATGGTACCTGCAAAGACCTTGTCATCTTTCTGCTTGGATACAGCTACCGGTTCGCCGCTCAGCATGCTTTCGTCCACGTATGAGCTGCCTTCCGTCACGATGCCGTCCACGGCAATCCGCTCTCCGGGCTTCACCAGGACGATGTCTCCGGGGCGGATCTGCTCGATAGGAACAATGCGTTCAAATGAAGAATGAGGGATAGCGTGTCCTTCATCTACGATGATGGTCACAGTCTTGGGTTGGAGTCCCATCAGTTTTTTGATGGCGGTTGAGGTATTTCCTTTCGCTTTTTCTTCCAGCAGGCGGCCCAGCAGGATAAAGGCTATGATGACGCTTGCCGCCTCGAAATAGACATGCGGATGGATGCCTCTGGACAGCCAGAAGTCAGGGAAAAGCATATTGAACAGACTGAACAGATAGGCTGTACCGGTGCTGATTGCCACCAGTGTGTCCATATTGGCACTGCCATGCTGCAACTGTTTCCAGGCGCTGGTGAAGAATCCCCGCCCCAGCCAGAAGACGACGGGAGTGGACAGCGCCCACATGATGGGATTGGCGTAGGGCATATCCATGAAGAGCATGCCTATGATGACGACGGGCGCAGAGAGGATGATGGCCCAGGTCGTGCGGAATTTCAGTGCACTGAATTTCTTGTTGTGGGCCTCTTCCGCCTCTTCGAGCGTGTTGCCGTCCTGCTTTATCAACAAGTCATATCCGGCTGCCTGCACAGCCTGCTGCAAAGCTTCGGAAGAACAACTCGTGGGGTCATATTCCACGGTTGCCGTTGCCGAAGCATAGTTTACGACTGCTTTCTTGACTCCGGATTGATGGTTCAGCGTCTTTTCTACCCGTGCGGAGCATGAGGCGCAACTCATTCCCAATACGGGAAATGTCTCTTGAACTATATTCTTTTCTGCCATAATGATTTTGTATCAATTATTACTCTTGTCCTGGGGGAAGGATTTCTTATTTTATATCAGTCATAGCGATACAAAGATAATGCTTTTTCCCTTGAAAATGTTCATTGCTTACCCCTCGCGCCAAGCAGGATTCTTCTTGTTGGAGAATGTCCGTCGGATAACTCCCCGGCTCAATCCCGTCTGCACCACTCCCCGCATCAGCAGGTAAGTGAGGAAGGCAAGCCATAGGGCATGGTTTGCCAGGACGGGACGCAACCCATAATATAGGATAAAGAAGCTGACGGCTGCTGCTGCCATGGAGAGGAGCATTCCTCGCGTGGCGGTGGCGCCGATAAAGATGCCGTCCCAGATGAAGGCGGCTATCCCGGCAGCGGGCACGGCAAGCGCCCAGTAGAAATAGGTGTCGGCAGCAGCTATCACTTCTTTGTCATCTGTCAATAGTCCGAGGAAGACATTGCCTCCCAGCGCATAAACCAATGTGAAAAGAACTGCCATCACCGCTCCCCATCCGAAGAGGTGCCGGACGGTGTCTGTAAAGGCTTCCCGGTTGCGTGCGCCTATGTATCTGCCGCTTAAGGCTTCGCCAGCGTAGGCAAAGCCGTCCATTACATACGAGAATAAGGTGAAGAGCTGCATCAGCAGCGTGTTGACGGCCAGAATGATTTCGCCCTGCGAAGCTCCTGCCGAAGTGAAGAACAACGTGACGGCCACCAGGCAAAGGGTACGCAGGAAAATATCCCTGTTCACTTGGAAGAACCGGAGCATAGCCCCTTTCTCCCAGATACCTGTTCCTTCTCCCCCTTTAATTTTTAATTTATAATTTTTAATTTCCCAGAATCTTTTCAGCCTGCTGTAGTTGTGCATCCAAAGGGCAATGCCCATAAGGAAGCCGGCATACTGGGCAATCAACGTCCCCAAGGCTACTCCTTCTACTTTCATCCCACACAGATAAACCAGGCAGAGGCTGGCAATGATATTGACCACATTCTGTGTGATGGCTATATACATGGGGATACGCGAATTCTGCATGCCGATGAACCATCCCGTCAGTCCGTATAACCCCAGCATGGCAGGTGCACCCCAGATGCAGATATGGAAGTAGCGCGTTGCCATCTCTCTGACTTCATCCGTGGGATGGATGAGAAGGAAGGCTCCCTGCCTGATAGGCGTTTGCAGCAGGATGAGGCAGAATGCGACTGCCAGGCCTATGCCCACGGAACGCAGCAGCAGGCGGACTACCTCCGGTAAATCCCGCTTGCCGAATGCTTGCGAGGTCATTCCGCTGGTACCCATCCTCAGAAAGCCGAATATCCAGTAGATGATGTTGAACAGCATGCCACCCACGGCAATAGCACCTATGTAGGCGGGCGAACCCAGATGGCCGACAATGGCCACGTCAATCAGCCCGAGCAGCGGCACGGTGATGTTCGATACGATGGAGGGCAAGGCTATTTGCAGTATTTGCCTGTCTCTGGGCTTCTTTGATAACACTTGTTTCATAAGGTTGGCAAAGTTACACAGAAAAAGAGGAAGACAGTGAGAAAGATTAACTATATTTTGTAGATGTTTGCAGCGAAAGTGTGTAATTTTGTAGGTGTTTTTCTATGGAGATGATTTAGGCTGTCAAACTATTACATACTTAAGAAATGAAATCCTTAACTTTACTTTTCTCTTTGTTTCTGATGTTGCCGTTACCGGTTTCCGCCCAGTCGGCGGGCGAACTGTTGCAGAAAGTGTCCGAAGCGCTTTCCGAAGGCAAGGAAGATTATGCCGTAAGCTTGTTCCGTCAGTCGGCAGATGCCGGTGTGGACCGTGCGGAGATGTTCTATTGGACCCATGTGGACAAGAGCAGTAAGGCGGCTCCCCGCCTTGCAGATGTGCTGGCTGTGCACTACAAGGAAATGCGGAATTACGATAAAGCCTATCTCTTCTATAAGGAGTTCTTGCAGCATCATCCCGAAGACGTGCCTGCACTCGTCTCTTGTGCCGAAATGGAGATGATGCGGGGCAAGGAGAAAGATGCCTTGAAAACCTATGAAAAGGTATTGATGCTGGATGCCGACAATCTCCAGGCCAATATCTTCCTGGGGAATTATTATTATCTCCAGGCCGAGAAGGACAAGAAGAAGCTCGAAGAAGACTACAAAAAGATAACTTCCCCCACAAGGATGCAGTATGCACGCTATCGCAACGGACTGTCCGACGTGTTCACCAATAGCTACGGCAAGGCCAAGACCTATCTGCAACGCGTGCTTCAGGTATTCCCCTCCATGGAAGCAGGTAATACGCTGGAAAAGATAAAGAAGATGGAGGCGGAGATACGCTAACAGTAGCTTAATCTCCCTCTTGAAGTATGGATTGCGCAAGTAATAAATCTATTACTTGCGCAATCCGTACTTTTTTTATAGCTTTGCGCAAGTAATAAGAAGGGGGAAACATGAAAACAGAGATTGTAGGGCGCATTAGGGAACAAAAAGCCTTGATGGAATATATGGATTCCAAGGAGTCTGAATTTATAGCTATTTATGGACGTCGCCGAGTAGGGAAAACTTTTCTTGTTCGGGAGATGTTGGGCGATTCTTTTGCTTTTTATGTTACAGGCGTGGACAATGTCTCGATGCAGGAGCAACTGTTGAATTTTAATTTGGCTTTACGAAAGAGTTCTGGAAAGGAGTGGACGATAGCTCCTAATTGGTTGTTGGCGTTCGACAGCTGGCTTCCTATTTGGATAATCTGCCTCGAGGCAACAAGATTGTTTTCATGGATGAGTTGCCTTGGATGGATACGCATAAGTCCGGCTTTGTCAGTGCTTTGGAGCATTTTTGGAATGCCTGGGCTTCGGCGCGCCGGGACATCAAGCTGATAGTTTGCGGTTCGGCCACTTCGTGGATGATTGACAAACTGATAAATAACCGTGGGGGATTGCATAACCGGCTGACGCACCGTATGCTGATTACACCTTTCACTTTGCAGGAGTGTGAATGGTACTTTCGTTCCAAGAGCATCTCATACTCCCGTCACGAAATAGCGGAATGCTATATGGTGATGGGGGGCATTCCTTTCTATCTGAATCAGATGAAGAAGGGGTTGAGTGTCGCGCAGAATATAGACCGTCTGTTTTTTGAGGAAGGTGCCCTGTTGGGCAATGAGTTCGATAACCTCTACCGTGCCCTTTTTAAATATTCCGAGAAATACATCAAGGTAGTTGAGGCACTTGCCATGAAGGGAAAGGGGCTGAGCCGGATGGAGTTGATAAAGCAAAGCGGGCTTGCCAATAATGGCGGGCTTACTACGATGCTGAAAGAACTGGAAACCTGTGGATTTATCCGTAGGTATGAACCTTTTGGCAAACTGAAGAAGGATGCGCTTTATCAACTGGTGGATTTCTATACACTGTTTTATTTCAAATTCATTTTGAAGAACCGCTATAAGGACAATCACTTTTGGACTGCCTCCCAAGAAAGTCCGGTGCATCGCGCTTGGAGTGGTTATGCTTTCGAAATGCTGTGCCTTTGCCATATTCGTCAGATAAAGAAGGCGCTTGGCATTTCCGGTGTGCAAAGCCTTGTCTCTTCGTGGCGCAGTGACAATGCGGAGGAGGGTGCACAGATAGACCTTGTCATCGACCGCAAGGACCAGACGGTCAACCTGTGCGAGATGAAATATTCCATCGCCGAGTTTGCGATAGACAAGAAATACGAGACCGTCCTGCGCAATAAACTGGCGGCTTTTCTTGCCGAAACCAAGACGCGCAAGTCCATCCAACTGACGTTTGTAACGACGTATGGCGTGAAGCCTAACGCTTATTCGTCGCGGGTACAAAGCGAGGTGCTGCTGGAAGACTTGTTTGTGGAGGCGTAGCGGTTCACTTGAATATCCTTTTGAGCAATGTCCTTTCTGATAAGTAACGGGATATTGTTTCCAGTGAATAGTTTGTTCCAAAGAAATCGCATATCATCTGTAAGCAGGCTAAACCGCACTGCATAGAGTCGTACTGTTTATGGAGTGGGAATCTCATCATTCTTTCAATAACTGTATGTTCGGTTTTTCTTGTTGCAGATATTGGCTTTTTCTTTTGGAGGCTTTATGTTTCCATACATATTGAACAGTGAAGTAAAGCATTTTGTCCCGTTTGGGGTAATCGTAGTTTATGTAACTGTGATAATCCAAACGGGCATCGTCAATAGAGTAGGCATATTCATAAGGTTCTATCATATAGCGCATGCCGATTCCTACGTTCCAATTGGTATCTATATTCCAGTTAAGTGCCATTCTGAAATCGGTAGAATTCTTCCTTTTGGAATATTCCTCATGAGAATAGGGCTGGAAGCTGATGGAACCGTTCAACGAAATGTTTTTATAATAGAAACGCCAATTGGGGTAAATGCTTATCCAGCTTTTTGTGGTATTTTCAAAAAAACACCTACGGTATCTTCCCATCAAGCCGATATGTCCTACATTTTTTATATTGTATCTGGCACTGAGCGTGGCGATAAGCTGGGACTCCTTTTTCTTGTTTTCGTAAGTGTAGGTATAAACTTCACCTTCCTTCCGGCCTATTCTTTCGTACATATCTGTATATAGAGCGTAGCAGATATCGGGCTCTATATACCACGCCCCTTTGGTGAACCGATAGGCTACTCCACTCTCGATGGTATAACTTGGCTCGAGGTAGGGGTTTCCTTTGATGGCTTGAAGGCTGTCTGTGGAGGTGTTGTACGGGTTCAGCAGGGAAATGGAAGGGTTGGATGTATATCCCCGGACGTAGCCTTTAAGTAGATGATGCTTCCGGAATGAGTAACTTGCATTCCCCGAAACTCTTATCTTGTAGTATTGATTCTTGATGTCTTCTATTTTATTGTAATGACAATCCAATCCCAACGATAGCATATACGAAAAAGGTGTTTTTGCACTGCTGTATGTGGCATATAGGTATTCGTTCCAGCTTCGGTAGTCGAAAGTATTGCTGCCTGCGGTCGAAGTGTTGTCCAATTTCCCGTTTATATAGTAAGTGTCACTTCCTATTAGTACACCTGCGTGGCTTCCGGTTCGGTCTGCGTGGTGTTTTCCATGCTTTTCAACAAAGTGATGGCACTGTCCGGCAGGACATTCGTCAAGCTGTCCGCAGTAATCAGTGACTGTGGATAGGGCTTGTGTCTGCAGGCGCAGAGGCACAGCAGGACAAGGACAAGAAATAACGCCTGTGTCATTACTTTCATGTGGGGAAATATAATGTTTTTTTGGAGGTTCTTCCGGAAAATGCGTAATTAAATGAGAAATTATCTGTGTGTATCTTCAGTTATCAATTATTCGAGTTTCAATGCCTCACATCCTTCACCTTTTCTGCGTAGCGACCTATCCATTGGATTTTCCGGTGAAACTTCATGCACTTTTCCGCATCTGCATTTCCAGCGTGTTCCATCTATATACGGAACGCGCTGCATCTATAGTTCCAACGCACTGCATCTATAGATGCAGCATCCTGCAAATACATATGCAACACGACACATCTTTATGCAGATTCAGGCTTGACGCCTTTCTCGGATGAACCATAATATAGAGGTTTGCAATCATTGTATAGAGGTTTACGTTCACTATACAGAGGTTTACAGTTGCCTACCTTAGCTTCGGCATCCTTCACCTTGTCCCTCTTCTGTTCAACCAAGTTTCACCGGAAAAGCCGATGGATAGGTCGCTACGCAGAAAAGGTGAAGGATGTGAGGACTTGAAACTTAAATATATAATCAAAACCGTCGGATGAACCTTTTTTGCACTACTTCTTCATCCGTTTCCGCCGCTTCTGCAAGAAATGCGCTGACCTTCTCCCATTGGAAACATGGGAAGAACTGCACACCAAACATGGAGCTGTGGAGCAAATCGAATACATTTATCAGGTGTGTGAAACGTGCCGTTGGCACTACGCAGCTGTACAAGATTGTAGTGGTGTACAAAGGTATGGACATGCCGGTGTGCGAGGAGGTGTATGAACTGACTGTTTTGTTGAGCGCATCCGGACATCCGGATGTCTTTATGCCAATGCGATGGCACGGGTTGTACATTTCTTACAGAATGTATTGCACTTCCTTGAACAGATATTCCCGTTCACTTCCTCCTTCATCCTCCAGCACGAACCGTCCGTCTTGCTCTACACGCAGCAACCGGGCAAGGAACTTGCCGTCGGCATCTTCATAAGGGTGCAATCCCCGGCGACGGAAAAGGGAGCGGGCATACCGTGTGGATATCTCGTCGGAGTAGATGGCGAAGTCCTCCATTTGGAGGCTGTTGTAGTAGATTTGTACACGTTTCAGGATATGGGCAAGGATTTCATGACGGTCGTGCTCCTTTCCGGTGATTTGTTTCAGTGAGACGGGGTTGGGAGCATCACTGTTGAAGACTTCCTGGTTGATGTTGATGCCGATTCCGGCAATGCTGCGCTTGATATGATGTCCGGAAAGGTCATTCTCTATCAGTATGCCGCAGATTTTCTTGTCTTTCCAATAAATGTCGTTCGGCCATTTGATGGTGATTTCATCAGACCATCTGCTCAGTTCCTCCTTAATGGCAAGGGAAATGATTTGTGAAAGGAGGAACTGCTGGCGGGCTTCCAGAAAAGAAGGGTAGAGTACAAAGCTGAAAAGCAGGTTCTTGCTTTCTTCAGCTTCCCAGGTGTTGCCGCGCTGGCCTTTACCGGCGGTTTGGAACTCGGCAGTCACGGTGGTTAGTTCGGCAACGGATTCTTGCAACAGGTTGCAAAGCTGGCTGAGGTATTGGTTGGTCGATGCCGTTTCGTCCAATGCCACCAGCGGGAACGGGAATGTGTCAGGGCAGGGCTTCATATTCTGTACGCATTTTTTTGGTGAACTTCTTCAATACTTCTTCCATGGAGTGGTCTATCAGTTGCTTCAACAGTTTGTCGTCGACGTCACCGTCAAGGAACACCTGGTTCCAGTACTTTTTGTTGAAGTGATAGGCACCTTCGATGGCAGCATAGTGCTCCCGCAGTTCGAGTGCATATTCCGGGTCGCATTTCAGACAGATTTTGTTGGCACTCTCCAGGTCGATGAGTGCAAACATCTTATCCATGACTTTCATCACGAGCGAATATTCGTCGAACGGAAGGCATTCCGTGACGGCCTTTTTGCTGAGGCAATATTCGCGGGCGGTTTCTATGTCCATGATGGGATTTACGATTTTACGATTTTACGATTTACGATTGAAATAACTCTTACTTATCAATTATCAATTGTCAATTGTCAGAACATCGGCGGATAGAAGGCTTCTTTGATATGCTCTATCCTGAATGCACCCGGTTCGCCTACAGCCGTTATGATGTCGAAGCGGACGGGTGCATCCAAGCAGAAGTGCTTGATATAGGCATCGGTCGCTACGACAATACGTCGTATTTTCTGCCAGTTCACGGCATCCTGCGGCTCAATGTAGTCCGTATTGCTACGGGTTTTCACTTCCACAATAATCAATTCCTTATCTTTGTCGGCTACAATATCCAGTTCAAGGTGATTCTTCCGCCAGTTACGGTCGCGTATGGTGTAACCGTTCTGTTCCAAGTATTTGGCAGCGGCGTCTTCCCCGGCTTTTCCAAGAGTATTGTGTGCTGCCATTATTCCGGCAACTTAATCATGCCTTCATGTCCTCGTCGGTAGATGGCAGGTACCTTCAAGGCTTTGCCTCTCATCAGGGTTTCTGCACTGCGTGTTGTGGGTGCCGGAGCCTGACCGGTGATTTCCTGGATGGCACGGGCATATAGGAACTCTTTATCCGAACCATAGTCTCTGTATATGTAATATCCGTCTCCTCTGCCGTAAGGGTCGTTTTCATCTATTTCGATGTCAGGTGTGAACCCATTTTCATAATCTCCAACTCCTTTGGCATTATAGCTCTGGAAGGTAATGGGAACCACTTCGTAGACGTTATTTCTTATGGTATATTCTACAGGTTCCATACCTACATTCTTACCGGTAGTTCTTTTGCCTATAAGTGTCACTTCTACATCTATTCCCTTTAGAGAATTGATGACAAGTTCACTGGCTGATGCTGTTCCGTTACCTACGATACAATAGACGTGCTGAAGGTTTAAGGCACCTGCTGATAGAGACGTAGCCAGATTCTCATAGTTGGAATATGCAAACAATTCTTCCTCACGTTTATTGTTGCGTTTTTCCATTCTTTCTTTATTATATCTTAGGCTTGTAAACACCTTGCCTTCAGATTTTGCGCCGGCTATACAAGTTGCTATCAGGTTGGCTGATATAACGTGGCCACCTCCATTGTAACGTAAATCCAAAATTAGGTCGGTGATATTCTGGCTTTTGAATTCTTTGAATACATCGAATAATTCTTGGTCAAATCCGGCCTCAAATCCTGAATAAACAAGATAGCCGATTCTGTGCCCTGGAGTTTCTTCTTCTGTTGTCACTTTACTGAAAAGAACAGGATTGCAGTACATGGCTTCGGAAGATATGTCTTTTTCCTGGGTACCTCCCTCCATATCCTCCTCTGTAATTTTCAGACTGAAAGCCGAAGCTGGTATCAGTAAATCTAGGTAATGTTGCCAATAATTATTCATGGTTAACTTCTCTCCGTTTATTTGCATGATTGAGGAACCTCGTTTAATACCTGCCCGTGCTGCCGGTGAATTGGGATAAACACCTTGTACAAAGAAATAGATAGTGTAATTATCTTCGCTTCCAATTGCTCGAACGTCTGCTCCGGTAATACCGAAACTGTAAGTTTGTTCTTTTTTTATCCATTGAGTGGAACGGGTTGAACCGATGGGATTTTTTTTCTGTATGTATGAAAAGAGAGTATATTTCCCATCAGCAGTAGCCTTTTTATCCAAAGTATTGGTAGTCATACTTCCCAATGCATCATAGAAGAAGTCTTCATAGCCTTTGTTATGGTCAAGATTCAACGTTTTGTATTCATCGTTCCAGAGATACATTTCCCTCAGATATTCGTCAACTTTTGCGTTAATCTCCATATCTTCGGTGGTTTGGGGAGCACTGGTCCCCTTTTGGGTAACTTCAAAACTTACGGGAGAATAGCCGTCTATATTGATGGAGATTCTGGCTGTCCGGTCGGTGGTGGAACTTGTACTTACAGATAATTTCAAGGTGCTTTGTCCTTTCGCGCCCGAGGTCGTATTCAGTTTGCACCAATCTGCTCCTGAGGTGACGGAAGCTACCCATTTGGCTGCAGCATTGAAGCTTACAGACAAGTCATTATCCTGGCTGATTTCCAGGGATTTCCCTTCTGTCCAACTCTGGTTGGTTATGCCGGTATTAAGCTTATTATCATCATCGTCACTACATGAGATAAAACTTATACTGAACAACGTGAGTAGAAAGAAACTGAGATAATTTACATGTTTCATACCTTTTAAATTTAGAACTCTCCAAAAATACATTTTTAATTGCTGAATTAAAATGTTTTTAAGAAATACTTTAAGTTTACCGGTCAAAAAAATATTTCAATGCTATTTAAGTGTTTCCGATATAAAAATTACGTAGGTTCGTTTTGTTTTTACAGAAGTAAAAGTAATTTTGCAGGAAATATGAGAAAGAGAGATAAAACGTGTGCGAAAGCAACGCCCGAAGAACCGAAACGCGAGCAGCGCATGGTATGCCTGATGAGCGAGGAAGAGCAGCGAATTGTGGACCGTTATCTGGAGAAATACAAGATAACGAACAAGTCGCGTTGGCTGCGGGAGACTATTCTCATGTTTATCCATAAGAATATGGAAGAGGATTATCCTACTTTGTTTGGTGAGCACGACATGAGGAGGTGAGGATAAGGATTAGGGATTAAGGATTAAGGATGGACGATAGCTATTATATGAAGCAGGCGCTTTTGGAAGCGCATAAGGCCGGTGAACGGGGAGAAGTTCCCGTAGGTGCAGTTGTGGTGTGCAAGGACCGTATCATAGCCCGTGCCCATAATCTGACGGAGACTTTGACGGATGTCACCGCCCATGCCGAGATGCAAGCCATTACCGCTGCCGCTGCAACCCTTGGCGGCAAATATCTGAATGAATGTACTCTCTATGTCACAGTGGAACCCTGCGTGATGTGTGCCGGTGCCATTGCCTGGGCACAGATGGGGCGTCTGGTGTTTGGCGCCGAAGATGAGAAAAGAGGGTATCAGCGCTATGCCTCGCAGGCATTGCATCCCAAAACACAAGTTGTAAAAGGAATTCTGGCAGATGAATGTGCCGCCCTGATGAAAGAGTTCTTTGCCGCCAAGCGCAAATAATCCTTAATCCCTAATCCTTATCCTTAATTCCTACTCCCTACTCTTTGATTTCTTCAAAATCCACATACTCTCCCTCGTCTTTGGAGAACAGTTTCTTGTGGCGGGGACGTATTTCACCTTCTTCGGCTTGTACTTCCTCTTCAGAAGATTGTCTGTTGTCATTGTAGGAATACCCTCCCGGCTGGTAATTGCCATTTCCTTTTTGGTAGGGACCGGAGTTGGAGGAAGTACGGCGTCCGCCCAATCCGAATATGTTCCGGATGACAGTACCGATAATGCTGAGGCCAATGAGCAGAATGGCAATTATGATGATGAATAAAAATCCTAAAATATGAAACATGGGCTAATGTCTTTTTATGTGTTCGTTTTCTACGAACTTCAATACAACAACCGTGCCAAAGATTTGTTTATTTACTTTTCCTTGTAATAAGCGAAAGTAGTATATACCACACGATAATTGCAGCAAAGCTACAGATTCCCAAGAAGATGAGGAACGGAATGCAGACAAGCAGGAAAATGAAGCTTGTTTTATTGTCTTTCCATGACAGGTTCTTGAATTTGAGTGAGAACATTGGAATCTCCGATACAAGCAGCCATGAGAAAAGGCAGACCAGCAGCAACAGATAAACCGGATGGAAGCTGCCGCTCACCAGCCAGTCGTGAGCACCCGTCACCAATGAAGCCCAGAACAAGGCGTTGGCCGGAACGGGAAGTCCTACGAAAGAGCTCGTCTGGCGGGTATCGTTGTTGAACTTGGCGAGCCGCAGTGCCGAGAATACGGACAAAAGAAATGCGAGATAGGGGAAAACGCCGGCCAGGCTTTCCATTGCGCCCGAATAGTCCATTTCCTTGAACAGGGAAAATACAATCAGGGAAGGGGCCACTCCGAAACTGACATCATCTGCCAGGGAATCCAAATCCTTGCCGATAATGGAATGTGCGTCCAGTGCACGTGCCATCATGCCGTCGAAGAAATCGAATACGGCACTGAAGATAATGAAAGCGAGTGCCCATTCATATCTGGCTTCGAATGCCATGACACAGGCAATGCCCCCGGAGAATAGGTTCAGGCAGGTCAGGGTATTTGGAATATGGCGGGTAATGCAGTTTGCCATTGTTGTTCTTTTATTATTAAAGTTTGGCTATCACAGTCTGATTGCCGGTAGTCAGTTGTCCTAGTTTGACGAATACCTCGGTGCCCAACGGCAGAAAGACATCCACACGGGAACCGAATTTGATGAAGCCCATATGTTCGTCGATGTAGCATTCCTCGCCCGGTTCGGCATAGGTCACGATGCGGCGCGCCATGGCTCCGGCTATCTGTCGTGCCATAATCTCCACGCCTTCCGGAGTTTCTATTACTACGGTGGAACGCTCGTTGTCGGTGCTGGCCTTGGGCAGCCAGGCTTTCAAGAACTTGCCGTTTTGATGCCACACTTTCTTTACCGTACCGTCTACCGGATACCAGTTGGCGTGTACATTAACCAGGCTCATGAATATGGATACCATGATACGGCGGTCGTGGAAGTATTCGTTTTCCTCCACTTCTTCCACCACTACGATTTTACCGTCGGCAGGAGCTACTACGACTTTCTCCGTTTCCTGTCCGAACAAACGGATGGGACAGCGGAAGAAGTTCACAAGTATGCCATATACTATGAGGCTGATGACCGCTACTACGTAAAAAGGAACTTTGCATTCCAATCCGAAGTAAAGGGCGGCGTTGACAACCAGGAGCAGAACCAGGCTGCCTGCCAATGTATGTGTTCCTTCACGATGTATGCGTATCTTTTTTAATCTTTTTAATCGACCCATGTATATCGTATTTGCTATTTTAGATAGAAATTATCTGCAAAAATAGGCTTATTTTGAAAATCTAACAAGGATTTGGAGAGAGAAATGTGTATGTTGATAACTTTTTGGGAAATATTTTTGTTAGCTGTGATAGAGGTTGTAATTTTAGGCTCTCAATAGAAAGGATATATATGCAAGATTTTGTTCATTTACATGTCCATACCCAATACTCTCTCCTGGACGGTCAGGCAAGTGTCAGCAGGCTGGTTGACAAGGCCATGAAGGATGGTATGAAAGGCATCGCCGTGACCGACCATGGAAATATGTTCGGTATCAAGGAGTTCACCAACTATGTCAACAAGAAGAACAGCGGACCGAAGGGGGAGATAAAGGACCTCAAGAAAAGAATTGCCGGTATTGAAAGCGGTGAGATAGCGTGTGAAGACAAGGAAGCGGAGATTGCCGGTTGCCGTGCCAAGATGTCAGAAGCGGAAAGCAAGCTGTTCAAGCCGATTGTAGGCTGTGAAATGTATGTGGCACGCCGAACCATGGACAAGAAGGACGGTAAGCAGGACCAGAGTGGCTATCACCTGATTGTGCTGGCAAAGAATGAGAAGGGGTATCACAATCTGATAAAACTTGTATCGCATGCCTGGACAAGGGGATACTATATGCGTCCGCGTACAGACCGCAGTGAACTGGAAAAGTATCATGAGGGGCTGATTGTCTGCTCGGCATGTATCGGCGGCGAGGTTCCTAAGAAGATTATCAATGACCAGCTGGAAGAGGCGGAAGAAGCTGTACGCTGGTATAAGAATCTGTTTGGCGATGATTACTATCTGGAGCTTCAGCGTCATAAAGCTACTGTTCCCCGTGCCAACCACGAAGCCTATCCGCTTCAGCAGAAGGCGAATGCCAAAATATTGGAGCTTGCCCGGAAATATGACATTAAGGTCATCTGCTCCAATGACGTCCACTTTGTGGATGAAGAGAATGCGGAAGCGCACGACCGCCTGATTTGTCTGAGCACGGGTAAAGACCTGGATGACCCTACCCGAATGCTCTATACCAAGCAGGAATGGATGAAGACAAAGGCTGAGATGAACGCCTTGTTTGAGGATGTGCCTGAAGCCTTGTCCAATACCTTGGAGATTTTGGACAAGGTGGAGTATTATTCCATCGACCATGCTCCCATTATGCCTACGTTTGCTATTCCGGAAGATTTCGGAACGGAAGAGGAGTATCGGCAGAAATATACTGAAAAGGACTTATTTGATGAGTTTACCCAGGATGAAAACGGCAAGGTGGTGCTGGATGAGGATGCCGCCAATGCCAAGATAAAGCGTCTGGGGGGCTATGACAAACTGTACCGTATCAAGCTGGAGGCCGACTATCTGGCAAAGTTGGCATTCGACGGTGCCAGGAAGTTGTATGGTGACCCCTTGTCCGACGAGGTGAAGGAACGTCTGGTCTTTGAGTTGTACATCATGAAGACGATGGGTTTCCCGGGATACTTCTTGATTGTGCAGGACTTTATCAATGCCGCCCGCACGCAGCTGGGCGTTTCGGTAGGACCGGGACGTGGTTCGGCTGCCGGTTCGGCGGTGGCCTATTGCTTGGGCATCACGAAAATAGACCCGATTCAATACGACCTTCTGTTCGAGCGTTTCCTGAATCCCGACCGTATCTCTTTGCCTGATATCGATGTGGACTTCGATGATGACGGGCGTGGAGAAGTGCTCCGCTGGGTGACGGATAAGTACGGGCAAGAGAAGGTGGCGCACATCATTACATACGGCACGATGGCGACCAAGATGGCCATCAAGGATGTGGCGCGCGTACAGAAACTGCCTTTGAGCGAATCGGACCGTCTGTGCAAGCTCGTGCCGGATAAGATTCCCGACAAGAAACTCAACCTGCCCAATGCCATTGCCTACGTGCCCGAATTGCAGGCTGCGGAGGCTTCGCCCGATCCCCTGGTGCGCGATACGATGAAATATGCCAAGATGCTGGAAGGTAATGTACGCGGTACGGGTGTGCATGCCTGCGGTACTATTATTTGCCGTGACGACATCACGGATTGGGTACCCGTCAGCACGGCGGATGATAAGGAGACGGGCGAGAAGATGCTCGTAACCCAATATGAAGGTTCCGTCATCGAAGACACGGGACTTATCAAGATGGACTTCCTCGGACTGAAAACCTTGTCCATCATTAAGGAAGCCGTTGCCAATGTACGTCTGCACCGCGGCTTGGAACTCGACATCGACAAGATATCCATTTCCGACCCTGCTACCTATAAACTCTATTGCGACGGTCGCACCATCGGTACGTTCCAGTTTGAATCGGCCGGTATGCAGAAGTATCTGCGCGAGTTGCAACCGAGTACTTTCGAGGACTTGATTGCCATGAATGCCCTCTACCGACCGGGTCCTATGGATTATATCCCCGACTTCATCGACCGTAAGTGGGGACGCAAGCCCATCGAGTATGATATTCCTGTCATGGAGAAGTATCTGAAGGATACCTACGGCATTACGGTCTACCAGGAGCAGGTCATGCTTCTGTCGCGTTTGCTGGCGGACTTCACCCGTGGTGAATCTGATGCCTTGCGTAAGGCGATGGGTAAGAAACTGCGTGACAAGCTGGACCACATGAAGCCGAAATTCATTTCGGGCGGACAAAAGAACGGCCACGACCCGAAAGTGCTCGAGAAAATCTGGGCCGACTGGGAAAAGTTTGCATCCTATGCCTTCAACAAGTCACATGCCACCTGCTATTCGTGGGTGGCCTATCAGACGGCTTTCCTCAAGGCTAATTATCCGGCCGAATACATGGCGGCGGTCATGAGCCGAAGTTTGGCGAATATTACCGATATAACCAAACTGATGGACGAATGCAAGGCAATGGGCATCAATACATTGGGACCGGATGTAAATGAAAGTAACCTGAAGTTCACCGTGAACAAGGAAGGCAATATCCGTTTTGGCCTTGGTGCGGTGAAAGGGGTAGGCGAGGGTGCTGTGCAGAGCATCATGGAGGAACGCGAGAAGAATGGTCCTTCAAGGGTATATTTGATTTTGTGCAGCGTGTCAATCTGACAGCCTGCAACAAGAAGAACCTGGAATGTCTTGCTTTGGCGGGCGGGTTCGACAGCTTCCCGGAGCTGAAGCGAGAGCAGTATTTTGCTGTAAACTCCAAGAACGAGGTCTTCCTCGAAACCTTGGTGCGTTATGGTAACCGTTACCAGGCCGATCAGGCTGCGGCTGCAAACTCCCTGTTCGGTGGTGAGAATGTGGTGGATATCGCCACTCCGGAAATACCGGTAGCGGAACGTTGGAGCGACCTCGACCGTTTGAACCGGGAGCGCGATTTGGTAGGTATCTATCTGTCCGCACACCCGTTGGATGAGTATTCTGTAGTTCTGGAGCATGTTTGCAACACTCACATGGCAGAGCTGGAAGATAAGACGGCACTTGTGGGACGCGAAATAACAATGGGTGGCATCGTGACCGCCGTGCGTCGTGGTATCAGCAAGAACGGTAATCCTTACGGCATAGCCAAGATTGAAGACTATTCCGGTTCGGCAGAGCTTCCTTTCTTCGGAAATGATTGGGTGACCTATCAGGGGTATCTGGGTGAGCGTACCTTCTTGTTCATCAAAGCCCGTTGCCAGCCCAAGCAATGGCGGCAGGATGAGTTGGAGTTGAAGATAACCTCCATGGAACTGCTGCCTGACGTCAAGGAGAAACTGATTGAGAAGATAACCATTCTCATTCCGCTGGGTGTGCTGAACAAGGCTTTGATAACTGAACTGGCAGAACTGACCAAGGAACGTCCGGGCAGCACGGAGCTTTATTTCAAAGTCAGAGATGAGGATAGCAAGATGACGGTCGATTTGATTTCCCGTCCCGTGAAGCTTTCCGTGGGGCGTGAACTGATTACTTATTTAAAAGAGCGTCCGGACCTTGAGTTCAGGATTAATTAGTTATCTTTGTTGGAAAACGAAGATAGGCTGCACCTCAGCATAAAAAATGAACAAGTTCATTTTGTTTTGCATTCGGTTTGCACTATCTTTGCTTCGAAAGCGAAGGTTGATAAAACGCAATTGACAGTAAATTAATAATTATAGTTGACATTTAATATTAAAAGAAATGGCTTTAGAAATTACAGACAGCAATTTTCAAGAAATCTTGGCAGAGGGAAAACCGGTAGTTATGGATTTCTGGGCGCTTGGTGCGGCCCTTGTAAGATGGTGGGACCAATCATCGATGAATTGGCTACTGAATATGAAGGAAAGGTAATCATTGGCAAATGTGACGTGGATGAGAACGGCGACGTGGCTGCCGAATATGGTATACGCAACATCCCTACAGTCTTGTTCTTCAAGAATGGAGAGCTGGTGGACAAGCAGGTAGGTTCTGCTCCGAAATCTGCTTACGTGGCCAAGATAGAAGCGATATTATAAGGTACTATTTACAATTTACAATGTACAATTTGGCTGCGCATCATTCAAGGCGCTTCAATTGTACATTGTACATTGTAAATGGTAAATTAAACAACTCTTAAAATATAACGGTATGGGAATGGAAGACGATTTTTTGCAGAATGATGTCGATGATGAAAAGACCATCGAGTACATCAAGAATTATTTGCCGCAGGAGTTGAAAGAGAAGTTCTCTGACGACGAGTTCTATTATTTTCTCGATTTGATTGACGAGTACTATTCCGAGAGCGGCATCCTTGATGCGCAGCCGGATGCGGATGGGTACATCGAGATTGATTTGGGGAAAATCGTGGACTATATTGTCAAGGAAGCCCATAAGGATGAAATGGGTGACTATGATCCGGAAGAAATCCTTTTCATCGTACAAGGTGAGATGGAATATACGGAATCTTTGGGCGAAGAATAGTCTGTATCAAAAGTATAGGAAAAAGGGGTGTGTCAAAATTCACCACAGATTACACGGATTAACACAGAATGAGCTTAATCTACTGATAATCAAAGATGCTTATCTGTGTAAATCTGTGTAATCTGTGGTGAATACCAGTTTCGACACATCCTCTTTTTTGTTTTTATGTGGCTGGTGGCGTATTCAGAAAAAAGAAGACAGACGTGCCGATGAGGATGACACCCAATACGCCGTAGAACAGGCGGGCTTGTCGCCGCCCTACATTTTGTACGATAAACTGGGTGTTTCGGGCAGTAAAGAACCAGTTCCAGTCCAATATGGCTGCCAGCAAGGCGATGATGCCTGCGACGGCAAAAATTCCTTGAACGATGTATTGGCTCATGGAGAATTAAAAATTATAAATTAAAAATTAAAAAGAGGGGAGGGGTTATTCAAAGTCTTCCAGGGTGACTTTCCGCTCTCCGTTCTCTATTTCCTCAATGGTCACTTTGATGGTATTGCCCGGCAGAAGTTCCTCTACCAGCTCCGGCCATTCTATGAAGCAGAGGGCGCCGCTGTAGAAGTAATCTTCGTAACCCATGTCATACACTTCTTCCAGCTTCTTGATGCGGTAGAAGTCAAAATGGTAAATCAGTTCGCCGGCAGTGTCGGAACGGTATTCGTTGACAATGGCGAAGGTAGGGGAGGTGATGACGTCGGAAACGCCCAATTCCTCGCAAACGGCTTTGATGAAAGTCGTCTTGCCCGCTCCCATTTTTCCATAGAGGGCGAAGACGGTATTGTCACCCATTTCAGCGATGAACTGGCGGGCGGCTTCGTGAATCTGGTCTAATGACTGAATTTTGATTTCCATTGTGTCTTTTGATTTTTGTTTTTATTTTGTTTCACCACAGATTACACAGATTTTCACAGATTTTTTTTAATCAGTTCTGTGTGAATCTGTGTAATCTGTGGTGAAACCTTCAGCGTTGCAAATATAGCCAAAAACTCTTTCCCGTCTTGCAAATGGCATAGATAATGATGGAAAAGAATATGATGGATGCACCCGAGGGGACATTCAGGTAGAAAGAAATCATCAGCCGCCCAGGCAACTGAGGTAACCGATGCCGATGGAAAGCCAGATGATGCGGTGGAACCGGTGCGAGAACAAGTTGGCGGTCATCTGCGGAACGGTGAGCAGCGAAATGACCAGCACGATGCCCACCATGCGCAGGCATGCCACGATGGTAAGCGCAATGAACATCATCAGTACATATTCGAATACCTGCACCGGAATACCTTGCGAGAGGGCAAACTCCCGGTCGAAAGCTACGTAGATGATGGGATGGAGATACAGCGCGAAGAACAGTATCAGCAGCAGGGCAAGCCCGCCCAATAGAGCGATGTCGCTCCAGGTGATGGTGAGAATGTTGCCGAAGAGATAGGCGGACAGGTCGGGGGCGAATCCCGGCGAGAGGAAAGTGAACATGATGCCCAGTGCCATGCCCAATGTCCAGAATACGGCAATGGCAGAGTCTTCCCGCATATCCTTCCGCTTGCTGAGCCACTCTACTCCGAAAGCGGACAAGACGGCAAACAGGGCTGCCGAAAGGATGGGGAGATGCCCGCATAAAGTCCCAGACCGATACCTCCAAAAGATGCATGTGTCAATCCGCCGCTGATGAACACCAGTCTCCGGGTGACGATGTACGTGCCTATCAGCCCGCAAGCAATGCTTGCCAGCAGACTGCCGATGAGGGCATGTTGGAAAAAGGTGTATTGCAGTAGCTCCATTTATTCAATTGAAAATTAAGAATTAAAAATTAAAAGTCGGATGTGGAGTGTTAGGAATGGGGGGTGAGACGGCGTTCGCCGATGATGAGGAACACTTCATCCTTGATGTTGTCCGGCAGGGCTATGCCGCGCAGTTGCAGGCTGCGCACCCATCCGGCTACGTCCGTGTCTTGCATGGTGTAGAATACGTCGCGGAACTCGTCTTCCTGCTCGGGAGTATAGGCATCGGGAGCGGTGCCGATGTATTTGTCCAGCTCCTCGTCATCGTAATATTCTATTTGCTTGCTGACGGCTGCCAGCAGGCTGTCACGTTCGCAGATTTCATGCTGTCCGCAGCACTCGGCATCCACTTCCTGCACTTCGGGCA
This sequence comes from Bacteroides rodentium JCM 16496, assembly GCF_000614125.1. GTDB lineage: Bacteria > Bacteroidota > Bacteroidia > Bacteroidales > Bacteroidaceae > Bacteroides > Bacteroides rodentium. The sequence goes on from NZ_BAKJ01000021.1 coordinate 46,819, forward strand.
TGGCGTCCAGTTCGCCGCGGTCTATCTTCTGCTGCAGTCGCCGGTAGCGTATAGTTCCGGCTGTGGCTGCCACGAGGGCAAGGACAATCAGGCTAATAATCAATATCCACATGGGCTTCTTTTCTCGTTTATACTAGTTCAAAACTTGCAGGCAAAGATAGGGAATAATGGTGAGAGAAGAAAAGCATGGACACTTTTTCTGGGGGCGAATCGCAAGGGGGTGAGGGGACGCATTCACTGGTACGGGGAGTTTATTTTTGTTTGTCGCCATTAAACTGGCAGTTTAGTAGGAATAAACTGTTGGTTTATCGGCGTTAAACTGACAGTTTATTGGCGTTAAACTATCAGTTTGTCGACGCTAAACCGGTAGTTTGTCGTCACTAAACTGACAGTTTGTTTTCATCAAACGGTAATAAACCGGTAGGTACTTGATTAATAGCGACTTGTCTGCTTGCTTTCGGCGGCTATCCCGAATCCGGCTTTCCGCAAGTCTTCCCAGTAAGCGGGGTATGATTTGGATACCACTTGCGGTTCGTCTATCCGGATATGTGGCAGGGCAAGGCAGGCGGGGGCAAATGCCATGGCCATACGGTGGTCTTCGTAGGTGGCGATAACGGGGTCGGTGTCTGCCGGGCAGCGTTCGCCGTCCCACAACAGGATGCTGTCTTGCTCGGAGCGCACGACGTAACCCAGCTTGCGCAGTTCCGTGATGAGGGCGGTGATACGGTCGGTCTCCTTTATCTTGAGGCTTTGCAGTCCGGTGAAGCGGAAAGGGATGTCCATCAGGCAGCAGGTGACGACAAAGGTCTGTGCCAGGTCCGGGATGTCCACCATGTCTTCGTCGAGACGGGTGGCGGGAGTACCCTTACGAGTCAGCCTTACTCCCCGGTCTGTATATTCGGTATGGACGCCGAGGCGGGCAAAGACTTCCGCGCCGCGGCTGTCGCTTGATAGCTGTGGGCGAAGAGACCGAGCAGTTCGATTCCTTCAATTTTTAATTTATAATTTTTAATTCCCTCTATTGCCATCATCTGATACCAGTAAGAAGCGGCGCTCCAATCGCTTTCCACGGTGAAAGGGGTATCCGTGTATCCGCCGGGGCTGACGGTGATGCAATCTTCGGAGGTCCAGTAGGCTTGGGCACCGAAGTCGCGCATCAGTTGCAGAGTCAGGTTGATGTAGGGGCGTGAGATGATGCTGCCCGTCAAGTGCAGGCGCAGGCCTTTGGGGAGGACGGCGCCAATCATCAGCAGGGCGGATATGTATTGTGAGCTGACGTTACCGGCGAGGGATATGTCGCTGCCGGTCAGTTCCGTCCCGGTGATGCGCAAGGGGGGGAAACCTTCGTTCCCGACGTATTCAATGCGGGCGCCGAGCTCCCGCAGTGCGTCTACCAGTATGCGGATGGGGCGTTGCTGCATGCGTTGCGTACCGGTGATGATGCGGGTGCCCGGAGTTACGCTGAGGTAGGCGGTGAGGAAACGCATGGCGGTGCCGGCGGCAAGGATGTCGATGTGCGTGGGGTTTCCGTCGAGGGCGCGGGTCATCACCATGGTGTCGTCACAGTCGCTCAGATTGCAGGGCAGGATGTTGCCATGGGCAAGGGAGTGGAGGATGAGGGCGCGGTTGCTGATGCTTTTGGAGGCCGGCAACTGTATGGTGGCGTGCAGGGCGGCGGGGGCGGAAATGGTATATCGCATGGTCGTATTTGTTAAGTTACGGTGGTAAGGAGTTTTTTTATTGTCGCTGCAAAAGTAGGATAAATCTTTGGGAAATGGAAAAAAGGGAACTTGTTTCTGTAGTTTCAATCTTTGGCTTATCTTTGCGGTAGTAAGTCCTGATATCGGGACGGATAGATATAATTAAGTAATCATGTTTATGGAAATAGATTTAACCACCCCCGCTTTGCTGTTTTCGGCCATATCGCTGATTATGCTGGCCTATACCAACCGCTTCTTGTCCTACGCACAACTGGTGCGCACCTTGAAGGAGCAATACATGGAAAATCCTTCTTCGGTGAAGGCGGCGCAGATTGCCAACCTGAGGAAGCGGCTCTACCTGACGCGTGCCATGCAGGTGGCGGGCATCGGCAGCCTGCTGCTGTGCGTGGTCAGCATGTTCTTTATCTATATCCGGCTCCATCTGCTTTCGGTCTATATCTTCGGTTTGGCGCTGATATTGCTGATTGTTTCGCTGGCTATATCGGTGTACGAAATATATATATCGGTGAAGTCCTTGGAGATACACCTCAACGATATGCGCGAGTAGCGGCTCTACGGGATGATGTTCCGTACGGGGAGCTTCAGCTCTCCCCAGTCAATCATGGCATTGAACAGTCTGACGGTGGAGACAAGTCTTCCGGTCTCTGTACGTCTGCGTGCGTCAATAGACTGCGGAGGCTATCACCTGGATTATCAGAATGAGGAATACCATGGCAATGGGATATACCGTGGCATAGGCCACGCTCGGTATGTTGCTGTCCGTCATGGAGTCGGCGGCGGCAAGGCCGGGCGTACTGGTCATACCGCCGGTGATGGTGCCCAGCAGGTCGAGAATGTTTATCTTGAATACGAACAGCCCGACGATGACGGCCACCAGCATGGGTACCAGCGTGATGGCGGCACCTACGCCGAACAAGAGCCAGCCGCTCTCCTGGAAGGTGGCTACCAGGTTCCGTCCTGCCGAGGTGCCTACTTCGGCCAGGAAGAGGAGCAGTCCCAGCTGGCGCAGCAGTTGGTTGGCAGGGCCGGACATGGACCACAGAATGGGGCCGGTCTTTCCGATGGCACTGAGCAGAAGGGCCACCATGAGGATGCCTCCCGTCAGTCCCGGCGAGAACGACAGACTGTCCGAGAAGGAGATGTTGAGCTTGCCGAAGAGTACGCCGAGCACGATGCCCAGGGCGATGGGAAAGAAGTCGGTGTCGGACAGCTGCTTGTTGTCGTTGCCCAGCAGGCGTGCCACGCCTTTAATGCCGTCTTTCTCGCCCACCACCATCAGCTTGTCGCCGAACTTCAGCGCCAGGTCGGGCGAGGGGGAGAGGTCGATACCGCTTCGGCGGACGCGGGTGACGGTACAGCCGAAGTTCTTCATCAGGTTGAGGTCGCCCAGCTGTTTGTTTATCATATCCTTCTTGGTGAGCAGCAGGGATTCAATCTCCTGCATGTCTGCGAGTGGCAGTTCGCCTTCTTCGCGCTGGCCCACGAGGACGGCGAGCTGGTTTAAGGCCTCTTCGCTGCCCACGGCTTGTATGTAGTCTCCCTCGTGCAGGATGGTCTGGGCGGTGGGGATGGCTATCTGCTGGCCCGTCTTGTGGCGCGAGATGACGGCACCGGTCATGGCGCGGGCGTTTATCTGGCCCAGGCTACGTCCGTAGATGGCGGCATTGGTGATGCGGAACACGCAGGTGGTGAGCTCGGGATACTGGCTGCGGCGTTCCTTCTCCAGGCGGCGGGCTTCCTTGTCAAGGTCAATACGCATAATGCGGGGCAGCAACTTGACGAAGAGGATGACGCCAATGACGCCGAAGGGATAGGCGATACCGTAGGCGATGGAGGCCAGCGGAGAGTGGGTGCTGTCGATGGCTACGGCAAGTCCCGGTGTGCTGGTCAGGGCACCGGCTATGAGGCCCACCACGCTGGGGGTGTCTATGTCGAAGGCGTACTTCAGCCCCACGGCGGTGAGGGCGGCGGAGCAGATGATGAGCAGGGTGATGATGATAAGCGTCTTGCCCTTGCTCCGGAAGGAGTCGAAGAATCCGGGACCGGCCTGGATGCCGATGGTGAAGATGAAGAGCACCAATCCGAAGTTTCCTAACTCTTTGGGGATGATGACACCGAAGTGTCCGAACAGCAGGGCAATGAAGATGACGGCGGAGACGTCGAGCGAAAGCCCTTTAATCTTGATTCTTCCCAACATGAAGCCTAAAGCCACAATGAGAAAGAGCGCGAAATAGGAGGAGTTTAACAAGTCAGCAAACATAATCAGTCAAAGAGTTAGGAGTTTATGTCACAAAGATAGTGCAAAAAAGTGAGATAGAAAAAGTATTGCTTCCTTGTGGCATATAAAAAAGATGATGTGCCATCAACCGTTTTGACACATCATCTTAATATGAGGGTATGTCAAAATTCACCACAGATTACACGGATTAACACAGAATGAACTTAATCTACTGATAATCAAAGATGCTTATCTGTGCAAATCTGTGTAATCTGTGGTGAATACCAGTTTTGATATACCCTCTCCTGCGTAGGGCAGGGCGGTACTTATTTTTCGAGTTCCTTCAGCAGCTCCTCTACGGCAGCTTTCAGCTGTGTGTCTTCTCCCTTCACGATGGTCTCGGGCGAATTGGCTACTTTGATGTCCGGCTCCAGCTGCGAGTTCTCCAGATAGCTGCCGTCCGGCAGGCGATAGCCGACGACGGGGATGCCGAATACGAGCGACGGGTCTTGCAGACGCTCCCACGACACGCTGGTCATGGTTCCCGGCACGGGCATACCTACCAGCTTGCCGATGCCGCGGTGGCTGTACACCCACGGCGTGCCGTGCGCATTGGAGTAGTTGGCCTCGCACATCACCATGATGGACGGCTTGTTCCAGCGGCGGCTGGGCATGTCGCACGCCTCGCGACCGCGCACCACCTGGGTGAAGTATTTCTGTCCGCTGAAAAGTATCTCTATATCCTCGTGCAGGCGTCCGCCGCCATTGAAACGGGTGTCGATGACGATACCTTCGCGGTTGTTGTACTTGCCCAGGATGTCCGAGTAGACGGAACGGAAACTGTCGTCTCCCATAGACTCGATGTGCACGTAGCCCAATCGACCGCCCGACCATCTATCTACGTCTGCCGCACGCTGTTTCACCCAGCGGCTGTAGAGCAAATCGCTGAACGCACCGTTCGTGATGGGGATAACGACCTCTTCCCAGCGCTCCTTGGTCTGCGGTTGAAGAGAGAAACGAGGATTTTCTTCCGTGCCTTGTTGTTGAGCAGCGTGTAGTAGTCTGCATCGGGGGTGATTTCCACGCCGTCTATCTTTTCGATGACTGTACCGGCTTTCACCCGGGTGTTGGCAGTATCGAAGGGGCCTTTCTCCACCACTTCGGCAATGAGCATGCCCCGGCCCGTGTAGTTCCAGTCGAAGAACAGTCCCAGGCTGGCAGTAGGTTCGGATTGCCCTTTGGGATAGAAACGACCGCCGGTGTGAGATACGTTCAGTTCGCCCAGCCATTCGCTCAGCAGCTCGGCAAAGTCATAATTATTGTCGATATGGGGCAGGAAGCGGCGATAGGCGGCGGTCATCTTGTCCCAGTCTACTCCGTGCATCGAGGTATTGTAGAATCGCTTCTGCTGCTGGCGGTACACGTGGTCGAACATGTATTCGCGCTCCGCAGCCAAATCCATCTTGGCATCTACCTGGAAGGTGATGGGGGTCAGCGCATCGGATGAAGTGTCCATTTTCTGCATCTTGCGGCTGCCCAGCAGGAAGAGGCTCTTGCCGTCCTTGTCCAGCTGCATGTCCGCCCATCCGGCGTCCATCTTGTGTAGCAGGCAGGTCTCCTTCTTGCGCAGGTCCATCTTCCAGAGGTCGTATCCGCCTTCGAAGGCAGCCAGGTAGTAGAGCGTCTCGCCATCCTTGGAGATGATGGTGCTGCCCATATCGGAAGAATTCGGGGTGAGGCGCACCACACGGTCTTCGATGCCTCGCAGCTCGACGACGATGTCTTTCGGCTGGTCATCTTTTTCGTCAGTATTGCTGTCTTTCTTGTCGTCTTTCTTCTTCTTATCCTTGTTTTTGCCTTGGGGGGTGTCTTTTCCGGCAGACTTCTTCTGCTCCTTCTCCAGCTCCTTGCGTAGCTCGTAGTCTTCCTTGCTCAGGCAGTATTTGTCGTAGGCGTCTTGGTTGAGGAAGACGAGCATGGCGTCGTTCAGAGAGCCCCATGAGGCGTGGGCACGCATGCCGTAGCGTTCGGTGGTGAAGAGGATGGCGTTGCCGTCCAGCACAAAGCGGGGATAGCCGCTCATGTAGCCGCTATTGGTGAGGTTGATGATGTCTTTGCCTCCCTCTGCGCTGACCAGGCCGATGTCGGAGTAGGGGTCGTGCTTGTTGCCGGTGAACTCAAGTGTAAACCACTTGCCGTCTGGCGACCATGCGTAGTCAAATCCTCCGCCGGTGCTGTACCAGGTGGAGCCGTCCGTAATCTGGCGCACCTTCTTCGTCTCCAGATTGAGCACCATCAGCCGGATGCGGTCTTCGATGAAGGCGAGTTCCTTGCCGTCGGGCGAGAATTGCGGATAGGCACGTTCCACGGTGGTGGAGGGCAACAGCACTTCTTCTTCAATCAGCGTGGCGTTCGGAAAGTTGGGGTCTTCCTTGCGGGCTATCTTGGCAAGGTAGAGTTGCCAGTTGCCGCCTCGCTCGCTGGCGTAGGCCAGGGTGCGGTTGTCCGGCGCAAAGGAGAGGCCCGCTTCGCGTGCCGGTGTGTGCGTCACCTGCTTGGTAGTGGCATAGTCTGCCGAAGTGACAAAGACTTCGCCGCGCAGAGTGAAGGCAATCTGCTTTCCGTCCGGGGACACAACGGCAGAAGTGGCTCCGTCGGAAGACTGCAGGTTGGCGAATTGCGACCGGTCATCGCGCACAATCTCTATGGCGACTTTCTTCGGGGTGGCATCCGGCTGCTGGGTATAGATTTCGCCGTCGTAACCGTAGCACAACGTCCCGCCGTCACTCATGGAGAGGAAGCGTACGGGATGTGTCTTGAAGCTGGTGATGGGTTTCACCTCTCGGGGCTGTGCCAGCGGGAAGGCATACACGTTGAATGAGCCGCCGTTTCTCTCACTCAGAAAGTAAACCGTTCTTCCATCGGGTGACAACACCGGGTTGCGGTCTTCGCCCGCGCGGTCGGTGAGGTTGGTATGGATACCCGTCTTTGCATCATACAGCCAGATGTCGCGGGTGATGGAGGAGGTGTGGTGCTTTCTCCATTCGTCTTCAAATCCCTTGCGGTCTTGGTAGAGGAACTGCTGGCCCGCCTTGTCGAAGCAGACCGCTTCGGCAGGGGTGCCCAGCACTTGCTCCGTACGCCCTCCTGTTGCAGGTACTTTGTAAAGCTCGGTCATGGCCGAAGTGGGGAAAAGAGCGCTGCTTGCCGGGTCCTGGATGGAGGCGGAAAACAAGATATACTTTCCGTCCGGAGTGAATGTGGAGGGTATCTCGCCGGTGGAGTGGGTAGTGAGCCGTTGGGCGGTTCCGCCGTCTGCCGGCATCACGAATACGTCGAAGTTGCCGTATCTGTCGCTGGCAAAGGCAATCTGTTTGCCGTCCGGCGACCATATGGGGGTACATTCGTAGCTCTCTTGGGTAGTAAGCTGTGTGGCGGTTCCACCTTTGGCGGGCACCTTGTAGATGTCTCCTTTGTAGCAGAATGCGATTTCCGTACCGTCGGGAGAGATTTGCACATCGCGCATCCAGAGCGGCGTGGCGGCATGTCCGGCAATGGCAGTAAGGCCTAGTGCAAGGATTGCAAGGGTTTTCTTCATAAGTGTGTGGGTTGATGTTAATATAGAATGTTTATAAACGTCATGATGCTGTCCACAAGGCAAGGAGCGGGGTGCGTCATTTCATACCTCGTGCCTTGTATATCTGCTCCTTGGCGTTGTTGATGCTTTGGAACTTCTCTTCTGCGGCTTTTTTGATGTCTTCGCCCAGCGTTGCCACCCGGTCGGGATGGTGTTTCAAGGCTAGGCGGCGGTAAGCGGCACGCACTTCGTCATTGGTGGCGGTAGGTTCAATTTCAAGTACTTTATAGGCCTCGTTCAGTGAGCTGCCGCCCAGGTTGAGCATGGATTCCACTTCCTTGACGGATAGTCCCATGTACATGGCCACTTCTTTCAAGGCTTCTATCTCCTCGTTGCAGACGTGTCCGTCGCTTTTGGCAATTTCTACCAAGAATACCAGCAGTTGCAAGCGTTCCTCGTATGTCAGGTTGGCGGCAATCTGCGTTCCGCAGTCACGGATGGTGTTTTTAAATGCCAGTGGGTTTTGTCTGTCCATCTGCTTGCGCTGTTCGAAGAGGTTGAGCAGTATTCGTTCTCCCTCGCCCACGGCAGCCTCACCGAATGTGCTTCTCAGAAAGCGGCGGACGAATTCCATTTCACTATGCATGATGCGCCCGTCTGCACGGATAATGTACGAAGCCATTACGAGCATGGAGAAGAGGAAACTGTTCCGTTGCCCGGTATAGGTAGTGCCGCGCGTTGGTTCTTCTCCATAATAACTGCCTGTGTCGCTTGAGTCGGTGTCGAACAGTGAACCGAATACAAAACCTGCCAGGGCTCCCAGCGGTCCTCCGGCCATGAAGCCGATGATGCCGCCTATCCATTTAGCTGCTCCCATAATTTTTCTTGTTTAAAGTGCAAAAATAGAGATTTCTTACGAGAATTCCAGTAAAAGTGGATGAAGTATTAGGAGATGGGGGAATGTTTTGCTTGTGCTGTGGATATTGCATTGGCAGACGGATATTCGAAATACAAGTAGATGACGGCAATGAGGCTTCTAACGGAGTGTATAAGATAGGAGTAGGGCAATAGTTGTCCTACGCTGTTTGTGATAATGGGTTTGCTTCTAATAGAAGAGTAAAAGAACCTATGCACAAAACTTTAAATGTTTCTCAAATATTATACCCACATACTTTTTGACTTGACCCCAAAAAAAGTGTAATCAAACAGTAATCGAGATAAAGAAAAAGGAGCTAAGTCTTAGACTTAACTCCTTAATGCTCAACAGTCGGGATGACAAGATTCGAACTTGCGACCACACGCCCCCCAGACGCGTACTCTACCGGGCTGAGCTACATCCCGAATTGCGGGTGCAAATGTACGGCTTTATTTTAAAATAGCAAATATTTATAGCGTTTTTTTATTGAATGAACCTATATTTTGCAGTTTCAAGGCTTTCGGTCAACGTGTCCTGCTCTCTTTTTACTTGTATGCCTGCTTCGCAAGGCAATGGCTTTGAGCGGGCAGGCATACTTTGAATGAAGTTATTGCAGGTTTAGGCTGTTTCTTACGGAAGTGACAGCCGGACTTTCGGGCGTTACGGATTTCCGGGTACAATAATCGAATTCCACAGACTTTTCGCCGCTGAATGATTTCCACTTCAGTTTCAATTTAACGGTCTTGCCTTCTGTATCAGGCAGGGCATCCAACTTGAAAGCAACCAGTCCGTCCGCATACCTGCCGTAAATGTCGCCCTTGGCATTGTGGCGGAATTCTACTTCATACGGGTTTTCCGGATTCTCGCTCAGCAGCAGATTGACAAAGTGCTTTGTTTGATAATCTCCTTGCTGAGTTCTAAAGCGAAGGGTCAGATAACCGTCTTCTGCAATGGTCACCCAATCGTTTACTATTTCCACCGGGTCGGTGCCGTATACGGCATCGTTCTCTTCACCTAAATCCGGGGCGATGGGCTTGGTAAGGATACTGTCTATCCAGTTTATATATACGGCTTGGGTGTAGATGTCACTGGGCTCGTCCACTTCCTTGTAGTTTACCAAAGCGCGGACTTCCTTCTCGCCGTAGGGAGATTTCGTCATGTTGGTAGGCAGCAGAGTGGTCTTGTCATCCAATTGCAGAAAGACAGTCTGGTCTGTATCGGTCTTTACCGTTACCAGGGCATTGGGGAATCTCATGGCGTAATCATCATCGTCGTCCAGGCACGATTGGAGGCTCAGAGAACCGATGGCTGCAAGGGCGATTAGAATTTTCTTGTTAAAGAGTAAGTTCATTTTTATGGGTTTTTAGTTGAACAATTCAGAAAGTAATTTTCTGTAAAAAGAAACGGCAAAGTGATAGAAAGACTGCATAAGGTTTGGTTAATAAATAATAAAGGATGCACCCGCAGAGTAGAGATTTGTGCCGCTAAACCTCAGGTTTACTTTTGTCATGCTGGGCATATTTGCAGGAATGAAAGGATGAACTTAAGGTGTTGCAAACAGATATTATGTAGCTATTTCTGTGTGAAAATAAGGCTGAATGGGCATTGCTTTCATTCATACATGAACCGTGTTTCAGGAGGACTTAGAATTCACCCTCATGTAAGATTGACCTGTTGGGGGAATTAACGGCTTTCATGTCTTCTTCTTGGAGGTATGCACAGATTTTATTTTGTTCTGTTTGTCGGAATTCCCACGTCATTTAATTCCGTCTACGGTAAGATTGCTGGTCTTTCGGGAAGAAGATAGGTTTTAGTTCCGGATTCGATTGCGATAATTTGCCTGTTTTGCTATGGCAAATCAGTCTTGTTTTGTATTTTTGTCTTTTCAGAAGAAAGGAGGAATTTAGCGGTGAATGTGGAAGAATTCAGAGAATACTGTCTCTCCTTGCCGGGAGTGAGCGAGAAGATGCCTTTTCCTAATGTGGCCGACAGATACAGCCGTGATGTGCTTTGCTTTTATGTGGGCGACAAGTGGTTCTGCTTTGTCAATATCGAAGTGTTCGACTTCTGTTGCATCAAGTGCTGCCCGGAGGAATCGACGGAGCTGCGGGCAAGGTACGAGGGGGTGAAGCCGGGATGGCACATGAACAAGAAGTATTGGAACAGTGTGTATTTTAATCAGGATGTGCCGGACAGCATCGTCCGTAAACTAGTGGAGCGTTCCTATCGGCTGGTGTTGGAGAGCCTGCCCAAAAGGGAGCGGGAGAAAGCGCTTGCGGGCGGTGAGGGAGGCGTTTAGCCCCCCATGCACTCCCTGTAAAAATCGAACATCTCGAAGATGGTGTCCTTGTCTGCCGTCTGGTTGAGGCAGATGTCACCCACCTCTTTCAATAAGGTGAAGTTGATGACTCCGGCGGCATTCTTCTTGTCATGCTTCATCAGTTCGTACAGCTGGTCGTACTGCTTGCAGTTGAAGGCGAAGCCGCCGTAATTCTCTTTGACGAACCGGATGGCCTGGCGCATCTTGTCTTTCGGGAATCCGGTCTTTATATAAGAAAGGTAGAGTTCGCAGACCAGCCCCCACGCCACTGCATAGCCGTGCAGCACCGGACGCCCTTCGGCAAGGGCGAGGCTCTCGAAGGCGTGTCCCACGGTGTGCCCCAGGTTCAAGGCTTTGCGGATGCCATGTTCCTGCGGGTCTTCTTCTACAATGCGTTCCTTTACCTGCACGGAACGTCCTACCATGGACTTCAGCAGGGTGTAGTCTATCTTCTCCGTATCGAAGGCCAGCAGTTCTGCCAGATGTTCCGGGGTACTGATGAGGCCGTGCTTCAGCATCTCCGCATAGCCGGAGAAGAAGTTATGGTCATCGAGGCTGCGCAGGAATTCGGTTTCCAGCAGCACGCAGGCGGCGGGAGCAAAAACGCCGATTTCATTCTTCAGACCGTTGAAGTTGATGCCCGTCTTGCCTCCCACGGAAGCGTCGACCATGGCGAGCAGCGTAGTGGGGACATTGATGTAGGCGATGCCCCGCTTGAAGGTGGAAGCGGCAAAACCGCCAAGGTCGGTCACCATGCCGCCGCCCAGGTTGATGAGCAGGGAGTGTCGGCTGGCCCCTTTCTCGCTCAGGGCTTGCCATACGGCAGCCAGCGTTTCCAGATTCTTGTGCACATCTTCTGCCCCGATAATAATCTCTTCCGCTCCGTCCAGGGCGGGGATACCGTCCAGATGCGGGCGGCAGAGGCGGTGGGTATGCTCGTCGGTAAGGATGAAAAGCTTGTCATGGGGACACTTCTCTATGGCATGCGTCAGGCTGTTTGCCAGTCCTTCGCAAAGGATTACTTCTTGTTTACTCATCTTGTCAAGTACAATTTACTAATTACAAATTACCAATTACGAATTGCTGATGTTACGGATTATGAAGGAAAGAGTGCCTTCTTCATTATATTGTGGCACAAAGATAGCTCTTTTGACAATAAAATGTTATCTTTGTCCCGTGAAATTCTGTGGGTGGTGAGGCGTTTCCGTCCCCCGGCTTGTCCGGGAACTTAAAATCCGCATCTAAAAAATAATCAAAAAGAAAGCAACCACAAGGTTTTCGGACAGACACCCCGCCATTTGTAATTAGTAAATTGTAAATTGTACTTGATAAGATGAGAGCATTACTTCCCGTTTATTGCCGTCCGCTGGGTTATTTCATCATAGCTCTGGCGTTGTTCCTCCCTTTCATGTTCCTATTGTGGGGAAAAGTGACAGATGCCAACTTGCTGTTCTATAAGGAATGCTCCAAACTCCTGATGATGATGGGGGCGCTGATGATAATCTTTGCCTTGACGAAGAACGAGAATAAGGAGATAGAGCAGGTGCGCAACAAGGCCACGCGCAACGCCATCTTTCTGACCGTTCTTTTCGTTTTCGGCGGTATGCTCTACCGGGTGGCGCAGGGGGACCTCCTTTCGGTCGATTCTTCTTCTTTTCTCATATTTCTTATATTGAATGTGCTTTGCTTGGAATTTGGTATAAAGAAAGCGACAGTTGATAGATTATTTAAGCGGAATAGTCGATAAATAAAGCAAATCGTCATGTGGGGCATTAAACCTTTTGCCCGGAAGTCTGTCAAATGAAACAGTGAATAAAAGGCATTGTTCATTTAGAATAGACAAAGAATAGACACATGAAGAAAATTATCACGGGGATGGCGTTGCTGTTGGTAACAACGCTGTCTGCATTCTCACAGACCAAAAACATTACGGTATCGGGCCGTGTCGTGGAGGACACCAAGGAGCCTGCGATACAAGCTACCGTGCAGTTGCTTTCATTGCCCGACAGCACGCAGGCATCGGGAGTGGCCACTTCCAACATAGGATTTTTCTCCCTGCCCCCGGTGAAGCCGGGGAAGTACGTGCTGAAGGTTTCCTACATCGGCTTCAAGACCTTGTTGCAACCGATGCAACTCTCCAAATCCGAACCCAAGAAGAACGTGGGCGTACTGACATTGGAAACCGATGCGGTGATGCTTGCCGAAGCGGTGGTGACAGCGGAAGCGGCGCAGGTGCAGGTGGTGGAAGACACGTTGGTCTATAACTCCTCTGCCTACCGCACCCCCGAAGGCGCCATGCTCGAAGAACTGGTGAAGAAGCTGCCCGGTGCGGAGGTTGACGATGACGGCAATGTCAAGTTCAATGGCAAGGAGCTGAAGAAGATTATGGTCGATGGCAAGGAATTCTTCGGTGGAGATGTGAAGACCGGACTAAAGAACCTGCCGGTAGATATGATTGACAAACTGAAAACATACGACAAGAAGTCTGACCTGGCACGTATCACCGGTATCGATGATGGCGAGGAGGAGACGGTGCTTGACTTGACTGTGAAGAAAGGCATGAACCAAGGCGTGTTTGGCAATTTCGACTTGGCCGGTGGCACGGAGGACCGCTATATGGGGCGTGGCATGGTGAACTACTTCCGTGACAACACACAAGTATCGTTCATTGCCGGTGCCAACAACGTGAACGACCAAGGCTTTTCCGGTGGTGGAGGTGGTCCTCGTTGGCGAAGAAGCAACGGCTTGAACGCCACCAAGGAATTAGGTTTGAACTTTGCCACCGAAACGGATAAACTGGAACTGGGCGGTAGTGCGCGCTACAATTACAGCGACCGGGATGCCGCCAGCCGGGGATATTCGGAGAACTTCTTGCCCGACGGTTCTTCCTCTTTTTCTAACTCCAACTCGCGAAACCGCAACAAGAACCGGAACTTCAACGCTGACTTCCGCTTGGAGTGGAAACCCGATACGCTGACCAACATCATCTTCCGTCCAAACATAAGCTATGGAAAATCGGACGGCAATTCTGTTTCCCAGTCGGGCACGTTCAATGCCGATCCGTTGACCCGGGTGGACAACCCTAACGACTATCTGGACCTTTCGCGAATAGACCTCAATGGCGACGATCCCTTGAAAGGCATCCGCGTGAACACTTCGAACAGCAGTTCGGTAAGCGATGGCAATTCGCTTTCAGCCAATGCTTCCTTGCAATTGAACCGCAAGCTTAATGCCAAGGGGCGTAACATCACTTTCCGCGGAAGCTTTGGCTATGGTGACAGCGAGAGCGATTCCTACAACCTTACAGATACCCGCTATTTCCTTGATGCTGGAAAGGAAGATGACCGGATTCGCCGCTACAACACTTCGCCGGGCACTAACTACAATTATCGTGCGCAGCTGACCTATAGCGAACCGATAGCCCGTGCCACCTTTTTGCAATTCAGTTACCAGTTCCGCTATCAGTATCGCGAGAACGACCGCAGTGTGTTCGACCTCTCTTCTTTCGACTGGAACCTGGGTGCCCCCTTGCCCGAAGGCTATGAGGCCCATAAGGACAAGGATCAAAGCAAGTATGCCGAATACAAGACTTATACCCACGAGGCGATGGCTGGCTTGCGCTTCATCCGCCCCAAGTACCAGCTCAACGTGGGCATGAACTTCCAGCCGCAGAACACGAAGCTTACTTATAAGAAAGGTGATACCGATACCGTTACCACCGCAACGTGTTCAACTTTGCCCCTAACGTGGATTTGCGCATGCGCTTTTCCAAGCAGAGCCAGCTCCGGTTGATGTATCGTGGCAACAGCAGCCAGCCCAATATGGAGAACTTGCTTCCTGTGACCGATGATTCCAATCCGCTGAATATCCAGGTGGGTAATCCGGGACTGAAGCCCGCTTTCACCCACAACTTGCGCCTCTTTTTCAATGACTACAACATGGAGCACCAACGTGGCATCTTCACGCATGCCAATTTCAGTGCCACACAGAATGCCGTGAGCAACAGCCGCGTATATAATGAGCAGACCGGTGGATGGACGAACACCTCGAAGAACATTAACGGAAACTGGAACGCTTTCGGTGTATTTGGCATCAATACTGCCTTGAAAAACAAGAAGTTTACCGTAGGCTCCTTCTCGAACGTCCGCTATAATAACAATGTAGGCTATCAAACCACCGGCAAGGGTGCGGAAGCCATCGAACAGAAAAATACCACCACGGAACTTTCGCTGAACGAGCGTTTGAACGGTACTTATCGCAACGATTGGCTGGAGTTCGGGCTGAACGGCACTTTTAACTACACCATCGAGCGCAACAAGCTGAATCCTGACAACAACCAGAAGCCTTATAATTTTTCTTACGGTGCCAACACCACCATCCGTATGCCGTGGAACATGACGCTCTCTACCAACATAGCCAACCAGAGCCGTCGAGGATATACGGACAGCAGTATGAACCGTAACGAGCTTATCTGGAATGCACAGTTGTCGCAGACTTTCCTGAAAGGGAATGCCACCGTCAGCTTCGAGATGTACGACATTTTGAAGAAGCAGAGTAACATCAGCCGTTCGCTGACTGCAAGCGGCCGCTCGGTGTACGAATATAACGGCGTGAACAGCTATTGTATGCTTCACTTCATCTATCGTCTGAATATTTTCGGCAGCAAGGCCGCCCGCGATAAGATGCAGGGCCGACGCGGCTTCGGCGGTCCGGGCTTCGGTCCGGGTCATGGCCCTGGCGGTTTCGGAGGACGCAGGCCGTTCTAAAGCGGGAAGATGTGTCAAAAGCACATGAGCACTTTCATACTGTTATAATCTTAGGCGCGGATTACGCGGATTTCACGGATTCAATAAACCAAATCCGTGAAATCCGCGTAATTCGCGCCTAAAAGAAAGTATTCAGACAAGTTGGGGGAAGAGGATTTTTATGTTAATCTCTGTAATCTCCGGTGAAAGTTTCTGTGTTTTTCCTACATTTGTTTCACACTTAATTGTCTGTGAACATGCTTGATTGGAACTTCATTGCCAGCCAGATTGCTACGATAGCCTTCGACATTGTTTATTTCGGTGCCATCATCGGAACGATTGTCGTCATTATCCTCGACAACCGCAATCCGGTGAAAACCATGGCATGGATACTGATACTGATGTTTCTTCCCATCGTGGGCTGGTGTTTTACTTCTTCTTCGGGCGTAGTCAGCGCCGTGTGCGCATGATAGGGAAGAAGAGTTACAGCCGCTTGCTGAAGAAACCTATGGCGGAATATCTGGCGCAGGACTCATGTGCACTTCCCATCAATTACAGTCGTCTCATATCCTTGTTCCGTAATACCAACCAGGCTTTCCCCTTCGATGGAAACCGGGTGGAGGCCTATACCCTGGGGCTTTCCATGCTGCAATCCCTGCTGCGCGAGCTGGGGAAAGCAACGAAGCATATCCACATGGAATTCTATATCTTCGAGGACGATGCCATCGGGCGCTTGGTGCGTGATGTCCTGATGGAAAAGGCGCGTGCCGGGGTAGAGGTACGTGTGATTTATGATGATGTGGGTTGCTGGCATGTTCCCAACCGTTTTTTTGAAGAGATGCGCGAGGCCGGTATCGAGGTACGCAGCTTTCTGAAGGTACGTTTTCCGCTTTTCACCAGTAAGGTGAACTATCGTAATCATCGGAAAATAGTTGTCATTGACGGGCGCATCGGCTTTGTGGGGGGGATGAATCTTGCCGAACGCTATATGCGCGGATTCTCATGGGGCATCTGGCGGGACACACATCTGCTGCTGGAGGGCAAGGCTGTTCATGGATTGCAGACCGCCTTCCTGCTCGATTGGTACTTTGTGGACCGTACACTGATTACGTCTACCCGCTATTTCCCGAAAATAGAAAACTGCGGTACTTCCTTGGCGCAGATTGTAACGAGTGAGCCCGTAGGTCCATGGAAAGACATTATGCAGGGACTCGTCATATCCATTTCCAGCGCAAAGAAATACTTCTATATCCAGACTCCCTACTTCTTGCCCACCGAAGCCGTACTTGTTGCCATGCAGACAGCCGCCTTGTCAGGTGTCGATGTGCGTCTGATGTTGCCCATGCGTGCTGATAACCGCTTGACACATTTGGGTTCCTGCTCTTATCTGGCAGATGTGCTCTATTCGGGAGTCAAGGTCTATTTCTATAAGAAAGGCTTCCTGCACTCCAAGCTGATGGTTTCGGATGATGAGTTGTCCACGGTAGGCTCTACGAATGTGGATTTCCGCAGTTTTGAACATAACTTTGAGGTGAATGCCTTCATCTATGACACAGAAACAGCGCTTCAGATGCGCGAAATCTTCCTCCAAGACCAGCGCGACTGCGTACAAGTATTCCTGAAGAACTGGGTGAAGCGCTCCTTGTATCGTAAGGCGGCAGAGAGTGTGGTGCGGCTGATGGCGCCGCTGTTATAATGAAGAATGATGAATGAAGAATGAAAAATTTCTTGAAGTGTATTCACATCGTACTATTCTTCATTCATCATTCTTCATTTAAATATCGTGAAGTTCACGCTCCCGTACACCCTTCTCTCCACAAAGTGCGGATGTTCCTCGAAACTGTTTTTCTTCCCGTGTTCCAAGACGAAGAGGCCGTCTTCTTTCAGCAGGTTGTTTTCGAAGATGAGGTCGGGCAATGTTTCCAGCCCGGCAAGCTCGTAGGGAGGGTCGGCAAAGATAAAGTCGAACTGCTCGCGTCCGCTTTTGAGGTATTTGAATACGTCACCGCGTATGGGCAGGCACTTGTCCGTCTTTAATTCCTGCATGATTTTGCAGATGAAGGCATAGTGGTCGCGGTCTTTTTCCACGCTGATTACTTGGTCGCAACCTCTGGACACAAGTTCGATGCTGATGCTGCCCGTACCGGCAAATAGGTCGAGGGCACGGATGCCGTCCTCAAAGTCCATGTAGTTGGAGAGCACATTGAACAGATTCTCTTTGGCAAAGTCTGTGGTGGGGCGTGCCTTGAAGGAGTGGGGCACGTCGAAACGTCGTCTTTTGTATATTCCGCTGATTACTCGCATAGGGTTATGGCTTGCAGGTCAAGATTAGTGGCGGGATTCATGATGAATACCTGCCGGATGAATTTTCGCAGTTCGGGCAGTAGCAGTTCTTTGTCGTTCAGGTCACCGGTCAGGTGCAGCTCATCGCGCTCTTGCTCGAAGCCGAGTTGTTTCCATATATATAATAGGTAGTAGACACGGTCGGGTGTGCTTCTGCATTCAAAGGAATTGGCAAGAAGCAGGCGTCCGCGCTCGTAGCCGTATACGTCTACGGCCTCTTTTCGCAAGTGTGCATACATTTTCCGGCTGTTGCCCAAGCGGCTCTTTGAGGAGAAGAACTCAATGAAGGGGCTGGCTTGGGAATAGAACTTGACATCGGGATACTGTTCGCGAAGGAAGGAGCAGGCACTCTTGTCCATGCCGAACAGTACTACAGTGTTGTTCTTATGCAGTATGTTATATTGTACGGTTTCGTTTTCCCGTTTAGGATGGTTGTGATAGAAAATGATTTCCGTTTGTTCGTCCTCGAAGAACTCCAGGGGAATGAACGTGAAGCGTTTGTCTGCCATGAGCACATTGACACGGCGGAAAGGACGTTCCAGCCATGCCAGTTCGCGGAAGGTCTGTTTCAGATTGGCAGTGAGGGAGAGGGACTCGTCCACTGCACGGTCGTAGTAAGAGAACTCGCCGTCGCCCAAAGGGCTGAACACAGAAAAAGAAAATCCATCCGTACTGAGACGGATGGATAATGTATACTGTTCCGATTTATTAAAATCAGTCGTTTCTATCATACGTTTGTCGGGATGAGATTATTCCCAGTTACCGGCGTTGTTGTTGGCTGTTTCCAAGCTACCAATCATCAGACCGCAGTACTTGCCAAGTTTGGTTTGTACGTCCTTGATGTTGGCAATTTCCTGCTGATCCAGACCGTTCAAATAAACTTCGTACGGAGTCTTCACTTCGAGCAGACAGAAAGGAGCACCGGATTTGGCTGTATCGTTCTTGATGGCCATTTCGAACTGTGCACCGTTTCCGAAGGGAACATATCTCATGGAATCGGCGTTGAAACCTTTCGGGAAGATAGTATCCAATACGGCTACCCACAAGGTATCACGTTTGAAGTTTTCCAATCCCCATTTCTTGACGTCGGCATAGTTACCTGTCTTCTTTGCCTTATTGATGATGTTGATGGCTTTCTTTTCAGTCAGACCGTCTTCCAACTGCTTATCGTTCAGTTCTCCTTGCTTGAAGATGAACGGGAGTTTCTGGTTTTTAACAAAGTCAATCAGAGAGTCGAAGCTTGCAGTATATTGTTGGTCATGTAAAGTACGATATTCCAATTGTGCTTTACGGATGTCAATCAGACGTGCAATGACGGCTGCGTCTCTGTGCTTCTTTGCTTTTTCAAAGTTGATAGGACCCATAATGCTGGTGTAACAAATATAAATTAGCACCAAAGCACATAAGCCTAAAATGACATTAAATACTGTTTTCATGATAAATATGTTTTTTAGTTGTTATATTCGCACCGCAAAAATAAAAGAAATTAATTTAAAAACGATAGTTCCCTTTACTTTTTTCTGTTACAAAAATGATAAATAACTATTTAGAAAGGCAAATTAAGGAAAATTTTCCTTACCAACCAACTCCTGAGCAAGAAATTGCTGTAAAATCTTTATCGGAGTTCCTGATGTCACCCCGTAGCGAGGTGGTTTTTATGCTTCGTGGTTATGCGGGGACGGGCAAGACATCGTTGGTCGGTGCCTTGGTGCGGACATTGGATAAGCTGCAACAAAAGTCGGTATTGCTGGCACCGACCGGGCGGGCGGCAAAAGTTTTCTCGGCGTATGCGGGACATCCGGCGTTTACAATTCATAAAAAAATCTATAGACAGCAATCTTTCTCCAACGAGCTGAGCAATTTTTCTGTGAACGATAATTTGACAACTCACACTTTGTATATAGTGGATGAGGCTTCGATGATTTCCAATGAGGGACTGTCCGGTTCCATGTTCGGCACGGGAAGGTTGCTGGACGACCTGGTGCAGTTTGTCTATTCCGGCCAGGGATGCCGCCTGCTGCTGATGGGCGATACGGCACAGCTGCCGCCGGTGGGGGAGGAGCAGAGCCCTGCCCTCTTTGCCGATGCCTTGAAAGGCTACGGGCTGGAAGTGGTGGAGGTGGACTTGACACAGGTGGTGCGTCAGGAGCAGCAGTCGGGCATCTTGTGGAATGCCACCCGCCTGAGGCAGTTGATAGCGGAAGACGATTGCTACAGCCTGCCGAAGATAAAGGTTTCGGGGTTTGCCGACATTAAAGTTCTGCCCGGCAATGAGCTGATAGAAACGCTGAGCTCTTGCTACGACCATGACGGGCTGGACGAAACCATCGTGGTGTGCCGCTCCAACAAGCGGGCGAACATCTACAACAACGGCATCCGTGCGCAGATTCTCTGGCGTGAGGATGAACTGAACACCGGTGATTTGTTGATGGTGGCGAAAAATAACTACTTCTGGACGGAAAAGGAGAAGGAGATGGACTTCATTGCCAACGGTGAGACTGCCGTAGTGCGCCGCGTGCGCCGTACGCGAGAGTTGTATGGCTTCCGTTTTGCAGACGTGACGCTGGTCTTTCCCGACTATAACGACTTTGAACTGGAAGTGAACATGCTGCTCGATACGCTGCATACCGACTCGCCTGCGCTGCCTAAGGCAGAGAACGACCGGCTTTTCTACTCCGTCCTCGAAGACTATGCCGACATCACCGTGAAGCGTGAGCGGATGAAGAAGATGAAGGCCGACCCGTACTACAACGCTCTGCAGGTGAAGTATGCCTACGCCGTGACTTGCCACAAGGCGCAGGGCGGGCAATGGAAGAATGTCTTTCTGGACCAGGGGTATATGACGGATGAGTACCTGACGCCCGATTATTTCCGTTGGCTCTACACCGCCTTTACCCGTGCCACGGGAACGCTCTACTTGGTGAACTATCCGGAAGAACAAATAATTTGAAAAAGAGAGGGGTACCGATGCAGTATTCCGGCATTTTTTGTATTTTTGTAGATAGAACAACTATAACTGAACAAGTATGAAGAAGCTATACTCTCTCTTTGCCTTGATAGCACTGCTGTTTACCGCTTCCGGTTGCGAGGACGATTACCGGAGCATGGTACTTTTCGAAGGCGTGGAGCCTATTTATCAGATTGGGACATGTGATAATCTGGTGTCCAATCTTTCTTATTATCTTTCTGAAACAAACGAAGATACAGTGCTGGGCATTGACGGTGGTGATGGTTCCTATAATCTAATTAACGAACACGAGTCGGTGGCTTCCGTGACTTTTACCGATGATGTCAACGGGTATCAGCGTATCAAGATTCATCCGCTGGCAGAGGGGGAGACGATTGTGAAGGTGATGGATGGTTCCGGTGAGGAAACACAACTGCGCATCACGGTGAAAGGTCGTAGGCAATATACGTTGACGAAGATGGGCTTCGAGTATGGTATCAGTAGTGGTGCACCGACGGAACTGCTGGGTGATGTTTCTAAGGCACTTGCCGAGCGTCCTTGGGTGAAGGATGGCGGGTATTATGTGCTGGTGCCCGAAGATTTCTCCAATAGTATGTGGAAAGGTGTATTGGAAATCTATCCGACGGGAAAAGAGGAGGAACCGCTAATGGGGATATACGAGACAGTTCCAGTGGAAGATGAGAACGGAGATACATATGCATTGTGGCAGTTTACTTATAATGGAGAGAAGAGGCTCTTTACGCGGACGGTCTCGGGAAATGGTAAATGTGTACTTGCGGAAAATGTAACTCCTTTCTGTCCTTCCGGTTTGTTGCCCGAAGGTGCACTGGTGGTTTATCGCGAAATGTTTATACTTCGGATGGAATAAGGTTTTAGTGGAAATCTTGTCAAGAGCAGATTTACGAAAGATTAACAGACGGGAGGCTTAGGCTTCCCGTTTTTGTTTCTGTTGCGCATCATCTGTCTGTTCTGTATGCATCATTCGTTTGCTTCGAATGCATTGTCTGTTTGTTCTGGACTAATCATCCGTTCCCTCCACTTCACTGTCCCAAACCTTAGGGTTTTTCACGGAAACCCCAGGGCTTTGGAGGGTAAATGCCAGCCATTTCACTCGCCGAGGTGTGGCATTTAGGATGGTAAGGTGTGGAGTTTGGGGAGCCGGCATGTGGCATTTCAAATGGAATACCGTGGAGGATAAAAAGAAAAGGAGAAGCAATGCTCCTCCTTTCCCGGTAGTTTAATTTTGAAATATCTAAAAAACGACGTTACAAATATACAACATCGCAGAGGCGATGTCAAGTGTTTCGCCAATTATTTTACATCTCGTTGAATGAGAATGCTTTATATTCTATATGATAATCCGCGTATTTTTTCTGTATCTCTTCCGCTTTATTCTCTAAGACGTGCAGGTTGATGCGTTCTTTCTTCCGTTTCACTTCGCCTATCAGCAGCCGCTTTTCAAAGTCGTTGATGGCAATGATGTCTATTTCATCTTCTCCTTTCCGGTTCCAGTAGCTTTGTACGTCCGAGTAGTTTTTGGATTCGGACAGCAATTGCCGGAAATACTTTTCAAGAATATAGCCGCTGTATGTTTCATAATCTCGTTCTACAATCTGCTGCACATACTCCAGGTTGCCGATTTCTACCGCACTGCGGTATTTGTAGATGAAGCGGAACCAGAATTGCAGAAAGTTGTCCACAATCCGGTATTTATTGTTGCGGCTTCCTTCTTTAGCCATGAAAGGCCGCACACGCCGGATGACATTATATTCATTTTCCAGCTTGTCCAGGTAACCGCCGACCGGCATATTCAAAGTGCTTTCAATGTCACCCCGGGCGGTTTTTGAGGAAGCTATCAGTGCAAGGATGGAAAAATAGTTATTGTATTCCTTGCCGAATTCCTCTATCAGCACATCCTTGCCTTCTTCAAGGAAGTAGGAACCGGGAGACAGCGCAGCCTTCAAAATTTTCTCCTTGGTGAAGGCTTTGCGAATGACCAGTTGCTCGATGTATTTTGCCACTCCTCCGGTCAGCAGGTAGAAGGCCAATAAATCTTCGGGTTTATAGCCGGGATGGTTGTCGGCAAGGATTTCCTTTAATGTGCCGATTTCAAAGGGGCGGATGTGCATCCGGGCGGTGGCCCTGCCATAAAGAGGTTCTTTGGAATTCTCGAATATTTGTTTCATCATGGAGTAGATGGAACCGCAAATCACGAGATTCATCCGGCTTTCTTCTTTATAGGTATCCCAGATGTTCTGCATATCGCTGAACAAAGAGGGGTTAATGCTTTTGAACTCTTGAAACTCGTCAATGATGAGCGTGAAGTTCTTACGTTGGGAGAGTTGCATCAATACTTTGAACAATTGGGCAAAGCTGGTGAAGTGCCCGAAGGTTTCTCCCAATTTGTTTTCCATCTCCTCTCTGAATTCTTCGCACAGCAGGATTTCATTCTTGCGTCCGATGAAGAAGTAGAGAACAGACGTTTGTGTGAAGGCATTCCGTAGCAGGGTTGTTTTCCCTACACGCCTGCGCCCCACCATCATAGTCATCTGCGCCGATTCTGCGGACATCTTTTCGGTTTCCCGCAAGTCTGCCAACTCTTGTGTCCTATCGTAGAATTTCATGATTGCCTCCTTCTTTGCTTGCTTTCTATTGAATTACCGCAACCGCTGTTACTGTAACCGTGGTTGCGTTAGCGGCAAATATCGCAATTATTCGCAGAACTTATTGGCACTGCTGCCTTGTCGGGAGCGGATTTACGAAAGATTAACGGACGGAGGTTGTGGAAGTGCATTTTGCACATCTTCATGAATAGCACTAATCCGATGTTTTTTCCTTATTTCTTCAGGAATCCATAAAAAAAGTCTCCGCCTGAGCTGTCGGCTCAAAGCGGAGACTTGATGGGGTATGATTGGCTGTTTATAATCCTGCCAATTCCAAAACTTTGTCAATGGCAGCGTTCAGCCCGTCAGCATTCTTACCGCCGGCAGTTGCAAAGTGGGGCTGGCCACCGCCACCGCCTTGGATAAGTTTGGCGGCTTCTTTCACCAGGTTACCGGCTTTCAGTCCGCCTGCCACGAGGTTGTCGCTCAGCATGACGGTCAGCATCGGCTTGCCTTCGGCTTCTGTTCCGGCTACGAAGAACAAGTTTTCCGTAATCTGGCCACGCAGCTGGAAGGCGATGTTCTTCACTGTTTCTGCCGGCAGGGGAGCACAGAACTTGATGACTTTAACGCCATTGACTTCCTGCACGTTCTTCAGCAGTCTTTCTTTCAGCTGTGCTTCTTTCTCTTTCATGAAGTCCTCTACCTGCTTCTTCAGTCCGGCGTTCTCGTCGATATACTTGCGGATGGTTCCGGCAAGGTCGGGGGCGTTGTTGAAGAGCGCCTTCAAGTCGTGCAGCGTGTCCTCGATGGTGTTCATCAGTTCCTCCACGCGTGCACCCGTGTAGGCTTCGATACGGCGCACACCGGCAGCCACGGAGCTTTCGGAGATAATCTTCACCATACCGATGTTTCCGGTTGCAGCCACGTGCGTACCGCCACAGAACTCTACGGAAGAACCGAACTGGATAACGCGTACATGGTCGCCGTACTTCTCGCCGAACAGAGCGATGGCACCCAGTTCCTTAGCTTCTTCGATAGGAATGTTGCGGTATTCCTTCAAAGGTATGTTGGCGCGAATCTTTGCATTAACGATGTGCTCCACCTTGCGGATTTCCTCATCCGTCACCTTCTGGAAGTGTGAGAAGTCGAAACGTAGGGAGTCCGGTGTAACCAAAGAACCCTTTTGCTCTACATGCTCGCCCAATACTTCGCGCAGCGCGGCATCCAGCAAGTGGGTGGCAGAGTGGTTGGCGGCACAAGCGGCACGCTTGTCGGTATCCACGCATGCCATCATCGGAGCTTCCAGATGTTGGGGCAGCTTCTTGGTGATGTGGATAGGCAGGTTGTTCTCCTTCTTGGTGTCTACCACTTCGATGGTTTCGAACTCGTTCACCAATACACCGGTATCGCCTATCTGACCGCCGCTTTCGGCATAGAACGGAGTCTTGTCCAGTACAATCTGATACAAGGTCTGGTTCTTCTGCTTCACTTGGCGGTAGCGCAGAATGGATGTTTCGTATTCCGTATAGTCATATCCTACGAATTCGGTAGTACCCTCCTTTAGCGTAATCCAGTCACCGGTCTCTATGGCGGCGGCATTGCGGGCACGCTGTTTCTGCTGCTGCATTTCGGCGTCAAACTCCTTGATGTCGGCAGTCATGCCGTTTTCGCGGAGAATCAGTTCCGTCAAGTCGAGCGGGAAACCGAAGGTATCATATAAGGTAAAGGCATCCTTTCCGCTGATTTCGTTCTTGCCGGCGGCTTTGGCGTCTGCCATGGTCTTTTCCAGCAGGCGGATACCCGTCTCCAGGGTGCGGAGGAAGGAGTCTTCTTCTTCCTTGATAACTTTGGCAATCAGTTCCTTCTGTGCATCCAGTTCGGGATAAGCGGCGCCCATGTTCTCGATGAGTACGGGGAGGAGCTTGTACATGAATGCCTGCTTCTGTCCGAGGAACGTGTAACCGTAGCGCACGGCACGGCGGAGGATACGGCGGATGACATAACCTGCCTTGGCATTGCTCGGAAGCTGTCCGTCGGTGATGGAGAAGGCGATGGTGCGGATGTGGTCGGCAATTACACGCATGGCGATGTCCGACTTCTCATCTTCGCCATACTTCTTGCCTGCCATGTCTCCGATGGCTTTCAGTATCGGTTGGAATACGTCGGTGTCGTAGTTGGAGGTCTTTCCCTGCAGTGTGCGCACCAGTCGCTCGAAGCCCATACCGGTGTCGATAACCTTGGCGGGAAGTCCTTCCAGGCTGCCGTCCGCCTTGCGGTTGAACTGCATGAACACGAGGTTCCAGATTTCAATCACCTGCGGGTGGTCTTTGTTCACCAGCTGGCTGCCGGGTACTTTGGCTTTCTCTTCTTCCGAACGGGAGTCCACATGGATTTCCGAACACGGACCGCACGGTCCCGTATCACCCATTTCCCAGAAGTTATCGTGTTTGTTGCCATTCAGAATGTGGTCTTTCGGCAAGAACTGCTCCCAGTAGGAAGCGGCTTCGTTGTCGCGTTCCAGTCCTTCTTCGGCGCTGCCTTCGAATACGGTGGCGTAGAGGTCTTTGGGGTCGAGTTTCAATACATCCACCAGATACTCCCATGCCCAGGAGATGGCTTCCTTCTTGAAGTAGTCGCCAAACGACCAGTTGCCCAGCATCTCGAACATGGTGTGGTGGTAGGTATCGTGACCCACTTCCTCCAGGTCGTTGTGCTTTCCGCTTACGCGGAGGCATTTCTGCGAGTCAGCAACTCTTTTGTATTTCGCCGGGTGGTTGCCCAAAATGATATCTTTAAACTGGTTCATTCCCGCATTGGTGAACATCAACGTGGGGTCATCCTTAATCACCATCGGAGCCGAAGGCACTATCTGGTGACCTTTACTTTCGAAGAAACTCTTGAAAGATTCTCTGATTTCGTTTGCAGTCAACATACTCTCTATTGATTTATCTTATTCTAATTTGATTTACCTTCTCTTGTCGTTTTTTGCCCGTTTCTTACTACTAACTACTTGCTACTTAGTCTTAATATTCTTGAAAAAACTGTGCAAAGATAGCTTGTTTTTATTACTTTTGTCGCATTGACAAGCGAAATATTTCCTAAGATGCGCAAAGTTTACTACATTTATAATCCCCAGACGCAGACGTACGACCGTATTTATCCTACCGTAAGGCAGCGGGCGCTGAGCATTCTCCGCCGTTTGTTCATCGGTATGGGGCTGGGTGCGGGCAGTTTCATCGTATTGCTGCTTATCTTCGGCTCTCCGTCGGAGAAGGAGCTGCGGAAGGAGAACAGCAAACTGCAGGCGCAGTACAATGTCCTCTCCCGCCGGCTGGACGAGGCTATGGGAGTGCTACAAGACATACAGCAGCGTGATGACAATCTGTACCGGGTGATTTTCATGGCCGACCCTATTCCTTCTGCCATCCGTCAGGCAGGATACGGCGGTACCAACCGCTATGAGCATCTGATGGATATGGCTAACTCCGACTTGGTTATCAATACCACGCAGAAAATGGATATGATTAGCAAGCAGCTCTATATCCAGTCCCGTTCCTTTGACGATGTGGTGGAGATGTGCAAGAATCATGATGAAATGCTGCGCTGTATTCCTGCCATACAGCCGGTTTCCAATAAAGATCTCCGTAAGACCGCTTCCGGTTACGGTACGCGTATCGACCCCATTTATGGTACCAGCAAGTTCCACGAGGGTATGGATTTTTCGGCTCCCCAGGGCACGGATGTCTATGCCACGGGAGATGGCACCGTGGTGCAGATGGGCTGGCAATCGGGCTATGGCAACAGAATTGTGATAGACCACGGCTTCGGCTATCAGACGGTGTATGCACACTTGCGCGACTTCCGGACGAAGTTGGGCAAGAAAGTGGTGCGTGGCGAGGTCATTGGCGGGGTAGGCAGTACGGGCAAAAGTACTGGTCCGCACTTGCACTACGAAGTACACGTCAAGGGAAAGGTTGTGAATCCCGTTAACTACTACTTCATGGACCTCAGTGCCGAGGATTATGACCGCATGATACAGATTGCGGCGAATCATGGTAAGGTACTTGATTGATATGATAAGATGGTGGATTAAGGGGCAACGTGCAATCGTTTGGATATTTATTGTTGTTTGCGCTGCAGTTCCAGCATGATTTCGTCCACTAAGTAGGCATCACTCATATTATGCAGGTGATACATTTTCTTGCTTAGATAACGGTAGGTATCTGTTTCATAAAATACTTCAAGGGCATGTGGATGGGTAATTCCCAATTCGGTTGCCAATAGGTCGATGATGCGGGCGTACTTCATGTGCAGTAAGGTGTCGTTGACGAGGTTGGGGTAGTTCATGGTTGTTCCTCCTTTCTTGGTGGGTTGATGCTGACTTCCTCGGCGGTGAGGAACTCCAGATGAGAATTTATTAAAGACTGATTGAGTAAGCATAACTGATTGTTAGGTTTCTCGTACCGTAGGCGCTCAAGGGCTTCTTCGCGGGGTGTTAATCCTGCGGCATACAATTCTATTGTGTTGAATACTCGGTCATTGGCTATGCCGCCTTCTATAATATCGTATTCTTCCCAGAGTTTTTCTCTTCTTCGGTTGGCAACGACAAATTCGAGCCACTTATAATCATAATTCTCAAATTTCAAATAGTGGTAGTTATCTGACGAAAGGATTCCCTCCATATCTAATTCATAGATGTTGAGCCAATGCGGTTGCCCGTCGTTAAGCGGTCTGTTTGCCCAGTAAACGGCTTGTTCACGCAAGTCTGTCACATAGAATCCTTGACCGAAATCAAGGTTTCTGCGCCCGGCTTTAGCCAGCGGTTGTCGGATGATGGCAGTAGAACCATGATAAACTTTCATGATTGCTCCTCCTTTCTGTGCAGTTCTACAAAAGTGGGATTGTGTCTGCTGATGTATTCCAAGACTTCATCTACAATGTATTCCTTACTTTGAGTATGAAGAACAGGATAGCTTGGGAACAAGAATCTTTTGATACCGTCCGTTCGCTGTAATTCCTGAAATACTTCAAAGCCTGTGCATTGTAGGCGGTTTGCCGTATTCTCAATGCAAAAGACGGCAAATTCAGTGGCACGTTGTTCTTGGTTCATCTGCATGTTTTTCTTTTTATTTTTTAGCCGAGGCAATGGCAAAGATAATGGCTATTGTCGGTTTTAGCAAGAGGTTAGTGGGAAAGAAGTGTTAAGAGTAGTCTCATCTGCCTACAAGAGTACTCTTGTGTCCTTGCAAGAGCAGTCTTGTAGGCAGGTGAGACTACTCTTTGCAAGGATAGCTTAAAGACACTTTAGTTTAGGGGATTGTAGAATTATACTTTCCTATTTTAATTTCATGTGACTTAATCCGTGTTTCTTTCTTTGTTTGGAGCCATCTTCAAGATTTGCGAATGGAAGTATCGGACCTTTGTTAGCCAATGATTTTTGAGTGCTTTCAGACACCATCTTGCCAAATTGGGAGAGCATTTCTTTCTCGATGGTTTCAGAATTCTCGCATGTGATATAGAATACATGGAGTTCATTAAGATTCTTGAGTAACTTAATCCAATGTCCTCCTGCATGTGGACGAGCTTCTCCTATAGCTGTATCATAATACTCTTGAACCTGTTGCCGATTCCACCTCCTCTCTTCCTCAGTGGTGCTTTTCCTATGTATAATATACTTTCATCGGGAATCCAGAACTCAGATAGTCTTTCTCTTATAATTTTACTATCTTTAGTCTCTTTTTTATCAATAATGAAATAATCGAGTTTCTTAATCCAAGTTTCCAAGATAGTCATAGAAATAGGAAATTCTTTTATCGTTTTGTTAGACTCAATGTTTTCAGACAAGGATACAATATAGATGCCTTCTTCTTTACACCCGATTGGAGTGTTCCACTTTACCTTTTTAATATCAGTAGATGATAATCTGACTTTTTCGACTAATTGTTTGATGGTTGTTGGCATATGATATATGTTTTTAATATGATTGATTATTTCTTTATTAAGTATTTTTTTGGCATGAGAGCCGATGCTCCATCTGAAACTCTTTTTATTTTATAATGATCGGGGAGCCCTCGTACTGTACTTTTTGTTATTCTTACTAAATCTCCACTATAAAAATGGATGGTTTGTCGATTTCCTATAATTTCTAAAGTTTTCATCTTGTCGTCATCTGTGGCTGCTTTTACAAGTGCCTTCTCTGTGTCTACATTAATTGCAGCATCATAGTCTTGTGTAACGATATAGGTTGCATTCATATCTACATTATCTGTTATGGAAATGTATAAAAATAAGCTGATAAAAGCAACAATACCAGCCCATTTTAGGATTTGCTTTTGTGTATTGCTATTTTGTGTGTTTTTTTCTTGTTCTGCTTTTTTGTTTGTGTTTTTTTTCTTGTTCCGCGACTTTATCATACGTAATCAGCTCCTTGTGACAATGAGGACATTTAAAAATGACATCGGCTTTTGCCGGTGCTTCGATAGGTTTGTTGCAAAACGGGCATTCTACCATAGTAACTTCTTTCTCGTTTGTTTTCTTCTTCTCTTCCATATACTTTATTTATTAGTTTAAACCGATAAGATTGAGTAAAGCCATCACCCAACAGATGAAAAATAAGATGGCGAAGATAGCGATGATAGGGTATATCTCTTCATGTTTGGAAACTCCTATCTTTTTAGATTGTACTGTCTTGACGCCTATCTTGGACACTGGTGAAGATGTAATTTTTCCTTTTTCTAAGTTTTTGTTCTCCATGTTGTACGTTTGGGTAATAAGTTATAACGAATAGAAACTCTTGAATGACATGAAGCAGAAGTAACCAAACAGAATGGCTAATGCTACCAATGATATATTTAATAAGGCATTTATCATTTTCCGATAAGGATAAAGCTTTGCGCCAATTTTCTTGGAAAGTAAAACTCTTACACCGATTCTATTGGAGATTCGAGTTCCTGTAGGAATAATCGTAGATGCGGATACCATAAATACTTCTGTATTAACTTCTGCCTTGTGACTCCGCTTTGAGCAGGGTATATAAAAGAAAGTGTGGAGTCACATCATCTATCTCGTTAGAGGCTCTGGTAAACCCGAATGTAAATAGACAATATCCCCCACACTTGTAATGTATATCGCTTAGGTAAGCATATACAAACAAGTGATGAGCGTGATTGCTATTCCTTACATTCATTGAAAATTTACCAGACTTTCTAACGAAGGATAAAAGCTACACTTTCATCAATAAACTATGTAATGTCCTGACATGGTTTGTACAGAACGTTGCAAAAATAGGAAAAGTTTATTGATTATCAAACTGAAGAGT
>NZ_BAKJ01000020.1 GCF_000614125.1 Bacteroides rodentium JCM 16496
CAAGGATACGTTAATGTTCGTAAACTTGGGTAAGATTTTATAAATATTGTTTGGAGAGGACTTAGAATTCACCCTCTTCCCCCTTTCCAAATATTGATAATCTTCCTGCGTATGGCCAGCATATTCAGCAGTGATACGGCAAGGAACAGCAGGCAACCGGTCAATATACATGGAAGCAGTGACCCGCTTTCCAGTTGCGGGAAGAGATTCCTGACTACTTCTATATAGTAACTGCGTACCCATGCCACGCAGCCGATGGCGAGGAACAGTACCAGTATATTCAGCCCTACTGTCAGTATATAATAAGGCGTGGCTACCCGCGTCGGGCTATATCCTATCAGCAGTAGGTTTTCCAGTTTTACCGTATTCTTCTGGAGAAGCAGGAAGATGCTCAGCATCAGGATGTAGAATGACAGAATGCTGATGAACAATCCTACGCCCATGACGATAGCCGTAATGAGGCGCAGGAAATAAGTTGTCTTTCCGGCATCCAGATTGTTGCCTTCGGTTTCGTAATTCTTTTGCTGGAAATAGTCGGTGATGGCTGTGTCGGTAGGATTCTTTACTTCCACAATCAGCCGGGACGGTTCCGCTTCTTTATCCGGTGCGAAATTCTTGTTGGCCCAGTCCATGAAGGATTGGGGAACGAGAATGGTATTCAGCCGGTTGGAGAATCCTACAATGTTGCCTTTATATTGTTCCATACGTCCGTTGCCCCGCATCATCACATCCATCTGTACCAGGCTCATCAGGCCTTCGGAGAGTTTCGGCAGACTCCGGCTTTGTGCAAAGCCAAAGTTATAGAGGTTCAGATAATTGCGCGGAACGATGATGGGAATTACCCGGGTATCTTCATCAAAATGCCATTTGTCCAGACTGACATCCACATATTCGTCGGGTACAGACTCGAAAAACATCTCTGTCGACAAGCGGATACCGGCTTCCTGCATACCGAGTCCGGCAGAGACCTTGAACAAGGAAGGAGTGAACGCGCCTACTCCCTTGGTGAAAGGTTGGGCTTTCAGGTCTTTTATTTCATCTTTGGAGAAGGTATTGCTTTTCCCGGCAAAGCTGCCCAAAGTACTGATTTTCTTGGTAGCAATGATATAATCCTTCTTCATGAAACTGTCCCCTTCCGTAAAAACGGGAAGGACGTCACGATAGAATTGCACGCTCAGCAATACAATCATCATGCCGAAGAGATTGGCGAGGAAAAAGCCTGCCAACTGTCCGACACTGATGTGCTGACGGAGAAGTTTCCAAACAAGTCGGTTCATATTAGCACATTAACACATTTATAATTGATAAATTTCGTCATACTCTAGTTCCAGATGCTTACCTATGGAAGTCACTATGATTCCCGCTTCTTGGCGGCTGGCTTCTTCTGTCAGCAGTCTGCCCATGATTGTTCCGTTCTCGTCATCCAGATGGCTGATGGGTTCGTCCAGGAAGATGAAGTCGAAAGG
Organism: Bacteroides rodentium JCM 16496; assembly: GCF_000614125.1. Classification (GTDB taxonomy): domain Bacteria; phylum Bacteroidota; class Bacteroidia; order Bacteroidales; family Bacteroidaceae; genus Bacteroides; species Bacteroides rodentium. The sequence goes on from NZ_BAKJ01000020.1 coordinate 1,467, forward strand.
CTGGCAGAGGCTGCGGATAAAGGCGACTCTTTGTTGCTGGCCGAAAGATAGCTTTCCGGCTTTTTCGTTTACCTTGTCGGCAATGCCGATGGCTTCGAAGAGGGTAAGGACTTCTTTCCTTTTTTTGAAATTGGTAAGCCGGTTCTTCAGTTGTATGTTCTCGATGGCGGTAAGTTCGGGAAAGATACGCAACTCCTGAAAAAGAATGCTGAGAGAGTGTTTGCGTATATCTATCCAGTCATTGACGGAGAGTGAACGGATATTGCGTTCATCAAAGTTGATGATTCCCTGATAATCGTGCCGATAGCCGTAAATATAGCTGCAGAGCGATGACTTTCCGGTACCCGAAGCGGCTTCTATGAGATAACGTTTCCCTTTGTGGAACGTAATGTCCCGATGCCATACGTCTGAGATAATGGCATCACGGTCGCAAACACTTGAGGTAGTGTTTGCCGTAGGTGAATCCTATTCATGAGTGGTATTAATCCTTAATCTCTAATCCTTAATCCTTAAATTACATTCCTGCAAACTGTTTGATGAAGTCCACAATCTGTTTCAACGCATTTACATCCTTATTCTTCAGTTGCAGGGTAACGGTTGCCTTGTCCTCGGTGCCGACAGCTTCCAGATACGAGATATTGCCGAGCAGCGAGTAATAGGTGCTATACTCTTGTCCGCCGAATCCAACAAGCAATTTTATAACGGGCAGGTCGAGTACGGCTTCCGCATTGATGACAAAGGCTGTACGCTTGCCTTTCAGGCTGGAAGCGAAGTCAGTCTCTTTGGCAGACGGGTCGGCGGTCTTGCAGGCATTCTTATACAGCAGTTCGTCATTGGTGGCGTACATCTGTTTGTCTCGTATGCCGAAGAATATGTTGATAGCGCGTGATTTATAGACATATTCATTCTCATTCAATTTCACGATGTCTTCGCCGCATTTCAGTCCCAGTTCGGACTTTTTCTCATAAAGGGCTTTCAGAGGAGCATCATTCTTTACGCTGGCATAGGCCAGGAAAGAAGGATTGCTGTTCATGGTTACATTGATAAGGCCTATGGTCAGGTCGTTGTGGAAAGCACTGAACAAGTCCTTCACTTCAGCGGCTTTGGTAATGGAGAAATCGTTGCGGAACTGCTCATTCTCTTGCAGCACATTGTAGAACTCCTCTCCATTGATACCTATGCTGAGCAGTGCCAGCGTAGATTTGGGGAAATATTTCAGGAATGTGTTTTCGATGGGGCAAGTGCTTTTGGCCTGCTTTTCGAAGAGAGTTTTCAGTTCTGCATTCTCTGTATAGTTATCTATCTTCAGCTCAATTTTTCCTTTTTCGAAAGAGAGGCTTCCCAGCATCTTCAAGTCTTTCAAATCAATACTCTTGGATATTCCGTAATTCAGCGGATTGGCATAGGCACTCAGCAGACTGGAGGGAGTAATGAGCATGTTGATGTCTCCGTTCTGCTTTTGCATCTTCTTGAAAGCGGTATTGCTGTTGATACTGTTTTCTTCCGTCTGTTTCAGTAGGGCGGGAATTCCCTCCTTGACTTTTTCCAGTTGCGATGTGCCGGTGTAGTTCACCACCATAAGCGTGGTAGGAGTGAAAGCGAGTAGTGCCTGCTTGTTGATTTGTGCAAAGCTGTAACCGTCCGCTTCTGCCACGTGGCTGCTTATCTGTTCTTTCTCCGTAACTTCCAGTAGTTTCAGCAAGTCATCCTCGTTCTGAACTTTGGCTACCATTGTTGTGTAGGGGAACGAGGGAGCATTGAAGATATAGATGGGCGCATGAACGTCCACTCCCGATTTGGCAGGGTCTTTCAGTACAGCTCCAATTGCTGGAAAGTGGCTGCATTCATACCGCTTTTCAAGGCATCTGTCAGCTTTTGCAGAGCTTCTTTGTTCTCTTTGTCCTTTGTTCCGGCCTTGTCTGCCAATGATTTTAAATTGACAGCGATGACTTGCGAGGCATCGGAGGGAATCACATTGGTATATTCCGACTTTTTGGACGAACAAGCGCTTATCAGCACGATGAGCATTGCCAGTACTGAGAAGTGGAAGAATAGGTTCTTTTTCATATAGTTTTTGTTTTAGTGAGTATCATTGATTCTGTAAGTTGAGGATGTGGCAGGCAACCAGTGCCGCCGTCTCTGTGCGCAGCTTGATTTTCCCAGGCTGATGGGGATAAACCCGTTTTCCGCCGCCTTCCGGACTTCCTCTTCGCTGAAGTCTCCTTCAGGACCGATTAGTACGAGGGCGTCCTCTCCGGGATGTACCATATCCTTCAAAAGCGGTTTTTCGCCTTCATAACAGTGGGCGATGAATTTCTGACCCGGAAAAGGCTGTGTGATGAACTTGTTGAAGTCTGTCATCTCATTCAGTTGGGGGAGGCGTGCTTTGAGCGACTGTTTGATGGCGGAAACCAGTATTTTGGAGATGCGCTCCGTCTTGATGACTTTCCGTTCCGAGAAACGGCAGTTCAGGAATGTCAGTTCGTCAAACCCTATTTCCGTCGCTTTCTCGGCAAACCACTCTGTGCGATCCATATTCTTGGTAGGCGCCATGGCAATGTGCAGATGACCTTTCCACAAGGGGGCTTGCGGAAGGGTTTCCAGGATATTCACCAGACAGCGCTTGTTTGTAGCCGTACTGATTTCGGCACGATAAAAGCAGCCTTTTCCGTCTGTCAGCATGACCTCGTCTCCAGCCTGCAAGCGCAAGACGCGTATGGCGTGTGCGGCTTCCTCTTCGGGCAGCTCTGCGTGGGCTTGTATGTCGGGGGTATAGAATACGTGCATATTACAAATTGTTCTTGAGTTGATTGATTTTGTCCCTTATTTGTGCGGCTCGTTCGTAGTCCTCTTCTTCGATAGCTTTCTGCAGGGCTGTCTTCAGTATGCCTATCGTGTCTTCCTGCAGCAGTTCGTCTTTGTCCGGTTCGCCGCCTCCCATCGGGTCGATGGAACCTTCGACGGTTTTCAGACATTCTGCTTCGAGGATGTCTTCGTAGACAAAGATAGGGGCATTCATGCGCAATGCCAGGGCAACGGCGTCGCTGGTACGCGCATCAATCCGGAGAATGGTTTCTTCGGCTTTCATATAAAGGTAAGAGTAGAATACTCCGTTGTCTACCTTATAGATAAGAATACGCATTAGTTTTACACCCAGTATTTCAAGGACGGAAGCGAATAGGTTATGGGTCAGCGGACGGGGCGGTACAATACCTTTCATCTCGATGACCATAGCTTGTGCTTCGGTGGCACCTATAATAATCGGAAGCTGGCGCTCGCCGCCCGCTTCACCCAGTACCAGGGCATAGCGCCCGCTTGCGCCTGGCTGTTGGAAATGTTTAGTACTTGTAATTCTATCTTTTTCTTATTCATACCTGTTAAATCAACCTGATTCTCAATCAGTTTTTCTCTATTTTCTCCGGATTATGTTTATAGCGGAATACTATTCCAAATAACAGACCAATGACTAAGGCATATCCTGCAAAGATAAACCATACCGGTGTCCAGTCGCGGCTTACCAGTCCTCCGCCTTCGGCATATACCGAGAAGGCATCCACCACGGCTCCGCTGGCATAACCTCCGATGATGGCTCCCACACCGTTCGTCATCATGAAGAACAAGCCTTGTGCGCTGGCACGGATACTGGGATGTGCCTCCATTTCTGTAAACAGCGAGCCCGATACATTGAAAAAGTCAAATGCCATGCCGTAGACTATCATCGAGAGAATGAGCATCCAAAGTCCGCTTCCCGGGTCTCCGAGGGCGAAGAGCCCGAAACGGAATACCCATGCAAACATACTGATTAACATAACACGCTTGATTCCGAAATGTTTCAGGAAGAAGGGGATGGCAAGGATAAACAGCGTCTCACTCATTTGCGAGATGGAGAGCAGGATGACGGAGTGTTTCACACCGAATGAATCTGCATATTCCGGTATGGAAGCAAACGAGCCCAGGAAAAGGTCACCATAGGTGTTTGTTATTTGAAGGGCGGCTCCCAGCAACATGGAGAATAGGAAGAAGATGGCCATCTTCTTGCGCTTGAACAACACCAGTGCATCCAGTCCGAAAGCGGAGAGCATCGTTTTTCCTTCACTGCGCATGGGAGGGCAGGCAGGAAGGGTGAAGGCGTAAAGCCCCAGCATGGCTGCCGAGATGGCTGCCACATAGAGTTGTGCCGCACTTGCCTTGAACCCGGTAAGGTCCACAGCCCACATGGCACAAATAAAACCTACCGTTCCCCATACACGGATGGGGGGGAAGTCTTTCACCAAATCCATTTTATATCTTTCCAGCGCATTGTAGGACACAGTGTTGGCCAGGGATAGTGTGGGCATATAAACAAGCATGTTGAGCAGCATGGCCCAGTACATGTGGGTGTACGTAGTGGCAGTGGAAGCATAAATCAGAGCACCGGCACCGATGAGGTGAAGTATGCCGTAAAGGCGTTCGGCGTTTATCCATTTGTCGGCGATGATACCGGTCAGTCCGGGCATTATCAGTGAGGCTATACCCATGGTTGCAAAGATTGCTCCGATTTGTCCGCCTTCAAAATGTAACGTACCGCCCATGTAACCACCTAATGAAATCAGCCATGCTCCCCAAACGAAGAATTGCAGGAATTGCATGGCAGTGAGTCGGAATTTGATGCTCATAATATTAGCTTTTTATGTTTTGAACTATGTAATAGATGCAAATGTACAATGAGACAAGGAGAAAAACAAGTACTGTACGGCTTTTTCTTTCAATGAAAGGGATTAATATAGGGGTATATTGGGGAAGGAATGTATTATAAAAAAAGAAGGGTATCTATCCCAGACACCCAATCTTTATTAACCTTAAATCTAATACCATGAAAAACACAGTGCAAATATACACGGTTTATGTTATATAACATGCTATTTCGATATATTTCTGCTTTTTATTAACTCTATTTAAGAAAAATGGGCCAATAAAGCCTGCTTTTTCCTCTATTCTACATATAGAACCAGCCCTTTCAGGTATTCTCCTTCCGGATGGTAGATGCTTACCGGGTGGTCGGCAGGTTGCGTCAGTTGGTGCAGGATGCGTACGCTGCGGTCGGACATGGCAGCGGCTGTAAACACGGCTGTGCGGAAGTTTTCTTTACTGACGGCTTGCGAGCACGAGAAAGTGAAAAGAATACCTCCGGGCTTGATTTTTTCGAAAGCCTTGACATTGAGTTTGCGGTAGCCTTGCAGGGCATTGCGCAGGGCATCGCGGTGCTTGGCAAAAGCAGGAGGGTCAAGAACTATCAGGTCGTATTGGTCGCCCATGCGGTCCAGGTATTTGAAGGCATCTTCTGCATAGGCGGCATGGCGGGTGTCACCCGGGAAGTTCAGTTCTATATTCTTGTTGGTCAAGTCGATGGCTTTGGCGGAGCTGTCCACGGAATGCACCAGTTTGGCGTCTCCACGCATGGCATATACGGAGAAGCCGCCGGTATAGCAGAACATATTCAGTACGCTGCGGCCTTTGGCATAACGTTCCAGTAGCGAACGGTTCTCGCGTTGGTCTACGAAGAAACCGGTCTTTTGACCTTTCAGCCAGTCGATGTGGAACTTCAGGCCGTACTCCATGGCTACATTGTCTGTGCTGCCGCCTTTCAAGAAACCATTCTCCGGATAGAGGTCGGCCTTGAAGGGAAGGGTCGTCTCCGATTTGTAATAGATATTGTCAATCTGGCTGCCCATCACTTCGGTAAGGGCGTCGGCAATGGCCATGCGGTCGAGGTGCATGCCGGCAGAATGTGCCTGCATCACTGCGGTGCGGGCATAAATGTCGATAACCAGCCCCGGCAGGTTGTCTCCCTCCCCGTGCACCAGGCGATAGGTGTTGTTTGTCGGGTTTCCGGCTATGCCGATACTGCGGCGCATGTCGTATGCTATGCTGAGTTTGCGTTTCCAGAAGTCCGCATTGATTTCTTCGTCTTGGCGGAAGGTCAGTACGCGTACGGCGATACTGCCAATCTGAAAATGCCCTTTGGCTATGAATTCCTTTTTGGAAGTATAGATTTCAACTACTTCCCCTTCTTCGGGTTCTCCGTCGAAATATGCGATGGCACCGGAAAACACCCACGGGTGAAAACGCTTTAATGACTCCTCTTTATTGGGTTTAAGGTATACTTTGTACATATATATATAATGTGCTAATGTGATTAATGTGGTAATGTGGTAATGTGCATCACATTGGCACATTACTATTAGCTTCTATTTCAAAATCTCCTGTCCGTTTCAGTTCTTGTAGCTTGTTGTAGATGTTGAGGCATGCCCAAGCATCGGTGGCGGCATACAGTTTCTGAGGTTCGGTCAAGGTTTCGGCTTCCCAGTTGGAAAGGCGTTGGCTTTTCGAAATCTTTTCTCCGAAGAGGATGGCGTATATCTTCTGCAGGCTTTTGTCCTGGATGCCGAAAGCGCGGACATATTCCTGCAATTCGATGCAGGCATGCTGTTCGAAGGGCGCGCGTTTGTGCAGCATCATGAAGTCGTCCCGCAAGGAAAGGCCTACTTTCGTTACACTCGGGTTTTCCAGCAATGTGATAACCGGCAGGGTCAGTCCCGTCAGGTTGAGACGGAACAGAAAGCAATGTTCCTCTGAGGAAATCTGCAGCAGGGCCACCTTGTGTATCTGTCCTTTTGTGAACGACGGACGGGTTTCGCTGTCTATGCCCAGCAACGGGCAGGACTTCAGATAGGCGACTGCCTTCTCCGCTTCCCACGGTGTCTGTACGACATGTATCTGTCCCGGAAAGGCGGCTTTGGGCAGGTCTTTCAGGATTTCTTTATCTATTGTTCTTTTGATAACCATAATTTAAAATTCAAAGTCAGCGGTTTCTTCCTCTTCATCCTCGCCTTGCGCATACTTCACCTCGTGCAGGGCACGCAGGGTGTTGACAAGCTTCTGTCCCCAATGGAGGCGGAAGTTTTCCTGGCAGATGGCAAGCGAATCATTCATCGTCTCGTTGAAACCCAGCTGGAATACGAAGATAAAGTCCTTGATGTCCTGGTATATGTCGGCCAAGTCTTCGGAAATGTTCCTGGTGATGGGCTGGTCACTATACTTCATGTCGGATACGAATACGTCCAGGTAGTCGTCTTTCTCGGCCAGGATATTGGCGAGGTTCATGCGGAGTACCTCATAGGTCTCTTCGGTGACGAATGTTTCCGGTGCTTCGTCTCCTATGGTTTCGCACTCGGGCAGCATGGAGGCCTTCAGGTAGAGCAGCGGAAGTATTTTTAAGGAGGTATCGACGAACGCAGAACGTTTCACCCCTTCCGCTTGTTCCAGAAACTTGCAGAACTCAGCGGCTACGGTCACAAACTCTACGGCATTCCGGTCGAATATCACTTGACTTTCTTTTTTCATATCTTCTTGATTTGAAACGCAAAGATAGCGCAAACCGAAAGTAGAAGCAAATTAATTGGCAGGATTCTTCTTTTTTCACTACATGATATTCTGTTCCTCTTGTCTTCCGGCGGCTGCCGCTGGGGTCTGTCAGCAGGGCCAGATGGTTGACTTCAATCTGTACCAGTCCGTTGTAGGTTTTCAGGTATCTTTCCCCCTCTTTGCTGCGGGTATATTCTGCGGCAGGGCAGATTATCTTCTCCATCACGGTGTCGCTGGGCCATGTGCTGAATGTCTCTTTGCCGGTTTCACGAGCGGTGCGTATAAGGGTAAGTTTCTTATTTTTTATTCTGGCTGTACGTCATAATCCGACTGGTTTTTCACACCGACAATGTCTTGCTTCTTCACCTCGGTTGTTAATATGTGCTGCAACTGCTGTGAGGTCAGCGTCTCGGTGGGAGAGAACTCAGCCGACTTCATATAACTTAAAATGGCATTGCGCAGCTGACCTCCTTCCGGAGTGTGGCGAATTGCTTCGAGGTTGCTCATACAAACCAATACCTTACCGTTGTCTACGGCAAATTCGAATAGCAAGCCTAACTTGTGGTTCCGTTCCACATTGTCTACTACTTGGATAAGCGGCTTGTATTCGTGGCGTGTAGCGTTCAGAATAAAGGGGCGGGCGTGGCGTACGATGCTCCACCATTGCCAGTTGCTATGGCACTCGGTGGGGAACTGCCGGAACAAGGGATGTGTCTCGTCCATCAGCAAGGAGAGGGTGCCCGGCGAAACTTCGCGGCCGGCGTTTTCCGAAATGCTTTTGAACATGGCATAGTTCCAGTAGTCAGGAGTAAAAAGTCCGCCTACACTCTGTTCTTCAATGGCTTTGTGGTCGGGTATAAGCAGTATCTTTCCTCCTTGGCCCAGTCTCTTTCGCGCCTCGTCGTCCAAGGATTGACAGATGAAGATGTCCGCTTCGCTTTCCGGTGCCCGGTCGGGGTATACCCATAAGTTATAATAGTTATGATAATTCCCGGTGGTCAGTGTCAGTCGCAGTTGGGCAGGTTTGTCTATTTCGGTAAGGGCACTCTTCAACTCGCCCACCTGCATTACTTTTCCTTGCTCTACATGGGCGGGGACTTTGCCTTCGCGAATAAAAGTTACGCCGTCGCTCAAGCTTTCCAGACGCCAGCATAATGCATCAGACCATGGTTGCTCTTCGTAATTTGTTAGGGCGAGGCCTATGTTCAGCTCTTCTTTGTTGCTGTAACAGTAGGTGTCCATAAGCGCCAGCGGTACCACCGGGGCACAAAAGCCGCGGAATGTTTCGGGAGTGACAATGCCTTTGCTATCCATGAAAGCATCCAGAATGCCTACCAGTGCCGAGCCTTGTCCGGGAAAGTCTTGAAGGTCGAGCATCTGGAATCCGCCTAAACCGGCAGTGCGCAGACCATATTCAATATCGGCCTTGTAGCATTCGACGGCAAACCGACCGGTGGCCTGATGGAATGCGTCAATCTGGTTCTGCAGTCCATTTTCATTGAGCCGGTCACGGAATATCTCCAAGTTATATGGATGCAATACGCCGGTGTATTTCTCCAACTCCTTGTAGTCGGGATAAATTTGGAACTGTCCGGTTTCGTGACTGATGACCGGTCGGGGAGATTTTGCTATGGCAGCAGTATAATCCGCACGGGTATTGGGACGGGTGTTGTTCAAGATACCTCCCTTTTCGGCATCGACATAGGCAAACGAACTGCGTACGTGCGTTGTATAGCCTTCGCCTCCTCCTACCCGGCAGGTTGTCAGGTAATCTTCACCGTCTATGGCGCCTCCCCAACCCAGGAAGTTGTTGGAGCCGAACGAATACAGATGGCGGTTGTCGTGCTTTCTGAATCCGTCCAGCCAATTGCGCATCAGGTCAACGTCGCCACCTAACTCGTTGCCCAGTCCCAACATGGTGAATGAGGGGTGATTGCCCATGTAGTCGAGGGTCATATAGGCTTCGTTCAGCAAGAAGTCATTCAGGCGATGGTTGTCCGGTGAAATGCTTCCCCATAAAGGCAACTCGGCCTGGAAATAGATACCTTCGATGTCGGCAGCGGCAAAAGCGGCGCGGGGCGGGGTGTAGGAATGGCAACGGTAGTAGTTGATGCCATAACTCTTGGCTGTTTGAAAAACTTTTCGCCAGGACTTTACATCCATTGGCGCATATCCGGTAAGCGGGAATACGCAAGCGTCGTGCTTGCCGCGCAAGAAGGTCTTGAATCCGTTTATGGTGAACTGAGTACCTTCGGTGGCAAAGTCGCGCATACCGAAATCTGTTATTATATTGTCTTTACCCTCGTTTGTGGCAAGGACCACGTTGAGTGCATAAAGTGTGGGGTGGAATTCACTCCATGTCTGCATTCGGTTGCCCATGTCGAGCACCAGTTCTATCTTATTTTCACCTTTGCTCAAGCCGACTTGTTTTTCCATGTCCGGCAACTGGTGTTCTTGTTGGGTGTTCCACGTCTTGGCAGAAAGGGTCACTACGCCCGATTGCTCCGAATCGCTGTATATGTTTACATGGATGCGGGCCTTTTTCTCCTTTACAGATGGGTAGACTTGTACCTGCTTGAGATAGGTGTGTGGGGTCGCTTCGATGTAGAAATCGCCCAAAATGCCGTTCCAGTTGGTTTGTGTGCCGTCAGTCCAGGCATGCGAACCCTGTATTTCGGCTGGTACGGAGCTGGGGGAATTGTCAATGCGTATCTTAACATGATGGTTGCCGGGTGCCAAAGCCGGCAGGCTATAGCAGTGAGGTGCATAGATATGTCCTGACGTGCCTATACTGTCTCCATCTATCCAGAGAGTGCTGGGTTTTGTACGCTCCATGAAAAGTATCAGGCGTTTTCCTTCCATCTGTACGGGAATTTCAACATCTTTTTCATACTCTACGATGCCGGAGTAGGGATAAGTTCGTGTCAACTGGGAGGTTACATTGGTAGGATGCTTGCCGTCTCCCAACTTGTTTTCATCCGTCGTACCGGGCAATGTGCAGCTCCCTAATGAGCTGTTCCAACTTCCTGATAAATCGATTCGTTCTCTTATTGTCTGGAATTCTTTTTTGTCTGTACATGATGCCAGACATGCCAATAAGCATAATACAATGAAATTTCTCATAAACTACCTGTTTTTCATGGCCGGTGATTGATTGACCGGTTGCAAATATAGGGCATTGCTCCCGTCTCTCTGTATACAAAATGTTTCCAATTATGTGACGGGATGTTTTTTTATTGTTGTCTTCATGCTTGATATTAGTGTTGTTGAGTGTTCGTCATTATAACCAATCTTTTCACCAGACGTCGTTACTCTATTGATTTTTCCGTGTGCTGCAACCGGTAAAAGTTTTTCTGTCTTTCAATCTCGTACCGCAGTTCCTCTTCGGTGGACATATAAAGCATGTATTTTGATGAACTCCAGCTTATCTTGCTCAAACGAGCGGGTAAGGGATTTCATTTCCGTTTCCACCTTGTCCTTGTCGTGCGAAAGCAATAGGCGTTCGTAATACTGTGAATCCTTCAGATACCAAGCACGGGTTTCCGGGTTGGTAACTGTCAAAAGACCCTTATAATGAGACCATGACAAGAGGTTGTCAAAATTCACCCCAGATTACACCGATTTGCACAGATAAGAATTCTTGATTATCAGTAGATTAATCCCATTCTGTGTTAATCCGTGTAATCTGGGGTGAATTCTGACACATCCTCTTTTTGTATCTACAATAACTGTTGCTGTTTACGGCGCATTTCCCTAAACATATTATTTATGCGAATCAGCAGTTGACGGTCCGTTAGGAACATGAGTGTTTGCGGAGCCGTACTATATTCCGCATTGTTGGATACTAATAAAAAAGATGCCGGCATTATATAAAAAAAGTTCCGGGAATTAATACTAAAATGTTTCGAAGTATAGAGAAAGTTCTATCCCAAGGCTTGGGATAGAAAAACCAAACCTTGGGACAGACAGACCAAGTCTTGGGATACATATCCGCAAGCTAGGGATAACATGACTCATGCAGCACTGACAGCCAGCTTTGTTCCTACTCCTGCTTCATAGTCGCAGTATCACGTTTGAAGCGATAGGTGGTGCCATTGGGGAGATAGCTCCATGTTGATTCGGTAAATTCCAAAACAGCGATATTCCCATCAAGCGAAATTTTACCTTGTATGGGGTTACCTGCCGCATCCGTGGCGGTGAATGTCAATTCGCCATCCGTGAATCTGCCGATTCCGTCATCAATATCAGTCAACCTGAACAAGCCGATTTCTACACTCGGTCTTGAATTAGTGCTTTTGTCGATTTTAAGCGTTGAACCATCGTGGGGATCAGTGTATTCGCCGATGAAATCTTCATCTGTAGGACTAGCCGTTATGGCTACTGGCTGAACTACACCTCTGGAAACGGAATCATCGGCATTATTTGATTTGTTATGGCTACATGATACAGCAGAAGCGAACCATAGTACCATAATGCCTGACGATATAATTCCATGTTTCATAATATCCTCTATTTGAATAATTCGCAGAAACCCTGCTTGTTGAACTGATAGTACATCCCTATGCGTTCCGGCGTATCGTTTTCAAGGAGTGTCAGCAGTTCTTTGGCAAATTCAAGTGTTGCGGAGCCGTTGGCGGTCACTATGTTTTTATCCGAGACAGCCTGCACATGGACATATCCCGCAGCATTGGTGTAATTCTCTCCACCCCACAGCTTCAACTGGTCAAGGCCGTTTCCTGTGTGCTTTATATTATTGAGGAAACCTAGCCTTGCCATGAACGAAGAGGCATTGCAGATTGCTCCGACCACTTTCCCATTCTCAATGGCGTGGCGAACAATCGGCACAACTTTGTCGGCAACAGGTGTAGTCCATCCGAAGCCGCCAATCAACACCAATGCGGCATAGTCGTCCGGTATCGTGTCAAGCGAATAGTCCGGCAACGTGCGGAAGCCACCTATTGATTTTACAGGCTCCATGGTCGGAGCTACAATTTTGTTGACGTATTTCGGATTTTCTTTCAGCGCAAATTCGTCGGATGCGATAGCCTGCGAAAGATAGACGGCTTCGTGCGCTGCATAATCCGGTAAAAGGATGTATAGAATTTCGTTGTTCATATTCTTCTATTCAAATTAAATTGTATGCAAAAGTACATAAAAAATCAGGGGGGGATAATCGTATCTGATTTTTTTAAGCAAGTTTTATGCTTTACATCCTCGTCCTTCTGTCTTTTTGCCAAAGCATCCTTCACTGTAAACAGCTGTCAGCCAAACGGCTCTTACAAAGGTGAAGGATGTGAAGGAAGAAAAAGACCAAAAAGAGACTTGGGAAAGGCTCATAAAAGACATCTTTAGGGCCTGTTTATAGTAGAACAGAAATGATTTGCGAAAAGAAAAGCGGATAGAGCGGGTATCTTAATTCCCCTCCTCCGGGGAGGAGGGGTGCCCAACGGGCGGGGTGGTAGGGAGCATAAGGTAATGAAAAATAGTACAGACGGAGCAGATAGGGGGGGAATAGGATGCAGGCAGGGAGAAATTGCCCTGGCCATGCTGTTTCAGGGGCAGCAACCGCACTTTGACAAAGTCCGGTGTTTGAGTCGTCAGACACTGGTGTCCAAGCTGACAGGTACCGGATTCATAGCCTATGCATACAAAAGCCAAGCGCTGCTTGTCACACAATATTATAACATCATGAAAGCGTTCATGTGCTTTTGACATCCTCTTTGCATGAACCCGCACGACTGCGACGCGGCAGATTCGTCGCCTTTGTGAGGAAAATGTGTTAGTGGACAAAGTATTGAGGTACGCTTGCATGATGCAATTTTCTGCAAATGAGTGTATTACGGTGGCTTGGGCAAGCGCGTGAGTAAAACATGCGATAACATACAGTGGTAGATGAGGAATACCTGCAATTGGCAGACGAGAAATTAAAGAATGAAAACAACGCGGCAGAAGGATAGTTTTTATTATTTTTGCAATCAATTCTCAATAGTTATCTAAAAAATATGGCAAAGAAAAATTCAACAGCTAAAGATACGGAGTTGTCACTCTCGTTTTTCGGGAAAGTGGCTACGTTATTCAGAAGTGAAACGGTTCATTTCGTTATCGGTTTGGTATTGGTAATCTTTTCGGTTTATTTGTTGCTCGCCTTTTCGTCGTTCTTTTTCACGGGAGCGGCAGACCAGAGCATCATTGACGGAGGCAGTGCGCAGGAGCTGATTTCCACTAACAATGGGGTGAAGAACTATGCCGGTAGCCGCGGTGCGCAGTTGGCCAGCTATCTGATAAATGATTGTTTCGGCGTATCGTCTTTCTTGATTCTCGTGTTCCTGGCTGTGGCGGGATTGAAGCTGATGCGGGTGCGTGTGGTGCGCTTGTGGAAGTGGTTCATCGGCTGTTCGTTAATGCTGGTGTGGTTCTCGGTATTTTTCGGTTTTGCGTTTGTAGACCAGTACAAGGACTCTTTCCTCTATCTGGGTGGTATGCACGGATACAATGTCAGCAACTGGCTTGTATCTCAAGTCGGTGTGCCGGGAGTCTGGCTGATATTGCTGGTGACGGCTATCTGTTTCCTCATCTATCTGAGTGCGCGGACTGTCATCTGGTTGCGCAGATTGTTCAGTCTCAGCTTCTTGAAGCGTAAGGAGAAGGTGGAAAGCGCGCAGGGTGAAACGCCGGAAGAGTTCAAGACCTCTTGGGGTGCAAAGGAAAAGGCGGCTGCTCCGACACCGGAAGCTGCGGAGCCGGAAAAGGTTATTGAAAAGGAGGAGGAGATTGCCACAGAGGAAGAAGAGCCCGAATCGCTGAATGAAATCACCTTGACTTGGGTGGAAGTGATGGAAAGGTAAAGCCAGCCAAGTCTGCGGATGAGGACGTTACCATGACTTTTGAGACTCCTGCATCGGAGCCGGTGCCCCCTTTTCGGGAACAGCCGGTAGAGAAGGAGCCGGCATTCCAGGTTGAGAAGGCAGAGGAGGAGGAGTATGTGGGAACGGAGAAGGAACCGTACAACCCCCGTCTGGATTTGGAAAACTATCATTACCCCACAATAGACTTGATGAAGCATTACGATGACAATGGTCCGACCATTGACATGGTAGAGCAGAACGCGAACAAGGATAAGATTATCAATACTCTGCGTAGTTTCGGCATAGAAATCAGTACCATTAAGGCGACGGTAGGTCCTACGGTGACGCTGTATGAGATCACTCCCGAGCAGGGCGTCCGCATTTCGAAGATACGCGGTCTGGAAGATGATATTGCCCTCAGCCTTTCGGCGCTCGGCATCCGTATCATCGCTCCCATTCCGGGAAAGGGTACGATTGGTATCGAAGTGCCCAACTCCAATCCGAAGATTGTATCCGGTCAGAGCATTATCGGCAGCAAGAAGTTCCAGGAGTCTACTTACGACTTGCCCATCGCACTGGGTAAGACGATTACGAATGAAGTGTTTATGGTGGATTTGTGCAAGATGCCGCACGTGCTCGTTGCCGGTGCTACCGGTCAGGGTAAGTCCGTGGGGTTGAATGCCATCATCACCTCTTTATTATATAAGAAGCATCCGGCGGAGCTGAAATTTGTGCTGGTAGACCCCAAGAAGGTGGAATTCAGCATTTACTCCGTGATTGAGCATCACTTCCTCGCAAAATTGCCCGACGGGGAAGACGCCATCATTACGGACGTCACGAAGGTGGTGCAGACCCTGAACTCCATCTGTGTGGAGATGGATACCCGCTATGACTTGCTGAAAGCTGCCCATGTGCGCAATATCAAGGAGTATAACGAGAAGTTCATCAACCGTCGTCTGAATCCGGAAAAGGGGCATAAGTTCATGCCTTACATCGTAGTCGTTATCGACGAGTTCGGTGACTTGATTATGACAGCCGGCAAAGATGTGGAACTGCCCATCGCCCGTATCGCCCAGTTGGCGCGTGCCGTGGGTATACATATGATTATCGCTACACAGCGACCGACAACAAACATCATTACGGGTACGATTAAAGCCAACTTCCCGGCGCGTATCGCTTTCCGTGTATCGGCCATGGTCGATTCGCGTACCATCCTCGACCGTCCGGGAGCCAACCAGCTGATAGGTCGCGGTGATATGTTATTCCTGCAGGGAGCTGACCCGGTGCGTGTGCAGTGTGCCTTTATCGATACGCCCGAAGTGGCAGAGATTACGAAGTTTATCGCCCGCCAGCAGAGTTACCCCACTGCTTTCTATCTGCCCGAATATGTGGATGAAAATGCAGGAGGTGATTTGGGGGATGTGGATATGGGACGTCTCGATCCTTTGTTCGAGGATGCAGCCCGTCTCGTTGTTATTCACCAGCAGGGTTCCACGTCGCTCATTCAGCGTAAGTTTTCCATCGGTTACAATCGTGCCGGTCGCATCATGGACCAGTTGGAGAAAGCGGGAGTTGTGGGACCGGCGCAAGGCAGCAAGCCGCGTGAGGTGTTCTGCGTAGATGAGAACGACCTGGAAATGCGGTTAAACAATTTGCAATAAGGAATGGTTATTTATAGAATAATGAAACTTGTTATGGAATGATGAAACTTGATAAGCTTTTAATTGGCATGCTATTGCTGTTGCTGGCTTTGCCGATGTCGGCGCAACAACCGGATGCCCGAAGTATATTAGAACGTACAGCCGAAGCCTTCCGGAAAGCGGGAGGGGTGAAGCTGGCGTTTACCGTGAACGAACAACAAGGCTCTTATGCGGGAGTTCTCTATCTGGAAGGTGAGAAATTTGTGGTTGAGACCGAGGGTATGAAGACTTGGTTCGACGGACATACGCAGTGGAGCTATGTGGCTTCGGCAGATGAGGTGAATATATCGGAACCTACGCAGGAGGAATTGCAGACTCTTAATCCGTATGCTTGGTTGTCCCTCTACAAGCAGGGATACAAATTGAAGTTGGGCAGTGTCGGTGGTAAGCAGGACAAGTTTGTTTATTACATCACCATGACTGCTGTCGACAAGAGGAAAGACCCTGAAAGTGTCTATCTGTTCGTGACAAAGGATACGTATCGTCTGCATCAAGTGCACTTGGCACCACGAGGAAGTAAGTATATGACTACTATCCTTATTAATAACTACCAGACCGGACAATCCTATCCGGATAGTTTCTTTGTCTTTGACAAAAAAGCCTATCCCACAGCTGAAGTCATCGACATGCGCTAAATAGTAAATTGTAAATAGTCAAATAGTAAATAATATAATGATGGAAACAGAAAAAGTAAAATGTCTGATTATCGGTTCGGGGCCTGCCGGCTATACTGCCGCTATTTATGCAGGCCGTGCCAATCTTTCACCGGTACTTTATGCAGGATTGCAGCCCGGTGGCCAGTTGACAACCACTACTGATGTGGAGAACTTCCCCGGTTATCCCCAAGGTATCGGAGGTCCGGAATTAATGGAAGACCTGCGGAAGCAAGCCGAACGTTTTGGTGTAGATTTGCGTTATGGAGTTGCTACCGCAGCCAATCTTGCTGAAGCACCTTACAAGATTACGATTGATGACGAAAAGGTGATTGAGGCTGAAACGCTGATTATTGCTACGGGTGCCGCTGCGAAGTATCTGGGGCTGGAGGATGAAAAGAAATATGCGGGAATGGGTGTCAGCGCTTGTGCCACTTGTGATGGTTTCTTCTACCGCAAGAAAACGGTAGCTGTTGTAGGGGGTGGAGATACTGCCTGCGAGGAAGCCGTTTACCTTGCCGGACTGGCTGCCAAGGTTTATCTGATTGTCCGCAAACCTTATCTTCGTGCTTCCAAGATTATGCAGGAGCGTGTGATGAAGCATGACAAGATTGAAGTACTGTTCGAACATAATGCCGTAGGCTTGTTTGGAGAGAACGGTGTGGAAGGTGTACATTTGGTACAGCGTATGGGTGAACCTGATGAGAAACGCTATGATGTGGCTATTGACGGTTTCTTCTTGGCTATCGGCCATAAACCCAACTCAGATATTTTCAAACCTTATGTAGATACGGACGAAATAGGTTATATCGTCACCGAGCCGGGAACACCGCGTACGAAAGTGCCGGGCGTATTCGCCGCCGGAGACGTTGCTGATCCTCACTATCGTCAAGCCATCACCGCTGCCGGAACCGGTTGCCAGGCAGCCATTGAAGCGGAAAGATACTTGTCTGCAAAGGGATTGATTTAGGGATTAGGGGTTTTAAGGATTAGGGATTAGTTTGTGACAGTATTATACATATAACAAGAGGTATAAGCTCATCCCTAATCCTTTATCTTCATCCTATCTTGCTGATTTTCTTCAGTTTTTCTTCGTCTATGATTTTGATTTTACGCCCGTCGATGGTGATTAACCGTTCAGTGGCAAACTGTGACAGCGTACGTATGGCGTTGGAAGTGGTCATGTTTGACAAATTGGCCAGGTCTTCACGCGAGAGATAGATACTCAAGGTGGAGCCGTCTTCCTCCAAACCATAACTTTCTTTGAGGAATAGCAGGGATTCTGCAAGTCTTCCGCGGATATGTTTCTGCGTCAGGTTTACGGTACGTTCATCGGCAATGCCCAAGTCAACGGACAATTGCTTGATGAAGAACATGGCAAGGTCGTTGTTTTGTGTGAGCAGGGTCATCAAGCAGTCATGGGGATTTGGCAAACAAGAGACGGCTCAAATGCAGATGCTGCCGTGACATAGTCTGTTTTTGCAAAGTAAGGGCGGTAACCGAAATATTCGACAGGTTTAATCATACGGATAATCTGGCTTCTGCCACCGACTCCGTCTTTATAGATTTTTACCTTTCCACTCAGCAGACACATCAAGTGCGTAGGTGTCTCGCCTTCGCAATGGATGACTTCGTTTTTTTTGTAGTTCTGGAGTGTGAAGTGGTTGGCGAGGAATTCCCGTTGTTCGTCATTCAGGGGAGACCATATATCTGCAATCAACTCCGGAACATTAATATCAGATAAGTTTACTTTTACCATAACTGCTGCAAAACTGTGTTATACAGCACAAATGTAAAAAGAAAAAATTAAATATTGCACAAATGTGACAAAAAGATGAAGCGGAAGGTGGGAGAGTGGCATTTAAAGGTTCACCGCAGAGGACACAGAGGAGCACAGAGCTTTTCTTTTTCAAATGCAAAACGCACTGTTTGTCACAGCTATTATTTGTAAGGCTCTGTGCTCCTCTGTGTCCTCTGTGGTGAAAATCATTTCGTAAACAGTAGCTCCCTATACTTCGGAAGTGGCCAGATTTCATCGTCAATTTCCATCTCGAGGTGGTCGATGTGGTCACGGATGCTTTCCAGATAAGGACGTACGGTTTCTTCGTAAGCGAAAGCTTTGTCCTTATAGTTATCCATGTGATTGGCCACTTTGCGGGCTTCGGTCATTTCGCGTACTTGTACCTTGATGGCGGTCACGCGCTTGGATATTTCGCGTACAAGTTCTTTCCGGTCGGCACTGAGAACCTCGTATTCTTCGGGAGAGAAAGTCTCGCGCAAGCCGCGGAGGTTTTCCAGCAGACGGTTTTGGTAGATAACAGCAGTCGGTACAATGTGGTTGATGGCAAGGTCGCCCAGTACACGGCTTTCTATCTGTACCTTCATGGTGTATTTCTCCAGTTCCACTTCCAGGCGGCAGGCAAGCTCCGTTTCGTTGAAGATACGTTCGCCGATGAGTACGGAACGGGACTGGTTGTCCATATAGTGCATCAAGGCTTCGGGAACGTGGCAGATATTGGTCAGACCACGGCGGGCGGCTTCTTGTTTCCATTGTTCGGAGTAGCCGTCGCCCTCAAAGCGGATAGGTTCGGAAGCAATGATGGTTTCTTTCAAAATGCGGAAGATGGCTTCATCCTTGCCGACTCCTTCTTCCATCAGTTTGTCGATGGAAACTTTGAACTCGTTCAGCTGGTTGGCCATAGCCGCATTGATGGCAATCATGGCGGCGGCGCAGTTGGCGGATGAACCTGCGGCACGGAACTCAAAGCGGTTGCCGGTAAAGGCGAATGGGGAAGTACGGTTGCGGTCGGTGGTATCCAGCAATATTTCAGGAATACGTCCGATACCTAATTTCAGTGTTGTCTTTTCTTCCGATGTCATCTTGCTGCTGCTTATCTGGCGGGCTATCTCGTCGAGTATGGAAGAGAGCTGCTTGCCCAGAAAAATGGACAGAATGGCGGGAGGCGCTTCATTGGCTCCCAGACGATGACTGTTTCCGGCACTCATGATGGAGGCGCGCAGCAAGTTCTGGTTTTTATATACCATCATCAGTACGTTTACCAGGAAGGTAAGGAACAGCATGTTTCCTTTCGGGTTCCTGCCCGGTGCAAACAAATTGATACCCGTGTCGGTGCAGAGCGACCAGTTGTTGTGCTTGCCGGAGCCGTTCACGCCGTTGTAAGGCTTTTCGTGAAGCAACACGGCAAAGTGGTGCTTGCGTGCGATGCGTTTCATCAGGTCCATAACAAGCTGGTTGTGGTCGTTGGCAAGGTTGGCATTCTCAAAGATAGGCGCCAGCTCGAACTGGTTGGGAGCTACTTCATTATGGCGTGTCTTGACCGGAATACCCAGTTTGTGACATTCGATTTCCAGTTCTTTCATAAAAGCTGTGACACGTGGGGGGATGGAGCCGAAATAGTGGTCCTCCAGCTGCTGGTCTTTGGCCGAGGAGTGTCCCATCAAGGTGCGTCCGGTCAGACAAAGGTCCGGGCGGGCATTGTACAATGCCGAGTCAACGAGGAAATACTCTTGTTCCCAACCTAAATTAGTATAGACACGTGTGATATTTTTGTCGAACAGTTGGCATACGTCTGTTGCAGCTTTGTCTACGGCTGCCAAGGCTTTGAGCAATGGAGTCTTGTAGTCGAGCGCTTCGCCGGTATAAGAGATGAAGATGGTGGGGATACAAAGCGTAGTATCTACCACAAAGGCGGGTGAGGAAACATCCCAAGCAGTATATCCTCGTGCTTCGAATGTGTTTCTGATACCCCCGTTGGGGAAAGAGGATGCATCCGGTTCCTGCTGGATGAGCAGTTTGCCGGAAAAGCGTTCAATCACTTCCGTGCCTTCTCCGAATTCGATGAAGCCGTCATGTTTCTCGGCTGTTCCGTCCGTCAGAGGCTGGAACCAGTGCGTGTAGTGGGTGACGTTGAGGGACTTTGCCCAACTTTTCATGCCGTTGGCAATCAAGTCCGCCATTTCGCGGTTGATGGGAGTGCCTTTTTCGATGGCGTCGGTCACGGCTTTGTAGGCTTCACGGGGCAGGTATTCCTGCATTTTCTTACGGTCGAAGACATGGCTGCCGTAGTAGTCGGACAGTTTGTTTGAAGGGGTGGTCACTTCAAGAGGTTGCCGATTGGCAAGTTCTTGCAAAGCAAAAAATCGCATTTTTGACATATAAGTCTTTCCTTTTATTGGTTGTTGGGCGCAAAAATACGTGTTTTTTCTGAACTACCCCCTCTTTTTTAGGGGGTATTCTCGAAAATATTAGTGTTTTTTGAGAATAGCCCCCTAAAAATGTTCCCTTGCGGCAAAAAAAGTGTTTTTTATAGATTGAACCAGGAAGAAACGATTAATTTGAATAATAATCGTTATTACGCGAATTCTTTTTATATTTGTCCCGATTCTATAAGGAGAAATTGCGGTTGAAACGTTTGTTGTTTATATGGATTTGGATTTGCTTCTTGTTTTCTTTTGTACAGAAGGCAGGGGCGGAACGGGTATCTTATCCGGTTGACAAACATGTGAGTTCGGCAGATTCCATCATGGAGAAAGTCATCTTCTTTGCCCCTCTTTACGAACGGATTATTGAAAGCTACAAGGCTGAGCTTTACATAAAAGGCTGGGTGAATATCCGTAAGAAGAATCATATTCTGCGCTATATTCCTTCCATGTTTCGGCCCAAGAAAGGGGTGCGGGAATATATGATGGAAACTTATAGCGATTTGCATTTTACTGCTCCCGACATCTATGACCAGAAGGTAAAGGCAAGTGTCGGTACTGCTTCCGAGTTTTGGGAAATGGACGGACGACTGCCGGAATATTTTCATATCAACATCTATTCTTCTACCTTATTATATGATAAGCTACTCTCTCCTTTAGCCCCCAATGCCAAGAAATATTATACTTACCGGATTGATACGGTGATGGGGGAACGGCATGCCCTTCAGTATAAAATCCGTTTTATGCCGAAAAGCAAAAGCTTTCAGCTGGTGGGCGGTTATCTGATTGTGAGTGATAATGTGTGGAGTGTACGCGAGATGCGTTTTTCCGGACGCAATGAGATGGTGCGGTTCAATAATCTGGTGAAGATGGGCAATGTGGGCGATTCCGACGAATTTCTTCCGGTGCAGTATGATGTGGATGCAACGTTCCGTTTTTTGGGAAATGTGGTAGATGGCACTTATGAAGCTGTACTTGATTATAAGAACATCATTCAGAAGTCTCCCGGCAGTGATATACGGAAGTCGGCACAGAAAAGCCAATATGACTTGTCCGATTCATACACGTTGCGTACTGATACGAATGCTTATCTACGTGATACTGCTTACTTTAAAACTTTGCGTCCCATTCCTTTGACTCCGCATGAGGAGACACTGTATCAGGATTTCTTCTTGCGTCGGGATACGCTCACCCGGAAAAAGAAACCGGTGAATAAGAACCTGGAGTTTTGGGGGCAGATTGGAGATGCATTGATCAGTCGCTATACGGTAGACCTTGATAAATTGGGGAGTGTGCGCTGTTCACCGCTAATCAATCCTTTTCTTTTGAGCTATAGCGGCAAGCATGGAATTTCGTATCGGCAAGAGTTCAAGTACAACCGTATTTTTACCGGTGATCGCCTGCTGCGCATCGTTCCCCGGATAGGTTATAATTTTAAGGAAAAAGAGTTTTACTGGAGGGTGAGGTCCGATTTTGATTATTGGCCCCGTAAGCGTGCAGCATTGCATCTGGAGTTAGGTAACGGTAACCGGATTTACAGCAGTGATGTGCTGGACGACCTGAAAGCCATTCCCGACAGTATTTTTGACTTCAACCAGATACACTTGGATTATTTCAAAGATTTGTATCTGAATCTGCGTCATAGCTGGGAAATAGTAAACGGTCTGTCGCTGGAAGTGGGTGTATCCATGCACAGACGTACGGAAGTGAACCGCTCCCGGTTTGAACTGAACTACCCGAGCATGCCGCCTACCAAGTCGGCCACCCGTGCCGGTTCCGGCGGTTCATCCTTCTTTCCGAATTTCGACCCGAATATCCTGAACAAGTTCCGCCATACCTATAATAGCTTTGCCCCCCGCGTCCGTCTCACCTGGACTCCGGGACAATACTATTATATGAATGGCGACCGTAAGGTAAATCTTCATTCCAAGTATCCTTCCATCTCAGTAGATTGGGAGCGGGGACTCAGTGGGGTGTTGCAGAGCAGCGGTTCATACGAGCGTGTAGAGATTGATTTGCAGCATCAGGTTTCTTTGGGATTGATGCGTGATATTTATTGGCGTTTTGGATGGGGAGAGTTCACCAATCAGAAGGAGCTGTACTTTGTGGACTTTGCCAATTTGCGGCGTTCCAATCTTCCTATGGGTTGGAGTGATGATATTGGCGGGGTGTTCCAGTTGCTGGACGGCCGTTGGTATAACTCTTCCCGCAAATACGTCCGCGGACACCTTACCTATGAAGCGCCTTTCCTGCTGCTCCGCCATCTGATGAAATATACCCAATATGTGTTGAATGAACGTCTGTATCTGAATGCATTGGTGGTTCCTCACTTGAAACCTTATCTGGAAGTAGGATATGGCATTGGTACACATATATTTGACTTTGGCTTGTTTGCCAGCTTTGCAAACTGGAAGTATCAGGAAATAGGTTGCAAATTTACTTTCGAGCTGTTTAACAGATAGCAATGTGGTAATGTGATTAATTGTCAATTATCGATTCTTTTGTATCTTTGCTGCAAATTACTTGGAGCTATGGGTATAGTAATAGGAATAGATGTAGGTGGAAGTACCACGAAAATCGTTGGAATCAATGGAGAACAGATACAGTCTCCAATGTTTATTACGGCTACTGACCCGGTGACTTCCTTATTCGGAGCATTCGGCAAGTATATTTATGACAATGGTATACAGCTGGCTGATGTGGAGCAGGTGATGCTGACGGGAGTGGGAAGCGCATTTGTCAATAGCCCTCTATATGGACTGCCTACCTGCAAAACAGATGAGTTTATTGCCAATGGTTTGGGAGCCAGACATGCAACGGATATCGACCAACTGATTGTAGTCAGCATGGGTACCGGCACTTCTTTTGTGAAAATAGACGGAGACAAGGTGCAGCATATTGGCGGCTTGGGGATTGGTGGAGGTACCTTGCAGGGATTATCGAGGTTGCTGTTGAAAACTCATGATATTCATCAAGTGTCCGAGTTGGCTGAGAAAGGGGATGTGACCCATGTCAACTTGCAGATAGGTGATATTTGCAACACTGCTTTGCCTGACTTGCCGGTGAGTGCTACCGCCTCTCTTTTCGGAAAAGCGGATAGTAATGCTTCTCAAGAAGATATTGCCTGCGGTATAATTTATACGGTACTCCAAACCATTGGAGGGGCTGCCGTACTGTCTGCTTTGAATAGTCCTATCAAGGATTTCGTTCTGATAGGAAATCTTACACAACTGCCTCAGTGCCGGGAGGTGTTTTCTAAAATGGAAGCCATCTATCATGTACATTTCCATATACCGCCCTATGCTGAATATAGAACAGCGATAGGAGCGGCATTGGCATACATAAAAGAAAGGCAAGGGTAGTGGTTACTTCTTGTCTGCCTTCTTCATATAGCTGTTTATCAAGGTGCAGGCGGGAGCGGCCACCGTACCGTGGTCAAATCCCTCCATCTGATAGAGGATGGTTTTTTGTCCCAATGCTTTGAGGAGGGCATACAAATGGGCGTTTTCCTCATAGCGTGCCAGCATCTCCAACTCTTTATCGCCAGTGATAAGTATCATGGGTGAAGCATCTTTTCTTACGTTATTGGAAGGAGCATATTTATCTATAATCGGAGTGTCGGAAGGCAGTCCGCGTTCTTTGCGGATGGTATAATGAGTGGTGGTCTGTCCGCTGATGGGGAAAGCGCCTGCCAGGCTGTTGGCATCAATATTCCACTTTGCCAGGTAACTCTTGTCCAGATTGAGCATCAGACAGAGATAACCACCGGCTGAATGACCGGCTATGTATATTTTGTCTTTATCTCCTCCGAAATCTTCTATATTCTTGAAAGTCCAGGCAACGGCCTCTGCGGCATCTTCCGTGTAGGCAGGATTTTGGGCACGCGCTGAGTCGGTAGTTTACGGCTATCACGGCGTAGCCTTGCTCAAGGAACTCCTTCGGAAAATGTTTTTCTCCGACTTCCAGCCCTCCACCGTGGAACCAGATAAGGGTGGCAAATCCTTTTTTGTCAGTAGGATAGTGGAGGTCGAGTTTGCATCGTTCCAGCTTATAACTGTCCTTTTCGCCGGGATGAAGATAGGAAATGTTCTTTTGTGTACGGTAGTTGTTGTCCGTTGTCTGATTTTGGCTATAACATAATAATGTATAGCAAATGATGGAAATGCATGCGATTATCTTTTTCATGATAAGTTATTGAGATTATGTATAAATGAAACGCTGCAAAGGTAACATTTTTTTGTTCTTTAATTGATTATTCCACTGTTGTTTTGAATGCTTTTTGTTTTGTAGTTCAAGAAAATACTTCTATCTTTGCACCCGATTTACAATGAGTCAACATAAAGTCTCACTTAATTAACGAGTTAAACAATTTATTTATTAATGGAAAATTTAAAGAATGTAGCTCCTATTGAAGACTTCAACTGGGATGCTTATGAAAACGGCGAAACCGTAACGACTGCAAGTCACGAAGACTTGGAAAAGGCGTATGACAATACGTTGAACAAGGTTAACGACCGCGAGGTAGTTGACGGAACCGTAATCGCAATGAACAAGCGTGAAGTAGTTGTGAACATCGGTTACAAATCAGACGGTATCATTCCGATGAGTGAATTCCGCTACAATCCTGAACTGAAAGTAGGTGATACTGTTGAGGTATACATCGAAAATCAGGAAGACAAAAAAGGACAGCTTGTTCTGTCTCACCGTAAAGCTCGTGCTACCCGTTCTTGGGATCGCGTAAACGCTGCTTTGGAAAACGAAGAAATTATCAAGGGTTACATCAAGTGCCGCACAAAGGGTGGTATGATTGTAGACGTATTCGGCATCGAAGCTTTCTTGCCGGGTTCTCAGATCGACGTGAAGCCTATCCGCGACTACGATGTATTCGTTGGCAAAACTATGGAATTCAAGGTTGTTAAAATCAACCAGGAATTCAAGAACGTGGTTGTTTCTCACAAGGCTCTTATCGAAGCCGAACTGGAACAACAGAAGAAGGAAATCATCGGTAAACTCGAAAAAGGACAAGTTCTCGAAGGTACCGTTAAGAATATCACTTCCTATGGTGTATTTATCGACTTGGGTGGCGTAGATGGTTTGATTCACATTACAGACCTTTCTTGGGGCCGTGTCAGCGATCCGAAAGAAGTGGTTGAGCTCGACCAGAAACTCAACGTCGTTATCCTCGACTTCGACGATGAGAAGAAGCGTA
Organism: Bacteroides rodentium JCM 16496; assembly: GCF_000614125.1. GTDB lineage: Bacteria > Bacteroidota > Bacteroidia > Bacteroidales > Bacteroidaceae > Bacteroides > Bacteroides rodentium. The sequence goes on from NZ_BAKJ01000020.1 coordinate 27,499, forward strand.
TCGCTCTCGGCTTGAAGCAACTTACTCCGCATCCTTGGGATGCACTGGATACTAACCTGAAAGTTGGTGACCACGTGAAGGGTAAAGTTGTTGTTATGGCTGACTACGGCGCATTCATCGAAATCGCTCCGGGTGTTGAAGGGTTGATTCACGTATCTGAAATGTCTTGGTCACAACACTTGCGTTCTGCACAAGACTTCATGAAGGTAGGTGACGAAGTAGAGGCAGTAGTCCTGACTTTGGACCGCGAAGAACGTAAGATGTCTTTGGGTATCAAGCAGCTGAAGTCTGATCCTTGGGAAACTATCGAAGAGAAGTATCCTATCGGCAGCAAGCACACTGCAAAAGTTCGCAACTTCACTAACTTCGGTGTATTCGTTGAAATCGAAGAAGGCGTTGACGGCTTGATTCACATCTCTGACCTGTCTTGGACGAAGAAGGTTAAACATCCGTCTGAATTTACTCAGATTGGTGCTGACATTGACGTACAAGTTCTGGAAATTGACAAGGAAAACCGTCGCTTGAGCCTTGGCCACAAGCAACTCGAAGAAAATCCCTGGGATGTATTCGAAACTGTATTTACAGTAGGTTCTGTACACGAAGGTACTATCATCGAAATGCTGGATAAGGGTGCTGTAGTTGCTCTGCCTTATGGTGTAGAAGGTTTCGCTACTCCGAAGCACCTCGTTAAGGAAGACGGCTCACAAGCTCAGTTGGACGAGAAACTTGAATTCAAGGTAATTGAGTTCAACAAGGACGCTAAGCGTATCATCCTTTCTCACAGCCGTATCTTCGAAGATGCTGCAAAGGCAGAAGAAAGAGCTGAAAAGAAGGCTGCTAAGAAGTCAACCGGTAAGAGAGAAGACGTTGCTCCTGCTATCCAAAACCAGGCTGCATCTACTACTTTGGGTGATATCGACGCTTTGGCTGCTTTGAAGGAACAGATGGAAGCTGGAAAGAAGTAATTATTGACCAATCTATAAACTAAGAGTAGGGCGCTTGTACACACAACAAGTGCCCTTTCTTTTATTTAATCTTTATTCATTATGAAAAATATGCTCAAAAATGCGGGGAAGATGATGGTGCTCACTTGCCTGTCACTGATGTTACTAACTGCATGCGGCCAGAAATCTAAACTGAAATTAGCTATAGAAATTGCCAACAAACAGTGTCCCATGGATATGGGAGCTTCCGGTGAAATATCCAGTATCACTTTCGACGGGTCGGATGTGATATATGTGATGATTATGAATGAAAGCATTCTCAATATGGATGCTTTGAAAGAAAATCCTGATGCCATGAAGTCTGCTGTGACTGCTATGTTCGGCAATCCGCAAGGGACCATTAAAGAGATGCTGGATTTGGTTGTCAGCACCGGCTCCGGTATGAAATTCATATATAAAGGCAAGGCATCCGGCAAAGAAGTGGAGTGCTATCTGACTACTCAGGACTTGAAAGATATATTGAATGGCGGTTTAACGGCTGAAGGCAGTGACAAGAAGAAGTTGGAAGAGCAAGTAAGGATGACCAACGTATCGTGCCCGATGCAGGTGGACGAAGCCACTACGCTTGATAAATTGACAATCGAATCTGATAGGGTACTTTATCACTATACGATTGACGAGTCAGTGGTGCAGGTGGCTGCTTTGAAGGAGAATGCCGAACAGATGAAGGCAAATGTAAAGAACTCTTTGAATACCTCCGATCCTGCTTTGCGCATGTTTCTGGAAGCATGTGTGAAGTGCGATAAGGGTGTGGGTTATTTGTATGAGGGAAATAATTCCGGAGAGACTTTGGAAATATCCTTTGGAGTTTCAGAGATAAAGGCTCTTCTATAAATCAAGAAGTAGAAATCAGTTCGGAAGGTTTGGAATGGAAAAATTTGAGTTACATATTCTTGGTTGTGGTTCCGCTTTACCCACAACGCGTCATTTCCCTACGTCTCAAATTGTGAACGTGCGTGACAAGCTGTTTATGATTGATTGTGGGGAAGGGGCGCAGTTGCAGTTCCGTAAATCACACCTGAAGTTTTCACGTTTGAATCATATCTTTATCTCTCACTTGCATGGAGACCATTGTTTTGGCTTATTGGGACTGATTTCTACACTTAACCTTTTAGGACGTACAGCCGAATTGCATATCCATTCTCCAAAAGGGCTGGAAACATTGCTGACACCTATGCTGGATTTTTTTAATAGGCAGATGACGTACAAGGTCCTTTTCCATGAGTTTGATACGAAAGAACCGACGCTGATTTATGAAGACCGTTCGTTGACGGTTACTACTATTCCTTTGCGTCATCGTATGCCGTGTTGTGGCTTTTTGTTTGCAGAAAAGCAGCGTCCTAACCATATTATCCGTGAAATGGTCGATTTCTACCAAGTGCCGGTATACGAATTGAATCGTATAAAGAATGGGGCCGATTACGTGACACCGGAGGGAAAAACTGTTTCCAACAGCTTGTTGACCCGTCCTTCTGCTCCGTCCCGCAGTTATGCCTATTGCTCGGATACCATCTGTCTTCCTTCTATCGTAGAGCAGATAAAAGGGGTTGACCTGCTTTTTCATGAAGCGACATTTGCGGATGAGGATGCACCGCGTGCTAGGGAAACATTTCATACAACTGCTGCACAAGCGGCTGAAATAGCCAAGAGAGCTGAAGTGAAGAAGTTGCTGATAGGGCATTTTTCGGCACGATACGAAGATGAGAATATCTTGCTTCAAGAAGCATCCGCTATTTTCCCGGATACCCAGCTTGCCAAAGAAACACTTTGTGTATCGGTATGAATTAAACTTTTCGTATCTTTGGCAGTCTAAAACAACAAATACGAATAGAAATTTATGACCCCTTCCTATAATGAACGCGAAGTGTTGGCTCTTCTACAAGAGGAAAGCACACAAAAGCGGGGATTTGAGATGATTGTTGCCCAATATAGCGAACAGCTGTATTGGCAAATTCGTCGTATGGTCCTCTCTCATGAAGATGCCAATGATTTGCTTCAGAATACTTTCATTAAAGCATGGACCAACATAGATTATTTCCGGGCGGAGGCTAAACTCTCCACGTGGCTCTATCGCATAGCCTTGAATGAATGTCTCACTTTTCTGAACAAACAACGGGCTGCTTCCACAGTCTCTCTGGATGATCCCGAGGCAGATGCACTTCAAAAGCTTGAAAGTGATCCTTATTTCTCCGGTGATAAAGCAGAGATGGCTTTGCAAAAAGCCTTGCTTGCCTTGCCGGAAAAACAACGTATGGTGTTTAATCTGAAGTATTACCAGGAAATGAAATACGACGAGATGTCCGAGATATTCGGCACTTCCGTAGGTGCCTTGAAGGCTTCCTATCACCATGCCGTGAAGAAAATAGAAAAGTTTTTGGGTGAGGAGTATTAAACCTTTGCCATAAAACAATGTCTAACTAAACAGAAAGGAGAAAGCTTATGAAAGAAGAAGATAAAATACAGAAAAAGATAGGGACGGAAAATCCTTTCCGCGTTCCTGAAGGCTACTTTGAGAATCTTACTTCAGAGGTAATGAACCGGCTTCCCGAAAAAGAAAAACTCATTGCAGTGCAGACAGAGCCTACAATGTGGCAGAAGGTAAGGCCTTGGTTGTATATGACCGCCATGTTTATAGGTGCGGCATTGATTATCCGTGTAGCTTCTTCGGAGCATACTCCATCTGTAGAGCGTATGGCTGCTGATGATACGGAAACAGAAATGGAATATATTAATATGGCTGTAGAGAATTCCATGCTGGATGATTATTCATTGTATGTTTATTTGGCAGACTCTGATGCAGAATAAGGTAACAACACTCAACTATTTAAAAATGAAGAAACTAATTGTTTTATTGGTTATGATATGTGGCATTATGCCTCTGCTTTGGGCGAGCGATGGATGTGACCAGCATCTGTCACCTGAAGAGTTTCGTGCCAAACAAAAAGCGTTTATAACGGAGAAAGCCGGACTGACAAGTGAGGAGGCAGCCAAGTTCTTCCCATTGTATTTTGAATTGCAGGACCGGAAAAAGCAGCTGAATGACGAGGCTTGGAAGTTGCTCCGGCAAGGGAAAGATGAAAAAACAACCGAAGCACAGTATGAGGAAATTATGGAAGGTGTATATGATGCCCGTATTGCTTCTGACCGGTTGGACAAGACCTACTTTGATAAGTTCAAGAAGATATTGCCTTGTAAAAAGATTTATCTGGTGCAAAAAGCCGAGATGCGTTTCCACCGTGAATTACTGAAAGGCATGCATAAAAAGGGGGATGGCCCTCAGAGAAAATCGCTAGGGAAAAGATAAGTATTCACCACAGAGGACACAGAGTCGCACAGAGTTATATTATGTTGTCAGTGACCTGAAAAAACTCTGTGCGACTCTGTGTCCTCTGTGGTGAATACTAGGATTCCTTCTCCAACGCTTTCGCTTCATTCCATAGCTTATCCATTTCTTCCAGCGTCATGTCATGGAGATTTTTACCCTCCTTGATGCTGTGTGCTTCTACATAGTTGAATCGGTTGATGAACTTCTGGTTGGTGCGTTCCAGTGCATTGTCCGGATTGATTTTGTAGAGGCGGGCAGCATTGATGAGGCTGAACATGACATCGCCGAATTCGGCTTCAGCCTTTTCTTTATCCATGTGGCGACTTCAGCCTGGAATTCCTGGATTTCTTCTTTTACCTTACCCCACACTTGCTCGCGTTCCTCCCAGTCAAATCCTACATTGCGGGCTTTGTCCTGGATACGATAGGCTTTGATGAGTGAGGGTAGGGCAGCGGGTACACCGCTCAGCACTGTTTTGTTCCCATCTTTTTCCTTCAACTTCAGCTGTTCCCAGTTTTCAGAAACCTGGCCTGCGGTTTCGGCCTTTACATCGCCGAAGACATGGGGATGGCGGAAGATAAGTTTCTCACAAAGACGGTCGCATACGTCTTTCATATCGAAATCATCGGTTTCGGAGCCTATCTTTGCGTAAAAAGCCACATGCAGCAGCACATCACCCAACTCTTTGCAGATGTCATTCTTGTCATCGCGCATCAAGGCGTCACAAAGTTCATAAGTTTCTTCGATGGTATTGGGGCGCAGGCTTTCGTTGGTCTGCTTGCGGTCCCAGGGACATTTCTCGCGGAGCTCGTCGAGTATGTCAAGGAAGCGACCGAAGGCTTCCATCTGTTCTTTTCTTGTATGCATGGTTTTGAAATTTAGTTTTTCCATTCTTCGTATGAGATAAGCAAGCCTATTACTTCCGAATAGTTCTTGCGTCCGCTTTGAATCTTGTTTCCTTTCAGGTACAAGTCGTAGATAAAGTTCTGGATGTCTCCGATGAGCGGACTGTATTTCTCCATCCAGTATTGCTGGTTCTTTTGGGCCAGTTCTATGATTTCAGGACGTATCCGGCTGAAAAGCTCTGCGTATTCTTCTTCGCTCATCAGCCTGCGGGCGTTACCCAGCACATGTGAGAGTACAGAGAAATACCCGCTGAAACGAATCTCTTTTACCTGCGAACGGGTACAGACCTGATAAGCGTAAAAGTTTGCTTCAGCCTCACTGGTGATGCCCAGTAGGTGGGCCAGCTCGTGGGCATAAGTAGCGGGATATTGCGACGGGAGCAAATCACCGTTCAGTGTAAATTCGCAGAAGAAGGGGCCCATGCTTCCCGTGACGCCTACCATGGAAATGAACGGGGTGAAAAGCATGGTTTTCACACGTGGAGAAGAGTGAGGAGGGCGGTGTACCCCCAGCGTATCACTGATTTGGTTGTATCCGTATACGCTTTCCCGGCAGACAAGTGGCTCGTCAATGGAGGTGATGTCTGTATAAGAAGCGTTTAGCTTGTCTATATAGCTGTCAACAAATGACTGAAAAATTTCGGGAGTATAGGCAGTATAAGGTATGTTTGTCCTGCCATAGAAATCTTTCTGTGAGTAGTTCAGTCCCCATGCCAGATAGAACCATACATATATCCACAGCAAGTATTCCATCTCGTTCAGCAGAATCTGTTTCCACTTCTTTTTCTGGATATAGCGTGCCCGGATTGGATTGAAAAGGAGGCCGAGTACACTGAGGAAAATAAACAAGTCTCCTACGGCAAAAGGTATGAGTTTTGAAAAGGAGGACAAGAAATGGGAAATAGTGGGGTATATGGACCGGGCATATACTTCGCCCAATATTGGAATGAGCTGCGTTGCCCATACAATAGACAGTAATACGATTAATATGATATATCGGATTTTTAGCTTCCCCCTCATTTTATATACTGTTTTGTAGGGACAAAAATATATATTTAAATTTTAATTCATTAATTTTGCGCCCGTTATTCGCAATAAATTAATTATAGAGATTTAAAAACATGGAATTAGCAAGTAAGTACAATCCCGCTGACGTGGAGGGAAAGTGGTACCAGTATTGGTTGGACCACAAATTATTCAGTTCGAAACCCGATGGTCGTGAGCCTTACACCGTCGTCATTCCGCCTCCAAACGTCACCGGTGTGTTGCACATGGGACACATGCTTAATAATACCATACAAGATATTTTGGTACGCCGTGCCCGCATGGAAGGCAAGAATGCCTGCTGGGTGCCGGGAACTGACCATGCTTCCATTGCTACCGAGGCCAAGGTGGTGAACAAGCTTGCCGCACAAGGCATCAAGAAGACGGACCTTACCCGCGACGAGTTCTTGAAGCACGCCTGGGAGTGGACTGACGAACATGGTGGCATCATCTTGAAGCAGCTCCGCAAACTGGGCGCTTCCTGCGATTGGGACCGTACAGCTTTCACTATGGATGAGAAACGCAGTGAAAGCGTGCTCAAGGTCTTTGTAGACTTGTATAACAAAGGTCTGATTTATCGTGGTGTCCGCATGGTGAACTGGGATCCCAAGGCACTGACCGCACTTAGTGACGAGGAAGTAATTTACAAAGAAGAGCACAGCAAGCTGTACTATCTGAAGTATATGGTAGAAGGTGACCCCGAAGGACGTTATGCAGTGGTTGCCACCACCCGTCCCGAAACCATCATGGGAGATACCGCCATGTGTATCAATCCGAATGACCCCAAGAACACTTGGTTGAAGGGCAAGAAGGTGATTGTTCCGTTGGTAGGACGCGTTATCCCGGTCATCGAGGACGATTATGTAGACATCGAATTCGGTACAGGTTGCCTGAAGGTAACCCCTGCCCACGATGTGAACGACTATATGCTGGGTGAGAAGTACAACCTGCCGAGCATCGACATCTTCAATGATAACGGAACGCTTAGTGAAGCTGCCGGCTTGTATATCGGTATGGACCGTTTCGATGTGCGCGAGCAGATTGAGAAGGACCTGGCTGCTGCCGGTCTGTTGGAGAAAGTGGAAGCCTATACCAACAAGGTAGGTTTCTCCGAACGTACCAACGTGCCCATCGAACCGAAACTTTCCATGCAGTGGTTCCTGAAGATGCAGCACTTTGCCGACATGGCTTTGCCGCCGGTGATGAATGATGAGTTGAAGTTCTATCCTGCCAAATATAAGAATACGTACAAGAACTGGTTGGAAAATATCAAGGACTGGTGTATCAGCCGCCAGTTGTGGTGGGGGCATCGCATTCCTGCTTATTTTTTGCAGGAAGGTGGTTATGTAGTGGCTGCCACTCCCGAAGAAGCCTTGGCGTTGGCAAAAGAGAAAACGGGTAATGCCGGTCTTAAACAGGAAGACCTTCGTCAGGACGAAGACTGTCTGGATACTTGGTTCTCCTCCTGGTTGTGGCCCATCTCTTTGTTTGACGGCATCAACAATCCGGGTAACGAGGAGATAAACTACTATTATCCTACCAGCGACCTGGTGACCGGTCCGGACATTATCTTCTTCTGGGTAGCCCGTATGATTATGGCAGGCTATGAGTACGAAGGCAAGATGCCGTTCAAGAACGTTTACTTTACGGGTATTGTCCGTGACAAACTGGGACGTAAGATGTCCAAGTCGTTGGGTAATTCTCCCGACCCGCTGGATTTGATTGAGAAATACGGTGCCGACGGTGTACGTATGGGTATGATGCTTTCGGCTCCTGCCGGAAACGACATCCTTTTTGACGATGCACTGTGTGAGCAAGGACGTAACTTCAACAACAAGATATGGAATGCTTTCCGTCTGATCAAGGGCTGGGAGGTAAGTGCGGAAGTCGCTGTGCCCGAGGCTTCGGAATTGGCTATCCGCTGGTTCGAGTCCAAGCAGAATGCGGTGGCTGCCGAAGTGGCAGACTTGTTCGGCAAGTATCGTCTGAGCGAGGCGTTGATGGCTGTCTACAAGCTGTTCTGGGATGAGTTCTCTTCCTGGTATCTGGAGATGATTAAACCGGCATACGGCCAGCCCATCAGCAAGCAGGTGTATGATGCCACTATCGGCTTCTTTGACAATCTGTTGCACTTGCTCCATCCGTTCATGCCGTTCATCACCGAAGAGTTGTGGCAACATCTTTGCGACCGCAAGGATGGCGAGAGCCTGATGGTAAGCCCGCTGTCAATGTCGGCACAGGCGGACGAGGATATCACTCGCAACTTTGAGGTGGTAAAAGAGGTTATCAGCAATATCCGCTCCATCCGTTTGCAGAAGAACATCGCCCAGAAAGAAGCACTCGAACTGCAGGTTATCGGCGAGAACCCGGTTATGGCATTCAACGCGGTTATCACGAAGATGTGCAATCTCTCTGCAATCAATGTGGTAGAGAGCAAGGCAGACGGTGCCGCTTCCTTCATGGTGGGCACTACCGAATATGCCGTACCCCTGGGCAACATGATTGATGTGGAAGCCGAAATAGCCCGTATGGAAGCTGAGTTGAAACACAAACAAGGCTTCCTGCAAGGCGTGTTGAAGAAATTGAGCAACGAGAAGTTTGTGAACAACGCCCCTGCCGCTGTCATTGAGATGGAACGCAAGAAGCAGGCAGATGCCGAAAGTATCATCAAGTCCCTGCAAGAAAGCATTGCGGCATTGAAGAAGGCATGATTGTTTGTAGAGTATGAAATGAGAGGAAAGCTCCGAAGTCTGAAGGCTTCGGGGCTTTCCTTTTTTATTGATTTCAATTTTATAGACCTCTATCTGAGTTGATAGACACCGGAGTTTGAGCTGACAAAGTCCGGTATCTGACGGCTCAAACACCGGATGCTGTCAACTCAGATAGAGGTTTATGTCGCTAAACCTAAGGTTGGGCAAGCGTAAACCTTAGGTTTAAATTTGCTATCCTGCATCTATAGATGCACCGCGCTGGATATATAGATGTAGCACGCTGGATATATAGATGTACCGTCTCCTTTCCTTTCATCTCTTTTTACCTTTATTATGGCTTTCCTGAATTCTTCATTCATCCCTTCAGCTTAATTTTTCATGTAGCAAAAAATAACTATATGAAAGGGCTCTGAAAAGGTGTGCAGTCATATATTATCCCGATGAATTCGTGCTTTTTTGCAGTTATGAAGGGATGAACCTAAAATGCAATTAACCTATTGATGTGTCTTTTTCTGAATGACGATGAAGGATGAAAGGGTGGTTGTTCGCATCCATTCATTAGAGGTGTTGAAGGGACAGTATTTTTATCTTATATGCTTCTTTTCAAATGTTTCAGTAATCTTATGCTTGGACTTGGGCAACCATTTCTATATGAAGCAATGTTTAGAAACATACATTGAATATTTAGGAATTTGTTTAGGGAATGTGTCTTTAATTCAAGAGAGCGACTAAAGTAGAATAAAGATATTAATTATTCACCCCTAATAAATTCCTGAATATGAAAAACAACATGAAGCCCCTTTTATGGGCAACTTTGGCAATGTCGTTGTTCGTGCAGTGCAAGCCGGCGGAACAGACATTCAAAATCCTGTTTGACAGTACCAAAGAAGTATCAGGGCAGAAATTTGCTCTGAAAGACATTAATCCTGAACTGCCGGATAACTGGGACGGGTATCAGTTTGTGGTACTGGAGTATAAGATATCCACTGCCCAACGTTTCCATCTGGGTTTCACCTCCGACTACGGCTACAATGAATTGCGTATCATGTCATACGTTCCTAACGCCTGGAACAAATTGGCCATTCCTTTAAAATATTTCACCGAACTGCCTGATGCGGCTGTTGATTTGGCTGCTACCTTTAACCATGCCCGATACATGGGATGGATTAATCTGGGAGGCAACCGAGGCCCGTTGCAAGGTGTGGACTCCATTGGCATCCGCATGCGCAAGCCTATTCACAACCCGATGATTGAAATCCGTTCGGTGACTTTGTCGCGTGAGGACCCGGGAGACATGTATATGGGCGATGTGCCTGCTGTGGATGAGTTCGGGCAGTCCAACTTGGTGGAATATGAGGGAAAAGTGCATTCCCTTGAGCAATTGCAGCGGGAGTGGGAAGCCGAAGACAATGAAGCGGTTACCACCGATGCTTATAACTATTCCAAATTTGGCGGCTATAAGCAGCGGCGGGTAAAAGCTACCGGATTCTTCCGTACCGAGAAGATTGATGACCGCTGGTGGTTTGTCGACCCGGAAGGATACTTGTTCCTCTCCGTTGGCGTGGACTGTGTGAGCCCCGGTGGAGGAGGCATCGTGCGCGGTGCAGAGCATCGCGAAGGCATGTACAAGGAACTTCCTCTTGCTGAGTTGATGGAAAAGTTTGCCGGTCGCAACTATCGTGGCAGCTGTTCCGCTTCTTTCGGTTTCTGGAACCAGTATCGCCGACATGGCGAGGCATTCCCCGAAAAATCAAAAGAATTGATATTCAAGCGCATGGACAAATGGGGGCTGAATACCATTGCCAACTGGTCGAGTGCCGAAGTCATGAATATGAACCGGAAAGCTTTCTTGATACCTTTGCATGGCATTGGCATTGAGCGCGATTTGATGGGACTTTGCGATGTCTACGACCCTGCTTTTGAAGCAAAAGTGGACAAGTCTTTGGAGAAGTTTGTGACCGGTTATAAAGATAATCCTTGGCTGATAGGCTACTTCATCGGCAACGAGCCTGCCTGGTTGGATGAGGAAGCACGCCTTTGCAGCCTGATTCTGGAGGGGAAAGAACGTCCCATCAAAGAGGCTTTGAAGAAGTATCTGCAAGAGAATGGCGACACTCCACAGAACCGTAAGGAGTTTGTCTTTACTACTTTCCGCACTTTTCTGTCTGCCACAAACCGGTTCTTGAAGAAGCACGACCCACACCACTTGAATCTGGGCATCCGTTTTGGTAATATCCTCGAACTGGATGAAGAGATTCTGAGGATATGCGGCGAATCATTCGATGTGCTCAGTTTCAACTGCTACGATTTGGTGCCCAATCCGGTTATGATGGATCGTGCGCTCAAGGTGGCAAATCTGCCTATGATTATCGGTGAATACCATTTTGGCACGGTGGACCGGGGAATGGCACAGTCGCTTTGGCAAGTAGATTCGCAGGAACAGCGCGGGGTGGCTTACCGCTATTATACGGAGCATGCCTATGCGCATCCCGGGCTGATAGGTACCGGATACTTCCAGTGGTGCGACCAAGATTTGACTGGGCGCAATGACGGGGAGAATTACAACTGTGGACTGATTGATGTGACCGACCGCCCATACAAAGAACAAGTGGAGGCCATGATGGAAACGGCCAAAGTGCTGTATGAAATCCACTTGGGAACCAAACAGCCCTTTGACCGTCAACCGGAGAATGCCCGCGGACATGGGGCTATCCCTGATTTGTGGAATGAATAGTGATGATTACCTGAACAGCTCTGCCACACACCACATCAGCCTTGCTGTGGTGTGTGTCCAGATTTCCTTGTAAGTACAATTATTCTGCATCGGGAAGTAAGGCTCATCGTCATTCTCGAATGTTTCAATGCCTACGGGCACGGCACCCACCACATCTCCTGCGTAGGCTCCATAGAGGGGCGGATAGTCATATCCATCTCCATAAACGGTACTCATGGCAAATGGGTTGTACCCCAATATATATTCTATCTGGCGGGTGGCAATGTCCTTCAGCGCTTTGTCGTCGAACAGGCGTGCCAGGATAAAGGCTGCCTTTGCCTTGCCCATCACCACGGCGTGGAATCCCCTGAACTGATAAGCGACAGGGAAACGGCGCAGATAGAAATTCTTCGACAACGGGATGCCGTTGCGCACTTGCGCATTGTACTCTTCCAGACTGGGAAGCCCCACTTTGTCACCTTCATGGTACAGGTTCTTGTAATCGGTATTATCCACTTCGTATACAGCGCTGGGCAGGATGCCGTAAGGGGCTGTCAGTTGCGAGATGTCGCGCAGATAGTCTGCATAGGCTTCGCAGGAGGCTCGCCACAACGGGGCATCCGGATGGGTGGGGGCATCTGTCAGCAACATGGAGAGACCTTCGGCCATCAAGTGCTCTTGGCTTTGGTGATAGTAGGCAAGGATGCGCTTCTTTGAGGAAGATTCATAGAAGAAACCTTGCAGGGGGATTTTCCAGTCGGTACGCTTTTCCAACTGTTGGCCCGCCATGACGGTACGTGCCAGCCGGGTTGCCCAATCCAGATAGTAAACATCTTGTGTAAGGCGGTACAAACGCATGGCTGTGACGGTGGCCAGGGCATAAAGTTCGGTTTCGTTCTGTTCCGTTCGTTGCGTGTCCAGCAGGTCGATGGCAAATTGGAAGTCCTCGATGGCGCTGTTCCGGCACCAGCGGGCGAATACCGGGTCTTTCTTCTCAAAGTGAGGGGCGGCGAGGGCACAGGTGGAAGCGGCCTTCAGGTTGTCTGTAGGCGTGTTTCGGGCTTCGGTCTGCATGTCGTCTTTGTCGCCGCGGATGTTCTTGGTCCAGATGCCTATAATCAGTCCACCCAGCCGGTAGCCGTCGCCGAAGCGGGTACGAAGCACCCAGTTCACTCCCCAGCGTGCCTCTTCCAGCAGGCGTTCGTAAAAGATACTGTCTTTGCCTTGTACGGCGTTTGCCATTTCGAGGAGGGCGATGCACGATTCGGCGGTGTTGCCCGTTCCTTGGGTCAGGTCGGCGGCATCGTGCCATCCTCCGGCAACGCTCATGCTGCGCCCGTCGGGGTGGTAGGCGAAGACATCTTGATGGCACTCCTGATGGATGCCGGGCTGGTCGAAGCCGCAACGTTCGGAAAAGAAGAAGTTCAGCGTGTGCCATGCTGTGGAGAGGTAGGCATCATTCCCGACGGGGAAGGGCTTGGACTGCACGTCGCCTATGGAAAGGTAGTATCGCCCCGGCGTGTTGAAGTCGCTGAAGTCCAGAACAAGGAAGCCTTTGCCAGATTTGTTGTCCTGTTTCTTGCCTTGTTTCTTATCCTGCTTGTAGTCTTGGCTCATAGGGTTTCCCGTACCTTGATAGACGGTTTGTCCCGTGACGGCATCGTGCAGGCTGAACTCCTTTTCCTGCGTATGCTGAACCAGTGCCTGCTTGCGTGCTCCCGGTTTATATCCGCTGTGGCAATAGGCTATCGCATCTTTCCGCAGGTCGAATCCCCGGCTGTTCTCCGCTTCCACCTTCTCGATGCGCATGTCGTCTATGTAGAGGCTCATACGTTCGCTGGCTCCGGCAGGGGCACCGGCAAGCATGATGTTTACAGAAAAGCCGGTGACACAGTCTCGGTAGAGGTCGGGTATTTCCCAGATGATACGCTGCCACTTGTTAGGATAGACCGTTTCAAAGTGCTGTCCTTCGAAGCGTCCGGGAGTCGGCATGATTTTCTCTCCTTCATTGTATAAGGTGAATCCGGCAAAGGTGAGGTAGACGCCCGGTGCATCCACGTATACCCAGACGGAAAAGCGGTTGTACTCCCGCAAGTCTTCCCGGTCGAGGGGGCGGATAATCTCCGGAGTGGCGTAGTTGCGGTTGGTCGGGTTCTTCTTGCCCAGGGAGGCAGGCGTGTCCAGACGTACGCTTCCTTTGCCGGAGATGGTGATTTTCCGGTCCACGTGTATGGTTCCGGGTCCGGTGTGGCGCAGGGCTTTGAAGTCTTCTGCAAGGGGGAGTTCACGGCTTTTCAGCACCTCCTTCTTTTCCCAGCGCGTCAGTCCGGCGTGCGCAGGGTTGGCTTGCATGATGCGGTGCACGTAGTTGCTTTGCTGCAATTGTTTCTCCAGCTCCGCATCGGGTTTCCACGGGGCTTGTGCTTGTGCTTGCAGGCAGCAGCATGCCAGCAGCAGGGTTCGGATGATGTGTTTCATGGTATTCAATCTTTATTTTCGGGGTAAGCATGGAAGGGAGCTTTGAACTCCGGACGTAGTGTGTAGGTGTCCTTCAGCGGAAAGTCTGCCGGTACTTCTTGGGTGACGGCCCCTGTGGCGGCCCATTCGCATCCCCGGAGCAGGGTCACTTGGAAGCCGGTGCAGAGCATGGAGTAAGTCATGTTCGGGTCGTTGCCGCAGTGTCCCAGCAGGTCAACGAATACGCGGCCCTTCCCGTGGCTTACGGTCCACATCAACGGTTCGTGGCGACCGCGTTCGTAGGCTGTGGCAAGGATTTCCATGTTCTTCACCGGACCGCGAAGACGGGTATATATCTCATCCTTGAAGTGCTTCCATTCGGTGGGCAGTCCTTGCAGGATGGGATGCTGCGGAGCACGGTGCTCTATGACGGTTTCGTGTTGCAAACCGTGATAGCCGGCATATCCCGGAGAGTAGTCGTAGACGTATTTCCCGTCTTTCCAGTAGAGGTACGGGCCGTCCTTTTCGTTTCGTCCGTCCCAGGCGCCCATGCCTATTATCTCGTTGTACTCCTTCCAGTCCGCCATGGGGACAACGGAAGAGTGTATCACGACTACGCCGCCTCCATCGGCAACGTATTTCTCAAACCTTTTGCGCACCGCTTCGGTCCACGTGGCTCCGCCATAGTTGATGACGATTAAATCGTATTTCCCGAAGTCGGGATTGAAGGCAGCGATGTCTCCTCCGAAATTCGGGGTGAAGGCAAAGTCCACCTTGAACATTCCGCTGTTCTCCAGTATCTGCTTCATGCACTCGCAGGCGCCCTGCCAGTAGTGGCTGCCGTCCTGTCCGGCTATCATCATGGTTTTGATAACTTTCTTTTGCTGTGCGTATGCGTGTGGGGCGGTTCCTATATATATAAGGAGTACCAGGATAAGTGTCAGTCTTGTTTTCATTTTCCGGAAGATTTAAAGTTTTTGCCAGTAGGGTTCCATTCTATGCGGTCGTAGCAGCGTGTCGCGCGCAGGTTGTAGCCTTGTTCGTCTACGCTGAACTTTCCGTCTTTGAAGTAGGATATGTAGAGTTCGGAGATACCGTCATTGTTGCGGTCTTCTACAAGGAGATTGTACTTGTCGGTGACATAAATCTCGTCAGAGATATATTGTATTTCCTTGGTATAGTTGTCTACGATTACATAGTATGCCTTGAAAAGGTCGAAAGTGGGGTAGTGTCCGTTGTCTCGTCCGAAAAGCATTACTTCTTCAAGGGCTTCGTCTCCGTCCATGTTGGCAAATACGGATTGCTGGAAGAAAAAGCCCGGCTTTTGTGCTTTGGGAGGAATATTGTCCCAGCCTTCCTGGTGGGCTGTCACTGAAAATTGTGCTTGTGCATGGATGACGTACACCAGCGCCGACAATAGGATAATCAGTTTTCTCATTGCGTGCATTTTGAGGTTATGATAATAATAGGGTTACTTCTTGCTTATATGACCGGTGGCCCGGAGTTTTCCCTAACTTTTTTTAGAATAATTAATGAATACGGGATGTATAGGGACTTAGTGTCTCTCCCATCAGGACTGAACCGGTCTGACCCGTATACTGAGAGGTCATAACATCCGCATCCTTTCCATTAAAACACCCGGATGTTTTAGGGCAATACATCCGGGTGTTTTGGGTGAAAACATCCCCATGTATTGGGGTAAAACATCCGGATGTTTTGACCTCTCAGTCCTATACTCTTTAGGGCTAAGTCCCGGTGTGTAGCCGACAAGGTATAGGGGACGTTCCGCTTGTGTATGGTTTTAATGCGAGGTGAGCAGGTGCAGCAATACCAATGGCAGATAATCTTTCAGCTTGTTTCTCAGTATCTTCAAAGCCTGCTGAATGCGGTAGTCCACGGTTTTGGAAGAGACATTCAGCTGTTCGGCAGCTTCCTTGTAACTCAGGTTCCGGAAACGGTGCATCACAAAAGCCTCTTTATAAGAAGGAGGCAGTTCGCTGACGGCCTTTTGTATGTGTTTGCTCAGTTCGTTGATTTGGCAGACGTCCACTTCGTGCAGCATGGCGGTCATTCGTTCGTGGTAGGCGGTATCTGCCCGCTGCTTCACCTCGTTTTGGGCAATCCGGCTCATGCAGCGGTGATAGACAGCTTGAACAAGTATTGTTTGAGTGAATATTCTACAACAGGCTTTTCGCGGTTCTTCCAAAGCCATAGCATGACATCCTGTACAATCTCTTCCGCATCTTCCAGCCGGACAAAACGATGGCAGTACGTGCAGAGCACCGTGTAGTATTTCTGAAACAGCATGTCAAAGGCGCTTTTGTCTCCCCTCTGGATGGCGGATAATAGAGAAATATCTTCTGATGACATGTCCTTCATAGCATGGAGATTCTTTTTTGTTATGCAAAAGTAGCCTTTTTTCTAATTATTTTTTAGCTGTATAAAATATTTTTTTGGTTTTCATTTAGGAATCCTTTTCTCCCGTCCGTCTTTAAAGTATAGAAGAGAAAATCTTTTTAAAAATAGATACCATGGAAAAAGAAGCAATTGAAGACTTGCTGCTTCGATACTACGAAGGAGTGACGACCGAAGAAGAAACGGTTTGGGTAGAGGAGTGGCTGAACGCTTCTGAAGAAAACAAGAGGACAGCGCTGCAAATCCAGATGATAGTCTTGGCTGCAAACGTGGCGCAGGCATCATCCAAGATAGATGTCGGGAGTGCCTTGTCGGCTGTACATCGGAAGATGAATATAGGGAATAGGTATCACAGATTGTTGATAGGGATGCAACGGGCGGCCGCCATTTTATTCATCCCTCTGGCAATATCGTGGTTCATGCTTTATATAGGAAAGGGAAAACAGGAGGAAGTACGGATGATGGAAGTCCGCACCAATCCCGGAATGACAACGACGGTCGAATTGCCGGACGGGACGGAAGTGACGCTGAACTCTTCTTCGCAGTTGCGCTATCCTTCTCGTTTTGCAGGCGATAGGCGGGAAGTACACTTGGTAGGCGAGGCGTTCTTTTCGGTCGTAAAAAGTGAGAAGCAGTTTGTAGTCGGCACACTGAACCGATCGGAGGTGTCGGTACACGGCACTGAGTTTAATGTAGAGGCCTACGGCGAGGACCATACTGTTCAGACCACTTTGGTTTCGGGCAGTGTCAGCTTCTCTTATGTGAACAACGGCAAGAGAAGCCTGGTAAGAATGCAGCCGGGGCAGCAGGCCGTTTATGACATAGAACAGGGGAAGGTGATTTTGAAGAAGGTCAATGTAGATGTAGCGACAAGTTGGAAGGACGGACGCCTGATTTTTAAGAATACTCCGTTCGATACGGTGTTAAAGAATCTGAGTAAACGGTATAATGTGAAGTTTAGGTTGAAGAATGCTTCGTTAATGCAAAATTCTTTTACAGCCACATTCACCAAACAACGTTTGGAACGTATATTAGAGCATTTCCGTATATCTTCGAACATACACTTCAAGTATGTGGAAGATGACGGCGCAAATACAGAGAGACAGGTAATAGAAGTTTATTAACTTAAAAAAAAACAGTATGATGAAACAGTAGCATGTATAAAAAAACATGCAGAAAAATGTTGGCGCATTTTCCTGCATGAAACACAGTAACTTTTAAATATCTGTTTGGCGACAGATAAAGAAACTTTATTTTTTCACTAGAAATCAATACAAAATTATGAAAAAACACTGTTGTATCCAATCGTTTAGGGCAAAAAGTGTCCTGATGAGGTGCATGAAAAAAATCCCTCTTGCTATGAGATGTGCATTATTTATGTTGTTTTGTCTGGTTGGTATGACCATGGCTAATGAAGGTTATGCCCAAAAGACAATGGTAAACCTTGCGCTTGAAGACAAGACTGTCGATGAGGTATTGACAGAATTAGAGCAAGGTACCGAATTTGTTTTCTTCTACAACAACAAGCAGATTGATGTGAAACGCCGCGTATCGGTCCAAGCCAATAATAAGACTATATTCAAGGTATTGAACGATGTGTTCAAAGGAACCAACGTAGGCTATAAAGTGCTCGACCGCAACATCGTCCTCTATGATAAGGCAATAGGAGCCGATGGGGTGCAGGCAACTATGCAGACGCTGACGGTGAAAGGTTCGGTGACCGATGCCACAGGCGAACCGGTCATCGGTGCCAGTATTCAGGTGAAAGGTACCGGCAATGGTGTCATTACAGATATTGACGGTAACTTTACGTTGAGCAACGTTGCTCAGGATGCCACCCTTATCATCAGTTATGTGGGTTATAAGACCCAGGAAGTCCGTGTAGCAGGCAAGACTTCCTTCAAAATCGTGTTGGCAGAAGATGCCGAAGTGTTGGACGAAGTGGTAGTAGTGGGTTATGGCGTACAGAAGAAGCAGTCGTTGACGGGTGCCGTGACAGCCATCTCCTCAGAAAGCATTCAGACAACCAAGAGTGAGAACCTCATCAATAACATTCAAGGTAAGATGCCGGGTCTTATGATTCGTCAGAAAACCGGTGAGCCGGGTACTTTCGACAACATGATCAGTATCCGTGGCGGTGGTAATCCGTTGATTGTCATCGATGGTGTAACGCGCGAATACGAAGAGTTCGCCCAGCTCAACTCCGAGGACATCGAGAACATCTCCATCTTGAAAGATGCTTCCGCAGCCATCTACGGTATGAACTCTGCAAACGGTGTAATCATCGTTACCACCAAGCAGGGGCTTCGGAAAAGACACGCGTTTCTTATTCCGGTTTATTCGGTATGAAACATGCCACGGGTATGGAAGAGACTGTAGATGCTTACACCTTCCGTGTGATGGAAAACGAAATGAGCCGTAACGGAAAGAAAGCCGAAGTATATTCACAAGATATTCTGGATAAATATAAGAATGGCGTGGAAGGTTATCAAGACTGGGATTGGATTGACATGTATATGAACAAGCTGGCTTTTGCCACCAACCATACCCTCTCCGTGCGTGGGGGGACCGACAAGGTGAAGTATTTCGTCAGTGCCGGTTACAACCGTGACAATGGTCTGTTGAAGAGCGGCGTCCAGTATTACGAGCGTTTCACTTTCCGTTCCAACGTTACAGCCGAACTGGCCAAAGGATTGACCATGAACGTAAAGGTTGCCGGTCGTTGGAATCAGACACAACGCCCCCGCGAAGACTTTATGTGGACTTTCAAGACATTGTTGGTGAACGACCGTGGTGTAGGTCCTTATGCCATCGGTTCTACCGACCACTATTCAGACATCGCTCCCGAAAGCAAGAATGCGGCAGCTTTGGTTGATCCCGATAAGGACGGTTATCGCCGCAATCGTGGTGTGAACTATTCGGCAGACGTTGACCTGACTTGGAAAGTGCCTTTCGTCAAGGGCTTGAGCGTAGGTGTTCTGGGTTCTTTCAATGGTAACAACCGCAATAACTCTGAGTTGCAGAAGTCATACCAGTTGTACGACTACTTCACCAACCAGCCCACCAAGACATACGGCGAGAACCGCTACCAGAACACGATGGGTATTTTCCAAAAGCTTTACGGACGTGCCCAAGTGAACTATATGAACAGCTTTGGCAAGCACAACCTGAATGTGACAGGTGTTGTCGAAGCATCGGGCAGCCGCTACGATGAATTGTACGGACGTCGCTTGTACGATGGTTATTTCAGCAACGACATCCTGAACCAGGCCGATGCCAGCACGGCAACCAATAGCGGCTATCGCAACGAGACCCGCCTTGCCGCCTACTTGGTACGTGCCAATTATGACTTTGCAGGCAAGTACTTGCTGGAAGTTGTAGGACGTTATGACGGTTCTTATCGCTATGCTCCGGGGCATCGTTGGGCTTTCTTCCCCTCGGTAAGTGCCGGATGGCGTGTTTCTGAAGAGAAATTCATGAAAGAGAAATTGCCGTTTGTTTCCAACTTGAAGGTGCGTGCTTCTTATGGCAAGAGCGGATATGATGCCGGTAATGCCTTCCAGTATGTGGCAGGTTATACGCAAGGCAGCTTGGCTATGTGCTCGATGGCAACAAGCTGACCATGGGCATGGTAGCTCCGGGTGTCGTTCTCGACAATCTGTCATGGGTTGTGACAAAGACTGCCAACCTGGGTGTGGACTTCGACCTGTGGAACGGAAAACTGTTCGGTACATTTGAAATCTATCGCCGTGTCAACGATGGTCTGTTGGCAAGCCGCCGCCAGGATATTCCCAATACTTTCGGTGCAAGCTTCCCGCAAGAGAACATCAACTCTGAAGAAAACAGAGGTCTGGAGATTGAACTCGGTACGCGTGGCAAGATTGGAAAGGACTGGGGATATACCATCAGTGCCAACTATTCGTTTACCCGCTATAAATATCTGAAAGTAGAACATGCTCCTTACCAAAGCTCCATGGACCGCTTCTTGAATGGTTACGAAAACCGTACCATTGGTGGTATGTGGAACCATTCCGGTGGTGGTATGTGGATTCAGAAGACAGACGGACAGTTCCAAAATATCTCTGAGTTTGAGACAGCTCCTCTTTATGGCGGCAGCAACGGTAACTCCATGATGCTTCCGGGTGCCTTCCGCATTGTGGACCGTAATGGTGACGGAGTGATTTCATACGAAGACCAATTGCCCGAATCACGCCGTGCCGGAGCCAATCCTCCTTATCAGTTTGGTTTGAATTTAGGTTTCACTTACAAGAACTTCGACCTGAATGTCTTGTTCCAGGGTGCTGCCGGCTATGTCATCGGTTATGCCAACGATGACGTATTCGGTTATGGATCCAAGACAAACCCCACATTGATGAAGAAGTACATGGATCGTTGGCATACAGCCAATATCACCGACGACCCTTACAATCCTTCCACTCAGTGGGTGTCGGGCAAGTTCCCCGCTTTGCGCCGCGACTTCACCGGTACGCAGGACAATGGTAACAGCTGGGGTGTGGGTGCCATTCCTTTCTGGAACCCGAATGCCACTTACCTGCGTTTGAAGAGTTTGGAATTGGGCTATACGCTTCCAAAGAATCTTACCCGTAAGGTGGGCATCAGCGACCTCCGTGTCTTTGTAAATGGTTTCAACCTTTTGACATTCTGTAATTCCTTGCTGAAAGACGCGGACCCCGAACGTGAAGAGCGCGACTGGGGTGCCAGCTTGGCCTATCCGTTGATGAAGGCATATAACATTGGTTTGAATATTAATTTTTAACGCTTAGATTGTTATGAAGAAAAACATATTGTCCGCTTTGGCACTTTGTGCTCTTGTAGGATTTTCAAGTTGTGATAGTTTCCTGGAATTGGAACCTCTCGACAAAGTGTCGGGAGACAGACTGACTGAGACTGATGGGGGTATGAAAGCCCTGTTGGCAAATGTATATGCCACGGTGCCTATGGAAGATTTTGTTTTCCGTCCCTATACGGGTTTCAATGCCCGCAATTATGATGGCGTGAACGGTACTTCCAACATTGCTTTCCTTTCTGACGAGGCAGCACGTAGCGAAGGTGGCGGTGGCATTACCGAGAATTTTGACTATTGGCCATACGGTGACATCCGTCAGGTGAATATCTTTATAGAAACGGTGAAATCTTCTCTGGAAAAAGGTATCTTGAATCAGGAAGATGCCACCCGTATGATTGCTGAAGCCCGGTTTGCCCGTGCCTATATCTATTTCGGTCTGGCAAAACGTTACGGTGGCGTGCCCGTCATCGACCGCGTACAGGATGGCGATTACGTACCGGGCAATCCGGATGCTTTGAAGGTGCCCCGTAGCACGGAGGCGGATACTTGGAAGTTCATCATCAAGGAATTTGGCGATGTGGCTAAGGAACTTCCCGCAGCCCGTGACGGCTATCGTTTCACCAAGTGGGGGGCATTGGGTATGAAGTCGCGCACAGCCTTGTTTGCTGCCTCCTTGGCTAAGTATTGGGACAAAGCTCCGTTGGCAGGCGATGCCGTTACACAGAAATTGGTAGGTATAGACAAGAGTGAGGCCGACTATTTCTATGGTGAATGTATCTCGGCAGCCGAAGAGATTCTGAGCAACTATGGCGGTTCACTTTATGGAGCGAATCCGGCAAGCGTGGCCGAAGCCCGCGAGAATTTCCAGAAACTTTTCATCCAGTCTACGCCGGTAGATGAGGTGTTGCTGTCACGCGGCTATGTAGATGGCTCTGTCAATAACAACCGTTCCGGTCATGGCTGGTCGTTGTTCTACAGTCTGGCACAAGTGAATCCCGGTGCTTTGCGCTACGGCCGTTTCAGTCCTACGCTTGACTTGGTTGATTTGTTCGAAGATTATACCGACGACGGAACAGGCAAGAGTGCCCCTATCAAGACCCGTGCCGATGGCAACGAGGCAAATGTGCCAATGTGCAATTGCCGGGTAGTGTAAATGCCGGTGATCCTTACATTCAGTATGGTAGCTTGTCAGAGCCGTTCCAGAATAAGGACGCCCGTTTGCAGGCAAGTATCATCGTTCCCGGTTCAACGTATGCGGGTGTGCCTATTCTTATGCAAGGTGGTTTGGTGCAAACCAATGGCAGCGTTGTTGTCTATAACAATTCATCAGCCGTAGGTAAGGATGGAAAGACCTACTTTGCTTTCGGTGCGGAAGGTACGAGCGGTTACTCCGGTTTCGGCAATATCGGTAACTCGGAAAACGGCAACTATACTACTACAGGCTTCTCTGTACGTAAGTATATGGAAGAAGAGAAATTTTCTTCTCTCTCCAGCCGCGACAATTCCGTGACCACTCCGTTTATTGATATCCGTTTGGCCGAAATCTATCTGGATTATGCCGAAGCCGTGGTTGAAAGCGGTAAGGGAGACCGTGCCAAGGCTGCTGCCTTGCTGAATGCCCTTCGTCACCGTGCTGCCCACACAGACAATATTCCGCTTACTCTGGAGAACGTCCTGAAGGAACGCCGTGTGGAACTGGCTTTTGAAGGAAAACGTTTCTGGGACATGGTTCGTCGTCGTGACAATCACATCTATTATAACGGTGGTATGCGTTCGGCTCTTGTTCCGATGATTGACTTGCGCACCGATACACCTTCGTATATCTTCGTACGTGCAAACTTCCACGGCGATGAGAAGCAAAACGGTCGTACCTTTGCACCGCAATCTTATTACCGTGGCATTCCCGGTACTGCTACGAATGGCTTAGTTCAGAATCCTGGTTATTAATACTCAACTAAAATCTTAGAAGATTATGAAAAAGATATTGTTACTGATTTCAAGCTGCTTATTTGCACTGACATCTTGTGAAATAGATAATTATGAAGCCCCAAACGCTTCCATTCACGGTTCTATCCTTGATGCACAGACCGGTGAACTGGTGGGTATGGATGTGCAGGATGGGGGTGAATTGAGAGTGGTAGAGTTAGGATTTGAAAATCCGCAGACTCAAAGCTGGAGACTCATGAATACGGGTGAATACCGCAACAATCTGGTGTTTGCCGCAACGTATGACATCCGTATGGAAAACAACAACTGCTATCCTTTTGTAGAGAAAGATGTGGTAGTGAAGAAAGGCGACAATACCAAGGACTTCAAGGTGACTCCCTATATCCGCATCAAGAATCCGAAGATTGAGAAGAACGGCAATCAGATAGTGGCTACTTTCTCGTTGGAAGGCGGAAAGGGTGATGAAAAGCTCTCTTCTATCCAGTTGTTTGCATTCTCGGATATGTGGGTCGGGAATATTGTGAAGTTTGGTCTTAGCGGTGGTACCGACAAGATGGACTTTGCTCCTGCTATTGATATCGACCCCTCTCAAACGTATAGACTGGCTATTGACATTGATGCCAACAAGAGTTCTTTCAAATATACCGGCAAGAACTACTTCTTCCGCATTGGTGCGAAAGCGGATATTCCGAGTGTAGGTACTATCCGGCATAATTATAGCCCGTTGGTTTCTATATCATTTTAGGAAGCGGATATATCAAAAAGACTATATTTGTCGCAACAAGTCCCTTTGATGTGAAGGGAGACATGGTTGAATAAACAAAGGCGTTCTGTCCAAAGGAAGAACAGAACGCCTTTATTGTAATAATTAATCAAATAATAGTTTATTATGAAAAAGGTGAAAATCATTCTGTTGATGCTGTTGTTATTGGAGATGTTTTGTAATCCACTTGGTGCGGTAGAGCAGCGTTCTATCTATCCTCAGAAGCCCAATGACCCTGAAGCCTTTTATTTTACTCCGGAGAATTACTCAATAAAAGCGGATGGCAAGACGGATGTGTCGGATGCCTTGCAGGCAGCAATCAATCAAGTGAAGAAAGAAAGGAATTTTGGTATTCTTTTTATTCCTGAGGGAAAATATAAAATCAGCAAAACTATCTATATTCCCGGGGCTATCCGTCTGATAGGTTATGGAGAACAAAGACCGGAATTTATTCTTGCGAAGAACTCTCCGGGTTTCCAAGAAGAAGTTCCGACGGATAAGGGAAAAGCAAACTACATGTTCTGGTTTACGGGCGGACTGGTAGAAGAGGGTAAAGAACCTCGCGATGCCAACGCAGGAACTTTCTATAGCGCCATGTCAAATATTAATCTTCGCATAGAAGACGGTAATCCGCACGCCGTGGCTTTGCGCACACACTATGCACAACACTGTTTCATCAGCTATGTAACAGTGAACATAGGTAAAGGCAAAGCCGGTCTGTTCGACATCGGTAACGAAATGGAGAATGTGGCTTTCTATGGAGGTGATTATGGTATCTATACCACCAAGTCTTCTCCGGGCTGGCCTGTGATGATGGTCGATGCCTACTTTGAAGGCCAACGGGTGGCTGCTCTGCGTTGTCAAGAATCAGGATTGGCCATGGTAAACCTGCAGGTGAAGAACGTACCTGTCGTATTCGATATTGACCCTAACTATTGTGATAAGCTCTTCTTGGAGAACAGTTACTTTGAAAGCGTAAGTGGTCCGGCTGTGGTTATCACTAACGAAAACAACAGCAATAACCAAATTACCTTCCGCAACGTTTATTGTAGAAATGTGCCTACGCTGGCCAAGTATACCCGTAGCAACACGGACACGAAGGTTTCCCATAAAATCTATAAGATAAAGTCTTACGACCACGGACTTCAGATGGATGACATGTTGGACATGCCTGAATATGAGACCTTGGTCGACATTGAACCATTCGGAAGATGCCTGCCATGCAACAGATGGATATTCCGGCACTGCCTGCCATGGGCACTTGGGTAAACCTGCGTGAACTGGGTGCGAAAGGTGATGGCGAGACCGATGACACGAAAGCTATCCAAGCGGCCATAGACCGATATGACAACATCTACGTACCGCAAGGATGGTATCGCATTACAGAGACGTTGAAGATGAGACCCGACACCAAGTTGATAGGTTTGCATCCTTTTGGCACCCAATTCCGGTTGAGTGAGAGTACACCCGCCTTCAGTGGCTTTGGTGGCCCGAAAGCTATGGTAGAATCCTCGGAAGGCGGAAACAACCAGTTGATAGGTATCGGTATCAATACCGGTGGCATCAATTATCGTGCTGTAGGCGTGAAGTGGATGGCCGGTGCCGACTCTTATATCAATGACGTGAAATTTGTAGGCGGACATGGAGGCATGTGGAAGCCCAAGCCCGGTGTGGAAGCTCCGAAGGGATGGTGGGGACGCCCTGCACGTGTCAGCACTCCCGACGAACCGGTAAGAGAATCGGGTATGGACAGGGCTTGGGACAATCAGTACTGGAGCCTTTGGGTGACCAACAACGGTGGTGGTACTTTCAAAGACATTTGGACGGCAAGTACATATGCCACCAGCGGTTTCTATGCACAGAACACCACTACACCAGGACGCATCTATGCCATGTCCATCGAACACCATGTTCGTAATGAGGTGCGTTTTAATAAGGTGTCCAATTGGAAGGTCTACTGCATGCAGACTGAGGAAGAGTCGGTGGAAAGTATCGATTGCCAGCCCATCGAAATGGATGCCTGCAAAGACATGACGTTTGCCAATCTCTATATGTTCCGTGTCATCCGTATCAACAAGCCTTACTACAGCTCCATTCGTGTACGCGATTGTGAGAACATCGCATTCCTGAACTTGCATAACTATTCTCAAATCAAGTATACGAACAACATTGCCGTGTTCGATGCAAACAAGAACATTGATATACGTCCTTGGGAACTCTCCCGTTTGATTGTAACCGGCAAGGAAGCAAATCAGCAACCGTTCAGCAGCGAAGTAGGCAAGGTCAGCCAGTTGGCTTCCTACTTCGAGTTTACCGAAGGTATTGCACGTGACAGTAAGGGAAATATTTATTTCTGTGACAACCGTCTGCGCCGCATCTTCAAGTGGTCGGTCGAGACAAACAGCTTGTCGCTGTTGGCAGATTTCCCGTGGAAACCCTCCAATCTGGCTTTTGATTCAGAAGATAATCTGTTGGTATTGTTCAGATATGATGCGCAGCCGGGGTATCTGATTGACGGTAAGCCCGAGCAGATGCCGGTTATGCCTGACACGAAAGGTACTTCGTTCAGTGGCTACGGTAACTCCGGTTTCACGATGCGTGTGTACTCCATCGACCCCGAAAACCCGGAAGAAACTATCAAACTGTTGCCGCGTGTTCCCATGGGGCAGGTGAAGAATGTCTACAAGGCACTCTATCCGTCCAACCGCTGGAGAGATTTCCACGATTTCAACAAAGTATCGGTTTACACACCGGAAATGTGCTTCCTGGCACCGGACGGAAAGACCATCATTCCCCATTACTTCGACTTGTCACGCAGCTCTTCCCTGCTGGAAGCCTATCCGGGAAAGCCTTTCTATACCTCTGATGAATATGACCGCAGAATGGTGAAGATGGATGTGGCCGATGACGGCACGCTCTCTAACTTGAACTATTTTGTGGAGCAGGGCGAATTTGGTTCTGCTGTAGATAAGGAGGGCAACCTCTATGTGGCTGACGGAGAAATATATGTGTTTGATAAGGATGGCAAGAAGAAAGGGATGATTCGCGTTCCCGAACGTCCGTCCACATTACAGTTTGGCGGTAAGGATGGCAATACATTGTTTGTCACAGGCCGTTCCAAGTTCTTTGGTGTACGTATTAAATAAGGAAAATCCATATTAAAACAATCTGTGTAATGAGAAATTATCAAATCATGAGATACTTGCTGATAGTCTGTTGGATTATCTGTAATATGCCGTCCGGGTGGGCGGCAGGAAGCAGTTCCGTCTATACACAAAGGCCGGACGACCCCGAAGCATTCTATTTCACCCCGGAGAACTACGGCTTCAAGGCTGACGGAAAGTCCGACGTGACCGATGTGCTTCAAGAGGCTATCAACCAGGTGAAGCGCGAGAAGAACTTTGGAATACTGTTCTTGCCCGAAGGAAACTACCGCATCAGCCGGACCATTCAAATTCCCGCATCCGTCCGCCTGATAGGTTATGGAAAGAAGCGCCCGGTCATCTATCTGGGTGCCGATACTCCCGGTTACCAGACTGCCCAAAACTATATGATATGGTTTACGGGAGGGCTGGCACAGGAGGGCAGGCAGCCTTCGGATGCCAATGCGGGTACTTTCTACAGTGCAGTGTCCAATGTGGATTTCCGCATCGACAAGGGCAATCCTCAAGCCGTCGCCATTCGTGCGCATTTTGCCCAGCATGGATTTATCAATCATTGCGACATTCGGATTGGTTCGGGGAAAGCCGGCATGTATGATGTAGGCAATGAACTGGAAGATGTCAGGTTCTATGGTGGTGAATATGGGATAATTTCCTCCAGGACTTCTCCGGGGTGGCCTATGATGATGGTCGATACTTACTTTGAAGGGCAGCGGAAGGCGGCTGTCTATTCAAAAGAGGTGGGGTTTGCCATCGTCAATATGCATGTGAAGAATACACCCGTTGCCTTTGAAATGGCAGAGAACCTGGCAGACCGTCTTCATGTGGAGAATTCGTTGTGGGAGAATATTTCGGAAGCCGGTGTCAGGGTAAGCGTAGAGGGAAATACTTTTTCGCAATTGAATCTGGTGAATGTGGATTGCAGGAATGTGCCCGTATTGGTGGACTATGCCCAAAGTGGAAAGAAAGTTGCCGGAAAAGCAAAAATGTATAGAGTCAAGGAGTTTATTTACGGCCTGGTGTATCAGGATTTGAATGACGCTTCTTCTTTCAGGGAAATATGTGAAATAGAGCCGGTGGCAAAACTGCCGGTTACACTTGGAAAGGACCTGCCTGTTCTGCCTGCTATGGATACCTGGGTCAATATCCGTGATTTGGGTGCAAAAGGTGATGGCGAGACTGATGATACGGGCGTTTTTGAGAAAGCTGTCTCTTTGCATAAAAACATCTATGTGCCCCAGGGTTGGTATCGCCTGACGAGAACGTTGAAGCTGTCTCCCGGCACCAAGCTGATTGGGCTGCATCCTTTTGGGACTCAATTTCTGTTGAAAGAAAGCGAGCCTGCATTCAGCGGTTTCGGCATGCCTGTGCCTTTGGTCGAATCTTCCGAAGGCGGCGGCGACATACTGAATGGCATAGGCATTAATACCGGTGCATACAATTATCGTGCTGTCGGCTGTAAATGGATGGCGGGCGAGCACTCCTATTTGAATGATGTGAAGTTTGTCGGTGGTCATGGCACTTTGCGCAAGCCTTCTCCCGGTGCTTCCGGGCAGCCTTCCTACCGCAGGGGCGAGCGTCGGATTAGTTCCCCGTCTTCTCCGGTCATGGAAACCGGTAAGGATATGGCTTGGGACAACCAGTATTGGAGTTTATGGATTACAAACAATGGCGGCGGGACTATTAAGGATGTTTGGACAGCCAGTACGTATGCTGCCAGTGGGCTTTATATTAGCGAAACGAATACTCCGGGACGTATCTATGCCATGTCTTTGGAGCATCATGTCCGTACCGAAGCCCGTTTCCACAATGTGGCAAACTGGAAAATTTATGCTTTCCAGTTTGAGGAAGAAGGTCGTGAAGGGCCTGATTGTCACATGGCAGAAATGTCAAATTGCCGGAATATCGAATTGATAAACGTATGGATGTATCGCGTTATCCGTGCCTTTATGCCCAAGAAGATAGGCTTCCGCATGTGGGATTGCCGGGACATCACTTTTCGTAATATGCACAATTATACGCAGATATTGCCGGTTATCGAGTTCCCCGTATATGACATGAATAAGGAGTTGCCTGTTTATTCTTGGGACTTTGCCCGCCTCACGGTTTCGGGCAGTGAGAAGAGCCTTCGTCCTTCTTGTACAGTCATGGATAAGCCCGTGAAGCTTGCCACCGGCTTCGAGCTTGCCTCCGGTGCCACTGCCGACAGTAAAGGAAACGTCTATTTCTGCGAAAATCGCCTGAAGAAAATCTATAAGTGGTCGGCAGACACGGAACAAGTCACCCTAATTGCCGATTATCCTTGGAAACCCTTTACGTTGGCTACGGATACGCAGGACAATCTGTTGGTTATCTTCCGTTACGACCCGCAACCGGGCTATCTGGTGGACGGCAGGCAGGAGACAGTCACCCGTCTGCCGGATGACAATCCGATGTACAGCGGTTGGGGCAACAGCGGATGGAGTGCTTTAGGGTATTCTTTTAATCCGGACAACGTGGATGCCACCATGAAACCGATGGTACGTGTGGCTACAGCTGATGTGAAACAGGTGCGGCGTGTCATTCATCCTTCCAGCCGTTGGAGGGGTGACTTTGACAAGGTGGTTGCCAGTATGCCTGAGTATAGTTTTGTCGCTCCGGATGGCGTGACAATTATTCCGGAAACCTATGATTTGGGACGTTCATGTGCTCTGACTGCTACAGTCCCCGGTCAACGCGAACCGGTCTATGTGGTGAATGAGATGAATAAAACGACAGTGCAATGCTCTGTAGGAAAGGATGGTAGTTTGACGGAGCAAGGCGTTGTGTGCCCCTATGGCCAATACAGCAATGTGACCGATGTCGACGGGAATGTTTACGTGGCCGACGGGGAAATATTCGTCTACGGCAAGTCCGGTAAAGAGCAGAGACGTATTCGGGTAGAGGAGCGTCCTATCTCTCTGGCTATCGGTGGAAAGCAGAAAGACATGCTTTTTGTCACTACCTCAAGTTCTTTCTATGGGATTAAGATACGTTAGTCATTGGCATAAGTGAAAAAAATCAGCCCCTGCGATTTATAAGGCTATCGCAGGGGCTGATTTTATGTCCCACTTTATCAGAAACTTTTCTTTCCTTGCAAACTGATATCCGGAATCTTACTTCTCCAGCAAATCTTTCAGAAAAGCGTCCAGTTCTTCATCCAATCCTTTCAGCAGCTCCTCATTGACCAATAGAGTATCATCATCCATCAGCAGCAGTTCTGCTATTGTTTCTCTATCATCATCCACCAGTACAAAAG
Source organism: Bacteroides rodentium JCM 16496 (assembly GCF_000614125.1). GTDB lineage: Bacteria > Bacteroidota > Bacteroidia > Bacteroidales > Bacteroidaceae > Bacteroides > Bacteroides rodentium. Next base: position 58,028 of record NZ_BAKJ01000020.1, read on the forward strand.
AGAATGGTTTCAGAATTGTCAGCTTGTCGAACTTACCTTCATTTTTCATGCTGCAGAGCAGAGTAGACAAGATACGCTCCACGTTTTCGTAGAAATCGTCGCCCTCATATGTCATCCATTCTTCAATGGTGGTATTGGCCAGTTCCTTGTCTTCATCATCAAAGATAGACAGTTCGCCCGAATTCTGATTCGGTTGCAGATGAATGTCTGTAACGATAGTCTGTTCGCAACCGCAGGTGTATTTGCCGATTGCTTTTTTAAGAGTGTCCTCCAGGAGTGCTAATGACGATTGACTGAGCTTCATAATAACTTTCTTTTCTTAATGGTTGTTCAAAGGTAGGGAAAATAATGAATAATGAATAATGAATAATGAAAAAAGTTATATTTCTTTTTCTCTCATTCTTCAAATCGGTTCATTTGCATGTTCAGGCGCGCCATTCCCTCTTTTCGTTTCTCCAATTCGTCTACATACATGCTGATAAAGATATAATAGGAGATGGTTCCGTCATGTATTTCGCCTGCCTCTTTTTTGTCTGTCTTGCTTTTCTCGCGGGCAAGGGTTTGCGCTTTCAGTGCCCATTCCAAGGCTGTATCTATGCTATCTTGCATTTCGTAGCCCAAGGCGGTGTTATAGGCTGCATACATTTTCTGTTTTCCCTTTTTTGTTTCGTAGGTCTGCTTCCATAGTTCTACTGCTTTAGTCCAATTTTCTTCTTTGGCATATACGGCTGCATCACGCATATTTACAGAACCACCACTGAAGAGATAGCGGTTACCGGTTTTCCAATAGGGGAGTAGATGTCTTACCGGAACCGTTCCTGCAAATTCAGATGCTTGCTTCACCATGTCTTCTTCGCTGATGAGGCGGGAACGTACTGACGCTTCACCATTTCCTGCCTCTTCCCAGAAAATACTGTCATTGCTGTTGACGGTTACCATAGGACCTTTGCGGTTAGGCAAATATATTCTGACGGTAGGATATACCTTTACATCCACTGTGCCGAGGAACACACCCCAGTCGCATATAACTTATCTTGCGATTGGAACGCATTTGTATGTTTTCCAGGGCTATCAGGAAATCTACGTCCAAATTCTGTGTAAGTTCCAGTACTTCATCCCTCGATAATGTGCTTTCGCGGGGATTGATGTCTTTACTCCGGAGCAGAGTCGCATATCACAACCTCTTCAAAGTAGTTTTCGTTGGCAAGGGCCTCTGCAAGGGATTCGGTTGTTATTGCGGCGTCTCCATTGTAGTAGTTGGTGAGGCGTGCCACCTCATTCTCGCTTTTTTTCTGTTCTTCCTCACTGATGATGAGTTTGTTGTCCGGTACGTTTGGCATGTTGTTGACAACAGCCACACGTTTCAATGTTGCCGGGAAACTGACTTCTGCCGGAAGCATGTAATCAATGGACAGTTGTTCTACACTCTGGCAGCTGCCTAACAGCAGAGAACCCATCAATAACAGACAATAGTGATATTTGGTCATAGTCTTTGGTTTTGTTCTTCGGAGCAAAAGTACTCTTTTAGCTGAATATTCAAAAGCTGGAATGAATAAAAAATGTGATAATGTGGTAGGAGAAAAAGTGATAGGGTGATAAAAGATACTTGACGGTATCATCTTATCACCCTATCGCCTTATCATTTTATAGCTTTGATTTATGCATTCCTTCCGTGGCAGTTTTTGTATTTCTTACCGCTTCCGCAAGGACAAGGATCATTGCGTCCTACGGTCTTCTCGGCACGGATAGGTTCGCGTCTTGGTTGTTCACGTGTATCTTGTGCCGCAGCAGCCTGCTGGTTCGGGTCATTCAAATCAACTTTCTGCTCGCGATACTTGCTCATATCCTGGCGTTGTTCCGGAGCAGCCTGGCGCACCTCTACTTGGCGGGGAGCCTGGGGAGCCTCAGGGGCTTCAACCGGAGCCTCTTGTACCGGGATTTGTCCACGCATTAAGATAGAGATAGTCTGATTATTAATCTTATTCACCATGGCATCAAACAAGTTTACAGATTCCAGCTTGTAAATCAACAGCGGGTCTTTCTGCTCGTAACTTGCATTCTGCACGGAGTGTTTCAGCTCGTCCAACTCGCGCAGGTTTTCTTTCCATGCTTCGTCGATGACGTGCAGCAAGATGGATTTCTCGAATGACTTCACCACTTCCTTACATTCTGTCTCATAAGCTTTCTTCAGGTTGCAGGAGATGTTGTACATACGTTTTCCGTCTGTGATGGGGATAAGTATGTTTTCGTACATGTGTCCCTGCGTTTCGTATACTTGCTTGATGACCGGATAGGCTATCTGTGCCATACGTTCCGTCTTGCGTTTGAAGAGTTCCATGGCAGCGTCAAAAGTTCTGTCTGCCAGTTTTTCTTTCTTCTCATTACGGAATTCCTCTTCGGTAAAAGGTACTTCCATGGCAAGCGTCTGGAGCACATCCATTTTGCAGTTTTCGTAATCGGGCGCTTCGACGGCATTGGCACAACGGTCCCAAATCATGTTCACGATGTCCATACCGATACGCTCGCCCATCAAGGCGTGGCGGCGTTTGGTGTAGACTACGGTACGTTGTTTGTTCATCACGTCGTCATATTCCAGCAGACGCTTACGGATACCGAAGTTGTTTTCCTCCACTTTCTTTTGTGCACGTTCAATGGATTTGGAAATCATGCCGTGTTCAATCATTTCACCTTCTTTGAAACCCAGTTTGTCCATTACACTGGCAATGCGGTCACTGGAGAACAGACGCATCAGGTCATCTTCCAAAGATACGAAGAATACAGAAGAACCCGGGTCTCCCTGACGTCCTGCACGACCACGCAGCTGACGGTCCACACGGCGTGATTCGTGGCGTTCCGTACCGATGATGGCAAGACCGCCTGCAGCTTTCACTTCCGGACTCAGCTTGATGTCGGTACCACGGCCTGCCATATTGGTAGCGATGGTTACGGCACATTTCAAACCGGCAGTAGCCACAATATCCGCTTCCTTCTGATGCAGTTTGGCATTCAATACACTGTGCTCAATCTTGCGCATGGTAAGCATCTTGCTCAGCATTTCAGAGATTTCGACAGAAGTGGTACCCACCAGTACGGGGCGTCCTGCTTCCACCATTTTTTCTATCTCTTCGATGACGGCTTTATATTTTTCGCGTTTTGTCTTGTAAACGCGGTCATTCATGTCGTTACGGGCAATGGGGCGGTTGGTCGGAATAACCACTACATCCAGTTTGTAGATGTCCCACAACTCGCCGGCTTCTGTTTCTGCCGTACCGGTCATACCGGATAGTTTGTGGTACATACGGAAGTAGTTCTGCAACGTAATGGTGGCAAAGGTCTGTGTGGCAGCTTCTACCTTCACGCCTTCTTTGGCTTCGATGGCTTGGTGCAAACCGTCAGAATAACGACGTCCTTCCATGATACGTCCCGTCTGCTCGTCCACAATCTTCACCTGGCCGTCTATTACCACATATTCGTCATCTTTCTCGAACATGGTGTATGCTTTCAACAACTGGTTGATGGTATGCACGCGCTCGCTCTTGATGGCATAGTTGGTCATCAGGGCATCCTTCTTTTCAAGGCGCTGTTCGTCTGTCAGCTCTGTTTCGTTTTCCAGGGCAGAGAGTTGTGCGGTGATATCGGGGAGTACGAAGAAAGTGGGGTCCTCTACATTGCCGCTAATCAAGTCTACGCCCTTGTCCGTCAAATCCACACTGTTCAATTTCTCGTCGATGACGAAATACAGCGGGTCAGTCACCTCGTGCATGCGCTTGTTGTTTTGCTCCATGTAGATTTCTTCGGTCTTCAGCATACCGGCCTTGATGCCTTGTTCGCTGAGGAACTTGATGAGCGCCTTGTTCTTGGGCAAGCACTTGTGGCTGCGATACAAAGCGAGGAAGCCTTCTTCCTGGTCTTTCTTGTCGTCCGATGCAATCAGGCGCTTGGCATCGGCCAGGTATTGGGTAGCCAGTTTTTTCTGAGCTTCTACCAGGCGTTCCACTTGCGGGCGGAGCTGTTCGAAGAGTTGGTCGTCGCCTTTGGGAACCGGTCCGGAGATAATCAGCGGAGTACGGGCATCGTCAATCAATACAGAGTCCACCTCATCGACAATGGCATAATTATGCTGGCGCTGTACCAGGTCTTTGGGGCTGATAGCCATGTTGTCACGCAGGTAGTCGAAACCGAATTCATTGTTTGTACCGAACGTGATGTCTGCCAGATAGGCTTTGCGACGGGCATCAGAGTTGGGCTGGTGCTTGTCGATGCAATCTACACTCAAACCGTGGAACATGTAAAGAGGGCCCATCCATTCGGAGTCACGTTTTGCCAGATAGTCGTTCACGGTCACTACGTGCACGCCGTTACCGGTCAGGGCATTGAGGAATACCGGCAGGGTAGCTACCAATGTCTTGCCTTCACCGGTTGCCATTTCGGCAATCTTGCCTTTATGCAGAACCACGCCACCGAATAGCTGTACATCATAATGTACCATGTTCCATACGGTATCGTTACCACCTGCTATCCAATGGTTCTGGTAGATGGCTTTATCTCCTTCGATGCGTACAAAGTCTTTTGTGGTAGCCAGTTGCCGGTCAAAGTCGGTAGCTGTAACCACTACTTCTTCATTTTCAGAGAACCGTTTGGCTGTTTCCTTTACGATAGAGAACGCCACGGGCAGTACTTCGTCCAGTGCTTTCTCATAAATCTCCAATATCTCTTTCTCGATTTTGTCGATTTGGTTGAAGAGGTCTTCGCGTTTTTCCAGTTCGGTCTCTTCAACGCTGGCTTTCAGTTCTTCCACTTTGGCGCGTTGTTCGGCTGCCGAATCGTGGATGTAGGCTTTCAGTTCTTCTGTCTTGGCGCGTAGGGCGTCGTTGTCGAGTTTGGCTACTTCCGGGTAAGCGGCTTTGATTTTCTCCACCCACGGTTGTATTTCTTTCATGTCGCGTGTGGATTTGTTGCCGAAAATCGAGCTTAAAAATTCATTAAATCCCATTATATATTTGTTTTTATTATTATTGCTGAGTTAGCTGTGCGTGCAAAGTTACTGATTTCTATACAGATTCCCCACACTTGCACGGATTATTTTAGCACTGTGTGCCATCCCGTGTTTTTTTGAGGGATTTTTGCTACACAGTTTCAGAATCAAAAGTCGAGGGGAGATGCCGTACTTGCATTAGGGGCACGGATACGCATTACACTTGCCAGGGTAGGGGCAATGCGGTCAATACAGACGGGTATACGGATGGTTTCAGCCTTCGTTCCACCTCCCAATAAAATGAGGGGAGCAGGAATATCGGCCGCACGTACTACACGGTTATCAGTGTTGTTTTCCTGCATAATGGTCCAGCCCGGGAGTATTTCAATGAGCAAATCGCCGGAACGCTGGCGGTGAAAGCCATTGCGTATGCGTTCTATTTGCGGTGACCAGGGGCCCAGAAGCAGGCGATGAGCTGAATATACTTCGTTCACACCACTAAACTGAACCAGAAATTCGGCGGATTTTTCTTGAATTTCAGTCAGGCTCAACTGCTTTTTCTCAATAAGTTTATGGTTGAGATAGATTTGTCGGTCATAATAAGCTTCCACATATTGTCCCTCGCCATAGGATGCCATGAGGTACATGTTCAGCAAGGCGGCACAGCGGTTCAGGTGGAATTCTCCACCCGGTATGCGGTACAAGCCCGGGTCGGTAGCTTCCGGTTCGGCATAACCGGTGGAAGTGATACAGAACAATACATTATGAAGTCCCACTTTGCGTTCTATAAGTTCCAGCAGGGAGGCGATGCTGCGGTCCAGCCGCACGTAAGTATCTTGCATTTCCATGGCACACTCCTGCGTACTCCGGTGGTTATAATTTCCTGCGTAGTAAGTCAGCGATAACAGGTCGGGCACGTCATCTTGTCCGATAGTACTTTTGTTCAGCAGCTCTTCGGTCAGCAGGTTGACTTCCTCGTTGATGAAAGGGCTGGTTATCAAGCGGCGGAACTTGTTTGCCCGTTCGCCGTCCAGTTTGTATTTGAATGGCTCGTTGCGCCATTCGGGCAGAAATGTATAGCTGGTAAAGGGAAGTGCAGGTGTCCATACCATATCCTTGATACGGTAGTCGGGAGATTTCCGGTCGTTGTATTGGCTCAGCCACCACGGAAATTCATTGTAATAAGTTGTACTGCACCATTTCCCGGTATTGTTATTAAGCCAGAAAGCACCGTTTCCCGCGTGTCCGGCACCCAATATGGCGGCATCGCGGAAAGGTGCGATGGCGTAGACCAGACCTTTGTTGCGGGTGGCTATTTTCAGCTCGTCGGCAATGGTAGAGGTCAGTAATTGGGAGGGGGAAGTGCTTTCGTCGGTATAGTTGCCCATGAAGTGGGGGTCTTCTACGCAGTTCATGGGGCGTAGTGTACCTGCATCCAGCCACTGCTCTGCAATGATGCCGTTCATGGACGGTGTTGTCCCGGTATAGATGGCGGCAATGGCCGAAGCCCGGTCTGTCCCGCAAAAGGGGAATTCCGCCTGGCGGAATACCTTGCCTTCACGCAGCAGGCGTTTGAATCCCTTTTCGCCGTATAAGGACGAAAAGGCCTCCATGTAGTCCGTGCGCAGCTGGTCGATGGTCAGTGTCACCACCAGGCGCGGCAATATCGGCTGGGGCTGGGCGTTCAGTCCCGTAAAGGTCAGTGCGAGTATGGAAGTTATCAGTCCTTTTTTCATCTTCTTAATGTGCTAATGTGTTAATGTGCTGCACTATGTGTGTGTGGTGCTTTCATGCCGCAGGTCATTTGCATATGGGCACATTTGCACATTAACACATTATTTGCAGAGCGTATCAGCAAACACAGTGCCAAAGGTAATACTGCTGACGGAATTCTCTGCGGAATTATTGCCCAAAGCCCTATAAAAAGTGTTAAAACCACGAAATTGGCCAGCAAATAGCGGCTTATTTCCCTTTTTCGTACCCTGGATAGCATGAATGGAAGGCAGAAAAGGTGGAATGGATGGAACACAAACAGTATGTAATTGGGACTTACTGCCGGGTGCTGTGAGAAGAGTGCCAGAAATGCCAGTATACATCCGGCTATTCCGGCAGCCAGGAAAAGTATGAGGTCTATGCCCCAAAGAGTTTTTCCTCTTCGTATGCCATAAATGCTGATGCCTGCTACAAGTGCCAGTAATAGTGAAGCCGACTGCATCGGTGTGATGCCTCCACTGACGAAGTCGGTCGGTGTCTTGCCCGTTACTACGATTTTTTCTTCTTTGGCAACCAGTGGCCGTGTTTGTCCTTCTTTGTCCGCAATCTGCGCTTTATTGAAATACTCCTGCATGTAGAAGGGGACGAACATCATCTGTCTTCGGCTGATAGGCTCGTCTGCTTTGCTGCCCATGCATAGGTCCATGCCGAAACGTGCCCACAAATGGCCTTCACTGTATTTATGCAGCAAATCCCTGAAAGATATCCCCGTACTGTTATCGGTCATATTGTCAGCGTATTGCAGGGTGCCGTCGATGGCACGCTCTATCTGGTCGCGCGGGCGGGTGGCGCAGTTGTCGTAGAAGAAATTGTAGCGGTACACCCGGTTTTCGGGGCGGTAGTTTTCTTCCAGCAGTGTCACCAAGCGCTTTTTTTCTTCTTCCGTCAGGTTTAGCGTCTGTTGCCAGACATCGCGTTCCAGATAGTTGTATTCGGCAGCGAAATGTTCATAGTCGGTTACTCCAAGTTGATAGTCCGTTTCTCCCAAGGCAAAGCGAAGGATGAAGTTAGGCGCATTGAAGTTGAACATGCCGTAATTGAAGACGGCGTCGATGCCACGCGTATAGTTCTCGTACCGTATGGCAGTGTGCCCGAAAAGGGAATATATTTCACCTCCTGCGGCACAGGTCAGCAGGCTGACGCGGAGGGAGTCTGCCGGTTGTGCTCTCAGTCCGGAGGCAGCCAGTATAAGGGCTGTGTATAAGAAAAAAAACAGTCGTTTCATGGTGACAAAGATAGTCTGATTTATTCAAAAAAGGACTTTGATAGGGCTAAATGTTTGGTGGGATATTCGTTTTTTTAGGGTTTCTGACATTTTGATTGTTGGTTAACTATATTTAACTGATAAATTCCTCTGATAGTCTACCGTAAGTCGAAAAAGTTACTATATTTGCTACATCCTTATTAAAATAATTTGAAACACAAAATGCAGAATCAAAAAAGCGGCAGTCATGTTCATCCCTCTCACCATAGCCATCCTCAGAGGTGTGCTTTCCCCGGCCTCTCTGGCGGGGAAAGGCCTTTCATCCGGGAAGCTCCGGCAAGCTGTCCGGATGCTGCGGCTTTTGCCCGATTCTGCGGAAGGGGTAGCCTTGCTGTTGCAACGGGTGTTCGAAGAGTGTCAGGTACATGTTGAATTGCCCGCTTCCCGCTTTTTCCCCTCTTTCCGTCACTTCCAGCGCTCCGATGACACTGCTTGTCTCTGTCGTCTGCGGAAGGACGAAATGGAGTATTACTTCCTTCACCTTGCCTATGGTGACGAGCCTGCCACCGACCAAGGCATCTTCTACCAGGCACTGTTGCATGCCGAGTCCCGTTGGCTAAGGCTGTTGCTGCAAGAAGAAATATCTCACATCTATTCTGATGCCGATGCCCGCATGCTGCTGTGCGAGGTGCTCGAGGAGATTTACTCCGTGGGTGCCGATGCCGACGAGGCCGCCCTCCGGGGATTTATGCCCGAGGTGTGCTTGCAACTGAAGGGCGCACTGGCTTCGCTCTATCTGAACCTGACGGTAGACTTCGGCTACCTGCTGGAGCCCCTGGATTACTTGGACTACCATTCCCTTTTGGCGGATGCCCGCTACCAGCACTCTTTGGACGCGCGTGAAGCCTGGGAGTACGACGTCTACCAGATGGGAAATAAAGCGTGTGGGCTGGTGGCCTCCGAGAAAGCCTCCCGGCGGGAGCACGAGGCATTGCTCCTCTACGAAAAGATGCAGATATTGTGTGAAGGCATGGGAGAGCTGACCGCCTCTTCGCCCTTGTGCCGGGGGATGATATTGCTGGAAAATTTCCTGTTCTGCCTGTTTTGCGACCTTCTGGCTGATGCCGACAGGGAAAAGGGCATCCGGTTGCTGTTCTCCCCGGACAAGCTGGCATGCTGGGGCATCGGGTTGCGCGACAATCTCTATTCCGACCACCTGAGGAGTCGGGAGGGCCGCAGTGCCTGCTACTGCGTGCAGAGGCAGCTGGACAAGCGCTGCTTCACTTTCCTTTCTCCCCGGTTGCAGGGCGAGGGCAGCATTCCCCGTATGCTCCGTGCTTATTTGTGCCGCAACAAGGAGCTTTACGAGGAGAACTATGCCCGCTCCTTTATCTCCATCAATTCTGCTGCCCCTCTCGCCACAGTGCCCGTCGCCGTTACTGGCATGAATCCTCAGCAGGACGAAATACACAGCTTGCTGGGATTTCTGGACTATATGACAGCAGCGACCGACGCGAATGCCGACGGCAAGAACAGGAAGACAACGAAAAAGGAACAGGAGAAGAAACCCACGCCCGCCATATTGCTGGAGAGGCTCTTTTTCATCTTCCTCTGCCAGGGTGACATTAGTGCAAAATACTGCAAGAGCGTGGTGATTTGCGCCGGTCGTCTCGAAGTGGTTTACGGTGCCATTTTCTACTATCAGAAGAAGCGGGGAGGGAAATTGGAAGACTATGCCAGGTTCCTGCTGACCGTCTGTGCCGATACCAATACGGAGCTGAAGAACATGACAAAGAATGCGAACAGGTATAGAGATGCCTATGAAAACTATGCCGCCGAGCAGAATATGAAGTTGCTTGCTTGACGATATGGTGACGGTTCCCGTTCGTCAGAAAAACTATTTTTGATTTTTTTCGGGGGCGTCTGCCCGCCGAGTCCGTTGCAGCTTTCTTTCCGATTATTTGTCTGATGCAGATGACACTGATTTTTCTTTTATAGTCGAACTTACTTCTCCTCCTCCGGGGAGGAGGAGTACCCGTAGGGGGAGGTGGTAGCGATACACACTGTACTATTTTTCATTACTTTATGCTCCCTACCACCTCTCCCGTTCTTGTTCTACTATGGAAGGCACGGATTGCACGGATTACACGGATTATTTCTTTCAATATCCCGGCTTGACGGTTTTCCCCGTCAGATACTCGTCATTACCTATCCTTTTTTCTTTGCCCCGAACCAAAAAAAAGGATTATGAAACAAATGATTCCATTGTCAGACACCTTGGAGCAGGTGCACGAGAACCTGCTCCGCCTGACCGGCCTGCTGGAACGGGCAGATGTAAGGCCCCGCCCGCAAGTGGCACCCGATTGGGTGGACGGCCAGGAAGTGATGAACGCCCTGCACATCAGTCGGCGCACCCTGCAGACACTGCGCGACAACGGCACGCTGGGCTATGCCGTCGTGGGGCAGAAGTTCTACTACCGCATCAGCGAGATAGAAGACCTGCTGAGCAACAACTACGTGATGTACAAACTGAAAGCCCGCGGCAAGGAAGACCCTGCCGACGGCGGGAAGGGAGGTGCGCGATGAACCGCTTCAGCTTTTTCCATGCTCCCGTCAGCAACGTCACCCCTTGCGCGGCAGTGGGGTTGGAGGCAGTCTGCGACCTCATCCGCAGCGACAGCTACCGCCCGGCCACCGAAGAGCTGCGCCGTCTCCGTGCCGCCATGAAGGAGGGCAGGGCAACGCAGCGGGACGTGCAGCGCTTCAAGGCGCGCTGTTTCGACTATGTCACCTTCAGTGGGCTCTTCTCCCGCCGGTCGGCTCGGGAGATGAAGGAGCACAGCGGCCTGCTCTGCCTTGACTTCGACCACGTGGACACATGGCAGGGGGCAGGACGGCTTTGCGGAGTCTACGGCCTGCGATACGTACTGCTGGAGGATGCAGCGGTGGATACCGCCCTGCTGTTCCGCAGCCCCGGAGGCGACGGGCTGAAGTGGGTGGTGCCCATCGACCTGCGGCAAGGCACCCACGACGAGTGGTTCCGTGCCCTTTCCTTCTATGCCGGGCGTACCTACGGCATAGAGCCCGACCCTTCGGGCTGTGACGTGGCACGTGCCTGCTACCTGCCGTGGGACCCCGATGCGGTGATTAAAATAGTTGAAAACTGAGGAACTGTTCTGATTTTATTATAGTCGAACAGAATAGGTTTGCGAAAAAATACGGAGTAATTTACTTCTCCTCCTCCGGGGAGGTTGCTCTCCCCCGATAACGGGGGAGGTGGAGGGGAGGAGTACCCGTAGGGGGAGGTGGTAGCGGTACACTCTGCTCTGTTTTTCAGTGCTTTATGCTCCCTACCACCCCGCCCGTTGGGCACCCCTCCTCCCCAGAGGAGGGGAATTGAGATACTCTCTCTATTCGCTTTTCTTTTCGCAAATCATTTCTGTTCTACTATAAAAAAGTATTTTATGAGCTTTTCCTAAGCTTCTTTCTGGTCTTTTTCTTCTTTCACATTCGTCACATAGCCCGCTATGCTCCTCATGAGAAAAAAGAAAAAATCCTCAAAAATAAAACTTGGTAAAATGCTCAAATAAAATAAAAGCAATTTCTGAAAAAACGAAAAGTTAAAAATGGCCAAACAAAAATTCAATCCGGACAAGTGGCAGCGCAACGCTGCACTCAGTCTGCGTGACGAAGTGGAAATCGTCACCCGCCGCATCGAAGGGGCGGCACTCGACATAACCTGCGCCTATTCCGACTGGCTCAGCCTGGGCTTTGCCCTGGCACGCGGGCGTGGGGGAGGAGGGGCGCGACTACTTCCATCGCCTGAGCCGCTTCTACAGCGGCTACAAGCCTGCCGAGGCAGACAGGCAGTATGACGCCTGCCTGCGCTCGCAACGGCAGGGCATCACGGTGAACACCTTCTTCCACCTGGCAAGCCGGGCGGGGGTGGACATCCGTACCTCAGAGCCTGCCCGGCGCCAAAATGCCAAAATGCCGGTGCCTCCCGCTCCGGCCCTTCCTCCTTCGCCTGCCACTCCCGCACCTCCGGCTCCCGTCGCGAAGGCGGCCCCGCAACCGGAACCCTTCCCCGACGAGGTCTATGCCTCGCTTCCCCGCCTGCTGGTGGACGTCTGCTCCTACGGACTCTCGCCCGAAGATACCGACATGCTGCTGTTGGGTGCCGTCACCGTTCTCTCTTCCTGCCTCACGCAGGTGTCCGGCATCTACGGGCAACGGCAGGTGTGCCCCAACCTCTTCCTCTTTGTCAATGCCCGTGCTTCGGCGGGCAAGGGGCGGCTTACGCTGTGCCGCCACCTGGTGGATGTGGTGCATGCCGAGCTGCGCCGCCGCAGTCGCCTGGAGTGGGAGGCATACCGCCGCGAAAAGGCGCTCTACGACAAGCAGAAGCGGAAGGAGGCGGCAGAAGAGCCTCCGCAACCGCCCGTCCGCATGCTCTTCATCCCTGCCAACAGCACTGCCACCGCCCTCTTCCAGACACTGAACGACAACGAGGGCCGTGCGCTGATGTTCGAAACCGAGGGCGACACGCTGGCCAACACCTTCCGCAGCGAGCACGGCAACTACAGCGACGGCCTGCGCAAGGCGTTCCACCACGAGCCCATCGCCTACAACCGCCGCAAGGACCGCGAGTATGTCGAAATAAACCGCCCCTGCCTGTCGGTGCTGCTCAGTGGCACGCCCCGGCAAATCATGTCGCTCATCCCCGACGCCGAGAACGGGCTCTTTTCCCGTTTCCTCTTCTACAGCCTTCCCCTGCGTCCGGTGTGGAACGACGTGTTTGCCGATTGCGGGGGCGACACCATCGACGGCAAGTTCATCGCCCTGGGCGGGCGCTTCTTCCAGTTCGTCAACCGCCTGCAGCAGGCAGCCCCCATCACCTTTGTGCTGACTGCCGGGCAGCAGCGCGAGTTCAACCGCTTCTTCGGTAGCCTGCAGGAAGAGGGGATGGAGTGCTTTGGCGAAGACATGCTCTCCTCCGTGCGCCGCCTGGGGTTGTCTGCCTACCGCATCTGCATGGTGCTCTCCTCGCTCCGGCTGATGGACTACGAGGGCGATGCTCCGCTGCCCGCCCGCCTCGTCTGCCGCGACGACGATTTCCACACCGTGCTGCTGATGATGCGGACGTTGCTCTCCCATACGGGGGCGGTCTATAGCGCCCTGCAGGCGGAGGTAGCCGCCTCGGCATCGAAGCCCGCCACCCCTGTAGGAAAGCGGCGTGAAGAGCGGCGCGAGGCTTTCCTCGGGGCGTTGCCTGCCTTCTTCAGCCATGCCCTCTACCAGGAGACGGCGGCACGGCTGGACATCCCCGCCCGCACGGCAGACCGCTACATCGTAGAGCTGTGCAACAGCGGGAAGCTGCGGAAGAGGGCTTTCGATGCTTACGAGAAACCGGAGTAAAGGCATGTCTTCTCCCTGCTTGCTCCCTGTCCTCTCCGTATCTATATGTTGGGAGCAGGTAGGGAGCGGGTAGGGAGCGGGTAGGAATGAGACAGGTTGTATGGATAAATGGGGATTTATTTCAGAGGAAATCACAGAAAATATTTACATTTGCATCCGGATAACCGCGTGTGGGATGTGAATGCTATGAAAGAGCTCTTTTTACACACATTTTTTGACGGTGCTGCCCGTGTTGTGGGGCAGCCGGATGTTTGTCGGTGGCTGGCTACCCTGGCGGGGGTGCCGGCGGTCGGCGGCATGCCTCTTCCTGCACGTCTGCTATGCGATACCTGCACGGATGGGATTGAGATTTGGACGACGGATAACGGCGCTCCTTCTGCCGGGGGGGTGACGGTATACCGTCGTGTGCTTTTGCGTCCTGTGAGGGAAGAGGAAGACGGGGGACGGTGGCGCATCGGTGTGGAGCTGCCCGCCGACGTAGGGGTGTGTACCTCCCGGTCGCTGTCGGAGCTGGGAATGGCAGGCGTTGTGCCGCAACGGGTGGTCATGGACGGGAGGGTATTCCCTTTTGAAAAGCTGACGATGGAGCAGATGAGACGGATGGACGAGGGACGGGCGGTGCTCACGCCGCAACTGGCGGGGGAACTGGGGCTGAAGTGCCCGGCAGGCGGGAGGCTGTCGTATGCGGAGCTGCACCGCGAGGCAGAGCGGCGGCTGGCTGCCTGCTTTCCGGGCGGGGCGAGGCCGAGGGGTGTCCGTTGCGCGTGGATTTGCGCCTGCCGGATGTGCCTGCCGAAAGGCTCTTCACGGTGCCTGAGGGGCGATGCCTTTTGCGCTTCGGGCAGCAGGGCGGGGGCAGGCGCCCGCGCCAGGGGCTGGAGCGTCATGGGGCTTTCAGAGCGTCGCCCCATCGCTTGCTCACGGTTGTCATGCTCTATCCCGAGTAGGGTAGAAGATGCCCGAAGGCTTCTCGGGCTGCTGTTTCCGATGGGAGGCCTTGTCGGGACGATGCCTTCGGGCAAGGCCGAGGAATGGGTGGCATACAGGGCGGAGGATGCGGTGGTGGATTACCTGACGTCTACGCTCTATGCCATGCAGGCGGCATCGGGCGGCTCGGCGGGGTGCCGGCTCTATTGTTATATTCCGCCCGGGGCGGGTATGCCGGCAGTGCCGCAGGGGGTGGAGCTTCTGGTCTGGTTGCGTCGGCTGGTCCGGTCGTTCGGTTCTTTTTTTCTGGGGCCTGTGCCGCTGCATGGCATTGATGCGGAGGCGTTCGGATGGCGGCTTCCGTCGGTGGCGGCAAGCTTGCTGGTGCAGATGGGCGGCGTGCCCTGGATGCCGGCCGGGGCGGCGGGGGGTGACACTACGCTTTTTGCGGGGCTTTCCTGCTCCGGTTCCCGGAGGGGGCAGGAGGAGTTTTGTGCAGGGGGCTTCTGGCATCCCTCTTCACTGCGTTGCGTGGAGGAGGTCTGTTTTCCGCTTCGTCGTTTCGCTTTCCGCTTCGGCGGTCGTTTCAGGATGGCTTGCGAGCATTTTGCCGGGGAGCATGAGGGGTATCTTCCGGACCGTGTGGTGGTTTATTGCCACCACGACCTGCCGTCCGGCGTGCTGCGCGAGGTGGCGGGGGAATTCTGCCGTTATCAGCCTGTGTTGCCGTTGGTAGTGGCAAGGGTGCGCCTCACGGCAGGCATTGCCCCGTGCTGCTACGACCCCGGTGCCGAGGGATGCATGCCCCCGGCGGGCACTTGCCTGCACAGTGGTGAGGGGCGTATGTTGCTCTTCTGCCGCGAGGCGCTGCCGGCCCTTGGCAAGCGGCGGGCGTTCTATCCTGCCCCGATGGAGGTGAGGTTCGACAGGCTGGCTGCGGATGGCAGCTTGCTGCCGCTGCCCAAGGCGGAGGCCGAGGAACTGGCGGTGGAGACGTACCGGCTGGTGTGGAGCCATCCGGCGCATGTGGACGGCAGCGCCCTGCCGTCGGTGCTGTCGTGTACGGACAGCCTGGCTCGCCGGCACTATCAGGAGTGGCTGGTGGAGGAGGCGCACCGCCGCGCCATTCAGGAGGGACGCGGCTGAAATGGCATTTTGACAATTTGACGCCTCTGTGTGGCAAAGCGATGCAAACGGAGGCAGGCATCACGCGTTTTGGAAATCCTTTTCTTTTCGGGACTACTTTTGCCGGTACCGGACGGTCCGCATTATTTTCTAAAATTAACGACTTATGAAACAGATTATCTTAAATCTCCTGTTGTTGCTATTCCCGGTGGGAATGGCCTATGGACAAATTCCCGAAATTCCTAAAAGTGTCCTGAGCCCTACGGCTGCCAGTCTCGGGCTGTATGGCGAGGTGCCGGTTTCTCATTTTACCGGTATATCTGGAAAGAATCGATGCTCCGGACTTTTCCGTAGCATTTGAATCATATATAAGTGACGAGTTGCGGTATGACGAACGTATTTTCCGCAAGAAGATGGAAAAAGGTACCCTGTTGCCATATCTCTATCCGGACACTGGTGGGGATTACCTTACAGAGAGTTTGAAGAATCTGCAATGGCAGAAGCTGACGGGTATCTGGATTACGGATAGGGAGGGAGCAGGCATACGCTGGTTCAGGCTGAAGTATAATGACAGCAGCTCGGAAAGATTGATGCTGGAATCTGTCATGGAATATGGTGCCGACCAGGAAACCGGCGGACGAATCTACAAGTTTGAGTACGAAACTCCTGAGAAGTTGCCACCCTATCTGTCCAACAAAGTAGACCATTGGGGATTTTATAACAATAAGGAAGCGGTGTTGACTGACTTTGAGGCTTATTATGGCCTGCGCAATCCCAATCCTGCCGCTTTGCAATATGGCATACTGAAGAGAATAACATATCCCACCGGAGGATATACCCGTCTGGTGTTTGAACCTCACGACTATCGAAAACAATTGAAGCCGGCCAGGTGGGAAAGCTGCGAAGAACTGACGGAGAACAAGACGGCGGGAGGCCTGCGGATAAAGCGGATAATAGACAGTGATACGGGTGCGGAGGCAGATGAGAAGGTGTCAAAAGAATACCTCTATGTCACCGATTATGTGCAGAACAAGGAAGCTGCCACCATCTCGAGCGGTGTGCTGGGCGGAGTAGCACAGTATGAATTCAAGGAGTACGTGGTGCAGGATGTGAATGGCGAACACCAAAAACATCATAAATACTTCTTCAGTTCGCAGTCCGTACTGCCCGGATCGGAAAACTCCATGGGCAGCCACATCGGTTATACGGAGGTGATCGAGAAAAGGACCGACGGCTCCTTTACCCGTTACCGCTTCACCAATCTGGACAACGGACACCTGGATGAACCCGCCGATGCTATCATACAGCAGACACGTACCCCTTATGAGCCATACGCATCGACTTCCGTAGAACGTGGGCAGATAATCCTGCAAGAAGACTATACGGCTGACGGAACGATAAAGAGGAAGAAGGAGACCACGTATGAGAAATCGTCCGACACGTCGGAAGACTTTGTGCGCTCCATGAAGGCTGCCAGCTATTATTTGTGTGGAAGTGCCGGTCTGTTTTGCGATGAGGGTGCCTCTTACCGTACGTATATGTATAGCTATCGCAAGGTAGATGAGCAGGAGACGCTTTATGACAATGCAGCCAGTCCGCTGGTCACATCCATCGGTTATGAATACAATGCCCAAGGCCTTCTTCGGAAAAAGAGCCAAAGTGTAAACGCAGGGGTGAAGCATCTCCTTTACCAATATCCTGCCGATGTGCAGACAGACGTATGCCGCTCCATGGCAAGCAAGCATGTGCTTTCTCCCGTCATCGAGGAAAAAACGGAATTGGCAAACGGCGGCGTTACTTATCCTTTGCTGTGCCATCGCTACACATACACTCCGCTGCAAGGAGGAACCGACCGTTTCTTCGGACTGAAAAAGGTGGAGCAAAGCGTGGGTAGCAGTCCATTCAGGGAGAAGCTGTCCTGCTATCGGTACGATGCCAAGGGGAATATGTACATGTAAAGGAGAATGAAACGGATGTGGTTTACCTTTGGGGCTACAATTACCGGTACATCGTTGCGGAACTGAGAAATACCACTGTAGAAGAGGTGGAGAAGTATATTGGCAGCATCGAGAAATTCTCTGCTGCCGAAGCGCCCGACCTGCAACAACTTGCCCTGCTGAGAAAACACCTGGCCAATGCACTGATTACGACGTACACGTATGCGCCTACAGGCCTGACGTCGGTCACCGATCCGCAAGGCAAGACGACCTACTATCAGTACGACCCGCTGGGACGTCTGTCTTTTGAAAAAGATTATCTGGGTAGGGTGAGGTGTGCTTATGATTATCAATATTCCATAAAATAGAGAGCGTTATGAAAAAATATATATTCATATTCATCGTATTGTTCTGCCTTCCATGTTTCTGTTCGGCAGAAAAGGTTATCGAGTTCACGCCGGTGAACGATTACGGTTATAGTGAGACTTATACGGCCTATGAAGCCTTGGAGCATGAAAACCTGTATGTGGTACGCTTTGACTTGCATAAAGCCATGAACATCACTTTGAGCAATTGCGGGTCGGCTGGCATGACAGCTGCCGCGATGTCACTGACGTCGGATGCCGGAAGCATCTCCTTGTCTCCGCAGGCATGCGGAACGGCTGCGGGTATCGGGGAGACCACGCTGTTCTTGTCTGCCGGCAGTTATTCATGGCAGGTGAGGGTCACGGCACAGACTCCCGGATGGATACTTCAATTGTCCGTCGATGGGGCTGAGTACATACCCGGACCCTCGTCTGAAGACCCGGTAGAGCTTGGTGTGTTTCTGACAGACCAGGAAGAGGTCATTCTGGATAAGGCAACTTCCGGCTATCCACCGCTGGAAGGAGCCGGAGGAGCTGTGCTTCATTTCTTTGAGACGGTGTGTCCCACGGACATCACTTTCAATGTCACGGACAGCGATACTCGTCTCATAGTGAAAGACAGGGGTGGGCTAGAGGTGTTCCGTACCGAAGGACGTCCGGCAACTTACAGATTTCCGCAGGGGAAATTCTGTCTTTATGTAGATTTCATCAGTGGCAAGGACGGAGACTTGGACATGAGTTTCAGTGTCCGCCTTATAGACAGCCAGGACACTCCTGCAGATACGCTGCTTGCTTTCCCGACCTTTGCCCGGACGGAACTGCCGGTTCTCTCGGACAGAAAGAACTATGTACTGACACATACCGCACTGAGTGCCGACGGGAAGCAATACCGGGATGTGGCACAATATCTGGACGGGCTGGGACGCACTTCGCTGTTGCTCGAGAAGAATGTGACCCCTGCCGGGAAAAGCCTTTTCAGCTTGCAGGAATATGATGGCAACGGACGTCCGTATAAGAAGTGGCTGCAAGTGGATGCCTCAGGCAACCACATCGGCCGGGCAGAGGTGGTGTCCGCGGCTTCCCGCTTGTACAACGGTGACTCACGGGCTTATGAACTGACGGAATATGAACCCTCTCCACTGGATCGCGTAACTTCGAAATACGGTCCGGGCACTGCGTGGCAGAATCATCCGGCATCGACGGTTTATGCGGTCAATGGCAATACCCCGGATTTGCGCTGTTCGTACTATTACCTCAACGGCACTGCCTGGCACGCCAAGGAGACTACGCACCGGGTGAGCTCACCGTGACAAAGTCGGTGGACGAGGACGGGCATGTGCTTTTCACCTTCAAAGACAAGGAAGGACGGACCGTATTGTCGCGCCAGCTCAACGGAACTGAAAGGAATGACACCTATTATATATATGACAGGCATGGCAATCCGGTTTACGTTCTTCCTCCCATGATTGCCGACAACATATCGGGTGCCAGCTTGGAGCAGTATGCCTACAGCTACAAATATGACGAATGGAACCGCTGCATAGAGCGGAAGATGCCCGGAGCCGGCAACTTGACACGTTTTGCCTACGACAAGGCAGACCGCCTTGTCTTTCAACAAGACGGCGTGCAAGCCGGACGAAACGAATGGTCGGCCACCCTTTACGATGCACTGGGACGTGAAGTATTGAAGGGATTGTGTACCATCAGTTCCCGTCCATCCGTAGAGAATGTCGTGTTGAAAGCCGTGCGGGTTGAAGAGGGCGGCATTGCGGAAAGCGGCTATGCAGTGGAAGGATTCTCCTACTCCCTTTCGAGGCTACTCAGGGTGAACTATTATGATGACTACACTTTTTTGAATCTTGCGCCCCACCAGGCTGTCAAGGACGGTTTGCTGTATGGTTTTTCCGATGTGGCGGGTTCGTCTGTGTATGACAAGCGTTATGTGAAGTACGGTATTCCTGCAATCTCCTCGCAAGGATTGTTGACCGGCACTAAGGTATATCCTGCCGATGGTGGCAGCGGTCTGCTTTCCGCTTTCTATTATGACGGCTTGGGCAATGTGGTCCAGCAGCGTTCGCAGAATCACCTGGACGGTTACGAAAAAGATTTCTTTTCCTATACCTTCAGCGGCAAGCCCTTAAAGCACCTGCACATCCATTCCGCGCCGGGAAAGGATGACATTAGGGAGGTGTACAGCTATGTTTACGACAACAAGACGGGAGATAACCCGGAGCGCCTGCTGAAAGTGCAGCACCAACTGGACGGTGGCAATGTG
>NZ_BAKJ01000019.1 GCF_000614125.1 Bacteroides rodentium JCM 16496
CCAAGTTGATTTACGCAATCGGTGCCGTGGTCGGCCTTATCGGTGGCGTGAAGGTGTATTCAAAGTTCTCGTCCGGCGACCCGGATACCTCCAAGACCGCCGCGAGCTGGTTCGGGGCGTGTATCTTCCTGATCGTGGCGGCAACCATCTTACGCTCATTCTTCCTGTAATATGGCGAAGTATCCGATTAACAAGGGAATCGGCCGCAGCCGGAGTTCAAGGGGCTCAAGAGTCAGTACCTGTTCATCTTCGCCGGAGGCTGCTCGCCCTGTTCGTGGTGTTCGTCATCATGTACATGGCAGGCATTGACCAGTGGATATGCATCGGTTTCGGGGTCATTTCCGCATCGGTGCTGGTCTGGGCGACCTTCCGCATGAACACGAAGTACGGCGAATGGGGTCTGATGAAGCTCCAGGCGTTGCGCAGACATCCCCGCTACATCATCAACCGAAGAAAGTTCCTTCGGTTGTTCTCTTCAACCATCAAAAACAGAAAAGCATGAGAAACGTAATGAAAACAGCCACGCTGGAAAGCAAGTTCCCACTGCTTGCCGTGGAGGACGGCTGCATCATCAGCAAGGACGCGGACATCACCGTGGCGTACAGGGTGGAACTGCCCGAACTTTTTACGCTGACCCGTGCCGAGTACGAGGCGATGCACTCCACTTGGGCGAAAGCGGTCAAGGTACTGCCGAACTACAGCATCGTGCACAAGCAGGACTTCTTCATTGAGGAAAGCTACCGTCCTGACATCTGCAAGGACGGCATGAGCTTCCTCGGCCGCAGTTTCGAGCGGCACTTCAACGAGCGTCCGTACTTGCAGCACACCTGCTACCTGTTCCTGACCAAGACCACGAATGAACGCAGCCGCACGACCAGCAGTTTCAACGCCCTGACACGAGGGTTCATCATCCCCAAGGAAATGCAGGACAGGGAGACCGTCACCCGTTTCATGGAGTGCTGCGGCCAGTTCGAGCGTATCGTGAACGACAGCGGCCTGCTCCGCATCACGCGCCTGACGGACGGGGAGATAACCGGAACGGAGAGTTCGGCGGGCATCATCGAGAAATACTTCTCGCTCTCGCAGGAGGATACCGCCTGCTTGCAGGACCTTTCGCTCGGGGCCGGGGAAATGAAGGTAGGCGACAACTACTTCTGCCTGCACACCCTTTCCGACCCGGAAGACCTGCCGTCAGGCGTGGCCACGGACTGCCGTTATGAACGGCTCTCCACCGACCGGAGCGACTGTCGCCTGTCATTTGCCGCACCGATAGGCATCCTGCTCACCTGCAACCACATAGTGAACCAGTACCTCTTCATCGACGATTCGGCGGAGAACCTGCGGAAGTTCGAGCAGACCGCGAGGAACATGCACTCGCTTTCCCGTTACAGCCGTTCCAACCAGATTAACCGCGAATGGATCGAGGAATACCTGAACGAAGCGCACAGCAAGGGGCTGACCTCCATCCGTGCGCACTGTAATGTCATGGCGTGGAGCGATGACCGGGAAAAACTCAAGTGCATCAAGAACGATGTGGGCAGCCAGCTGGCATTGATGGAAGCGAAGCCGCGCCACAACACGGTGGACGTGCCGACCTTGTTCTGGGCGGCGATACCCGGCAATGCCGGTGATTTCCCGTCCGAGGAGAGTTTCTACACCTTTATCGAACAGGCATTGTGCCTGTTCGTGGGGGAAACCTCCTACAAGGACTCGCTTTCCCCATTCGGCATCCGCATGGTGGACCGTCTGACCGGAAAACCCGTCCATCTGGATATTTCAGACCTGCCGATGAAGAACGGCACGATTACGAACCGCAACAAGTTCATACTCGGACCTTCAGGCAGCGGAAAATCCTTCTTCACCAACCACATGGTGCGACAGTATTACGAACAGGGTACACACGTGCTGTTGGTGGATACGGGAAACTCCTATCAAGGGCTGTGTAACCTTATCCATGCGCGGACACACGGAGAGGACGGTATCTATTTTACCTACAAGGAGGAAGATCCGATAGCCTTCAATCCTTTTTATGTGGAGGATGGTGTTTTCGACATCGAGAAGAAGGAGTCCATCAAGACCCTTATCCTTACCCTGTGGAAACGTGACGACGAACCGCCAACACGTGCCGAGGAGGTGGCACTCTCCAATGCCGTCAATCTCTTTTTAGAGAAGATTCGGCAGGAAAAGCAGTCCAATCCCACTTTCAACACCTTCTACGAGTTCATCCGGGACGAGTACCGGGACATCCTGAAACAGAAGCGCACCCGTGAGAAAGATTTCGACGTGTTCAATTTTCTGAACGTATTGGAACCCTATTACCGTGGCGGCGAATATGACTACCTGCTCAACTCGGACAAACAGCTTGACTTGTTAAGTAAACGATTCATTGTCTTCGAGTTGGACAATATCAAGGACAACAAGGTCTTGTTCCCGATTGTGACCATTATCATCATGGAAACCTTCATCAACAAGATGAGGAAGCTGAAGGGTGTCCGCAAGATGATATTGCTGGAAGAAGCCTGGAAAGCCATCAGCAAGGAGGGTATGGCGGAATATCTGAAATACCTCTTCAAGACCGTCCGCAAGTTCTTCGGTGAGGCGGTGGTCGTCACTCAGGAAGTGGAGGACATCATTTCCTCTTCCATAGTCAAAGGCACCATCATCAACAACAGCGACTGCAAGATTCTCCTTGACCAAAGGAAATACGTCAACAAGTTCGATGAGATACAGGCACTGCTCGGTCTGACGGACAAGGAACGGGCGCAGATACTCTCCATCAACATGGCGAACAACCCTTCCCGGAAATACAAGGAAGTCTGGATCGGCCTGGGCGGAACGCAGTCGGCGGTCTATGCCACAGAAGTGTCGCTTGAGGAATATGTATGCTACACCACAGAAGAGACCGAGAAACTTGAGCTTATGCGGCTTACGGAAAAACTGGGTGGCAATATCGAACTTGCCATAAAACAACTTGCCGAGAGCAAGCGGGAAAAGTGAAATCATTTATCAACCATTAAACATTAGAAATCATGTACAGTAATTTGGAATCTGACGAAAGGAAACGCGACGAGGTCGTGTCATGCCTCTACTGGTCCCTGATGCAGAACTGGAACATTCCGCGGTCGATACAGGACTGTTACGGGTTTACGGAGGACTACAGGCTGTTCCATCGGCTTGAGGAGATGAGTCCCGATGAATACCGGCAGAAAAGGCTGACGGGAGAAGTACCGGACAGTCTGGAGGTCGATGCCCGGCTGACCCACCGGGCGGAAGCACTTTTCGAGAGGCTTTGTCCCCGTCCTCCGGCCGATTACCTTGACAAACTAAACGGGGAACTGGAAAGATTGGGATGGATTGCCGCTTCACCGGATACCGTCCACGACATTATCCATATCAGTCCTTCTTTTCTTGTCAAGTACGGCATAGACAAAAACGCTTCCGCTGCGGAACGCTCGTGTCAGGCGGAAAAGGCATACCGGGAACTGGATGTCCGTTTTGTCAGGATGACCGGCCGCAGACCGTATGCCGATGAGTTCTTTTCATCGCTTAGACGTGAAACGGAAAAGGCTGCAAAGGAGAACCGTCCAAAGCAGGTTCATCGGACCATCCTGCGTAACCCGCCGTCCAAGGGACGGAAAATGTCATTCTGAAATCCAACATTCTATTCACAATTAAAAACAGAAACATCATGAAAAAGAAAATTATCATGCTGTGTATGGGCTGTTTCTTTGTCAGCCTCACGGCGAAAGCGCAATGGGTGGTGACCGACCCGACCAATCTTGCCCAAGGTATCATCAATGCCGCGAAAAACATCGTGCAGACATCCACGACGGCGACCAATATGATCAACAATTTTCAGGAAACCGTAAAGATTTACAAACAGGGAAAGGAGTTCTATGACGGGCTCCGCAAGGTCAAGAACCTCGTCCGTGACGCGCGTAAGGTGCAGCAGACCATCCTTATGGTCGGTGACATCACGGACATTTACGTGAACAGCTTCGAGCGTATGCTCAGCGACCCTTACTTCACGCCGGAGGAACTGAGTGCAATCGCTTTGGGTTACACCAAACTGCTGGAAGAGAGTGCGCATTTGCTGAACGACCTGAAGACGGTGGTCAACGAGAACGGCCTGTCGATGAACGACAAGGAACGGATGGATATAATCGACCGCTGCTACAACGACATGCTGCAATACCGCAGTCTCGTGCAGTATTACACCAACAAGAACATCGGCGTTTCCTACCTGCGTGCCAAGAAACGGAACGACCTTGACCGCGTGATGGCCCTTTACGGCTCGCCTAACGAACGTTACTGGTAATCCTAAATCCGAACGCTTATGGTATTGTTGGCAGCAAATTTTGACAACCTGCACCAGATCCTGCAAAACCTGTACACGGATATGATGCCGCTATGCTCGCAAATGACGGGCGTGGCAAAAGGACTTGCCGGATTGGGAGCTTTGTTTTATGTAGCATATCGTGTATGGCAGTCCCTGGCAAGGGCCGAGCCGGTCGATGTGTTCCCGCTCCTCCGTCCTTTCGCACTGGGGCTCTGCATCATGTTCTTTCCGACCCTTGTGCTGGGTACGCTGAACAGTGTCATGTCACCCATAGTAAAGGGTACGCACACGATTCTGGAGACCCAGACCTTCGATATGAA
This sequence comes from Bacteroides rodentium JCM 16496, assembly GCF_000614125.1. GTDB lineage: Bacteria > Bacteroidota > Bacteroidia > Bacteroidales > Bacteroidaceae > Bacteroides > Bacteroides rodentium. The sequence goes on from NZ_BAKJ01000019.1 coordinate 4,660, forward strand.
CGAGTACAGGGCACAGAAGGACAGACTGGAGCTGGAAGCGATGAAACGCAATCCCGAGACGGCCTACTTAGTGGATAAGGAAGCCTTTGACAACAAGTTGGATGAACTGGGTGTATTGGACGCGATAGAAGCCTGCGGGATGTACGTGGACCGCGCGATGTACAACATGAAGAAGGCGGTACAGAACTTTTTCCGTGAACTGCTGGAACTCATGTTCAACGCCGCCGCCCTTGTCGTCGATACGCTCAGGACATTCTTCCTTGTCGTCCTTTCGATACTCGGGCCGATTTCCTTTGCCATCTCCTGCTGGGACGGCTTCCAGGCTTCCCTCAGCCAGTGGTTCGTCCGCTATATCAGTATCTACCTGTGGCTTCCGGTCAGCGACCTGTTCAGCAGCGTGCTGGCAAGAATACAGGTGCTGATGCTCAAGCAGGACATAGAATTACTTGCTGATCCCAATTTCATCCCCGACGGCTCGAACGGTGTGTATATCACCTTCCTGATTATCGGCATCATCGGGTACTTCACCATCCCGACAGTGGCCAACTGGATCATCCAGGCAGGCGGCGGTGCGGGCAATTACGGCAAGAACGTGAGCCAGACGGCATCCAGGACCGGGTCGATCGTGGCGGGTACGGCCGGTGCGGCGGTGGGCAATATCGCCGGAAGGCTTATCAAGTAATCACATTAAAACGACATTGAAATGGAATTCAAATCACTAAAAAACATCGAGACCAGTTTCAGGCAGCTGCGTCTGTTCGGTATCGTCTATCTCTGCGCCTGCACTCTGCTCGTGGGATTCTCCGTGTGGAAGGCTTATGGCTTTGCCGAGGCGCAACGGCAGAAAATCTATGTGCTGGACGAGGGGAAATCGCTTATGCTCGCCCTCTCGCAAGACTTGGAGCAGAACCGCCCAGTGGAGGCGAGGGAGCATGTCAGGCGTTTCCACGAGCTGTTCTTCACGCTTTCGCCTGACAAGAGTGCCATTGAGGGCAACATCCAACGCGCGATGTTCCTGAGCGACCGTTCCGCATACGCCCATTACCGGGACTTGGCGGAGCAGGGCTATTACAACCGTGTCATCTCCGGCAACATGAACCAGCGTATCGGAATCGACAGCGTGAAATGCGACTTCAACACCTATCCCTACGAAGTCGTGACGTACGCACGCCTTTCCATCATCCGCGAGAAAAGCGTGACGGAGCGCAGCCTCGTCACGCGGGGCAGGCTGCTCAATTCCACGCGCAGCGAAAACAACCCGCACGGCTTCATCCTCGAAGCCTTCCGCGTGGTGGAGAACAGGGATATAAGAGTGTATGACCGTTAAAATTTAGAATGTATGAAAAAGATTTTTGTAAAAATCCGGGACTTGGCCGAAGGAAAACTGCGCGGCTTGTGCGCCGGGCTGAGTCCGGAAAAGAGAGTGATAACCATCGTGGTGCTGGCAGTCCTGTTCGCCGTCGGGAATTTCTATATGATTTTCCGTGCCATCCATGACATCGGACGGGAGGATGCAAAACAGGAGATTATCAAGATAGAGCCTCTGAACATTCCGGACTTTGTTCCGGCAGACACGCTTTCGGACAAGAAAATCCGCGAGATGGAAGAGTTTTTTAACCAATTCAACAAATAAGACAATGAGTAATGATGTGAACAAATTGAAAAAACGGCAGGAAATCAGAAAGTACCTGGTCTTTGCCGGGATGTTCCTGCTGTTCATCGGCTGTATGTGGTGGATTTTCGCCCCTTCGGAAAAGGACAGGCAGGAAAAGGAGAAGAACGCCGGATTCAACACCGAACTGCCGACCCGAGAGGGGCGGGTATCGAGGCGGACAAGATTACGGCTTACGAGCAGGCGGACATGAGACGCAGGCAGGAAGAGAAGATGCGCACATTGGAGGAATTCTCTGCGATGGCGGACGGGGGCAGACAGGAGGTGACCACGGAACATGTCATTGAACTTTCACCGGATACGGACTATCCAAGCAGCGGCACATCCAACCGTAACGGCGGAAGTTACCGGAGAAGCGGCTCTTTCTCATCGTCCACGGCAGCCTACAACGACATCAACGCCACGCTCGGCAGTTTCTACGAGACCCCGAAAGAAGACCCCGAGAAGGAGGCGTTGAAAGCCGAAGTCGAGCAACTGAGGCAGGCTACCGCCATGCAGCAGCCCGCGCAGATGACCTACGAGGAGCAGGTGGCTCTGTTGGAGAAATCATACGAACTGGCTGCCAGATATACGCCGGGAAAGGATGGCGAGAGGACGGAGAGCCGGGAAGAAACGGAACCTGTTTCCAACAGCAGGAAACCGAAAGCCGTTCCCGTGGGGCAGGTATCCACGCCGGTGGTATCGTCACTTCATCAGCCAATCAGTGACTCCGTGTTGTTTGCAAGGCTGGAGCAATCCGGAAACATGGGCTTCCATACCGCTGTGGGAAACTCTGGAGAGAAGTATAGCCGGAATACCATCCGCGCCTGTGTGCATGGCGACCAGACCGTCACCAGCGGGCAAGGCGTGAGGCTGAGACTTTTGGAACCTATGCGTGTCGGCAGGTACACGCTCCCGCGTAATTCCATAGTTACCGGAGAGGGACGCATACAGGGAGAACGGCTCGGTATCGAAATCATCCAGGTGGAGCATGGCGGAGTCATCATTCCGGTGGAACTCACCGTGTATGACAATGACGGACAGGACGGAATCTTCATTCCGGGTTCCATGGAGGCGAATGCGGTCAGGGAGGTGGCCGCCAACCTGGGACAGAACCTCGGCACGAGCATCTCCATCACCAACCAGTCGGCAAAGGATCAGTTGCTGTCCGAACTCGGAAGGGGTGCCATACAGGGAGTGTCGCAATACATATCACGGAAAATGCGTGAGGAGAAGGTACACCTCAAGTCCGGCTATACCCTGATGCTTTACCAGAAAGAGAATCAATAACAATCCATTAAAATTCAAGAAGTATGAAAAAGATTTTTGTAATGCTTGCCCTTGCATTGGGCGTAACGAGTGCTTTCGCACAGAATGAGTCCGATACCGTATCGGCAGAAAAAAACAATGTGACACTGGCCAAGGATGTCTATCCGCAGCAGGAAGACGGCGACCTCTATCATGGTCTGACCCGGAAACTCACCTTTGACAGGATGGTACCTCCGTATGGGTTGGAAGTGACCTACGACAAGACGACCCACATCATCTTCCCGTCGGCTGTACGTTATGTGGATCTCGGTTCCCCGAATCTCGTGGCAGGCAAGGCTGACGGTGCGGAGAATGTCATCCGTGTGAAGGCGGTGGTGAAGAATTTCCGTGACGAGACGAATATGTCGGTCATCACTGAAAGCGGCAGCTTTTACACTTTCAATGTCAAGTACGCCGATGAGCCGCTGCTTTTGAATGTGGAGATGAAGGACTTTATCCATGACGGCAGCAAGGTGAACCGTCCGAACAACGCGCTTGACATCTATTTAGAGGAACTGGGCTGTGAATCTCCCAAATTAGTGCAGCTTATCAACAAAAGCATCCACAAGGAAAACAGACGCCATGTCAAGCACATCGGCAGCAAGGCTTTCGGCATCCAGTACCTCTTGCGCGGAATTTACACCCACAACGGGTTGCTTTATTTCCATACGCAGATCAGGAACTCTTCCAATGTGCCTTTCGAGGTGGATTTCGTGACGTTCAAGATTATGGATAAGAAAGTGATGAAGCGTACAGCCATCCAGGAGCAGGTCATCTTTCCGCTCCGTGCCTATAACTACGCCACTGTGGTTGCCGGCAACAAGGAAGAACGTACCGTATTCACTCTTGACAAGTTCACCATTCCGGCCGACAAGGTGCTGGTGGTGGAACTGAACGAGAAAAGCGGCGGTCGCCACCAGTCGTTCACCGTGGAGAACGAGGACATCGTGAGAGCCAGGGTAATCAATGAACTTAAAGTGAAGTGACCATGCGTAAAGTCGTTTGTATCATAGTAACGGTCGTGTCGCTAGCCCTGTTCTCAGGGCGGGCGCACGCCCAACGCTATCTCCCCGGCATGACGGGAGTGGAACTTCGCGGAGGTTTTGCCAACGGTTCAAGGAATCCGTTGAACTATTATACCGGATTCGCGGTGTCGGGATATACCAAGAGAGCCAACCGTTGGGTGGTCGGTGCGGAATACCTGCAAAAGAATTACGGATACCGTAATGTGTCCCTTCCCCGTACGCAGTTCACGGCCGAAGGCGGATATTACCTGAAGTTCCTGTCCGATCCATCCAAGACACTGTTCCTTTCTATCGGCGGTTCGGCAATGGCCGGTTATGAAACCGTGAACTGGGGTGACAGGATATTGTATGACGGTTCCAGACTGCTTGTCAAGGATGCCTTTGTCTATGGAGGGGCGATAACGCTGGAACTGGAGACCTATGTCACAGACCGTATCGTGCTGCTGGCAAGTGTCCGTGAGCGTGCCCTGTGGGGCAGTTCGCTCGGGGTATTCACGACCCAGTTCGGGATAGGATTGAAATTCATCATCAACTAAAAATTACCGCTTATGAATATAGAAGACATAAGGGCTGTTCCCATTACCGATTTCCTCGCGAAATTGGGATACGGGCCGAAAAGACAACGCGGGGATGAATGCTGGTATCTCGCTCCTTACCGTGAGGAACTGACTGCCTCATTCCAGGTGAACATCCGCAAGAATGTCTGGCACGACTTCGGAACCGGACGCGGCGGTGATATTTTCACCCTTGCCGGGGAATTTGTCGGCAGTAACGATTTCAAGGAGCAGGCGGATTTCATCACGAGGATTTATGCCGGGCTGGCTCCGGAAAGGAAGACGGTCTTCCGTCCGAAAGAGAACGGCAAGGATAATTCGGATGAAAGGGAATGTATGACGGATATCCGTTTCGGACCGCTTTACAATAAGGTTCTGCTCCGCTATTTGCAGCGATGTGGCATTACCGAACTGCGAGGAGGTCAGGTATTCCTTGCACGGGAAACAGTATTTCGCCATCGGGTTCAGGAATCGAAGCGGCGGATATGAACTGCGCAACCGTTTTTTCAAGGGAAGCCTGTCCCCGAAGGACATTTCGCTGACAGACAACGGATCGGATATCTGCAACCTCTTTGAGGGGTTTATCGACTACCTCTCGTGGATGGTGTTGGGATTGGGGTACGGTGATGACTGTCTCGTGCTGAACTCGGTGGCGTTATTGGAACGTTCGTTTACTGTTTTTGACAGGTATGAGACGATAAACTGCTATCTGGACCGGGACGAAGCCGGGAGGCGAACACTGGAAGCACTCCGAAAACGCTATGGAAACAGGATTGAGGACCGTTCAGCCTTGTACAAGGGGTTCAAGGATTTGAACGAGTATTTGCAAAACAGGTTGCCACAGGATTAAAACAATGAAGTATAACAAATTAAAAATCAGATTGGATATGAATACATTGATTCGAAAAAGAGGATTTGGCGGACTTTTGTCCGTCCTGTTCCTGAGCCTGACGGCTTTTATGTTTACCGCCTGCAATGACGATATGGACGTGCAGCAGGCTTATCCCTTCGCGGTGGAAACGATGCCTGTTCCCACGCGCATAGTGAAGGGCGAGACCGTGGAGATACGTTGTGAACTCAAGCGGGAAGGACGTTTCTCCGATGCCCGTTACACCATCCGCTATTTCCAGCCGGACGGCAAGGGTACACTCCGCATGGATGACGGGATGGTACTGCTGCCGAATGACCACTATCCGCTTGACAGAGAAGTGTTCCGACTGTATTACACTTCCGCGTGTGAGGACCGGCAGTCGATTGACATCTATTTTGAAGACAACAGCGAACCGAAACTGCTGTTCCTGCTCAGTTTTGATTTCAACAACGAAAGAAAGGAGGAGACTGAAGAGAAAACGGAAGGGACTGTATCCGATCCCGGAACTCCTTGGATTAGGGATTCGCTCGTTATTGTAAGACCGCCTGTATCGAAATCTGAAAAGGATTCCCTATGCGAATGATTGTAGCGGTTTTATGCCTGATTCTGACCTGCGGCGGTATGGTGGCGCAACCACGGGGAGGCGGTTCTTCGCCTCCCACCGCCTTGCAGATTCCGGCTTCACTCTTCGAAAAGGCAATCGCCTGTATCAAGGAACATGAAGGATGGCACGGAAATCATTTGCCTTATGTAGGATATGGCCATAAACTGTTGCCGGGCGAGACGTTCATGCCGGACATGAGCGAGGCGCAGGCGGATTCCCTGCTGAGGGCGGATCTGATGAAATTGTGCAGGATGTGCAGCCGTTTCGGAAAGGACGCATTACTCGTCGCAACCCTTTCATATAATGTGGGGTATTACCGTCTGGTAGGCTATGGAAAAATCCCAAAAAGCAAACTGATTCAAAAATTGGAAGCCGGTGACAGGAATATCTACCACGAATATATCTCCTTCAGGTGCTACAAGGGGAAAGCGGTACCAAGCATTGAACGACGAAGGAAAAAGGAGTTCAGACTGCTGTACATTCCATAAAATTAAATAAGGATGAGATTCAATAGAGTTTCATCCTTATTTGTTATGTTCAATGTTTCAAAAAAGAGTAATTTTGTAAATTATTAATTGAAAACTATATGAACTATTTATTTCCAGAAATAGAACAACAGAATAAAAAGACACTTGTTGTCATTGGTAATGGATTTGACTTGGCAAATGGTATTGAGTCCAGTTACGGCAACTTTAAAGAATGGTTACAAAAGAATAGTAAACATCGCCTCATTGGTTTGATGGACACTTTTTTTAGCAATCAACGGGATGTATGGGGTGATATTGAAAAAGCCCTTGGAGAATACGATGAAGATAGTATTTTGGAGTATTGTAAACCCGACGAGGATTTTGATTATGACCATCCTACTCGTTCGATGGCGGCAGTGGAAGATTCACCGGATTGGATATTCAGACCAGTATTGGATGAGTTTCTTGAAGAATTCAGAAATTGGGTAGACAGTATCAATATAAACGATGCTGAAAAAGTCCTTGACCTACCAATGGAATGTAGATATTTGACATTCAATTATACAGAAACATTGGAAAGGGTATATTCTATACCTGAATCTAATATATTGCATATTCACGGGTCACGATTGTCAGATAAAGAATATATTATCGGGCATAATAATTATCGGGATCCACAAGATGCATATAATGATGAAAGCCAAATGTTATACCTGCAACAAACATGGAGTAAAATTATAGAGTGGATGAATGGCTTAATAAAAGTTTCGTCTTCTATCATTCATCAAAATCTGGACTTCTTTAATAGTTTATCTGATATAGAGCAGGTAGTTGTTTATGGTCATTCTTTTTATAAAGTTGATTGGCCATATATGGAAGAGATTGTAAAACATATTGGGATTGACAAGCCATGGGCTATATCTTACCATGTTCCCGAAGACTTGAAACGTATAGATTCTTTTGTGAAAAAGATAGACCTAAAAAAAGTGAGAGAATTCAAATGGTGATTTGATAATCTTTAATAAAATGGTTCGTGAGGGCTTTCATTGAACCATTTTATTTTTGTTGACTAAGTTGCCGATTGTCTTGCCTGCCATGCCTTGTGTGCAACGATGACCTCCTGCCGTTCCTGCTCCAGCAACGCTTCCGTTTCGGGAGCATAGCCGAGAAAACGGATGTAACCGCCATTATAGCCTGTAAGCTTGCATTGAATGCCGGCTTTTTCCAATTTGTCTATCCGTTTCTGCGCCAGTTTCGCACTTGAATAATTTTTCGGCCAGAAATAGAGCTCGCCGTGTGAGCCGTAATGGTCTTCACCGAGTATCATTTCCCCGGAATGCCTCCTGTGTTCGATAAAGTCAAAACGGGCTTTGCCCAATGCCTGCCGGATGGCCTTGTGCGCAGCCCCTTCGGGATGTTTGAACACTTCAGGCTTGTCCTTTTCCTTGCAGGCAAGTTTCGGCAACTCCACTTTATACGGTTGTTTGTAGCTGCCTATTCCGAGAGTCAGGTAGAAATTGGTGTGGAAGTAGTCCGTCATCGGGTCGCTGTCATCGAAGTTATACGACATCACGAAATCGCAGACATTCAGCATCACCTCTTTCGCACGGTCGGTCAAGGACTTGTCGGACGAGATATTGTAATGGTTGATGTCATCCCGGACTTTCCCGGATTCTTTGGTAAAAGCCTCGAAATCCGCTTTCATCAGCCGAATGTAGATGGAATGGTAGTTCTCGCGCTTGACCGAGAATTTGTATCTCGGATAGGTCTCCTTGAGCCATGACCGTACCAGTTCCACGATTTCAGGGGCGTGCTGCCCCTTGTAATTGCGGCCTTTCCAGCGGTATTCGTTATACACGTACTCGGTGTATTCCTTTGCCGTAGCTCCCGAATAGTCGTGTTCATACCCGGTCGAAGTGGCGGAAACATCCGGCTTGTCCTTCCAGACCTCAAAAAGCCTTTCAAACTCGATGTTCACCTGTTGCATGATTGCAGTATCACCACCCTTGTCGGGATGGTGCTGCAATGCCAGACGGCGGTACTCTTTCTTCAAGTCCGCCAGAGAGTGTATGTTCTGAAAATAAGCCATAGCTGTAAGTTTTTATGCCCCTGCGAGGCGGTTGATAAAATATTCCCTGTAGTCAAAGTCAAGACCGAGGTTGCTACACGCCATATCAATATCATCTTCCCTTAAATCGTCCAGTTCCTGCAACTCGCGTAGGTTCCGGATTTCGGAGTCCAGATACTCCTGTGCTTCTGCCTGACCGCAGTTGCATGAACTGCAAATCAGATTAATGATGTTTGTCTGCATAATATTTGATTTTCAATGTTTATACTTTTGTTCCTGAAACGTTGGCCGTCATAAATGGAGACGGCACGCTCCACCAATAACTTGCGATTGTTTTCCGACAGGGCGGCATAGAATCGTTCCGCCGCACCGAAGATAGAATCGTTTGCAAAAGAGTTCCATTTTTCCCAGAAATGCTTGCACATTCCACCGAATACGATTTCGCATTCCTCCTTGCTCCAGGCATTCCACATGTAGTAAAAGAAACTGGAGACTGCATTTTCTGCTGGATAGTTCATGATTTTTCCGTTTGTGGTTCAACATCCTTTGTTTCTTCCAACTGGTGCCATACGGCATCATACATCTCGTGAAGCCAGTCTATGTTTCTTGCACCGAGTTCAAACGGGGAATCGCAACTTACTTCTTCAAAGCTGTCCTTCATTGTTGCGAATACCGTCAGGCCTTTGTCTGTTACCTCAATGCCGGACACCCAACATTCATAAGGTTCGCAGTCGTCATTGAACCATATTACCCATACAGGGTCGTGTTCATTTTCATTCGGAAACCGTATCGCGTTCATGGCATGGTCATGGAGCAACTGCCGTATCGCACCGATGATGTCCTCCCGCAACTTCTTGATCCTGTCTTCAAACACCAGTTTGGGGGATTTCCCGCCTCTCTGCCTTACGGAGAGGACCTGCAAGTCCGGATGGCAGCCGAAGTTCCAGTCCGTCACCTCATCGTCATCGCGTGTCGTATGGATGTTGCCGCCCAATACCAGCCCGCAATCTTCCGATACCATTCTTTCCGCTTCTTCGCGGTCCTCCGCCGCCACTGTGTAGGTACCCTCGAAGATGTACCTTACTTGTACATTGTACTTTGTCATAATCTTCTATTGTTTGATTGTTATTGATTTGATTCTTGTCAGGATACAATGCGTACCGCATCCCCGAAAAAGGAATTATCCACCCCATATACATGTTGGACTGAATAGTCATATTTGGAGCGTTCGTCATCCAGCCGGAAACGGAAGCCGTTACAGCCCTTGATTTCCAACTTCAGGCGTATATCCTGTTTCAGTTCCATTTCAAGCAGCTTCCGCCACCGAATGTAGAGCTGAACAGCCCGCAACAGTTGCCTTTCGGGATGATAACTTCATTCAGCGAAAACTCTGCATTGTACAGTTCATTCAAGTTCACACGTCCTATATAGACCAGCAGGTTCGCGCCGCAACAGGAATTTATCAACTCCTTGTAGAACTGCTCGTATGAAACCTGTTCCTTGCCGTTCCGGCTTCTGCGGTTCGGGAAACGTCCGTATGTCTTGTAGCCGTGTTCCGTCAGGAGTCTCTTCACTCTCGCCGGATTGAGGTTCAGGCAGTCTACCATGTCCCCGAAGTAGGATTCCTCGTACCTGTAACCGCCCTGTGATTCAAACCAGTTGGAATTGATGCAGTCGTGGTCGGACAGCATCTCCACACGAATGGGAATGTTGTCCGTGTGCCTTATCAGGTCTTTTATCACATCCGAGTCGTTGCGGCTGTAAACCTCGTCCCGGATTTCATCCTCGTGCTCATCGAAGAAGGTATCCACATCCTCTTCACCGAAATCATTGAAAACTGTACATTCCTCTTTCAATTTGGCGATTATCTCACGGACAGCCTCCCATTCGGCATCGCTGTACCACTCGTCCGCCTTTTCCCACAAATGTTCGGGGCTTTTGCTGTCAAGACATTTTTGAACCAGCCACCGATGGTTGTCAAGATTGTCATCATAATCCGTCCAAATCAGTGTATAGGACGGTTCCATCAGGGATTTGATGAAATCCAATGTCAATGTTTTCTGCTCATCCATTTCTGTTACCTGTGTACGGCAGGATTCTTTTTCCCGTACATACCGTTATAAATGACAGAAGCGGCCTTCCGGCCGCCTCCGTGTTCGTTTCATTACCCATACAGTTCCTTTACTATCCCGTCATACTTGTCCTTTTCCATTTCCGTATTCCGGTTGAAGTGGAAATGCGCCGTGTATCGGTATCCAGTCCTCGGCTCTCCTCCGCATTGCTGTATAGCCATGTCTATGTCCCAGTCGATATCACCTATGCCGAGAGAGATGCTTGTGCCACGTAGCAGGCACCTGGCAAGTTTCAACGCGGAATCCTTCTTGTCTTCCTTGCGGAGCCTGTCGAAAGCCATCATCGCAATCTGGCGGTTTGAAATCTTCATTATTTCCATATGCTTTCACTTTTAGAGTCAGACAATTCCGGCCAGTTGCTTGAATCGCGCAACTATTTCATCGCGTTTGCTTCGGGCAAGTTCTTTATATTTCCGACGGATGGCACAATTCTCCTCATAGGATTTGTTAAGTTCATGTTTGTATGAATTCATAACCAGTTCGGGATATTCGCAGAAAAGGGTCTTGAACGCTTTTTCCCATTTGCGTCCTTGCCATGCACCTTCTGCCACCAATGTTATGAATCCGAGCATTTGTTCGTCCGTCCTGACATCCAAAGCATAGTAATAATCGGTTCTTGGCCACACGTTGTTGGAATGCTGCCAAGTTTCTATCTGCTTGGTTTTAGCGTTGTATGCCATTCTTGTTATTATCTGGTGACTCATATTGATATGTTTTAGTTCATTATCGTATTATCCCTTTCCCTGTCACGGCTTGCCAGCGTTCCGAAATGGATGCTGAATATGCGCTGTTTGAAACAGAGCGGCGAGTTGTACTCCATCCGTTGCCACAACGTGAAATGGTTGTCCGAGTAGGACCATCGGAAATGTCCCGACAGGGAGCCGAAAACGGGATTGGCATTCCGCCCGACGAGCATCCTGTTCACGTCCATGATGTTGTTCGCTGTCAGGATGATGTTCAGGATTTCCACGAAGGCCATCTGTACGAATCGGTCTGTCGGCAGGACCGGCCCGAGAAAATTGATATTCATAAGCGTGTTTTTTTTAGTCGTAATTGTCATCGAATATCTCGAAGCGGGGAATGCCCGGCTCGAAATAGTTGCCCGATATGCCCGGGTAGTACAGCAAACTATCATCCCCGCTGTCCGGGCAAGGTTCGTCATTTATATAGGTCGCGTTCCCGAAAAGTTCGATATAATGCGCCACCAGCAGGTGAGGGTCTTCCGTGCCGATGTCGTGCCCGTAACGGTCACACCAGTCGAAGAAGCAATCCTTGTCGGGTTCCTCCAGTTGTTCCATCGCTTCCCTTATTTCAAAAAAGTTGGGACACAGCCATTCCCTGTTGATGAGCGAGTCCGGAATGTCCTCCCATCTCGTGTACCTGTATTCCGGGGTTTCCTCTTCCGGAAACAGCTCGGAGCAGGTACACAGGAATTCCCCCATGTCGCCGAAGTCGGCCATTTGCAGCAGGCTGTCTTTTTCCTGCCTCGTGTCTATGAGATGCTGCGTGGTCACTGCCACTTCTGCCTGATTCAAGTCCATGATATTCTTCATTACGGTTTATGATGCGGAACCGGGGATTTCATTCCACAGGCGTATAAAGGTCCGCGCCCCGGCAGTGCAGGGTTTTTCGGGGAAATACCGGAGCCTCCGGCGAGGATGATTTGCCCGAAAACCGCCTGCGGCCTGACCTTGCTCTGCCGGAAAAGGGTGCGGGCTACCTTTGCCTGTGGAATGTAATCTGCGGTTCTCATAAGTTTCTCCATTGTTTCAACTCATTATTCGCTGGCTTCCCCAGCTGATGTGTATCTTTCCCTCGCTGTCGCGTTCCCTGACCAGCAGGCTCTCGATGACGGACATGGTGACGTCGAACTCCTCGAAAATCTCGGACTGCTCCTTCACTTCTCCGGTCTTGATGAACTCGTTCAGCCGTTCTTTGGTCAATACCAGGGCCATCAGGTTCTGCTCCACAGAATCCTTGTAGGTGACATAATGCACGTCCTTCAGCTCTTTAGAGTCAAGACGTATGAAGCGGAAATAGAACTGTTCCATCTTCGGGATGTTCCATTGGAGCGATTCAAGTATCACGTCGTTGCAGGTGGGGATGTTCACCGAGCTGCTCAGGCTCTGCTGCGTGCAGACCAGTATGCCGTTTACGGTGGAGTCGAACTCCGTCACGATGCTTTGCCGTTTCTTGAAAGCCACGTCTCCCTTGACCACGAATACCGGCCTGTCGGGAAAACATTCGCGGAGACGGTTCCCGTAGAGGTCGAATGCGGCTATGGACGTGCAGCCGACGGCCACTTTGCCGGGAATCTTCCGTATCAGTCTCTCGATGTACCTTGTTTTTTTCGGAATCCCGTCACCGGAATAGCCCTCTATCAGGTGGGGGACGGAACAGGCCTTGATGAGTAGCTTGATCTGCCGCATAAGACGTAGTCCGGCATCCTTCTTCGTGTCACCCGTGCTGTTGTAATACAACTCGCAGATACGGCAGAACTCCTCGATGATGACACGGTAAACCTCGCGTTCGCCATCGGCAGGGCTGACGGTGTGTGTCCGTATCTTGTACTTCTCGCCGGCAAAGTCCCTGAACTTGCGGGTGATGACGGTCTTCCCGATAAGCTCTGCAAGTTCCTCTTTGTTATAGACATCCTGGTTCTGTTTCTCTATTCCGAACACGGTGGATTTTCCCGGACAGTGGCAGGCGCGGAAAAGTACATGCCCCCTGAAAGCAGGGAACGGCTCACCGTAATGCGGGTTGTTTTCTTCCTCTATCTCCTTGTCCCTGTTCTCGTGGTACACCCGGCTGCTCCAGCAGATCATATTTACGGAGTTGTTGTACAGCAGCTCGAACTGGCTGTACAGTTCTGCGATGTTGTTTCGGGTGGTCGTTCCGGTATCGAGTATTTTGTACTTGAACCTGCGGAAGAGTCCGAGGATATGCCTTGTGCGCTGTGACGAAGGGTTGGTTATCTCGTCCGATTCGTCAAAAACGAGGCATAGTTTTCTTGAGGAGCGTTTGACAAATTTCGTCAGCCCCCGTTTCAGTTTGCCGAGCATGGAGGTGGAGAGCACAATGAACACGCCTTCCGGTACGGTTTCAAGGTCGGCATTGTTCCGTATAATCCTGAACCTTTCCCTGTTTATGGAGAGAAATGGTATCCATGTCATGTTGGTGGCAATGGCGGGGGCCAGTATGATGACGTTCCGTACCTTGCGGAATTTGAGCAGGTATTTGGCACGGTGATAGACCGCCGCTGTCTTGCCCGATCCCTGCTGCCAGTTAAGCAGCGCGTAGCGTTTCTGCAAAACGAGGTTCAGGTCGTGCTTCTGGAGTGCGGTGAACTCGCATACGTCACCGTCCTTGTTGATGAATGTCACCCTGTCAAGGTATTCCGCCAGTTGGGTGTCCGGCTTCATGTCGGGAAACTGCCGGTTCTGGATTTCATATTGCCTGCGTTTCCTACGGATCAGCTTCTCTGCCACATGGATTTCACGCATGTTCTTTTCTGTCAGGATTTCCGGCATGGGCAGTTCGGTGCGCCCCAACACGAGGTCGTTGATGCCTGCCGCCTTGTGCGAAACCTTGTCTAACAGTCGTGGGGCGTACTGTTTCAGTTTGAACCCGTAGGAGGTCTTTACCAATGCCACTTCCTTGCGTGGCACGACATTCTGCGAGGTGATGTACCTACGGATGACGGCAAGCACTTTCTTCGGGGTAAGCTTGTTCTTTTCCCATTGCGCGACTTGTTCCCGTGTGGCGTTCTCCGGCGGTTTCTGGTTGCGGAACTTCGTGACCAGTGCTTCCGCCTTGCCGATATGTTTGTTCAACTTGGCGTGTGCCTTCAGTTCGTACATGTACTTGGCGAGCCTATACTCGAACACTTCAAGCTCTTCCTTGTCTATCCTGTTTGTCTCGCGCATCAGGTCGAAACGCAGCCTGTGTTTCATCGTCCTTGCTTCGCTGATACGGTTCTTCAATTCTTCCGCCGTTATGAATTCCTCCGCGTTGTAAGCCTGCATCTCGATATGAACCGATTTGCGCAGGAATACCATGATTTTCGTATTGAAATCGCGGACTCCGACGGAGGCAAAGGCTGACGGAGACAGTTTTGTCTGTCCGACAAAAGAAAAGTTGTTATTGATACTGGCAACCCGTGTTTTCTCCCAAAATTCACTCTGCATAAACGAGCCGGGTACTATGGCCATCAGGATTCCTGCCGGGTTGAGCACGTCGTATGCCTTGTCTATGTAGTATTCCTGTGACAGCTTGTAATCGAACTTCAGGTTGAAAGGTGGATTGCCGATGACTACATCGAAGCGTTGTTCCGGATAATACTGCCGGATGTCACATTTTTCGATATGCGCGTCCGGATAGAGGTATCGCGCCACGCTGACGGCTTTCCCGTCTATGTCGAAGCCGTAGGTGTTGTGCTGGTTGGGCAGATGATTGAAGAAATTGCCCATACCGCAACACATGTCAAGTATCATTTCGGAAGTGTTGGGAGAAAGCATCTCCACCATATCCCTGCACACTTCATGCGGGGTGAAGAACTGTCCCATCTCAAACTCCTTCTTCGCTTCGGCGTACTCGTTGTAATTGGCGAAATCGGATTGCCTGAGGTTGTGAAGCCCTCCGATGCCGGTGTAGCAGTTATAGATGCTCTCCGCCGGAATGAGGTCCTTGCCGGAGTCTATGGCGAAAAGTATCTTCTCGTTGACCTCGGCACGCATACCTTGCGGTATCTGTTGGGGAATGATGGCATACATATTCTGTCGGTTGTTTACGGTTGAAAATGAAAACACCCCGCAAGAATCGTCTTACGGGGTGCTGTGAGTTTTTTCTTCATGATCAGTTCTCTCTTAGCGTGATTTCATCAAGGCGGAGACGCTTGAAACAGTTTTCGGCAGTCGTGCTGTCCTTGAACTTGACATCTATGCGTCCGTTCTTGTAAAACCGGATTTGCTCGGCGTTGATCGTCGTGAGGTCGTACCAGCCGGAAACATCAACATTGTCAGCCTGGAAGCCGGTAATCATATTGCTTGAACCATGAATGGTGTCATCGGCACCGAACGCGATGCCTTCACAGAAGGTTTCTATGTCGCCCCGATAGTTGTAATGAATCTGGTTACGGTTGTATGACAGATAGAACTCATCAAATCTCAGAATTTCAGGGAATGTGATTTTATCTTTCTTCAGTTCCGGCTTGACCTTGCTCCAGCATGATGGACGGACTACTTTCAAGAACCTGTTCAACAGTTCCTCCTCTGCTGTTTCCCTGAAACTTTTGCCGCCAAGATGTTCTATGACAGCATCCACGTAGGTTTCATAGATTGGACGGAAGCCCATCGGAAGGGTATTTTTCTCAATTTCCGGTACGGGGACAGAGACATTATATGTCTTGTTGAAATAGGAGATGATACGGCTGGCGAAATTAGCGTTGGCATTACAGTTCTTGTCAACCATATCATTGAGGATGTCAAACGGTTTGAACTCGTTGTGCGAATAGTCGTCCCTGTCGTTATGGTAGGAATAGAAATCACGCATGGATACCTTGCCGTTCTCCTCGTAGTGGAACTTGCGTTCCTCCCGGTACTGTTCCGCTTCCTCTTTGAAGATGGCGTACCAGCGGTCTATCCGGTCGAGTGTTTTGTAAAGCATGTCCTGTTGGTTCTGACAATAGATCCGGTCTTGCTCCGTAATCTTGTCCTCGTTTTTCACCTGCACGCTCAGGATACCGGAAAGCAGGTCGGGAGCGTTGCCGGCCTTAGTTGCTGTTGTCGTTTGCATATCAGTTGGATTTTTAAGTGTTAGAAGTTCTGTGATTTGATTCGGTAGAAGCAGGTGATGTGTTTTTCCATGTCCTTGACAATCTTCACCTGTTCGGGATAAAAGTTGAGCCTCCGTTCTTCGGCCGGAGCATCAATCTTTTCCCATTCGGCGAGAGGAAGGAAGACATATTCCCGACGGAAGCACCATACCACGATGTTGTTGTCCCAGTTGCCTTTGAATACCGTTCCCTCGTAGTCCTTTAGGAATTGCTGGAACTCTTTTTCATCACTGAAAGCTGCATCAAAACCTTGATAGAGATTTCTTGCGGAACCGCTTGTGTCTTTGGTGAGGTAGAATTTCCGGTAAGTTTCGGTAGTGAAGTTCCCGTACTTTGGGTTAGGTTCGGCATAGAACCATAGCGGCACTTTGGCTATGAATGTCACTGCACCGTTGGCACACGCGCCGCAATGTCCCCAGTCCTTGAACGCGCCGTCCGTCCATCGCAGGAACTTCATATCCTTCGGATTCACTCCGTGGAATGCCCCTCCGCTGACGCTCAGACGGATATTCCCGTCTTGTTCCCACACGAAAGGCACATACGGCTGTTCGCATATGGAAAGATGCCCTTCCTTTGTGTGATGCCGGTTCTCGATGAGCGTTGCCGTAATAATCCCCGTCTTCGGTCACATAGACCAGCCTGTCTCCGATTTGCGGTGTAATCTCCGAACGTGTACGTTCGATGAGTTCAACATAACTGTTGGCCATATCGACATCTTTCTGTGTCAGCCCGTGCTCGTTGTCGTATGAAACATTCCATGCTCTGAGTGTTTCAATACTGTACTTTTCTTTTGTCGCCTGCTGTAACATAACAATTGATTTTTGTTAGTCCGGCTTTTCGGGGCCGGAGTTCCCGTAACTACAGGCTATAAAAGGTCGTGTCCCGTACATGCAAGGTTGGCGGGAAAAATACCGAAAGCCCTCCGGGCGAGGATGATTTTTCCACGACACCCGGAGGGCTTGACCTTGCATTGTACGAGCAGGACACGGATTACCTTTGCCTGTGAGTTAGGGGGACTCGGCTGCGGTATGGCTGTTCTGTCCGATATGGATTATTTCATGGATTTATAACGAGATTATGCCCGGAAAATTCCGGTATTCTCGGAAAAAAATGCTATCTTTGCATCAAGATAAAGAGTTATTTGAAAGCATGAGGAATATAGTGATTCTGAACAGTCTGGCATTTTCTTATCCGTTGCCCGTTCTCATGCGAGTTGAATATAATTCGTTGATAGTCAAATAAAATTCACCAAACTATCACAAATATACAAAAAACAATATTCATTTGCATCTTGTTGAAGATTAATTAATAAATACTGGTTGTCCCATATCTCATATGGGTTTTGACGGCTGTACGGAAAGTGTCTTCGGTACATTCCATAAAGTCACGGCCACCGCCACCGTGAGTATGGATTTTTACGTTGGGTCAACATAGAATTTAGGGGTTAGAATTATTAAATTAATCATGTTGTCGCTTTGACATTGTTTCGGAGGACAAAAATAGGTACTTTTTGGAGAAGATGTACTCCTTCTTTTGGGGTATTTTCATTAAATACTCTAAAAAAGCGGATTTGGTGCATTTTGCAGGATGTTTCAGAATATTTATCAATGGATATCGTCTGTTGTTCTATTTGTCGGTTCTGTTCCTGTCTTCTCCTCACCTTTTCCCTATTTCCTCCCTGTCTATACATTGGGAGCAGGTAGGGAGCGGGTAGGGAGAAGGTAGGGAGCAGGTAGGGAGAAAGAAGAGGAAGTATTAAGAATGTTCTGTTTGTCGGAATATTCTGTATAGCAATCCTGCGCTCATCTATAGGGATTCTGTGTAGTGCGTGCCAACTATTCAATTTTCGGTTGCTGATTCGCATGAATCGTGTAAAAATAAACCGCTCATCGCACTTTTTTCCGTTCGGGTTTGTTATATTTGCGTATGTTTATAAACTCTAAAATATCAACGTATGAAAAGTTGGAAATTAGAAGCAGCCATCATCGCGGTGGGGCTGTTCTCGGTGGGTGCCATGCTGAAAGGTGGACTCAACAATTTTGTGAACAAGGACCGTATAGTCAGCGTAAAGGGACTTGCAGAGATGGAAGTGCCTGCCGACAAGGTGGTCTGGCCTCTTGTCTACAAAGACATTGGCAATGACCCTGCACTGCTCTATGCCAATATGGAACAGAAGAATGCTACCATCGTGGGTTACTTGGAAAGCAATGGCATCGGGAAAGAAGAAATCAGCATTGCGCCGCCCGAAGTGATTGACATGCAGGCCGAACGCTACGGTGACCGCAACGTGGCCTATCGCTATAATGCCACGTCCGTCATTACCGTCACCTCTAAGAACGTGGATAAGGTGCGCAAACTAATGTCCGGACAGGCGGAACTCTTGAAACAAGGCATTGCCATCACCGGAGGAGATTACAGGTATAACGTGTCATACGAATTCACCGGTCTCAACGAAATAAAGCCCAAGATGATAGAAGATGCCACCAAGAATGCCCGCGCCGCAGCCGAGAAGTTTGCCAAGGATTCGGACAGCGAGTTGGGTAAAATCCGCAATGCTTCGCAAGGGCAGTTCTCCATTAGCGACCGTGATGCCTATACTCCTTATATAAAAAGTGTGCGCGTAGTGACTACCGTGAACTATTATCTGAAGAAATGACGAAACAGTCCGCATCCCGCCAAGCGGGAAACTTTAGCCTGAACTCCTGCAGGGAGGAAAGGCTGAGGGAGGCGGTGGCAGTCGCCTCTTCGTTGTCGGGCACAGCGGCAAGCGTTTCCCCCTTCGGAGAGTAGACTACACTGCCTCCGTTGTGTGGGATGTCTCTGCCGTCCCTGCCGATGCGGTTGACACCGCAGACGTAACAGATGTTTTCCAGGGCGCGTGCTTGCAGCAGGATGTCCCAGACTTTCCGGCGGGGGACGGGCCAGTTGGCCACATAAATCAGGAGGTCGTACTCATTGTTCTTGTTGCGGCTCCAGACGGGGAAGCGAAGGTCGTAGCACACAAGCAGCAGTATGTTCCAGCCGTGATACCGGATGATGGGACGTCGGTTGCCGGAGGTAAAATGCTCTGTCTCGTGCCCCATCCGGAAGAGGTGGCGTTTGTCGTAATAGTAAGCATTGCCTTCGGGCGTAAGGAAGAATGCGCGGTTGTAGTAGGATGGCTTTCCACCTTCCGAGGCTGTTTCGCAGGCAATATAGCTGCCGGCAAGAGCAAGCCGGTACTCTTCGGACCATTGGCGCAGCGTTGCGATGGTTTCTCCCGTTGTGGGTTCGGCCAAACCGGCGGTGTCCATACTGAAGCCGGTGGAGAATGTTTCCGGTAAAACAACAATCTCCGTTGTTCCACGAAGAGTTTCTAACTTCTCGCGGAGACGACGGAGATTTTCTTGTTTATTTTCCCAGACGATGTCTGTTTGCAGAATGCTTATTCGCATGGCATTAATGCTTAATACCTGATTAGATATTTCCTAAATCAAAATTTTCGGGATTTTTTCCTTTAAAGTTCTTGAAGTACAGTTTTATCTCGCGCATATCCTTTTCGATGTCTCCGGTAGGCATGACAGCCTTGGTCGAGGAGATGGTCTTGGAAGGATAATCAATCCCGATAAGCATGATGGGCACTTGTGCTTTAAGTGCTATGTAATAAAAGCCTTTCTTCCAGTTAGGATTGGCTTTACGGGTTCCTTCCGGTGTAATGGCCAGATGGAAATGCTTGCTGTTTGCAAACTTTTCGGTCATTTGGTCCACTAAGGAAGATTTACGTCCCCGGTTCACCGGAATGCCGCCAACGGCTTTGAATATCAGTCCCAAAGGAAAAAAGAACCATTCCTTTTTCATCATGAAGCTGGTTTTGCGACCGATGGCACCATAAAACAATTTACCGATAAATAAATCCCAATTGGAAGTATGGGGTGCCGCACAAATTACACATTTGTCGTAGTCGGGCACCGTCACGTCTGTCTTCCAGCCCAGCAGGCGATAATAAATGAAGCTATAAAAGGCTTTCTTCATCTTATTTCAGTTTGCCCATTGCGTCAATAATTTCATCTACTTTTGCATTGAAGTCAGCACGAAGTTTTTTGTAGAAACCTTTTACATTTCCCGGCTCGGTGTGGCTGATGCGGCTTATGAATTCATCTTGCATTTTCAGAATTTCAGCCATCAGTTCATCGGCTTTCTGTTTGTCTGTTCCAGGTACATATAAGCTGTTTACAAGACACTCTGTGAACAATTCTCCCGCAATATAGTTTATATTCTTCTTTAGCTCTTTTCTACTTGCCATAATCTTTACGTTTAAAATGAATAATCTGAATTATTTTCGGTAAAGATAATGTTTTTCTTTGTTAGTGTAGAGCAAAAAAAGGTTTTTATGTGTTTTTAATTTAATGGTTTTGTGGAATTATTCCACAAACTGTGGACACATTCCACAAGGGAAAATGGAAGATGCCACCATGAATAAAGAATTGTTGTCTTCTTTTCTGTCTGATATATAGTTTGTTAGAAGTGATGGATGAGATGGTGATAGATTGGCATCGGATTTGTTTTAATAGAAAGAAACAGGGTTAAATTTAATATACAAACAAGCATGAGACAGTTTTTCCAAAAAAAAGAATTGAAACTAAAGAAGAAGAGGTTGCTGATGATGATTGCCTGCATGGCGGTATTGTTGGCAGGCTACTTCATTCTGACTTGGCCTAAAAAGGTTGAACCGGAAGCTCCTACCGTGATTGTGGAACCTGCGGAAAAAGGAGATGTGGAGATATATGGAGAGTACGTGGGACGTATTCGCGCCCAGCAGTTTGTAGAGGTACGTGCGCGTGTGGAAGGGTATTTGGAGAATATGCTTTTCGCAGAAGGAACATATGTCACCAAGAACCAGGTACTTTTTGTGATAAACCAGGAACAATATAGGGCAAAGGCTGACAAAGCCCGTGCACAGTTGAAGAAGGATGAAGCGCAGGCATTGAAGGCAAAGCGCGATTTGGAGCGTATCCGCCCCCTCTATGCGCAGAACGCTGCCAGCCAGCTGGATTTGGACAATGCCCAGGCTGCTTACGAAACTGCAGAAGCTTCGGTAGCGATGAGCCAGGCCGATTTGGATCAGGCTGAATTGGAACTGGGGTATACGCTGGTCCGTTCTCCGCTGTCGGGGCATATCAGTGAAAGAAATGTGGATTTGGGAACACTGGTGGGACCGGGAGGCAAGTCCTTGCTGGCTACGGTTGTGAAAAGCGATACGGTTTTGGTAGACTTCAGCATGACGGCATTGGATTACCTGAAAAGCAAGGAACGGAATATTGAGATAGGGCGCCAGGACTCTACACGTTCCTGGCAGCCGAACATTACGATTACTTTGGCAGATAATACCGTCTATCCTTATAAGGGCTATGTGGATTTTGCCGAACCTCAGGTGGACCCGCAGACCGGAACATTCTCCGTGCGTGCCGAAATGCCGAACCCTGACAGAGCGTTGCTGCCGGGGCAGTTTACGAAGGTGAAGCTGTTGCTGGATGTACGTGAGGGGGCTGTCGCCGTTCCTCAAAAGGCGGTTACCATTGAGAAAGGTGGTGCTTATATTTTTGTGATGCGCCGGGACTCTACGGTCGAAAAGCGTTTCATTGAGCTGGGACCTGAATTTGGCAACAATTGGGTGGTTGAGCGTGGTCTGGCTGCCGGAGAACAAATTGTGACGGAAGGTTTCCACAAGCTGACTCCGGGTATGAAAGTACGTGTCCAGGCTGCCGTTCCTAAAAAGGAGGAAGAGCAGACGAGTGATTCTCTGAACAAACAGGTTGTTTCCGAAACCAAGCAGACTGCTCCGGCTGAGAATAAATCAAAGGACAACAACCCTTCAAAGTAATGATGTTATGAAAGTAAGTTTCTTTATAGACCGCCCGGTATTCTCGGCGGTGATATCGATTGTGATTGTAATTGTCGGTGTCATTGGCCTGACCATGCTGCCGGTAGACCAATATCCGCAGATAACGCCTCCCGTAGTGAAAATCAGTGCTTCCTATCCGGGAGCCAGTGCATTGACTGTTTCGCAAGCGGTGGCAACCCCTATCGAGCAGGAGATAAACGGTACTCCCGGTATGCTGTACATGGAGTCCAACAGTTCCAATTCCGGAGGATTTTCGGCTACGGTCACTTTCGACGTGTCTGCCGACCCGGATTTGGCTGCCGTAGAAATACAGAACCGTGTGAAACTGGCGGAGAGCCGTTTGCCGGCCGAAGTGATTCAGAACGGCATTTCTGTGGAAAAGCAGGCTCCCAGCCAGTTGATGACCATCTGCCTGACTTCCAGTGACCCGAAGTTCGACGAGATTTATTTGAGTAACTTTGCTACTATCAATGTACTCGACTTGTTGCGCCGTATTCCCGGTGTGGGACGTGTTTCCAACATTGGCAGCCGTTACTATGCCATGCAGATATGGGCGCTGCCCGACAAGCTTGCCAACTTCGGACTGACGGTGCAGGACTTGCAGAATGCCCTGAAAGACCAGAACCGTGAGTCTGCTGCGGGTGTTTTGGGACAACAGCCGGTGAAGGGACTCGACATTACTATCCCTATCACTACCCAGGGGCGTTTAAGCTCGGCAAAGCAGTTTGAGGACATTGTGGTCCGTGCCAATGCCAACGGTTCCATCATCCGTCTGCGCGATGTGGCGCGTGTTTCATTGGAAGCATCTTCGTATAGTACGGAGAGTGGTATCAACGGTGAGAATGCTGCCGTTCTCGGTATCTATATGCTTCCCGGGGCCAATGCAATGGAAGTTGCAAAGAGCGTAAAGGCTGCTATGGAGGAAATCAGCGCAAATTTCCCTGAGGGGATGAGTTATGAGATTCCCTTCGACATGACGACTTATATTTCCGAATCCATTCACGAAGTATACAAGACGTTGTTCGAAGCACTGATTCTGGTGGTGCTGGTTGTATTTCTATCCTTGCAAAGTTGGCGTGCGACGGTGATACCGATTGTTGCGGTACCTATTTCCCTGATTGGTACCTTCGGTTTCATGCTTATTTTCGGTTTCTCTCTGAACATACTGACTTTGCTTGGATTGATTCTTGCCATCGGTATTGTGGTGGATGATGCCATTGTGGTGGTGGAGAATGTAGAGCATCTTATGGAGACGGAGAAATTGAGCCCGTATGAAGCTACCAAAAAGGCGATGAACGGATTGGCAAGTGCCTTGATTGCCACATCGCTGGTGCTCTGTGCCGTGTTTGTGCCGGTAAGTTTCTTGAGTGGAATCACCGGACAGTTATACCGTCAGTTTACCATTACTATCGCCGTTTCCGTATTGCTTTCTACGGTAGTGGCCCTGACGCTTAGTCCCGTCATGTGTTCGCTCATATTGAAGCCCGACAGTGGAAAGAAAAAGAACCTGGTTTTCCGCAAAATCAATGAATGGCTGAACTTGGGCAATCACAAATATGTGGCTGTCATTAACCGGGTCATCAGGAATCCCCGTCGCTTGATGAGTGCGTTCGGCCTGGTACTGGTTGCCATTTTCATTATCCACCGGTTGGTGCCTACCAGCTTCCTGCCGGTAGAAGACCAGGGCTATTTTAAGATAGAGTTGGAGTTGCCGGAAGGTGCTACTTTGGAGCGAACCCGTGTGGTGACCGACCGTGCCGTGCAATACTTGGAGAAGAATCCCTATGTGGCCTATGTGCAGAACGTGACGGGTAGCAGCCCCCGTGTGGGTAGCAACCAGGCACGTAGTGAGCTGACGGTTATCTTGAAACCGTGGGAAGAGCGTAAGGGGATTTCCATCGATAAGATAATGGAGAATGTGGAGAGGGATTTGAAGGAATATCCCGAATGCAGGGTCTATCTTTCCACGCCTCCGGTCATTCCGGGATTGGGTACCTCGGGAGGTTTCGAAATGCAGCTTGAGGCGCGTGGAGAGGCGACGTTCGACAACCTGGTGCAGGCAGCGGATACGCTGATGTATTATGCCCGGAAGCATAAGGAGCTGACGGGGCTTTCATCATCCTTGCAGTCTGAAATACCGCAACTTTATTTTGATGTGGACCGTGATAAGGTGAAAATGCTGGGTGTGCCCCTGGCGGATGTATTCTCTACCATGAAGGCCTATACCGGTTCTGTATATGTGAACGATTTCAATATGTTCAACCGTATATATAAGGTGTATATCCAGGCCGAGGCTCCTTATCGTGAGCATAAGGACAATATCAACTTGTTCTTTGTAAAGGCAAAGGACGGAGTGATGGTGCCGCTTACTTCCTTGGGAAATGCCTCTTATACCACCGGACCGGGCAGTATCAAGCGTTTCAATATGTTTACCACTGCCGTCATCCGCGGTTCTGCGGCACAAGGCTACAGTTCCGGCCAGGCAATGGAGATTATGGAGCAGATTGCGCGTGACCACTTGCCGGACAATATCGGTCTGGAGTGGAGTGGCCTTTCCTATCAGGAAAAGAAGGCGGGAGGACAGACGGGTCTTGTGCTTACGCTGGTATTCCTTTTCGTATTCCTCTTTTTGGCTGCGCAATATGAAAGTTGGACGGTGCCTGTCGCGGTATTGCTTTCACTGCCGGTTGCCGCTTTGGGCGCCTATCTGGGCGTTGTGATATGCGGATTGGAGAATGATATTTATTTCCAGATCGGCTTGGTGATGCTGGTGGGGCTTGCGGCAAAGAATGCCATTTTGATTGTGGAGTTTGCCAAGGTGCAGGTCGACAAGGGAGGAGACCTGATACAGTCTGCCATCCATGCTGCCCAACTCCGTTTCCGGCCTATCCTGATGACTTCCCTCGCCTTTGTATTGGGAATGCTTCCTATGGTGTTGGCAAGCGGACCGGGCTCGGCAAGCCGTCAGGCCATCGGTACGGGTGTTTTTTTCGGAATGATATTTGCCATTATATTCGGTATTGTGCTTGTACCGTTCTTCTTTGTCCTGGTATACAAGACAAAAGCCAAAGTGCAGCATAAGATTAAGAAAGACTGATTTTAAAGACAACGTTTATGAAAAGAAAGAATATATATATTATTTTGTTGCTGGGTATGTTTGCCCTTACCTCATGCAAGGTGGGCAAGGGTTATGTGCGTCCGGAGATGGCATTGCCGGATAGCCTGGCACAGCAGCAGGATAGCATGAGCATAGCCGATGAACAGTGGCAGGCGGTTTATACGGACAGCACGCTGCGTGGTCTGATAGACCGTGCTCTGGAATATAACAAAGACATGCTGATCGCAGCTTCCCGTGTCAAGGAGATGGCTGCCCAAAAACGTATCAGTGTTGCCAACCTTCTGCCGCAGCTCACCGGAAAGGTGGAGGCTGAGCGCGAGGTGGAGAATTACGGTGGTCATAGTCGTGATGTAGGCAATGCTTATGAAGCCAAGGCATTGCTCTCTTGGGAACTGGACCTTTGGGGAAACTTGAGATGGAAGAAAGTGGCTGCTGTGGCCGAATATCTGCAAAGTGTGGAGGCGCAGCGTGCGTTGCGCATGACTATCGTTGCCGAAGTGGCGCAGGCTTATTATGAGCTGGTAGCCCTTGATACGGAACTGGAGATTGTACGTCAGACACAAAAGGCGCGCGAAGAAGGAGTGCGCTTGGCCCGTATTCGTTTTGAAGGTGGACTGACCTCGGAGACTTCTTATCAGCAGGCTCAAGTGGAGTTGGCTCGTACGGCTACTCTTGTTCCGGATTTGGAACGCCGTATCTCTCTGAAAGAAAATGATATATCCTTCCTTGTGGGGGAATTTCCTACCCGTATCAAGCGTGTCAGTTTTCTGCAAGAACTGGATGTGCCGGAGTCCTTACCGGTAGGTCTGCCTTCCGATTTGTTGGAACGTCGCCCCGATGTCCGTGCGGCGGAGCAGCAGTTGAGGCTGAACATGCCAGAGTGAAAGTTGCTTATACCAATATGTTCCCCCGTCTGGCCCTGACCGGACAATTTGGATTGGAAAGTGATGTGTTGTCCAATTTCCTGGAATCCCCCTATTCCTTATTGAATGGGGCAGTCTTGGCACCGCTTTTCGGTTGGGGAAAGAACCGTGCTGCACTGAAAGCGCAGAAGGCTTCTTTTGAAGCCGAAGTGCATAGCTATGAAAAGACAGTGCTGAATGCTTTCAAGGAGGCGAAGAATGCCATTGTGGATTTCAATAAGATAAAGGAGGTCTACCAACTGCGTGCCAAACTTGAACGCTCTGCCAAGGGATATGTGGATTTGGCACAGTTGCAATACATCAACGGCGTCATCAATTATATGGATGTGCTCGACGCCCAACGTGGTTATTTCGATGCCCAAATAGGGGTGAGCAATGCCATCCGCGACGAACTTATTGCCATGGTAAATGTCTATAAGGCATTGGGAGGCGGCTGGCAAACCGAATGACGTGTGATTAAAAAAACAGTAAGAGGGTGTCAAAATTCACCACAGATTACGCAGATTTGCACAGATAAGCATCCTTGATTATCAGTAGATTAAACCCGTTCTGTGTTAATCCGTGTAATCTGTGGTGAATTTTGACACCCCCCCTTGTCCTATAATTGGCTTATTTCATCTAGGATTCTGTATTTAGAGTCTCCTTGTCTTTTTTCTTTTCCTTTGCCTTTTCTACTTCAAGAGCTACGTTTACGGCATTCATGCCTTTGAGACCACGTTCAAGGTCGAACGTCACAATATTGTTTTCTGCTATATCCGTAAGTACATTATTAATGTGGAAAAAGTATTTCTCGGTCCCGGATAGGTCCTTGATGAAGCCGAAGCCTTTCGATTCATTGAAAAACTCGATACGTCCTCTGTGGATGACCGGTTCTTCCTTATCTTTTTTGGGAGTTGATATGACGATTTCTTCCAGCTTTATTTCTTCTTTGGGAGTGTTTTCTGCGGGAGGAGTAGAGGTTATCATGCCGTTTTCGTCAACATAGGCAATCATATCTTCAAAGCTGTTGGCTTTGTTGGATTAGTTTCTTTTCTTCTTTCTTTTCTGTTTTTCAGCTCGTCGGGCGAGTCTTTTCTTTTCATTTTCACGCTTGTCTGCGGAGATGGATTTGGCCATGTATCTTTATTTATTGAGTTATAAAAAAAGCAGGGGGCATTGCTACAACACCTCCTGCTTTTGTCAGTAGTTAAGAATATTAATATCTTCTAGAGTTGTAACCGCCTCTTCTGTCGCGATTGCCGCCATTGGAAGGTCTTTCTTCGCGGGGGCGTGCCACGTTTACCGAGATCTGTTTGTGCTCAAATTCAGCACCGTTCAATTCGTCAATGGCTTTTTGGCCTGCTACATCGTCCGGCATTTCTACGAAACCGAAACCTCTAGATCTTCTTGTTTCTCTGTCTGTAATGATTCTTGCAGAAGAAACTTCTCCGTACTCTGAAAATAAATCGTTTAATTCAGCGTCTGTTGTGCTGAAATTTAAACCTGAAATGTAAATGTTCATTTGAAATTTTAATTAATTGTAATTATTAAATTGGAGTATGGAGAATAATTATGGAAGAGACCGCCTAATAATAGTTATATATTAAAAGAAGAACAATGCGATAATGACTCGTAACTCAAACTTTGCGGCAAAGATAACACAATAAATCAGTTAATTGCTTTCTTCTCCTTTTTATTTTAGGATAAAAAACGATAAATGTCATTTTATACATTATTTCGACCTCTCGTTTGCATATCTTACGAAAAAAAGCGAAATTTGCGACGCTTTTAAACGGAACTTTACTAACACCTTTAAATAATTAAGAGAAATGACTAAAAGTGCATTGCAAATTGCAAGGGCTGCCTATCAGCCAAACTTCCGAAAGCGCTGAAAGGAACTGTTAAGGCTGCAGAAGGCGCAGCTACTCAGTCTGTTGCTGACCAGGAAGAAATCAAGAAATTGTTCCCCAACACGTACGGAATGCCTTTGATTAAGTTTGAAACAACCGATGAGGCGGTTAATTTTCCCGCAATGAACGTGGGGGTTATCCTTTCCGGTGGACAAGCTCCTGGCGGTCACAATGTGATTTCAGGTATCTTCGACGGCATCAAGAAGCTGAACAAAGACAGCAAGTTGTATGGCTTTATTCTGGGCCCTGGCGGCTTGGTTGACCATAATTATATGGAACTGACTGCTGACATCATTGATGAATACCGCAATACGGGTGGTTTTGACATCATCGGTTCGGGCCGTACCAAGCTGGAAAAGGAAGAACAGTTTGAGAAAGGTTATGAAATCCTGAAGGAACTCGGCATCAAGGCATTGGTTATCATCGGTGGCGATGACTCCAACACCAATGCTTGCGTACTGGCTGAATACTATGCTGCCAAGAATTATGGCGTGCAGGTAATAGGTTGCCCCAAGACCATCGACGGTGACTTGAAGAATGATATGATTGAAACTTCTTTCGGTTTCGATACTGCTTGCAAGACTTACTCTGAAGTAATCGGCAACATCCAACGTGACTGTAACTCTGCCCGTAAATACTGGCACTTCATCAAGTTGATGGGACGTTCTGCTTCTCATATCGCTTTGGAATGTGCATTGCAGGTACAGCCCAATATGTGTATCATCTCTGAAGAGGTTGAAGCTAAGGATATGTCTTTGGACGACATCGTGACCAGCATTGCCAAGGTCGTTGCCGACCGTGCAGCCCAGGGTAACAACTTCGGTACGGTTCTTATCCCCGAAGGATTGGTTGAATTCATCCCGGCCATGAAGCGTCTGATAGCTGAGTTGAACGACTTCCTTGCTGCCAATGCAGAGGAGTTTGCCCAAATCAAGAAGTCTCACCAACGCGACTATATCATCCGTAAACTCTCTCCGGAGAATGCTGCCATCTACGCAAGTTTGCCCGAAGGTGTGGCTCGCCAGTTGTCTCTGGACCGCGACCCGCACGGAAACGTACAGGTATCTCTGATTGAAACTGAAAAGTTGCTGTCCGAAATGGTTGGTACCAAACTGGCTCAGTGGAAAGAAGAGGGCAAGTTCGTAGGCAAGTTTGCTGCACAGCACCACTTCTTCGGCTACGAAGGACGTTGCGCTGCTCCGTCAAACTTCGATGCTGACTACTGCTACTCTTTGGGTTATGCGGCATCTGCATTGATTGCTAACGGAAAGACCGGATACATGTCTTCTGTACGCAACACTACTGCTCCTGCCGAAGAATGGATTGCAGGCGGTGTGCCCATCACTATGATGATGAACATGGAACGTCGCCACGGTGAAATGAAGCCGGTTATCCAGAAGGCTCTGGTGAAGCTGGACGGTGCTCCGTTCAAGGCATTCGCCGCTCAGCGTGACCGTTGGGCTATGGAAACAGACTACGTTTATCCGGGTCCTATCCAGTACTTCGGTCCGACAGAAGTTTGCGACCAGGCTACGAAGACTTTGCAGCTGGAGCAGGCTAAATAAGTTGATGCATCAACAAGTTGACAATAAAACGGAGGGGCGGTTCATTCCGCCCTTTCTTTTCATTTACTCATGGCAACCAAGACCTCCACAAATACCCGGCGTAAAACTACTGCCGCCCGTCGTTCTTCCTCTCCGCGGAGCAAGAAGAAAACGCAGCCGCGTACCATGCCCATATGGTTGCGCAATCTGCTGGCGGTCTGTATCATTCTTGTTTTTTCTACCGGCTTTTACTGGTTTTTCATTCGTCCTTATGCTTATCGCTGGAAGCCTTGTTATGGTCAGAAAGGTTACGGTGTATGTATGCCCTGCAATTATGAGGTGCATGGCATAGACATATCCCACTATCAGGGAAAGATAGATTGGGAACTCCTGACACATAATAGAGAAGCCAAATTTCCCATTCACTTTATTTTTCTGAAAGCTACCGAAGGCGGCGACCATGGTGACGATACGTTTACGCAGAACTTCGGTCAGGCCCGTAAATACGGTTTTATCCGTGGTGCCTATCATTATTTTATCCCTAAGACCGATGCCCACAAGCAAGCCGATTTCTTTATCCGTACCGTGCAGCTGGCAAAGGGAGACCTGCCTCCCGTACTTGATGTGGAGACTACCGGCAAGCAGTCGCCGCAGGAACTTAAAACGGCAGTCAAGACTTGGCTGGACAGGGTAGAGGCGCATTACGGCGTAAAGCTATTCTTTATACTTCCTATAAATTCAAGAAACGCTATCTCAGCGATTCCATTTTCAATGCTTATCCTTATTGGATAGCCCATTATTATGTAGATTCCGTGCGCTATGAGGGCAAGTGGCACTTTTGGCAGCACACGGATGTAGGCACTGTGCCCGGTATCGAAGAAGAGGTGGATTTGAACGTCTTTAATGGGACGTTGGAAGAGTTGCAGATGCTTACGTTGCAAAACTGATTTTTTACATCCTTTCTGTGTCCAATAGCGAACGCCTGTTCATTATCGGACACTTTTCTCTGTTGATTTCCCGCTGACAATCTGATTGTTGTCTATCTGGCACGTCTTTTGCTTTCCTTCTACGTTTTAAAATGTATTCGTATGATAGGAAAATACTTGCAACAATCCTTTATGATGCTTCGGCAACAGCCTTTGTTCAGTAGCTTCTATATTGTCGCTACCGGACTTGCCATCTCCATGGTGATGGTGTTGGCGGTTTTATATTATATAAAGGTAGGGGATATCTATCCAGAGACCAATCGTAGCCGTATGCTCGTAGCACCGTCGGCACACATGCAGAACACCAAGGATACGAGTAACAGCACGTGGAAGTTTTCTGCTCCTTTTGTGAAAGATTGTTTTTACTCGTTGAAAGGAGTAGAGGCTGTGACTGCTGTGAGTGAAGCGGATAGTTGGTTTGTAAAGGTTCAGCATGTGAAGCGGCCTCTTTCGGCCCTCGTTAAACTTACCGATACCGGCTTTTGGGAGGTTTTTGATTTTTCCTTTCTCTATGGACAACCTTTCACGGATGCTGATTTTCAGAGCGGCATGCGTACGGCGGTTATTTCGGAAGAGATAGCCCGTCGTGTTTTCGGTAAAAGTGATGTTGTAGGAGAATATATCAAACTTAACTATACAGATTATCGCATTTGCGGCGTGGTGAAGTCACCAAGTTATGCCATGAAGCTGAGTTACGCGCAAGTCTGGCTGCCCTATACCTGCCAGCCTGCCTACGTAAGGGATAATAACCAGTGGGATGTTCTTGGTCCTTTTCAGGTAGCCGTTCTTCTGCCCTCGGCAGCAGATGCCGACCGGGTGAAATCGCAGGTCGATGAGTACGTGCGCAAATTCAATGCTTTGCCGCACGATGGTTACCAACTGGTGATGCACGGTCAGCCCTATCTTTATTGGAAAACCTTATTCTATGTCAATGATATGGACGATTTGGATTTCTTAGTGATTGTCCGGCAGATAGGCGTATGGCTGCTGATGCTGTTGCTGGTACCTGCACTCAATTTGTCGGGAATGATTTCCTCGCGCATGGAGCGCAGGCTTCCGGAGATGGGAATACGGAAGGCATTCGGCGCTACCGGAAAACGTCTTTTCTCTCAGATTATATGGGAGAATCTTTTGCTGACGTGCTTGGGCGGCATCATGGGCTGGTGCTTTCTTTCAGCATGGTGTACTTTGCCAAAAGCTGGCTGCTGACTATGCTTGACGGCGGCATGAAGCCGTTGCCGGACAGCGTGCAGATGAGCATTACGACAGATATGCTGTTCAATCCTACCTTATTTACGGTTACGTTTGTAGTTTGTGTGGTACTGAATTTGTTTTCGGCATTGATACCTACTTGCGTAGCTTTAAAGAAAGATCTTGTTTATTCGCTCAACCGACAAAAATAACGAATTATGTTACGACAAATCATAAACTTGCTGTGGAACAGCCGTCGGCACAATCTGTGGGTTATGCTGGAATTGGTGGTGATAGCGATAGTCAGTTGGGCTGTTCTCGACCCTCTGTTTGTTTTGAAGTATAATCAGTCTATCCCGAACGGATACGATGCAGAAGGCCTCTATCGTCTGGAAGTGACGCGTAATAAGGCAGATACACTTTCAGCTCCTGCCCGAGACTTTGAACGGATTATGCAGGGGTTGCGCCATCATAAGGACATCGAAGCGGCCACATGCGTGCTGTCCGGAGCCTATCCCGGTTCGCCGGGCAATAATACGAATGAAGTCTTTAAAGACTCGGTACGGGCGCGCATGACGTATATTCCTTTTTTTACGAACTCCGGCTTTTTCCAGACCTGGCATTTTCATTCGGCTAAGGATGGCACTTGGGAGACACTTGAGAAGTTGGAAGTTCCGAGGGGCAGTGTGATTATGTCCGAAGATGCCGCTATGCTGCTTTACGGGGGCAAGGATTTGACCGGACAAACTGTGTACAGCACTTACGATTCTACGGAGATGCACGTAGCAGGAGTCATGAAGCCTATTAAGATGCGGAACAGCATGCAGCCTTATCTGGTACGCCTGATTTCCTATGGTGATGAAGGGCAGATGCCCGCGTGGGCTTTTGACAGGGGATTGCGTATCTTTTTCCGGACAAAGGAGAATGTTGCCGAAGGGCGTTTTATAGAAGAGTTCATGTCGTGGGCAGATGATAACCTATCGTCCGGTTCACTGGTATTTATGAAGCTGACTCCCCTTCATGAAGTGCAGCGCGAAAGCGATTTGCAGGAGGGCGCTACGAATGAAATACGGATGAAGTATGCTTTGGCCTATTTCTTTATGATAAACCTGCTGCTTGCCGTAAGCGGTACTTTCTGGCTGCATACGCGTACCCGCCGCGAGGAAATCGGTATCCGTTTGTCCTATGGAACCTCTCCCGGAGGCATCTGTCGGATGTTGGTAGGAGAGGCTTTTATCATGACGACCATAGCGGTCGTTGTCGGTTGCTTCTTGTATTTCCAGTGGGCCTATTATGAAGGCTTTTATACGCTGGATGATGGTGTGCCGGGATATGGTGACCTTTATCTGACCAACCATTTCTTTGCCCACTTCTGCATCGTATCACTGTTGGTATATGTAGTGATGATGGCAGTGACATGGCTTGGGGTATATATTCCTGCATACAGCATCAGCCGTATATCACCGGTCGAAGCGTTGCGGGATGAGTAGGTGCTCATTTTTGGAACTTCACTGCCGCCCACCGGTTCTTCTCGCGATGGTGGACAAAGTGCACCCCGTTGCGTTCGGCTTCTTCGCGGATTACGGGAATGTCATCTATGTAGAAACCGCTCATCAACAATTCCGCTCCAGGATTCATGCGGGCTATGTAGTGCTTCATATCTGCCAGGAGGATATTGCGGTTGATGTTGGCGATAACCATATCAAAAGGACCTTTGCTTTCCAGAGAGGAGGCATCGCCTTGGGATACGGCAATGTTGTCCACTCCATTCAATTCTATATTCTCGAGGGAGTTGCGCACACACCATTCATCTATGTCGATGGCTGTACAAGGGGAGGCTCCACGCATGCGTGCCAGTATGGCAAGGATGGAAGTTCCGCAACCCATATCGAGCAATGCTTTGCCTTGTAGGTCACTGTCCAGCAGTTCGCCTATGATGAGGCTTGTTGTCTCGTGGTGTCCTGTGCCGAATGCCATTTGCGGATTGATGACGATGTCATATTCTGCTTGTGGGACATCGTTGTGAAAAGTGCTGTGAATGACACAACGGTCACCGATAACGATGGGCTGGAAGAAGTTCTTCTCCCATTCTTCGTTCCAGTCTTTATCTTCGGCTTCCACGAAGTTATATTCTATCTGCGTATCGGGCAGAGGAAAGTCTGCAAGCGCTTCTTTGAGTAGAGATTCGTTATACAGTTCTTTCTGTATGTAGGCAGTGATACCGTCGGTCTGCTCAACAAAACTTTCAAAGCCGGCTTCACCCAAGACTCCGGAAAGTACATCGTTGACTATTTCTGTGCACGGAACAGTGCGGAATGTAAATTCTAAATATTTCATCGGAATATGATTGTTTGTTAAATGCAGAAGAAGATTCTTAGAAGTAAACCAGTTTCTGCGTATATTTGTTTATCTTTTTGCAAAGGTAATGTAAACTGGGGGTAGAATAAAACGAACGTGCTCTTTTTTTATCCGGCAGGAACTTTGATTTGTTGAATGATAGGGCATTTAGGGAATTCCCTATAAATCTTTGGGGAAAATCTGCTGCATGGGATAAAATCCGGCGTTATCTTTGTGACGTGAAGAAATAGATAAACGTAAAATCCATAAACCAAACTAATATGAAAAAGATTGTTTTTTTATCGCTTTTTGCCTTGTGCCTTCCATGGACACTGGTGGCACAAAGTATAGATGACGACCTTTACTACACTCCTTCCAAGAATAAGGAAGAGAAAAAAGAAGAGGTGAAGCAGGAGAAGAAAGTCGCTGCTCCCGTAGAAGAGATTGTAGTAAAGTCGAATGTACCGACCACGGTCTATTCATCGCCGGGAAGCACTACTGTTGTAGTAAAAGACCGTAAGGGAAACACCCGCGATGTGGACGAATATAACCGCCGTTACGACTCCCGCGACAATAATTTCGTGATGGAGAACGATACCCTTTACATCAATGAAAAAGAAGATGACGGCCTGGACGGCGAATGGGTGAACGGTGAGTTTGAAGGTTCGCAGGATGATTACGAGTATGCTACCCGTATCATCCGTTTCCGTAATCCCCGTTATGCCATCAGCATCAGCAGCCCGCTATATTGGGATGTGGTCTATGGCTTGAATTCCTGGGATTGGAACGTGTATACCGACGGATTATATGCATATGCTTTCCCTACATTCACCAACCGCTTGTGGTGGGATTGGCGCTATAACTCTTATGGTTGGGGCGGCTATCCTTACTATGGCTGGGGATGGAACAGCTGGTACGGTCCGAGCTGGAGTTTCAGTTGGGGCGGCTGGTACGGCGGTGGCTGGTGGGGACACCATCATCACCATCACTATCATCCCGGATATTATCCCGGTGGCGGTGGTCATTGGGGAGGCGGTGGCCATTGGGGAAATGCATATACCAATAGACGTTCTTATGGTCCGAGCCGTTCTTCTTATGCCGGAAACAGAGTATCGTCCTCTACTTCCCGCCGTTCTTCTACTGTAAATGGAGGGCAGACTGTACGTCGTAGCAGTACTACTTCCGGTCAAGTGAGACGTAGCAGTACCGGTACGTCAACCCGTCGGGTGGTAGGTACAAGAAGTTCGTCTACAGTTCGTTCAAGTTCTTCTGCAACTCGCTCAAGTGTAAACCGTTCGAGTGCGGCTTCTACCCGCCGTTCCACTTACACCCGTCCAAGCAGTACGCGTAGTAGCTCATATAATAGTAGCGTAGAAGGAGTTCGTAGCAGTCGTTCTTCCGGTGTACGCTCTTCTGTTGGAACTTCCACTCGTAGCAGGACTTCATCGACTTATAACAGAGGTTCAAGCGCCGCACCGGCACGCAGCTACTCCAATGACAACAATCGTAGCAGCAGTCGTTCATATTCTGCTCCAGTACGTTCATCCAGTAGCACCCGTTCTTCTTCCAGTTTCTCTTCCGGTAGTAGCTCACGTTCCAGTTACTCCAGTGGTGGTGGCGGTGGTTCCAGTCGTTCCAGTGGTGGCGGCGGTTCCAGAAGACGGTAAGTATAAGCATGTTTTAATCTAACAAGACTAAGAATTATGAAGAAGATAACCATGATAGCCCTTGCTATGTTTACAGCTGTAGGCGCGGGGGCACAGACAATATATGATGCAACGAATATTGCACAGAAGGAATTGAATGGAACCGCCCGTTTTGTCGGAATGGGCGGAGCTATGGGAGCATTGGGTGGTGATATTTCTACCATAGGAACCAACCCTGCCGGTATCGGTATTTATCGTAGCAATGATGCTATGCTTACTTTTGGCTATTCAATGACGGGTACAGAAAGCAATTATGTAGGTAATAAATTTGAAACGAACAAGAACCGCTGGAGTTTTGATAATGCTGGTTTTGTGATAGCTTCGAAGATAGGCAATCATACTCCTTTGCGGTATGTGAATTTTGGTTTTAATTACCACAAATCAAAGTCATTCTATAAGAATATGACGATGCAGGGGTTGATGGGAAGCATAGATAATCAATATGTATCTCAAGTGCGGAGTATGGCGCAGCAGGCTACGGATGCCCAGAATTATGTCTATAACAATTATAATCAACGTTTGAACTGGGAATCGAAAGATATTTATCAAGACAACGACGCTGGTTGGCTGGGAGCTGTAGGCTATCAAGGTTCTCTTCTTTTTGAGAACAGCCAGGAGGGTGCTCCCGATTTTTATGACCCTTATATTCCTTCCGAAGCGGATGCTTATTTCTTGTCGCGTGAGCGTGGCGGTATTGAACAATATGATTTCAATATCTCCTTTAATGTAAATGACCGTTTTTATTTCGGTGTTACTCTGGGTGCTTACGATGTAGATTACAACAAATATTCTCTCTATAATGAAATGTATGCCTACAGATGGGAGGGTGACGGGCAGATTTATGAAGAAGGCTACTCTTTGGAGAGCTTTAACCGTATACACGGTTCGGGTTTCGACTTCAAATTCGGTGCCATCTTCCGACCGATTGAGGATTCTCCGCTTCGTATAGGTTTGGCTGTGCATACTCCTACTTATTACAAACTGACTTATACTACGGGGGCGTTGCTGACTTCGGATTTGTACTTGCCTGATGAAGCAGGGAATGAAAGCCCTGTCCGTACAACTGTAGATACTTATTCTGCATTGGGTGGTAGAGACATGGATTGTGATTTCAAACTGCAAACTCCGTGGGTCTTTAACGCTAGTTTAGGTTATACGGTTGGCAATAATCTGGCTTTGGGAGCTGAATATGAATATGAAGACTACTCAAGCATGAAGTTCAAATATCCTGAAGGTGACGAGATGACATGGGAAACGAGGCAAGCTGACTTCAACATGAAAGGGGTAAGTACGCTTCGTTTAGGAGCAGAATACAAGCCTATACCTGCTTTCTCTTTGCGTGCCGGTTACAATTACAGTACTGCAGCCTATAAAAAGGATGCTATTAAGGAGTTGCCTTCCAACTCTATAAATACAGATACGGATTTTGCCAATAGCAAATCGATGAATACTTTCACTTTAGGTATCGGTTATCGCTTTTCTTCGTTTTATGCGGATTTGGCTTATAAATTCGATACTTATAAATCTGATTTCTATCCGTTCTATAATGATATAAATGGCTTGGTAACACCGCCAACAACGGAAGTTACCAACACTCGCAGTAAAGTGCTATTTACATTGGGTATGCGTTTTTAGAAGAACAATTTTCATTGCAGATAACCTTTCATTGTCAATACCTTAGGGTATAAAAGAACTCCCCGGAATGTACAAATACATTTCGGGGAGTCTTGTGTTATAGGGGAGGGGTTACAGATACCATGCCACGCCAAATGAATAGGGAGATACTTCCGGTCCCTTGTCTTTTTGGAATAATCCGTATGTGGAATAGCGCAGGTAAATGCCGATATTGCCATAACCGGCTTGTGCCAGCAGATTTATGCCGACGGGCTGTGCATACATACCTTTGCCTACGGTCTTCTTCTTGCCTCCATTGATGTGTGAGAATGACTTCACACCGTGGCGTATCTCAAATTCGGGACCGGCATTGAAGAACACTTTGTGCCTTCCTACTCTTTGTTGCCATTCCATCAATACGGGTACGCGAAAGAAGAAATGGCGCAGACGGCTTTTGCTGTAGCTGGTCTCTTCATTTCCTGCGGTGAAAATACTGGTTCCATTTTCCTTTAGTAAAGCATAGTTACCGTCGATATTGAAAGAACGGTATCCCCAGCTGACTCCCAGGTTGATTCCCCAATGCGGATTCTTCTTGAAGTTGTGATATACGGAGAGGATGTTGAAGCCGAATTCCCATGACTTGGATAAGTCGAGTCCCATCTTGTCGCTTGCTCCGAAGGAGAGGAAGTCGTTAGCCAGCCGGCTGTAGCCGATGAATAGACCGGAACAATGCGGTTCGTAAGCATTGTACCTTCTCTTTTTGGGGATGAATGGCAGGGCATCGAGGAAAGTACGCTTGTCTGCATCCACCTTCTCGAGATAGACTCCTTCATAAATTTGCACTTCTTTTTTCTCGCCGTCTTCCAGCTGCTCTTCGTACACCTTGATGCGCATGTCTCCTTTTCCTTTCAGGATGATGATGGAGTCTCCTTGTGTCTGTACAGTAGCTTTCTGTTCAGGGTCAGTCTGTTGTTGTGCTGCCATGCGGCCGGCCGGAATAGCAAGCAGGCAGGCCAAAATCATAATTCTGGTTTTCATATCGTATATTGTTTTTAGTGTTATTCCGATTTGTAAAGCATATCCATCATTTCCTTTTCACTGAGCAGGCCCTCTATGTAAATCAAAGTGCCCACGGAGTCTTTTCCTATCTTGAAAATGATGTAGCGGTTCAGCTTCTTTCCATTGCGTTCCACCTCTTTCAGTTGGTAATAAGCGCTGCGCAGCACACCGCTTTCCATTACTTCCTGCGCCTTCTTTGCGTTGTCTTGCTTGTCGTGTACAATGGCCTGCTGAATTTCCTGGCGATAGGGGGATACATTCTTGAACACAAGGCTCTTGTAGGTAGTCATGCGGTAAGATTTCAGGATGCTTCCGTTCAGTTCTACCCTGGTCACGTCCTTTTGTTCGCCATACTTGTTGAACAGGTCGGCTATTTGCAGTCCCTCTTGTGCATGTACAAAGGCTGGCAGGCAAATCAGCAGGGAAAAGAGGCACAGACTACGTATACAAATCAGTATAGATGTTTTCATAACCTTGTTATATTAGTGTTGAAACAGTAAGTTGCTTAAATCTTCATCCGTGAAGCTGGCATTCTGCAGGGCTTCCAGTGCTTTGGCTTCCACCAGTTTCTCGTCTGTATACCGCTGGCCGTCGATGACGACATAATTTTCGGGAACACCGGAAAGCGGAAATATAATCTTGGCTACCCCGAGCAGCAGGAGCAATCCGGCGGCAATGCCGCTGACAGCATAGAATGTGCGATAGAGACGGGAAGGCTTCCGCTGTGCGGGCACTTCCTTTGCCGATTCTGTTGTTACGGTTGTTTCCTCTGTCGGTTCCGTCATTGAGGTTGCTTCCCGGTTCAGATAAGCGAATAGGGGGCGGTACGTTTGCAGGTGCTCCGGCACTTCCTCTTCGGTAAAGAAACGGCGCAACCGGCGTTCTTCTTCGCAGGAGGTTTCCCCTTCGAAATATTTGTCCAGCAGTTCATCTATCTTCATGGCTCATTTCTCCTTTCTTTTCTTTCTTGTATGGTTCGCAGGTAAACGTCTCTCACTTTCTTCCGGGCTCTTGACAGATTGCTGCGGATGGCTTCCGGTCCGCATCCCGTGATTTCGGCGATTTCGTCCGTTTCGTATCCTTCGATGTCCTTCATCTGCATGATGGTGCGTTGAAGATTGGGCAACGAGTGGATGATTTCGTGCATCAGACGGATTTCATCTTTGATTTCCAACAGCCGTTCCGGTGTTCCGGTGGGGGATGCCGCCTGCACAATGTCGAGAGATAGGTTGTCGTTGCGTTTGCAGCGCCACATATCTATACAGATGTTGTGCGTCAACGTCATGGCAAATGCTTCGATGCTCCGGTATTGCTCCAGTTCAAGCCTTTTGTTCCATAGCCTGAGCAGCACCTCCTGGACGGCATCTTCTGCATCCTCCGGTTCGTCGGTCAACTTCCGTGCGTAGTTCAGCAACTTGGCACGGAGGGGAAGAACGGTTATTTTGAATTCTTTGAGTTCCATTTACACAGATAAGACGAATGGGAAATACAAACGTGACATTGATAAGTGAAAAAAGTCAGAATAAAAAAAGGGACTTACTAAAATTAGCAGTCCCTTTTCATCACATTACTCTAAAAGTATCGGATTATTTCTTGAAATAGCGGTTGTACAGACCTTCGAAACCTTTACCGTGACGAGCCTCGTCCTTAGCCATTTCGTGAACGGTATCATGGATAGCGTCGAGGTTCAAAGCCTTAGCGCGAGTGGCGATACGCTTCTTGTCTTCGCAAGCACCAGATTCAGCGTTCATTCTCTTTTCGAGGTTAGTCTTGGTGTCCCATACGCAGTCACCCAGCAATTCAGCGAATTTAGCAGCGTGTTCTGCTTCTTCCCAAGCGTAACGCTTGAAAGCTTCTGCAACTTCGGGATAGCCTTCACGGTCGGCCTGGCGGCTCATTGCCAAGTACATACCAACTTCTGTACATTCGCCCATGAAGTGGTTGTTCAGGTCCTTAATCATTTCGTCGTCGCAACCTTTGGCTACGCCGATAACATGTTCGTCGGCAAATACCAACGGACCGTCAGCTGTTGCTTCTTCAACTTCTACGAACTTGCTTGCGGGAGCTTTACACAACGGGCATTTTTCGGGAGCTGCATCACCTTCGTATACGTAACCGCATACTGTACATCTAAATTTTTTCATTTTCTCTCAGATTTTAATTAGTTGAATTAGTTATTCTTTGTTGTTCTTAAACGTTCTTCTTCTATGCAATGTTTACAGATTCCTTTATAATAGTAGTGGATTTCCTGCACATCGTGTCCGCCCATATCCATGTCTACCACTTTCTTGATGTTGTTGTTGCACATCAAGTCATAAATCTTTCCGCAACGTTTGCACAAGAAATGGCCGTGCGGACTGGTATCGGCGTCATAACATGTATTACGCTCGTCGATAGTCAGGGTCTGTGCGGCACCTTGCTCACTCAGTAGTTTCAAGGTGTTGTATACCGTTGTCTTGGACAGTGTCGGTATAGAGGGAGACAATGCCGTATATATTTCATCCACCGTGGGATGCGTACGATGCTCCATCAGGTAGTTCATAATGGCTATGCGCTGCACTGAAGGCTTAATGTTATGATTCTGCAACCGTTTTACTACATCCATATCATCAGATATTCAAACTTGTAATTATTACATTTTTAATTCTTTTGCAAAGGTAACAAGTTCCTATAATTCTCCAAAAGATTTCCGGAATATTTTTAGCTGCAATCATTAAAAATGTTTGTGTGCTTCTTGTTCTTGCGGGTAAATTGCCGTATTTCTGTCACAAAGTGAAGATAGGCTGCATCTTAACAGAACTTTTTTGTGCAAGCATGAAAGTTCTGTATTTGGTTTGCACTATCTTTGCATCGAATAAATAATATAGCATCCTTATGAATTACGGATATGTAAAAGTAGCGGCGGCTGTGCCCCGTGTCAAGGTGGCTGACTGTAAGTTCAATGCCTCAGAGATTGAAAAAGAGATTATTATAGCCGACGGGAAAGGTGTGCAAATCATCGCTTTTCCGGAGTTGTGCATTACCGGATATACTTGTGGCGACCTCTTTGCCCAGCAACTTCTGCTTGAAGAGGCGGAAATGGGCTGATACAGATTCTGAACAATACGCGCCAGATGGATATCATCTCGATATTGGGCATGCCCGTTGCACTGAACGGTGTGTTGCTGAATGCGGCGGTTGTCATTCAGAAGGGGCGAGTGCTGGGCGTTGTCCCGAAGACTTATCTTCCCAATTATAAGGAGTTTTATGAGAAGCGCTGGTTTACTTCCGCATGTGATGTGGCGGAAAACAGTGTGCGCCTTTGCGGGCAGATTATTCCGATGGGGAGAGACCTGCTGTTCGAAACGGCGGATACCACTTTCGGAGTGGAGATATGCGAGGATTTGTGGGCCCCCATACCGCCCAGTTCCACGCTGGCACTGCAAGGTGCGGAAATCTTGTTCAATCTTTCGGCCGACAATGAAGGTATCGGCAAGCACAATTATCTGCGCTCGCTTATCAGCCAGCAGTCGGCACGGTGCATTGCGGGCTATGTGTTCAGTTCATGCGGTTTTGGAGAATCCACTACGGATGTGGTGTTTGCCGGCAACGGACTGATTTATGAGAACGGGACTCTGCTGGCGGCAAACGAACGTTTCTCCTTTGAAGGGCAGGTGGTCATCAGTGAAATTGATGTGGAGCACTTGCGTACGGAGCGCCGGGTGAATACGACCTTCGCGGCTTGCCATGCAAATTGTGTCTCGGACCTTCCGGTACGAATCTCTACGGAGTATGCTGGCAGCAGGGATTTGAACCTGACACGTATTTTTGAACCGCATCCATTTGTTCCGCAGGGGATAGCGCTGGACGAACGCTGTGAGGAGGTATTCTCCATCCAGGTGTCCGGACTGGCGCAACGTCTGGTGCATACTAAAGCGAAGAGTGCCGTTATCGGCATTTCGGGCGGACTGGACTCTACGCTGGCGCTGCTGGTTTGCGTAAAGACTTTTGATAAGTTGGGATGGTCCCGCCAGCATTGTCGGTGTCACCATGCCGGGATTCGGAACGACCGACCGTACTTACACGAATGCCATCGACCTGATGAACTCCCTTGGTGTAACTGTCCGCGAAGTCAGTATCAAGGAGGCCTGCATACAGCATTTCAAGGACATCGACCATGATGTCCATGTGCACGACGTGGTTTACGAGAATGCGCAGGCACGGGAGCGCACCCAAATCCTGATGGATATTGCCAATCAGACGTGGGGAATGGTTGTCGGTACGGGCGACCTTTCGGAGCTGGCTTTAGGATGGGCCACTTACAACGGTGACCACATGTCGATGTACGGTGTGAATGCCAGTGTCCCCAAGACTCTGGTGAAGCACTTGGTGAAATGGGTGGCGGAGCACGACATAGACGATGCTTCACGTGCTACCTTGCTCGATATTGTGGATACTCCCATCAGTCCGGAACTGATTCCGGCAGATGAGAACGGTAATATCCGGCAGATTACCGAGGACTTGGTGGGTCCGTATGAGCTTCACGACTTCTTCCTTTATTACTTCCTGCGCTGCGGTTTCCGTCCTTCCAAGATATTCTTCCTGGCAGCACGCACATTCAAGGGGATGTATGATGAAGAAACCATCAAAAAATGGTTGCAGACTTTCTGCCGCCGTTTCTTCAACCAGCAGTTCAAGCGTTCCTGCTTGCCGGATGGTCCGAAGGTGGGCAGTATCTCTCTGAGTCCGCGCGGCGATTGGAGAATGCCGAGCGATGCTTCGTCGGAGATGTGGCTAAGGGAGGTGGAAGGACTCTAATTCTTTACTTCGGGCATGCCGTAATATTGATATGGGTATTTGATGACTGCATCTTGTTTGCATTCTCGCTGCATGTGTTTTGCAGTACCACTGCAAACGTGTTGCAGTATCACTGCACAACCGTTACAGTTGTACTGCATAACTGTTGCAGCGCCACTGCAACGGCTTTGCAGTGGCACTGCAAAATGTATGCAGGACTTTGCAGTAATAAGATGTTGATTAATAACTGGTTGTAAAAGCAGGGATATGCTGCGTGTATGGAAAAGTGCAGCTTAGTTTCGTTTCCCGTAGTATCGTTTGTAGATTTTCTTGTATTCCTTTCCCTTTTTGAAACTATCCAGCCATGTGTTGAGGCTGTCCAGCAGGATAGGGGACTGTTTGCTTACCCCCCAGGAATAGAATTGCGTGAAGCTGATGGCGGTATTGATGTCTATTTGAGGAATACTGTCGGCTGCGGTACGGGCAA
The DNA here is from genome assembly GCF_000614125.1 of Bacteroides rodentium JCM 16496. Taxonomy (GTDB): domain Bacteria; phylum Bacteroidota; class Bacteroidia; order Bacteroidales; family Bacteroidaceae; genus Bacteroides; species Bacteroides rodentium. The sequence goes on from NZ_BAKJ01000019.1 coordinate 48,684, forward strand.
TGCTTTCGTCGCATACGGCATAGTCGATGTCTCCGTGGGCTACCAAGGCAATCAGTTGTTCGGAACCGTACTTCTCTATCTCCTCAACGTAGATGGTGTCGCCTATCTCATTTCCCAGGTTGCGGATGCGTAGTATGGAAGGGGAGCCTTTCACTACGTGCAGTGTCTTTCCGGCCAGGTCCAGTTGGCTTTTGATGAATAATGACGAGTCGGAAATATTCTCGAGCTTGCGTTGCACCAGCACTTGCTTGTTCAGCACAATAGGGGTGGTAAGCAGCAAGGAGTCTTTCAGCTCGCTGGTGGCGAGGATGCCGTAGGCAATCACGTCATATTGCCCGTCGGCCAGGCCTTCCAGCCGCTTGTTGAAGCTCATTTCCGGTGATATGGCCGCTTGCAGTCCGTGGTCGTGTGCAAAAGCTTCTATCAGCTCGTAGTGGAAACCGGACAAGGTGTCATCGTCCACATAGAAGCTGATGGAGTTGTATTCCGTCGAAGCATGTATGATGCCTTCGGCGGCTATCTCGGCATAATCGCGCGGATGACCTTTCGGTTTCTCTTCTTTCTTGATGAGATAGTGGGCTATGAGAGCCGCTGCAATTCCCAGAAGTGCGTATTTGAGCAGTCTGCTTTTCGTCATACAGTCATCTGTTAGTCATAGAAATTCCATGAGACGCCAATTTTGAACAAGCGCGGATTGATGGGGTAGTGCGGCACCAGGAAGGAATTGGCGCTTCCCATACCCGCGTTGACGTGATACATCATGGCAAAGATACGTGTCCGCTTCAAGTGCAGGTTGGCATATACGTTTACGATGGGATAGCCGCCTATTTCCACCTGGTCGTCCGTAGGTTGCAGATGGAACTGCTGGATGCCGGGGGCGTATGCCGGTGCGTTGTACTTGGTGAAGTAACGGACATCGGCACCCAACTGGACGGTCAGCACCTTTTTGGCCAGCTTGGTCAGTATGTAGAAGTTGTGGTAGAGCGAGAGTTGGGGCAATGGAAGTACTGTTTCATTGCTCGTCTTCTGCCAGGTCACCTCGTTGTCCAGGTGGAAGACACCAAGGCGGAAGTCTTGTTTCAGCGTGGCAGACAGCACTTGTATGTTGCCTCCGTTCTGTTCGGGCAGGGCGCTTTGGTTGAAGTAAGTGTAGTTCTTGATGTTCTCTACCCCGGCACGGAGGTTGGTTCCCCAATGGGCGATGTTCAGCTCGCCTTCCACACGCGTACGGAATTCCTTGTCCATGTTGTCATTGTCCCAGTTGTAGTGGTTGGAGTGATAATGACGCATATAGAAGGAAGGAAGCGTGTTGCTCACATAACCGCGGGCGTAGAAGTTCACCGTATCTTTCCATAGACGGAAGTTCAGGTCCAGATTGGCGTTGACACGGAACTGCCCGATGGCTTTGTCTACCAACCCCACTTCACCGTTTACGTTGTAGTGCAGCAGTTTGCCTTCGCGCTTGGCGAGTTCGCCACCCAGGAAGATTTCCTGCTCGGTGTAGCGGATGCGGCGCATGTCGGTAAGCGTGTCCGTGTTCATCAGGTCGTACCGGCTGAACTTGTGCGAGATATAGGCCGTAAGTCCGGCTTTGGCGTATTTGTTGAAACCTTCCAGCAAGGCTATGCCGAACACGTTCTTCACGCTGAATGCCGTGGTGGAGTCGTTGCTGAACCCATTATACAGCTTGGGTTCGTCGGGGAAGAATCCTTCAGGTTCCCTTCCCGAACGGAATTGGTGCCGCGACCGCTCTACTTTCAGTGTATGGATAAAGCTGGTGACGGGTACGAACTCCTCTTCGAAAAGTGAGTCGTTGACGGCGGCAGGGGCTGGCGGCAGGCTGTCGTTGGCGGCTGCAAGTGTGCTGACCGATTTTGATGCTATGCTGTCGTTTGGCAATGCTATGTCATTGTTCGAAGCGGATATTTCGGCTTCAGAGGACGGGGAGGATGAGACTTTGGGTGCGGATACCGTCGGTTTGCCTTCTTGTGTGTTCCGTACTCTCCGCGTAAAACCAAGACGATAGCGCTGTGTCAGATAGATATAAAAATCCTTGTTACGGTTGGAAGTCTGTTCCAGTTTCACCGGGATGGTGGTCGATTCATACTCTTTCTTTCCGCCGGACATGTTTTCGGGGCGGGTGATGTATTGGTCGTCGGCAATTCCGCCGTTTTCGTTCATCTTCAGGAAAAAGTTGTTGTAGACTGCTTGTACCTGATATTTCTCGCCAATATAGCTGCCAAACACTCCTGCATTGAAATGCGAGGTGGACTGGTTCTGGTAGTAACCGCGTCCGTACAGATAGTCGATGTTAAAGCCAAATGCCAACTGCTTGTTGACGTTGACGGAGAAGTAGGACTTGAAGCGTTCTTCACCGTTCACTTTGTTGCCGGCCTTGTAGTAGGTAAGATTGGTGTAAGGCACGTTGCTGTTGGTGAAAAGCACCTGGTCGGGACGTGTGAAAAAACTGGAGAAGGGAGCCATGAAGATGGTAGGTTCGCTTTCCTCCCGTTCGAAGAACAGACGTGAGAGACGTGGAGAACCTAAATTTCCCAAGTAGTTGTAGTGGCCGAACATTCCTTCCACCAGGTTGGTGCTCTGGAAGTTGAGGCTGGCTGTGTCGGCAGGTATGATGGTACGGTTGCCCAGTGTCTCACTTAGTTTCCACATGTAAAGCTTGGGCGGAAGACTTTGAATTTCAGTATTGGTACTGTCTTCCAGATTGTCCGGCTGGGTATTCGGGTCAATCTGGTTACCGAACCGGTCGCGATTGTTCATCGGGTTCAAGGTGTTCTGCGCCATCGCCCCCCATATCCCTATAACGGACAGAAATATATATGTCAGTACAATTCGTCTCATAATTAGGCGCAAAGATACAATAAAAAATTATTTGCTTACTGAATTCAGCCTTTTTTGCTTCTTTTAAACTGTCTTGTTTTCTATTTTGTTCTATACTGCTTCCGGTTCTCTGCCCTTGAATCCATGCTTTTTCCGGCTTGAAATGAAATAAGCCCTTGCAATAAATCAATATCACAAGGGCTTATCCGTTTTCCTTTATCTCTTATTCTGGCGTAAAGTTCCTCCTCATTATGGGAAGTGGCTTTACATAGCCTTTCATTTCATTTCCTGAATAAGTTCCATTCCTTTCTTGATAGCTTCTTCGTTCATCGGTATCAAGTGGTGGTGGCGTTCGGGCAGTGTCTTCTTCAATCCTCTGAGTACACTGTCCAGTGTAACCATCGGCTTGATTTTCAATAATCCACCCAATACAATCATGTTGAATGCCTTGGCGTTGTTCATTTCATTGGCGGCATCCATGGCGTTGATGCGATAGACGTGGATGTCCTTGCGTGTCGGCGGGTTGATGATGCCGTAACCGTCGTAGATAAGTACGCCTCCGGGTTTTACCTTGCTTTCGAATTTCTCCAGTGACGGCTGGTTCAGGATGATGGCGGCATCGTACTTGCTCAAGATGGGTGAGGATATTTTCTCGTCACTCACGATGACTGTCACGTTAGCCGTGCCACCGCGCTGTTCCGGTCCGTAAGCCGGCATCCAAGTTACCTCTTTGCCTTCCATCAGTCCGGAGTAGGCAAGAATCTTTCCCATGGACAATACGCCTTGTCCGCCGAAGCCTGCTATAATGATTTCTTCTTTCATTGATTTAATGTGCTAATGGTTAATGAATGTGTGCAACTGTAATGATGCACATTATCTGTCCTTCAAGTCGCCCAGCGGATAGAACGGGAACATGTTCTCCTTCATCCATTGGTTTGACTTTTCGGGCGACATCTTCCAACCGGAGTTGCAAGTGGAGACGATTTCCACCAGGTTGGAACCTTTGCCTGCCATGGAGTTTTCGAACGCCTTGCGGATGGCCTTCTTTGCCTTGCGGATGGCGGGGACGCTTTCCACGCTTTGGCGTGTCACGTAAGCGGTGCCTTCCAGTTGTGCGGCAATATCCGCCATCTTCAGCGGATAGCCGTGCAGGTGCACGTCGCGACCGTAGGGGCAGGTGGCGGTTTTCATGCTACAAGGGTGGTGGGTGCCATCTGTCCGCCCGTCATGCCGTAAATGGCATTGTTGATGAAGATGATGGTGATGTTTTCGCCGCGGTTGAGGGCGTGGATGGTTTCGGCAGTACCGATGCAGGCCAAGTCGCCGTCACCTTGGTAGGTGAACACCAGGCGGTCCGGCCAAAGGCGCTTGATGGCAGTGGCAAGTGCGGGTGCGCGTCCGTGGGCGGCTTCCTGCCAGTCGATGTCTATATAGTTGTAGATGAACACGGCACATCCCACGGGGGAGATGCCTATTGCTTTGTCTTCCAGTCCCATTTCTTCGATAACTTCGGCTACGAGTTTATGGACTACGCCGTGGCTGCATCCCGGGCAGTAGTGCATGGGATTGTCGTTCATCAGAGTCGGTTTCTTGGCAACCAGGTTCTCGGGCTTTATAATATCTTCTTTTGTCATAATCACTTCTCCTTATCTGTTGGTGAACCGTATGAAAAACTCCATTAGCTTGACAAATATCGCCGCGCCGCAGACGTAGATGAACAGCTTGAAATCATCTTTTGCAGCAAAATATATAATGATAGCTGCCAGGGCAAGTACCATGAAGAGAATGTTCAGTACGTTTCTTATTTTATCAGGATTCATCGTTTTATTTGCGATTTAATTATTTACGATTTACGATTGAAGAATGTTTCGATTTACAAAAGAGTAATCTGAATCGTAAATCGTACATCGTCAAATCGTACATCAAATTATTTTTTCTTTCAGTGCGCTTATTATTTCATCTGGGTCGGGTACGATACCACCGAGACGTCCGAAGTGTTCTACTTTTACTTTACCGTTCACGGCGAGGCGTACGTCTTCAATCATCTGTCCCGCATTCAGTTCAGTAACCAGCATGCCTTTTACTTTCTCAGCATAAGATGCGATGGCTTTTGTGGGGAAAGGCCAAAGGGTAATGGGGCGCAATATGCCGACTTTAATACCTTCTTCGCGTGCCAGTTCCATTGCTTTCTGTCCGATGCGGGCCATAGAACCGAAGGCGATAATCAGGTAATCGGCATCTTCACAATTGATTTCCTCGAAACGAACTTCGTTTTCTTCAATCTGTTTGTATTTGGCTTGGAAGCGGAGGTTGTTCTTTTCCATTTCCTCCGGTTTCAGTTCCAGTGAGGTGATGATGTTGGGTTTGCGTCCGTTGGTTCTGCCGGTAGTGGCCCATGGGCATTGTTCGATGACTTCCGCATCGGTGCGCCGTGGCTTTTGTGCAGGGAGCACCACTTTTTCCATCATCTGGCCGATGACACCGTCGGCAAGGATGATTGCCGGATTGCGGTATTTGAAGGCAAGTTCGAATGCCAGTCCTACGAAATCTGCCATTTCCTGTACGGAAGCCGGAGCAAGGGCAATCAAGCGATAGTCGCCGTGGCCGCCTCCTTTTACTGTCTGGAAATAGTCGGCTTGGCTCGGTTGGATAGTTCCCAGACCGGGACCGCCGCGCATCACGTTGACAATCAAGCAAGGCAGCTCGGCACCTGCCAGATAAGAGATGCCTTCCTGCTTCAGGCTGACACCGGGGCTGGAGGAGGAGGTCATGACCATTTTACCACTTCCGGCACCGCCGTACACCATATTGATAGCTGCCACTTCACTTTCTGCCTGGAGCACCACCATGCCGGTCGTTTCCCAGGGTTTCAGTTCGGCAAGAGTTTCCAATACCTCCGATTGCGGAGTAATGGGATATCCGAAGTAACCGTCGGCACCACAACGGATGGCTGCGTGGGCGATGGCTTCGTTTCCTTTCATTAATACAACTTCTTCTGCCATATTCTACTGATTTACAGATTTATTCTACTTTTATTTTATATACTGAGATACATCCGTCCGGACATACTGTGGCGCACGAGGCGCATCCGTTGCAGGTATCTTCCAATATCTGGTGGGCATAGTTATACCCTTTCACATTCACCTCCTTGGTGAGGGCTATTACGTTGAGCGGACACGCTACCACACACAAGTTGCAGCCTTTGCAACGTTCGGTGTCTACTACGATTGCTCCTTTGATTTTTGCCATAATTTACGTTCTTTATTTATTGATTGTACATATCCTTGTTGTAGAAGTTCAGGATGTCCATAGCCATTTGATAGGCATGTTGTGCCGGGCTTTCGGGGTTCAGGTCGATGGCATACTGATAGTTGTTCAGTGCTTGTTGCCAGTTGCCTTGTTTCCGATAGGCATTTCCCCGCAGGTAGTAAGCTTCGTCTTTGCCGGGAAAGTCTGTTTGCAGTATTTCGTCAAGCTGCTGGATGGCTTGCCCTACATTTCCCTGGTTGATAAGCTCTTTTATGGTATTCAGTCGTTCCATATCTAAAAAATATCCGGGTTATCGAACCACAAAGATAGTTTTTATTTGAAGATAATGGGCATCTTCACTGTGAAAAATAAGAAAAAGGGGCAAATAAAAAGCCCGAAGTTTCTCACGATTCTATCAGAATGTCAGAACTTCGGGCGGATATCATAAAGAATGTGATTCTACTGCTTTACAAGTTTGCCGTTTATATAAAGGTTACGGAACGTAACGTCTTTCGCACCTTTTATGTCATTTCCGTCTTTTTCGACATTATTGAAGCGGCTGTCTTCTACGCTGATATTGGATACATGCTCGTCATCATCCAGTCCGATGACAAGTATGCCGAGCTTACTCTTTTCGCAGGTCACGTTTTTCAGGTGGACGTTGCGTACGACAGGAGGGAAATTGCGGTCGCACTTTTCGCGGTTTTCGTATTGCAAGTTGATGCGGAGTACCGCTTCACGACATTGGCCTACGGTAACGTTGCGAACAAATACATTTTCTATGATGCCGCCACGGCAGGTACTGGTCTTTATGCGGATGACACGGTCCAAGTCCGGACTGTCCATACGGCAGTTTTCAACGTATAGGTTGCGATAGCCTCCGGAAATTTCACTGCCGATGACTACACCCCCATGTCCGTTCTTCATGAGACAGTTGCGTACGATGATGTTTTCACTGGGGATATTCCATTTTCGGCCGTCGGCGTTACGTCCGGACTTGATGGCAATACAGTCGTCACCCGTATCAAAAGTGCAGTTCTCAATCAATACGTTTTTGCAGGATTCAGGGTCGCATCCGTCACCGTTGGGACCACGATTGAACACTTTTACACCTCGTACAATCAGATTTTCGCAGAATAGCGGATGGATGACCCAGAAGGGGGAGTTCAATAGTGTGACATTCTCAATCAGGACGGTATTGCAGGAATAGAGGTTGATGAGTTGCGGGCGTAGACCGTCTTCGGGAGTCATTACACGTTTGTAGATGGGAGTAGAGGTTTCACCGTACATCAACAGGCGTTCGCGCCCACCAGTACTCTGTGCAGTCATCCCTTCTTTCCATCCATAGCGGGAAACTCCGCACATGGGCCACCAGGCGTTTTTGGAGCCTTGTCCGTCGATGGTACCCTTTCCGGTGATGGCGATATTTGTTTCGCCATAGGCATAAATCAGCGGATGTGCATTGTAGCAGTCCAGTCCTTCCCAACGGGTAATGACACCTGGAAAGTAAAGGCTTTGAGTGGTCGAGAATTTGAGTTCGGCACCTTCTTCCAGATGGAAGTTTACATTACTTTTTAAAGTGATGGGACCGGTATGGAAAGTTCCCTTAGGTACGATGACTGTTCCACCGCCATTCAGGCTGCAGATCACGATAGCCCGGTTGATGGCTTCATGGCAGGGTTCGTCCGGTGTATCGGTTTTTGCACCGAAATCGGTGATGAAGTACGTACGTTCAGGGAATGAAGTCTTTTTGATTTGCTTTTCAATTTGGGCGCTTTCTTTGAAGGCTTTGTCAAAGTCTATCGGGTGGGCGATGGCCAAAGTTGCCGATAGAAGCAGGAAAAGAATTCCGGATACTTTTTTCATGTGTTTCTTCTGTTTTTTTAGATTATTGGATGTCGGCTACAAAAGTACGGAATACCGGCTGATAGGCAGGAGGAGTTTTTGATTGAAAAGGTGGAATATTTGATGGGAATGGAGATATTATTATAAATGAAGATAGAATCATACGGCATGATGGTCATAATCGTGCTGTATGATTCTATACTGAAGTTCAAAGCGAGAATCTCTCGATAGTAGGATGTTCCACTTGCCATCAGGCAGGGTGTACCGGTATCTTGTCCACTCTTCGTTGGTGACGTCCGCCTTCGAATGGGGTACTGAAGAATTCCCTCATAATCATGTCTGCTTCTTCGGTACTGATGAATCGCCCTGGCATGACGAGTACATTGGCATCGTTGTGCTGGCGTGCCAAATGGGCTATTTCTGCTGTCCAGCAGAGGGCTGCGCGGATACCTTGATGCTTGTTCAGCGTTATGCTGATGCCTTCACCGCTTCCGCAGATGGCAATTCCCGGATAGCACTCTCCGGCTTCAACGGCCAGTGCCAACGGATGTGCAAAGTCGGGATAGTCGCAACTCTCGGTTGAGTAGGTCCCGAAGTCCTTGTAAGCCCAGCCTTTGGCTTCCAACCAGCCGCGGACATATTCCTTCAATTCGAAGCCTGCATGGTCGGAACAGATTCCTATTGTTTTCATGATGGTCAGTTGATATACCAATGTGCCAATGTGCTGATGCCTGCAGCTTGTAGGGCGCGGGCAATCAGCACATCAGCACATCGGATAATGATTATAACATTGCTTTTACTTGCTTGTAAACGTTCTCAGCGGTGAAACCGAGCTTTTCGTCCAGCACCTTATAAGGTGCCGAGAATCCGAACGATTCCAATCCCCATACTTTACCGCGGGGACCTACCAGCCCTTGCAGTGTGACGGGCAGACCGGCTGTCAGGCCGAATACCTTGGCGCCACACGGGATAATGCCTTCTTGATATCCCGGAGCCTGGCTGCGGAACAGACCTTCGGAAGGAACGGACACGATACGCACCTTGATGCCATCCTTGCGCAGCAATTCAGTACCGGCTACCAATGTGGCAACTTCCGAGCCTGAAGCAACGAGGATTACATTCGGATTTTCATCGGAGCCGGCTACGATATAAGCGCCTTTGGCAGCTTGTTCGTAATCGTTGCCTTCGGGCAGGTTGGCGATGTTCTGGCGGGAGAAAATCAAACCGGTCGGAGTTGTGGTATTTTCCATTGCCAGCTTCCATGCCACAGTCGTTTCTTCTGCATCTGCCGGTCGGAGTACCAACATGGAATTGTGCCCCTTGTGGTTTTTCAGCTTTTCCATCAGGCGGATTTGGGCTTCTTGCTCTACCGGTTCGTGGGTAGGACCGTCTTCACCTACACGGAAGGCATCGTGTGTCCAGATGAACTTCACGGGAACCTCCATCAGGGCTGCCATACGTACGGCAGGTTTCATGTAGTCGGAGAATACGAAGAATGTTCCGCAAGCGGGGATTACACCGCCATGCAGTGCCATACCGATACAGCAGCAAGCCATAGTCAGCTCGGCAACACCGGCCTGGAAGAATGCACCGCTGAAGTCACCTTTCTTGAAAGCATGTGTTTTCTTGAGGAATCCGTCTGTCTTGTCGGAATTGGAAAGGTCGGCGGAAGCAACAATCATATTTTCTACTTGAGTGGCGAGAGCACCGAGTACGGTAGCGGATGCTGCGCGGGTGGCAACGCCTGCTTTCTGTTCGATGGCGGCCCAATTCACTTCGGGAGCCTTGCCGGAGAAGAACATTTCCAGTTTGGCGGCCTTTTCCGGATTGGCTTTTGCCCATGCGGCCTTGGCTGCATACTTTTCAGCCATGATTTTCTTCAGCTCAGCTGCACGCTTGGCATATAGTTCGGCCACTTCGGGGAAGATGACAAACGGATTTGTCGGGTCACCACCCAAATTCTTGATAGTGTTTACATAAGCGTCGCCGCCCAGAGGAGCACCGTGCGTGGCACAATCAGCCTCGTAGCTGCTGCCGTCTGCCTTGCGGGCACCTTTACCCATTACGGTATGACCGATAATCAGCGTCGGACGCTCTTTCTCAGCTTTGGCTTCGTTCAGTGCACCGCGGATGGCATCGGGATCGTTGCCATTGATTTTAATGACTTTCCAGCCCCAAGCTTCGTATTTCTTGCCGGTGTCTTCGATGGTTACATCCTTTGTTTCGGTAGAAAGCTGGATGTCGTTGGCATCATAGAACATGATGAGATTATCCAACCCTAATGCTCCGGCAATACGGCCTGAGCCTTGGGAGATTTCTTCCTGGATGCCACCGTCGGAAATATAAGCGTAGATGGTCTGTGGCATTACTTCTTCGAAACGTGCCTTCATGAACTTGGCTGCGATGGCCGCACCGACTGCAAATGTGTGTCCCTGGCCGAGCGGTCCGGAAGTGTTTTCGATGCCGCGCATGATGTCACGTTCGGGATGTCCCGGAGTAGGGCTTCCCCATTGACGGAACTCTTTCAGTTCGTCCAGCGTGAACTTGCCGGTCAGGGCCAATGTGGAGTAAAGCATCGGTGACATGTGTCCCGGGTCGAGGAAAAAGCGGTCGCGACCTTCCCAAGCCGGATTTTCAGGATCATATACCAGGAACTCTGAGAAGAGTACATTTACAAAGTCGGCACCACCCATGGCACCGCCCGGGTGTCCGGAGTTGGCTTTCTCAACCATGGATGCAGCAAGGATACGGATATTATCCGCTGCACGGTTCATAAGTTTGTTGTCGTTCATATTGAATCTAATTAATTTTGAATATTATCAATAGGTTATTTGGTCCTTGTAGGTTTTCCAAGGGCAAAGATAACTCTTTATGCGTAATTCACAACACTCGAAGAGTGTCTTTTTTATCAGTATTACTGCCTTTTTGCTGCTAAAATGATACTAAACGTATTTAGCTGATTTTGTGCGGTGCACGGTAGTTTTACTGTAACTCAATAGTAACGATTGATTTGGCCGGAAGTTTAATCTTGAGAATATCTTTATTGACTTTTACCTCTTTGAACGGAACGGGTTTCACATTGTCGGGATTTTCAAATGAATTGTAGTCCGTCAGATTGGTGGAAGTCAATATTTCGCCAACTGCTTTCTTGGCTTTCGTTCCAGACAGATTGATGGTCACTTCCTGTGCATTGTCTGCATCTACGTTGGACATGGAAATGTGTATCTTGCCATTTTGGTCTTTGGAGGCAGTAGCGCTGACCATTGGTATTTTGCGGTTGTCGCGTACATCCATCATGTCGCAGTTCAGCTCAAGAGGAATGTAGGTGGCATCCTGGTGTACATTGTACATTTTGAATACATAATAAGTGGGGGTGAGTACCATGTTTTTTCCGCTGGTCAGAATCATGGATTGCAATACATTGACGATTTGGGCAATGTTCGCCATTTTCAGACGGTCGGTATATTTATGGAAGATGTCGAAGCTGAGGGAGGCGACAAAAGCATCACGCAATGTATTCTGCTGGTACAGATGTCCGGGATTGGTACCCGGCTCAGTGTCCCACCAGGTTCCCCATTCGTCAAGCATCAGCGCCACGTTCTTTTGGGGGTCGTATTCGTCCATGATGGCGCAGTGCTTTTTGAGCACGTCTTCTATTTCGCGGCATTTGCCCAGTGTCCAGTAATAGTCGTCTTTACTGAATTGGGTGGCGGCGCCTTTACTGCCGTTCCATCCGCTGACGGTATAGTAGTGGAGGGACAGGCCTTGCATGCGGCTGCCCACGCGGTCCATCAGCACTTTGGTCCAGTTATAGTCGTAGTCGCTGGCACCGCTGGCTATCTTGAACAGGTTGTTGCCGTCGTAGTTGCGGCAGTAGGTGGAATAGCGGCGGTAGAGGTCGGCATAATATTCGGGGCGCATGCTTCCACCGCAACCCCAGCTTTCGTTACCCACGCCGAGGTATTTCACTTTCCAGGCTTTGTCGCGACCGTTCTGTCGGCGCAGGCGTGCCATGGGGGAGTCTCCTTCGGAGGTCATGTATTCCACCCATTTGGCAAGTTCTTCTACGGTACCGCTGCCTACGTTTCCGCTGATATAGGGCTCGCAACCCAGCATTTCGCAGAGATTGAGGAACTCATGGGTTCCGAAACTGTTGTCTTCGATAGTGCCTCCCCAGTTGTTGTTCACCATTTTGGGGCGGTTTTCTTTAGGGCCGATACCGTCCATCCAGTGGTATTCATCGGCAAAGCAGCCTCCCGGCCAGCGAAGGACGGGTACGCGGAGCTCCTTCAGTGCATTGAACACGTCGGTGCGATAACCGTTGATGTTGGGAATATCGGAGTTCTCACCTACCCAAAGTCCGCCATAGATACAAGTTCCCAAATGCTCTGCAAATTGGCCGTAGATTTCTTTGGGAATGATTTGTTCGCTCTGGTCTGATTTCAGAGTAATGGTTGTACTCTTCTGTGCCGATGCGGAAAGCGTGGCTGCCAGGAAGATACTGCTGATGAAAAGTTTGTTTTTCATATTGGATAATGTTTTTAAAAGATGATAATAAAGAGATTGTTTTAAGAAAACAAGCACATGCGAAGTGCGGACTATCTATGTATGAAGTGTTCACTCTACATGTTTATGCTGCGAAAGGCGAATGCCTGTCGGCGGCTCACTGTAGTAAGCTGCTTTGTTCACCCATGTGAACGGCTCGGCTCACCCTCGTGAACAATTCGGCTCACTATAGTGGTCTGCTGACAAAACAGGTAGATGGAAGAGAAAGAATCCTATAGTTTCCCTTTCCTAAGTGCCTACTTCTTCCATTTTACGGCTGCTTCTTCGATGGGCAGACAGCCTTTGTAGTTCTCGATGTATGTATTGAATCCGGCTACGTCCTCAGCTGTCGGCGATACTTCGATGCCTGCATCGCCTGCAAACACAGATTCGTCCAGAAATTCTGCAAGAGATTCTCCTTTCCGGTTGTTTGCAAGGTAGGAAGCGAGGAGGGCAATACCCCAGGCACCGCCTTCGCCGGCTGTTTCCATAACGGAAATGGGGGAATTGATGGCAGCTGCCAGTATTCTCTGGCCTACTCCTTTGGTTTTGAAAAGTCCTCCGTGACCGGTGATTCTGTCTACTCTGATTTTCTCTTCATTGAAAAGGATGTCGTTGCCGATTTTGAGAACTCCCACTGAAGCATACAGATGGGCGCGCATGAAGTTGGCAAGGTTGAACTTGTCGTTTGCCGAACGTACAAACAGCGGGCGTCCTTCTGCCAGTCCCGTTATAGGCTCGCCTGATATGTAGTTGTAAGAGATGAGGCCTCCGCAGTCTGCATTGCCTGTCAGGGCGTGGTTATAGAGCTTTCCGTAGATTTCGTCCATATCTGCGGGGATGCCCATCAGTTCCTGGTATTCTTTGAAAATATTGATCCAGGCATTGAGGTCGGAAGTGCAGTTGTTGCAATGTACCATGGCTACGAGGCTCCCGTCGGGGGTGGTTACCATGTCAATCATTTCGTAGGGCTTGGACAATTCTTTCTCCAATACAATCATTGAGAAAGAAGAGGTGCCTGCCGATACGTTTCCAGTGCGCTGCTTTACGGCGTTGGTGGCAACCATGCCGGTTCCGGCGTCACCTTCGGGCGGACAGACGGGAATTCCTGGTTTCAGATGTCCCGATACGTCAAGGCGGCTGGCTCCTTCGGGAGTAAGGAAACCTGCGTTTTCACCGGCGGACAATACCTTCGGAAGAATATCTCGAAGCTTCCAGTCGTATCCTTTCGGAGCAATAAGTTTGTCGAACTTATCCACCATTTCAGAAGAATAGTTTTTGGTGGTGGGGTTGATGGGGAGCATACCGGAGGCATCGCCTATGCCCAGTACCTTTTGGCCGGTTATTTGCCAGTGGACAAAACCGGCAAGGGTGGTCAGGTAATTGATGGATGGGACGTGCTCTTCATTATCCAGGATGGCTTGGTAGAGGTGGGAAATGCTCCAACGCAGAGGGATGTTGTAGACAAATAGTTCGGATAGGGCTGCGGCAGCCTGGCCGGTATTCGTATTTCTCCAGGTACGGAAGGGCACAAGGATTTCTTCTTTTTCATTGAATGCCATATAGCCGTGCATCATGGCACTGACACCAATGGCTGCCAGGGTTTCTATCTCTATATCGTAGAGGCTCTTTACATTGGTGCGAAGGTCTGCGTAGCAATCCTGCAACCCATGCCAGACAGCTTCGACGCTATATGTCCACAGCCCGTCGACTAACTGATTCTCCCAAGTGTGGCTTCCCTGGGCGATGGGTTTGTTTTCCTGGTCAATCAAAACCGCCTTGATTCGTGTGGAACCGAGTTCTATACCAAGGATGGCCTTACCTGCCTCAATGGTTGATTTTGCATCTAATTTCATGGTATTAATGATGAATTACGGATTTATAGTACGATTATAAACTACGGGTTACTGATTGCAAACTACTAGTTACGTCTGTGGTGTGCGTAATTAGCAATCTGCAACCGGTAATCTGTAATCAGTAATGATTATTAGCAAAGTGCCTTGTTCAGCATGTAATAGACTTCATTCATACGCAGTTCTTTTTTGAACTCGCTGATGGTGGTATTTTCATCGATGACCACCATTTCGATGCCGGCCATTTCGGCAAAGTCTTCCCAATATTCCACCGTCAGGTCGTAGGAGAAGCTGGTATGATGTGTGCCTCCGGCCAGAATCCAGGCTGCGGCGCCTACTTCGAGGTTGGGCATCGGAATCCACAGTGCACTGGCAACGGGCAATTTGGGCAGAGGCTTGCTCTTGATGCATTCTACTTTATTCACAATGAGGCGGAAGCGGTTGCCCAGGTCTACGATGGTGGCGGCTACACCTTCACCTTGCTTGCTGGTAAATACCAGGCGGGCTGTTTCGCTGTCGATACCGATGCTCAGACGGTGTACTTCCAGTTTCGGCTTTTGTTCGGCAATCAGTGGACAGACTTCCAACATGTGTGCCTGCAGGATGGCACTCTTTTCCCCGTCGAAGTTCAGTGTATAGTCTTCAAGGAAGGAGCACCCCTTCGGCATGCCTTGACTCATCACCCAAGTGGTACGGTACAGTGCCGCAGTTTTCCAATCGCCTTCGGCACCGAAGCCGTAACCTTCCGCCATCAGTCGCTGTGAGGCCAGTCCGGGGATTTGGTCAAAGTCGCCCAAATCGTTGAAGTTGGTGGTGAAGCCTTTGGCACCCGTGTCTTTCAGCACGCGGCGAATGGCTATTTCAGCCTTGGCGGAGTTCCATACTTTGGTGTAGGCTTCCGTACGTGTGTCTTCCAGTTCGGGAGCGTGGTCGTAAAGCTTGAAGTATTCTGCTACAAGCGTCTTCACGTCCTCGTCGCTGACAGCATTGTAGTATGTCATCACATCATTGATGGGATAGTAGTCCACATGGTAGCCCAATACTTGTTCGGCGCTGACCTTGTCACCGTCTGTCACAGCCACGTTATTCATCTGGTCGCCGAAGCGGATGATGAGCATATCCTGCGCATCAGCCCATGCGGCAGCTACGCGCATCCATGCGGCAATCTGGTTTTGTGCTTTTTCGTCCTGCCAGTGGCCTACTACCACTTTACGGTTCTTTCGCATACGTGTCACGATGTGTCCGAACTCGCGGTCGCCATGAGCCGATTGGTTCAGGTTCATAAAATCCATGTCCATCGTTTCCCAGGGAATTTCCTTGTTGAACTGTGTATGGAAGTGTAGTAATGGCTTCTTCAGTTCCTGCAAGCCGTGAATCCACATTTTGGCAGGAGAGAAGGTGTGCATCCAGGTGATGACTCCGATACACTTTTCATCGTTGTTGGCGGCCTTGAAGGCAGCTGTTACTTCTTTAGATGAATTGACCGTACCTTTATATACTACCTTTACGGGCAGTTTCCCGGAATCATTCAGACCTTTCACCATTTCATTACTATGTGCGTCTACTGCGATAACTGCGTCGCCTCCGTACAAGAGCTGTGCTCCGGTTACGAACCATACTTCATATTGTTCAAATGCGTTCATACAATTTATTTTTATAGTTTATATTAAAAGAATGATAGTTATTTCTGTCCATAATAAGCGTTAGGACCGTGCTTGCGGCTGAAATGCTTTTCTATCAGCAGCGGATTCATGGTCAGGTTGGGGTTCACGGCATAGGCTATACTTGCCATTTTGGCCACCTGCTCCATCACTACGGCATTATGTACCGCTTCGTGTGCGTCTTTTCCCCACGAGAAAGGACCGTGGTTCTTTACCAATACTCCGGGAGTATGTACCGGGTTCAGCCCTTCAAAGCGTTTTACGATGACATTTCCCGTTTCCAGTTCATACGCTCCTTCCACTTCCTCCTTCGTCATGTCTGCTGTGCAGGGTATGGCGTCGTGGAAGTAATCGGCATGTGTTGTCCCGATATTCGGGATGTCACATCCGGCTTGTGCCCAAGCAGTGGCGTAAGTAGAGTGCGTATGCACCACACCGCCTATTTCGGGGAATGCTTTGTATAGGGCAATATGAGTAGGGGTGTCCGAGGAAGGGTTTAACTTACCCTCTATGACTTTACCGTCAAGGTCTACCACTACCATATCCTCTGCTTTCATCTCATCGTAACTCACTCCACTGGGCTTGATGACTACCAGACCAGACTCGCGGTCAATACCCGATACGTTGCCCCATGTGAAGATTACCAATCCGTGCTTCACCAGTTCAAGGTTGGCATGGAATACTTTGTCTTTCAGTGCTTCCAGCATATTATTTAAATTACTAATTACAAATTGTTGAATATTAGGTTTTCAGAGCTTGAATTTCGGAGCTTTGCGGTATGCCTTCTCATTAAACTGATATAAGGCAGCCCCACGTTTGGACCCCGTTTTGTCTATCTTGTCAGTTTTTTCTATATAGTCCATTTCTGCTATGCGTTTTCGGAAGTTCCGTTTGTCAATATTCTCACCGTATATGGCTTCGTATAAGCTTTGCAGTTGTGACAGTGTGAACAGTTTAGGTAGCAGATTAAAGCCGATTGGTTCGGTGGACGCTTTTTGTTGCATCAACTTCCGGGCTTGTTCCACCATTTGCGGATGATCAAAGATTAGCGCTGGTAGTTCATTGATATTTACCCAGAAAGCATTGTGCTGCTGTACGGATTCTTTGTCGTATTCGTTGATGTTGATGAGCGCATAGTAAGCAATCGAGACTACGCGTTCTCCCGGGTCACGCTCTATGGCTCCGAAAGCTTTGACTTGTTCCATATATACATCTTCCAATCCGGTTAATTCATTAAGGACTCGTTTGGCTGCATCATCCACGCTTTCGCCTTCCTGCACGAATCCACCCATCAGCGACCATTCGCCCATTGCCGGTTCGAAGTTGCGCTTCAGCAACAGCAGGTTCAACTCTCCTTCATTGAAACCAAATATAATGCAGTCGATGCCTACATAAAGTTTCGGATTTGAACTATAGTAATTACTCATATCTTAATTTTTGTTTAAGAGATATGTTGCATGGATATATATCATAGCAACATATCGATTTACCAGAAATACCAATAAAAAGCTGCGGTTATACCCAGGATGATAAGGGTATGAATTATATCCCATTTATTCCAACTTGCACGTGTAGCTGCTTTTTGTTCGGGAGTTGAAGTTCCGAATACCAGCCCTTGAATCTTTTCAGCGCTTGGGGCAGCTGTAAACATGCTGACTGCGATAACCACTACGATGCAGAACAAGAACATCCATCCGCAGAAAAACAGCCAGTTCATATCATAGAACAGATACTTGAAGGTACTGCTAGACACATCTCCTGCATTGCTGTAATATACTTTTGCCCCCAGACGGGTTAAACCGATAATCATTCCGGCAATCAGTCCCCACATGCCGCCTTGTGCAGAGGTACGTTTCCAGCAGATTCCCAAGAGGAAGGCTGCGGCAATGCCTGGTGCCAATACAGATTGTACATCTTGTAAATAGGTGTAAAGGACATCACCTACACTGCGCATAATGGGAATCCAGAGTATGCCCAATATCACAATCACAACAGTTGCCATCTGTCCAATTCCCACCAGCTTTTTCTCAGAAGTGTTTGGCTTGAAACGTTTGTAGAAGTCAATGGTGAAAAGCATGGCAGATGAGTTGAACAAAGATGCGAGAGAGCTCATCAATGCTGCAAGAATACCGCAAACAACCAAACCTTTGACTCCTGCAGGAAGCAATTTTGCTACTAGAGTCGGGAAAGCAGCATCTGCATTGGCATTTCCGTTTGCCAGCATAGGTAGAAAACCTTCTCCCCCTGTACCGAGATATTTTTGGTGTAATGCGAAAGCAATCATGCCTGGGATAAGGAATAAGAATACGGGCAATAATTTCAGGTAAGCTCCGAAGATGGTACCGCGTCGTGCTTCCTTTTCATTCTTTCCGGAAAGTACGCGTTGCACGATGAACTGGTCTGTACACCAATACCAGAATCCGATAATGGCTGAACCAATCAGCGCACCCAACCAAGGGAAGTTAGGGTCGTTGTTACTGCGTATAAGCTCTGTCATTGTGTTGCCATAATCGTTCACTGTGACTGCACCGCAGATTCTCATCATCTCATCCCAGCCTCCCAATTCTTTGAAGCCGAGTACAAGGATTATCAGTGAACCTAACAGCAGGATGGGAGTCTGCAGGACGGAGGTATAAAGCACCGACTTCATTCCTCCGAAGATTGTGTAGAGCGCAGTCAGTATAACCAGACCGATGGCAGCAATCCAAAAGAAGTCGATTCCCCAAAGTTCTTTTATGCCGAATACTTGTTGGAAAACCAATCCTCCTGCATAAACCGTCACGGCAACTTTTGTCAGTACATAGCTGATTAAAGATATTACAGACAATATTGTACGTGATTGTGGATTATAACGGCGTTCTAGGAATTCTGGCATTGTAAATACCATGCTTCGCGAATAGAATGGTACAAATACCCAACCTAAGATAAGGATCATCCAGCCTTGTATTTCCCAATGTGCCATAGCCATACCGCTGGAAGCACCGGCACCGGCCAATCCAATTAAGTGTTCCGAACCGATGTTGGATGCAAAGATAGATGCACCGATAGCGAGCCATGTAGCATCACGACCGCCTAAAAAATAGTCTGCTGAGTCATTCTGTTTCTGTTTGACAACCCAAACAATAATTCCAATCAAAGCCAGGAAAAAGATTCCAATGACTAACCAATCTAATGTTTCCACGATAATAAATGATTTATAAAGTTATTGTTATTTTTCTACGGAAAATCTGAAAATACATTCACTGTTGTAAATTTGTCCGGGTTCCAGTACGACAGAAGGCCATTGAGACTTGTTGGGGCTGTCTGGGTAATGCTGTGTTTCAAGGCATACAGAAGCACGTTGGTGGTATGTGATTCCTTTCTTCCCTTTTATTGTACCATCCAGGAAGTTGCCGGTATACACTTGAATGCCTGGTTCATTGGTATAGACTTCCAAAGTAATACCGCTTATCGGTGAAGTCAGCTTGGCGGCTATTTGATTTATATCACCTTTTGTATTCAATATCCAATTGTGGTCGTAACCGTTTCCGTTCTTCAATTGTATAAAGTCGTAATTGGTAATATCTTGTCCAACCGTTTTCGGAGTTGTGAAGTCCATAGGGGTCTCTTTTACAGTAACAATTTCACCCGTTGTCATGAAAGTACTGTCTACCGGAGTATAGTTGTCTGCATTGATGTATAAGATGTGGTCTGTTGCTGCCTTTGAAGGATCACCTGATAGATTGAAGTAAGAATGGTTAGTCATATTGATAACCGTCTTTTGGTCTGTTTTAGCACTGTATTTTATATCAATGGCATTGTCATCCGTTAGCTTGAAAAGTACTTTTGCCGTGACGTTACCCGGGAAATTCTCGTCTCCATCCGGTGAAATGCGGGTGAGCTCCAGAGTTGTGCTGTCAATGGGATTGGCGCTGTATACTTGGTATTGCCATCCTTTGGGACCACCGTGCAGGCAATGCCCGAAATTGTTCTGTGGTAACTGTATGGTATCTCCGTCAAGAACGATTTTTCCTTGATTAATCCGGTTGGCGTAGCGTCCGATAGAAGCACCAAAGTCACTTGGAATGTTGATGTAATCGGCAATGCTGTCAAAGCCAATACTACATCCTGCATAACTCCGTTTTTGTCGGGTACCATAATGGATACAATACGTCCTCCAAAGTTTGTGATGCATACTTCCATGCCCGCTTTATTCTTCAGCGTATAAAGCTGTGTTTGGGCGTCATTGACCGTTGTTTGGAATTTTACTGGATCAAGACCGGACAGAGTAAGCGTTGTTTCTGTCTTTTGATTGCACGCTGTTAGCATCATTGCGGCAATTCCTGCAAGTAAGAAATAATGTTTCATGGTATTATGTTGTTTTGAAAATTAGGCTCTTATTCTATTTCGGGTGTAAAAGTAACACTTTTATTTAGTGTGTCATTTACACTTCTATATGTTTTGTAACATGAAAATGAAAAACTGCTTGAAACCATAGGCTCCGAAGCAGTTTTAGAATGGAAATAAGTTATTATTTACTCTTTTTGCCCCAATAGGTCTTGAAGTTGTTGCCATATCCGGCATAGACAATGGTGTGGGTACGTGGATTGGCTTCCCAATCTGTTTCGCGTTGCAGGCATAGTTCCACTCCGTTGGCTGTTAGTATTTGCTTGTCCGCATCGTAACTCCAAGTACTTCCTTTCCATGCACCGTCGGTGATGGTATGGTCAGCTGCAAGGGTCATGTTGCTCGATTCTTTCTGTTTTCCATAAGAGTAAGATAGGTCGATATGTTCCCAATTGCCTATCAGTTCTTCTTCAGTGATGGCTACTTTGGGGACAGCTCCGTAGCGTTCGGGCATTACAACTGGCCAGCCTTGCGAATTCCACCGTATGGAACGTACATGTCCCATCATGAGTGCATTACTATAAGCATTTCCTCCCACATTTTCTGGGAATCTGCCTTGCGATGCGTAATACCAATTGCCATTGCCGTCATCAAACACGGCGCAGTGAGAGATGCCTACCCATCCATAGCTGTTGTTGAACTTGTATGGATGAGTTACAATGGGCAACATCTCTCCTCCTGTTTGGGTCTGGTCTACACCGTCCATGCCAAGGTAGGGACCATAGATGTTTTTGGAGCGACAAACACGGGTATTGTAAGGAACACCTAATGCGTCATAAGCTACAAATAAGTAATAGTAGCCGGTGGCAGCATTGTAGATGATTTCCGGACCTTCCGAGGCTTGCCAACGATCTCCCATTCTCCGGGTGGCAATCAATGAACCGTATGCGGCGATGTCTTCATTAGTTCCCCAAGGAGCCGACAGCGTATTCACTGGTTTTCCGGTTTCTGCATCTACTTCCAAAGCTGCTATACCGCTGTGCCAAGAGCCGTAAATCAAGTAATGCTTCCCGTTGTTGTCTATTAGGTAGCTTGGATCGATGGCATTCCATTTGTAATAACAGTTGTTCCAGTCATCGGGTCTGATGTGAAAGTTTAGGCCTTTGTCCGAGGCGTTGGTGATGACATAGCCTTTATCTTTCCAGCCGTTGTTGTCGGCGGGGTTGGAGTTTTCCAATAGGCCGATAAAGGCACGTTCGCTCCAAGAACCTGCTCCGTCTAAGGTGCCGGGGCATACGATGGAGTAGTACATGCGGTAAAGTCCGTTTCTTACTTTGCGTACGCAAGGTGCCCAGTAACCGAAGTCGGCTGTTTGGGGTGAAACTTCATTCAGCCCCATTTCCTTACGAATTTCATTCAGCTTTGGAATTACCCATTCGGGCAGTGCTGGCATTACTCCGCCCAGGTATTCCCAGTTTACGAGATCTTTTGAGCGTCTGCCGTGGAAGTGGCCGCCTGCTGTGTGTGCATTGCCATAGGAGGCATCGGTCTGATACATGTAGTAATACCCGTCTTCGGCAAGCACCACGGTGGGATCGTGTACATTGGCAAGATTCCATTGGTTGCGTTTGCTCCAGTCTGACATGGTAGCATAGTCGTCGGGATAGGCTGGTGCTACGTAATTTCTCAGTTGTTCGTCAATGCTTAAACTTTCGGTGGTGGCTGTCACGGTTTCCGAATAGGTATAACGGCTGTCGCAGTAAACGTATGCACGGATATAATAGGTGCCGTTAGATCTCAAGCCCGAAATGGTTGCACTGAAATTGTCATCAGCATCAGTTGCGTCTCCTTTTATATCGGGAGTCTGAGAGTTTGAACTATAGCAGAACCCTTTCTTGATAATTTGGTTGCCACCACCGGTTACGGATGCGGTAAGAGTAATCGAGTTTGTGGTAGTTGCGCTTATTTGGGGCGTACCTACGTTTACATAAATGCGCTCTATTTCATCATTGTTATCGGAACATGCCGCAAAGATGAAGAATAGAGGTAGGTAAATCCAATAAGATAATAGTTTTTTCATATCGCTGTTTTTTGAGTCCAATACTGTTCCTTTACAGAGGGACAGTATTGGATGAATTGATAATTTAAAAGACTGAAAGGATGATTCAGTTTAGAAAACAATATAGCTGCCGTCTACAGTGAAGGCGAAATTCAAATCGTTGACATCAATGTTATTGATGCCATAATAGCCTTGTGTATATACTGTGCCATTATTGCCTCTCATCACAGCTTGTACGTCGGCAGTGCCGTCGCCGCAGTTGGTCACATAAACATCCACTCTGGCACCGTTCATGGTTGGCAACCAAGTAGCCCAATCGCCTTGCGTGCCAATCGCCTTGCAACTTGCGTATCCATCGCCCCAACCATAGTTGTCGGCACGTACTACCGCATACTCTTGTGTTTTGTCTGTCTTGCGGAGAATTACTGCAAAGTTGTTCCAGTTGGCTGCCATGCTGCTATAGTTGGTGAAACTGATACTCTTGGTTTTGCCGGCGGGTACATTGAAGTCATCGCTGAAGTAGGTCCACCAAGCAGAGCTGCAATCTTCCAAGCCCAATGTAGGTGCATTGTTGGTCACTGCTGATACGGCAGATTCTGCTACCGTGACTTCTACTACAGTCGTTATATTTTCCTCGGCAGTGATTGTGACAACTTGTTTGCCAGCTTTTCCCGGGAAGTTAGAGAAAGTGAGTTTAGAGTTGTCAATCACTCTTTCGTCCCCATTGGCATAGGTAGCTGTTACTTCCATGCCGGTGGGGTCGAAAGGATAACCTATGCCATCGGGTGTATAGCAGGTGTACTGCGTTTTGGTTGGCTGTGTGGTTACTTTGATAGATACAATCTTTTCTACTACTACAAATGTAGCATTGGCTATAATCGGTTGGTTGCAATTCTCGCCTTTGAAGGTCTTGTTGTAGATGGCGACCAGAGTTTTTGTACCCAACTCTTCCATACTGGGAATGGCAGTGAACTGGAGTTCTTTTGCGGTGACGGTCTTGGTTACCCCTTCTTCAAAGGTAACGATGGCGGTTACGCCAGCCATAGCTTCTTCGAGCGATGTGCCGACGTTTACTTGGTCGGGGACATTTTGCAGTTCCATGGAAATTGGATTCTTGTCTTTTGCCGAAGTAAATCCACCGATAGGCTCAATGTTGCTCTGTAGAAAGTCGATATATGAACCTTCCGGAACCAAGAAGCAGCGAATATTGGTATTGGTTCCGTCTGCATTCAGGTTGGGCAACTTGTATGGTTGTTCATACGTCTTGGTTGCCGATGCGTTCTGTATCTTGATATTGAAAGCATTTTCATTGGTGCGATCTACGGTGAGAGTCACCTTGCCTCCCAGCTTCTGCAGGCTTCGTCTTTATTGTCAACGGGCGAAAGCATCAGTGTGCTGGACGTGTATTTGAAATAAAGGTGACTGCCCCATTGGGAATTATAGGCAACAGTGTCATTTGTGGCATCAAAGCGAAAAGCACCATATTCCGTATAACCTTCGCCGCCACGATTCACGTCGTTGGTGATGATGAGGGCGAAGTTCTTGTAATAGGTATTGTCGGCGGGATTGATGTTGAGGTTGAATACCCCGTGCCACTTCTGACCATCAGGCACAACATAATACTTGGAAAATGCTGACCAGAAGCCGGAGGTATAGTCCGTATTACCGAAGCTGTACACATCTTCCTGCATGCCTTCAAGCACTTCTTCTTCCGGTTCTTTCTTTGAATTCTCGATGGAGTCAACTTTTTCGGAAATCCAGTCAGGGGCGTTTACATCATATAGTTCACCGCCTTCGCAACTTGCCAGTGCCATCAGTCCTAAAGTTATGGAACAGCAAGCGTATGTTAATTTTTTGAGTAATTTCATTGTTCTAATTTTTATAGTGGTTGAAACTTTATTTGTTTAAATCTACAACCGGGTGCACTTTCCAGCCATTGCCATTGAAATAAGTGAAGTTATCTGTACTATAGTTGGCAGAGTTTCCTGCCAAGTTCGGGTTGTTGTTCAGTAGTTGTTGTACGATAGGCAGGAATTCGTGTCCGGGTCTGTAGGTGTCGAAAGAACTCTTCAGTTGGGGGTCGGATGCAATGTCACTATAGCTGACAGCATCTTTGGTTCCTTCTACTGAACGGCGGAAAGTCCCGTGCTCTTTGAGTTGTTGCAAGCGTCCGTTGTCGTGGAAAAATCCCCAGCGGATAAGGTCAAATCCTCGTCCGAACTCGCAACCGAATTCTTTAGGACGTTCAACATTGGCAATTTGCTCGAAGAGTTTGTCGGCGGAGTTGAAGTCAGAAAGCTCCAAGTCGGCCAAACCGGCACGGTTGCGCACTTCGTTAATCCAGTCGATGGCTTGTTGCGTAGGACCGTTTACCTCATTTTCGCATTCGGCAGCGCGGAGCAATACATCCGAATAGCGCATCAAGCGCAGGTTGATGCCATCGTGTAAGCCTGTTACTACGGTGCTATACAAGCCGGTACGCAGGTTCGTGAATTTGGCGATGGGAAGACCGCCGTTGATGTTGTTTGTTACGATGTTGTCTTCGGGCGTAAGCGTATTGGTGTAGGCAACGTTTCCGTATTCGAAGTCTTCCCAATCCGTTTCATAAGTACCTATGGTCCAATAAAGACGTGGGTCGAGTTTGCCGTTGGCAGTACGTTCTGCTTTGAAGAGATGATAGAGCCAGGGGGATGCCGATATGTCGGCCCAGCCGCCATAGTTGCCGGGGGCAAAGTTACTCTCGATTGCCGAGCCTTGCGTTGCGTTGGGGCTGGTGTTCACCGGAGTCCATTCGTCATCGGTACCTTGTGACTCGAAGTCAAGGAATTGCACTTCGAAGAGGCTCTCTGCATTATTTTCGTAGGCAGAGCCTTCACGGAAGTTGTCACCGAAGTTAGCTACCAGGTTGTAAGTTCCATACTTTTTGCCAATGATGTCTTTCAATACAGTGAGCGCATCGCTGAATTTATGGCGCATCATAAGTGTGCGGGCATAATAGCCGGCAGCCGAACCGCAAGTGGCGCGTCCGCGATTCCACTCTGCCCCTGCATCGCGTGAAGGCAGTAATTCCATTGCCTCCTTGAAATCTTTTTCCACCTGGTCGAGTACTTCATCATAGGTGTTGTTGGCACCATAAAGACCATCAAGTGAGGAGTAGGTTTCGTAGTTTGTGATGAGAGGAGGGTTTTGGTAATAACCCACCAAGTTGTAGTATGAAAGTCCGCGCAAAAAGAGCATCTGCCCCTTGATGTGCTTCATCCTTTCGGAAAGCTGGCTGTTGTCTTTGTCACAACGGGATATGGCAAAGTTACAGACATTGATGGTATAGTACCATTCGCGCCAAGGCCACCAGGTGATGTCTGAAGTGACTTCTACGTTGAGGTCGTCGAAAGGAAGGTACCATACTTGTGAAGAGTTCCACGCTTCGTCGCCGCGGCACACATCAATCGTGTAGCCCACGCGGGCGTATGAACCTTCCATGCGAATATGGTTATAAGCAGCGATGACGCTCTCTTCCAAATCGTCGGCGTTGAAACCGAAAGTACTTGATGTTTGCTGGTTGGGATTCACCAGTTCCAATTTGTCACTGCAAGAAGCTAAAGTGCTTAATCCCAAGACGAGGACAAGTGAGTATTTATTTAGTTTCATAGAATATGTTTTTATGAATTAGAATGTAAAATGTACACCGCACATAAATGTACGTGCTGTAGGATAAGAACAGAAGTTGTAGCCCGGGGTAAATGTTCCTCCGGCATAGTCCACATTATAACCTTTGTATTTGGTGAAAGTGTGGAGATTCTGTGCAGATATGTAAAAACGCACATCGGAAACATATTTTCCGAACCATTCGTTAGGAAGGTTGCATCCCAGTTCTACGTTGGCGATTTTCCAGTATGCGGCATTCTGAATTTTGCGTGAACTGAAGAGGTCGTTCCATGCAAAGCTGGCATTGTTGGTGGCATAAGTGCGCGGCACGTCAGACAGGTAAGTGCTGCCGTCTTCGCTGAATCGGTTGGCATCGAGCATGGCCACTTCCTTGTTTCCCCAACCGTAGCATGAGTTGAGCGAATTGTGGATATCATCGCTTACGTGATAGTTCAGTGCACCGAATGTTGCGATGCTCAAGTCAAAACGTTTGTATTCAAAACGTGCGTTCAGACCGAAGTGTATCTTAGGCATACCGCTACCTAACACTACTTGGTCGTTGGCATCTACTTTACCGTCGGGGGTGCCGTCGGGACCGCTTACGTCTTTATAAAGGCAGTCGCCTATTTGGGCACCTTCTTGGGTAGCATGGTTGTCGAGGTCGGCTTGTGTGCGGGCAATGCATCATAAACCCAACCATAGAACTGGCCGATTTCCTGACCTACATTGGTAATGTATGCGCCAGAGATGTAAGAGTCGGTGCCGAAGCCCAAAGAAGTCACGCGGTTGCGCAGTGTGCTGAAGTTGGCGGAAAGTTCATACTTGAAGTCATGATCGCGGTTGCGATAGGTAGCCGAGAACTCAAAACCGGAGTTGTTCATCGAGGCGGCATTCATGGTGACGGTGGTATTGGAAACGCCGGCTTGTTCGGGAACGGGCACGGCATACAGCAGGTCATCGCTGATGTTTTTGTACCATTCGGCAGTGAATTCCAAACGGTTGTTGAACATGGCAAGGTCAATACCTACGTTGTAGCTTTTCTTCTTTTCCCAAGACAGGTTGTTGTCCACGAAAGTAGAGATGGCAGAACCGGTGATAGGGGTGTTGCCAAAGCTGTAAGTCATGTTGTTACGCGCCATTACAGCCTGATACATGTATTCACCGATATTTTCATTACCCAGTTCACCGTAACTTCCACGCACTTTGAACATATTTATCACGTCGCGGTTGAAGGGAAAGAATGCCTCCTTGTCGAAGCGCCAGCCCACGGACACGGAGGGGAATGTACCCCAGCGGATATTTTGGGACAAACGGGAACTGCCGTCGCGGCGGATGGTTGCCGAAATCAAGTATCTGTCATCGAAATTGTAGTTGATACGGCCAATGTATGAAAGGATGGCGTGCTTGTATTCAAAACTTTCCGAGTATGTGTTGGCGGCATTCTGCAACTGCAAGAAATAAGGCTCGGTGAAGTTGATTCCCCACCCGGTCAGCAGGTCGGTGTTTTCTTCTTCATACGTCTGACCTGCCACTACGTTGATGTGGTGTTTGCCAATCGTGCCGTCGTAGGTAAGCACGTTTTCAATCAATGCATCGGCATAAGAGCGGGATCCTTGGTCAGTCGTTCGTTGCTTTTCGACAGATAAACACGGTTACTCTGTACCATGCGGGAATCCAAGTAAAATCTTTGCAGTGTGTCTTACTATAAGAAAGGTTGGCTTTGTAGTTCAGTTTATGGTTTTTACTTTCAATACCTATCATCTTGAGAAGGTCTACATCGGCAGAACCTGTCCCCACGAAGCGGTCCACGCGAGTGTTGCGTTTCAGCAAGTTGTTTACCAACAACGGGTTGGAAGCTGAGATGTCGCCGTGTACGGTATCGTAGTAAACTCCGTAGCCGTAAGAGTCATAGTTGAAGTTATTGGCGATTCCCACCAGGTTGTCAAGTACCCAAGTGGAGTTGTCGTATGCCTTGATGGTGGGTTGCATCAGCAGGGTGCCGCGAAGCACGTTGGTGACATCGCCGTACAAGCCCTGAACATATTCAGAAGCATTTGACAGACCCATATTGTCCTGATTGGAGTGCGAGTAAACCAAGCTTGTCTGGAACTTGATGAACTTGGTATCCATGGTATTGTTTACGCGAGCGGTGTAACGTTCGTAATTGGGACCTGCACCTTCCAGCGTACCTCTCTGGTTGAAGTAGTCCAGAGATACATTATAGGTGTTGTTTGCGCCACCACCGGAGAGATTTACATTGTGGTTTTGGCGGATACCCGTCTTGAACACTTCCTTGAACCAGTTGGTATTGGTGCCGTCTTGGAAATAATATTTCCCGGTTGTGCTGTCCAGCTTGTAGCCACCGGGTAGCGGAGTGTTTGAGTTGGCACACGCCTCGCCGATGTATTGGCTGTATTGGTCTGCATTCATCACGTCATAGACATCGCCGGGTATTTGGTCTATACCTACATAACCATTGTAGTCCACCTTCAGCGGTTGGTCTTTCTGCCCGCGTTTGGTAGTGATGATAATCACGCCGTTGGCGGCACGCGAACCATAGATGGCAGCAGCCGAAGCGTCTTTCAACACTTGGATGGTTTCAATGTCATTGGAAGAGAAATCGCGGATGGAAGTACCCATGGGTACACCGTCGATTACATAAAGAGGAGAGGTGTCACCAAACGAACCCACACCACGGATCCGGACGGTGGGGTCTGCACCGGGTTGTCCGTCGGAGGTGACTTGTACACCCGAAACTTTACCTTCGAGCATGGTAGAAATGTTGGAATTGGATGTCTGTTTCAAGGCTTCCGCATCTACTACGGCAACGGAACCGGTCAAGTCGGATTTCTTCTGCGTACCATAGCCTACGACAACCACTTGTTCAAGTATCTGGTTGTCCGGTTGTAATTGGATGGTTTCGATGATAGCGCGGTTGCGAACGGCGATTTCACGTTCCTTGTAGCCTACGAAGCTTACTAATAGAGTGGAATTCCCGGGAACTTCTAATTGGAAGTTCCCGTCCAAGTCGGTTGTGGTTCCGGTAGAGCCACCTTTTACTCTAATGGTAGCCCCTAACAATGGTTCACCCAGTTCATCGACAACTTGGCCGCGAACCTTGATAGTCGGAGATTGTACTACAGTAGCCATGGCAGGTGTAGGATACACTGCCATGCCGCCAAAGGCACACAGACTAAGCATTACGGAAAGAAATAAATGTTTCCTCATCTTTTTAAGTATTAAATTAGTAGATTAGATAATTTGCTGGTATAAATCGGAAAGATTCAATTGAGCTAATGCCATGCCAGATACGATAGTCATTCTTTTGTTATTCTTCATAATATTAAAATTAGATTTTAAGTGTGCGGCTCTTTATCAAAATATAGAGCACTAGTTGCACGGCAAAAATATGACATGCTCGGCAAATAAGGGTGGATAAATGTATTTTAGAGGTGGATAAACGAATTTTAAGTGTGAAAAACACAATTTATTTCGTGTGATTGCCAATTATTACCATTAATAATA